>JBAQFA010000001.1:0-1590 GCA_049287025.1 Candidatus Magasanikiibacteriota bacterium
TCATTAATCAACAATTCAACAATCTTACGTGCATCCTTTCTAGTCAACGATCTGAATATGACAATATCGTCTATACGATTGAGTAATTCAGGTCTCAAAGTATCCTTCAACTTCATCAAAAGCTCAGATTTCATACCTGTGTATGCCTTATTGATATCCATATCACTTCGTTTTTTAGTTCTATTTCCCACAAATCCTAATACCTTATTTTTCCTTATATCCTCCGCTCCAATATTTGAAGTAAGGATTATAATGGTGTTCTTGAAGTTTACCTTCTTACCTCTTCCATCTGTTAAATGACCATATTCAAGTATTTGAAGTAGTACGTTTAACACATCAGGATGCGCTTTTTCTATCTCATCAAAAAGAATAACTGAATGAGGCTGAGTTCGTACCTGTTCAGTTAACATACCACCTTGTTGAAAGCCTACATAGCCTGGAGGAGAACCAATTAATTTAGAAACACTATGCATCTCCATCATTTCACTCATATCTATCTGTACCAACCTATCTTCGTCCCCGAAAAGTTCTTTAGTTAATACTTTGGCTAACTCTGTCTTTCCAACTCCTGTAGGACCTAAGAACAAGACTGATGCCCATGGTCGCTCTGCATCAGAGATACCAGTACGTGCACGCTTGATGGCTGAGGCTACCGCATGACATGCATCATTTTGCCCTACTACAAAGGTATCTAATTGCTTCTCCAATTTCAAGAGAGATACTTTCTCTTTGCTACCGAGTGTACTCAAAGGAATACCTGTCCATCGAGATATGACTGTACGAATATCGTCTTCATCTATTTGATTCTTAACATTTTTCTTACTATCAATACATTGTTTGTCTCTTTCACTGATCTGTTTTTCTAATTTTACTTCTTCAAGCTGAAGTCTCTCTGCTTTAGGCATATTTCCTTTTAATATGGTCGATTCTTTCTTCTGCTTTAATATATTTAATTGAGCTATGAGGTCCGAGATATCACCGTATTCATTTTCAATCTCTAATCGCTTTGAAGCTGCAGCTTCATCTAAGAGATCAATTGCTTTATCTGGTAAATATCTATCACTTACATACCTATCCGAGAGACTTACAGCTAAATTCAATGCCTCTCTCCCTATTCTTACGTTATGATGTTTCTCTAATATCGGTTTGATATTTTGTAATATTTCTACCGTATTTTCAGGGGATGCTTCCTCCAGATGTATTGGCTGAAATCTTCGAGCTAAACCGCTATCGGTCTCAAAATTTGCAGAATATTCTTCTGTAGTTGTAGCCCCAATACATCTAAATCCATCTTGTAACAAGGCCGGCTTAAGTACAGAAGCTATATCTGATGGGCCTCCACCCATACCTGAGGTAACAATATTGTGAATTTCATCAATGAACAGAATAGTATTGTTGGAAGATATTATTTCCTCCACTATGGACATAATTTTTTCCTCAATATCTCCTCTCATTTTACTTCCAGCCATTATGCTTGGAACATCCAATGATACTATTTTCATATTCCTTAATGATGGTGGAACATGACCTAGGGCAATCCTCTGAGCCAACCCTTCGACTAACACTGTTTTACCAACTCCTGCTTCACCT
>JBAQFA010000002.1:0-1528 GCA_049287025.1 Candidatus Magasanikiibacteriota bacterium
TTGTCGGAGCTGTTCCCGGCATAGTAACCCTGTTTAAAGAAGTTCGTTTTCTCCTTGAATGCAAAGTAGAAGAATGTTCCACCGGCAACACTATTTGTAGTGCCAACAGAGAAACCGTCGGTATTTAAGGAGCTAATATATGCTCCAGTGGTGTTCTTAACAATATTAATATAGAAAATGGTATGGTTATTTGCACCCAATGCAGTTGTTTTGTAATTAGCTAAAACAGCCTCGTTGTTTTTTACGCTAACATAGTCGGGTTGAAAGCCTGTGGAGATACTTTGTGCAGCCCCCGTGCCAGTATATGCGCCTAGGCAGAAGTAGCCAGTGGAACTACAATCAGACCCCGCGAAGGCAATCCATGTATATGTAACATTCTCAATATTTATATTTGCCACTGCCCCATCGGCTGTTGCTGAAAAGAAGCCCATGACATTATCTCTCATGACCGAAGTTTTAAATATAGTAGGAATTGTGGCAGTATCGGATTTAAGTATGACCATCTCAGGGGCAAACCCCAGGCCAGATATTGAGAATTGGTTCCCCGTTCCTACGTATGAGCCGGTTTGAATTTGCAGAGTTTGTGAATTGGTTGTTACACTATTTACTCCGCTATATCCGCTATATCCGTTAGGATTTGAAGCTCTTACTCTGTACCAGTATGTTTGATTTGCATTGAGCATATTGTCTGCAATGGAAAGCGCCGAAGTTGTTGCGACATATTTATACAACCCTGGTGTTCCAGATCTGTCTGATGCGCGTTCTACAATGTAGTAATCAGCTCCGGAGGCCGCAGTCCAGGATACGACAGTCCCTGTTATGGAAGTGTTTGAAAAAGCTGGAGTACCTGGGTCTCCAGGGAGATTAGCTGGAGGTTCATAATATGGAACTCTCCAGGCCATATATCTAATTGTTGTTGCAGCATTGGCTCCAGTACCTATTCCTACACTAAATCCATCCTCAGTTATTCCTGTAATCTGAGTAGTAGCATTTGCTGTAGCCAAGAAATACTGTGAGGTTGTACCTGCCAGGGTTGATGGTTTGGTTATACCTCCAACTGCAGTAGCAGGTTTGGTCCAAATGAGATTTGATTGAAAGCCTGTTTCGATAGTTTCATCATGTGCAAGTGTAGTACCAGTATATGAACCCACCTTGAAATTATTCCCCGTCTTAAATGCAAACCAAAAATATGTTATAGCGGAGGTATTTACGTTTGCACCTGTTCCAACTTGGAAACCATCTGATCTTAAACTTTGTATTAGGTTCGCAGCATCGGCGGTTCCTTCAAAATAACTTGCTAACTCCCCATCATGGGATGAAGTCTTTAATACTGCAGATCCGGCATTGGTTATTGATTTCATAACGACCAAGTCCGGTGTGAAGGGTAGATTGGTGATATTTCGATTATCTATGCCACTACCATATGTAGCTCCAATAGCGAAATCTGAAGCTCCAGTATTATCAAGGGGGTCGTACGCATTCCCAAAGGCTTGCCATTGATATGTATTTCCACTTGCGTTGGTATTTA
>JBAQFA010000003.1:0-28916 GCA_049287025.1 Candidatus Magasanikiibacteriota bacterium
GCAATAAACATATCTAATCCAGAAATAATTTTTGCCCCACATTTTTCTGCTTCAATTAATAAATTGGTTTTGATTGGATTATATATCACATCAAATATTGTGTGTTTATTTGTTAGAAAATTTTTATCAATCGGCATATTATCATCTGGATACATTCCAATTGATGTAGTATTAATAATAATATCAATCTCTTCACTTTTCAAATTTTCCATTTCCACCACTTCACCACCAAAATCTTTTTTTAATATTTCGGCTTTATCTCTCGTGCGATTAATATAAAATAAATTTCCCTCATTATTACTTATATAGTAAGCCACTGGTCTAGCTACTCCACCAGCCCCAATTATTAAAACATTTTTATTTTTTATGTCTACATTATGTAGAACATATTCTATTCCATACACATCAGTATTATAGCCAGTCAACTTTCCATTTTTATTAATCACTGTATTAACCGCCCCAATCTTTTTTGCCACTCCGTCAACTTCATCTAAATGCTGTATTATACTTTGTTTGTGAGGCATAGTGACAGACACCAATTCATATTTCTTTTCTTTAATTTCCTTTACTAAAAAATCTATATCATCTGATTCAAACTTTATAAATTCATTTTCAATATCAAGCAAACGGTACAATTCATTATGCAATACCGGACTCAAACTATGTTCTAATGGGTAACCTATAACTGCATTCATATTATTTAACAATATTTATATAGATACACGAATCTAACGAATTAAACTAATCAAAACTGATCCGTTCAAATTCGTTAAATCAGTTCAATCTGTGTTTCTATCTAATCTTTCAATAAGTAATTTTAATCCCTCAATATAACCTTGCTCTTTTTTTCCACTAATTTTTTCAATACAAGCGGGCGCTGTCACAGAAATTTTTCGCCACTCTTCCCGATTGTCGACATCAGATAAGTGAACCTCTACACAAGGTAAACCAGTATCTACCAAACAATCATGCAAAGCATAACTATAATGAGTCAAAGCTCCTGGATTAATAATAATTCCACTAGCGTAAACACTATTTTCTTGAATAAAATCAATCAATTTTCCTTCGTGGTTAGACTGAAAAACTAAAACTTGCATATCTAATTCTGTCGCTTTTTCTTTTACCAAATTTTCTAATTTTTCCAAAGTCAAATCACCATAATGATTTTTATCTCTTAGCCCAAGCAAATTTAAATTTGGTCCATGCACTAATAATATTTTTTTCATATTTTTAGATTAACTTTTATTTGATCTACAGCATTTTGGATCGAACCATCATTTTCAATCGTAGTCTCGGCAATTGATTCAAACACTGGGATTCTTTCTTCCCAAATATTTAGAAAAGTTTCAAAATCATCACCATTGTCCGGGAAAAAAGCTGGTTTGCCATTGACCATGATTCGTTCAAATACAATCCCCCGTGGCGCCACCACATGTACAACTCTATGCTCTGAAATCAATCGCCTATTTTCTTCATCTAGCGGTGTTCCACCACCTACCGAGATTATTTTTTCATTTTTTTCCTGCAAAAGCAAATTTTCCAAAACCTGTTTTTCTAAACTACGAAAATGCTCTGCGCCAAGTTCATTCATAATTTGTCGACAATTCAATGACTGGTTAGTATCATGACAATGTTTTTGTTCTATTAAGTTGTCTAAGTCAACATGCGAACACTCTAACTCATCAGCCAATTTTTGTCCAATGGCAGATTTGCCTACATGTTTAAAACCAATTAAAATTATATGTTTCATATTAAATAGTTAAAAAGTCTTTAAAGTCAAAAGTCCATAAAGTCATACTTGATATGAACTTATTTGACTAAATTTATCTTACATCCCAATTCATTCATCAATTCCACAAAATTAGGAAAGGTTTTGTTTATTGCTTCGGCTGTAGAAATAATTGTCTCGCCTTGAGCCATTAAACCTGCCAAAGATAAAGCCATTACTGTACGATGGTCACCATAGCCATCAACCTCCGCGCCATGTAATAAACTTGTTTTTATTATTAAGCCATCAGATTTTTCTTCTACATTAGCACCCATGGCCTTGAGACCAATGGCCATTGATTTTATTCTATCAGTTTCTTTCAATCGCGCCTGAGCTACATTGATAATTTTTGTCTCGCCCATGGCTTGAGTAGCCACTACAGCCAGAGTTGGCACCATATCCGGGATACCATTGGCATCAATCGTGATGCCCTGCAAAGGCTGTCCGCCTTTGATTAATAATTCGGAATTATTAATCATGATATCCGCGCCCATAGCTTGTAAAATTTCAATCAATCTTTTGTCACCCTGACAATCATCCATATCAATGCCTTGCAATCGTACTTCTCCGGGAATTAAAACGGCTACGGACAAGGGATAAGATAAAGAAGAAAAATCTGCTAGAATCTGTTTAGTAAACGACCGGTAGTATTGTCCGCAAGGAATTTTAAAAATATCTTTTTTGTCTTCTCTTATATGATCAATTTTTATGCCTAATTCTTTTAGCCACGCCAAAGTCATATCCAAATATGGCCGTTCGTGCAAATCATGTACAGTAATTTCTGAATCAATTTGTGCCAATGGTAATGAAATAAGCAAAGCCGAAATAAATTGTGAAGTTAAACCATTTACCTCGGCTTTGCCTCCCATTAATTTTCCCGATATTTTTACTGGACAAGTGCCAGTGTTTTCTAAACATTCTATTTTTAAACCTAAATTTGTCAGAGCTTCTAATAAAGAATTAAGTGGACGTTGTTTCATCTGTTCACCACAATCAACTATGATTGGATTATCAAAATCTTTTCTCAAGCCTAAAATTGGTAAAAGAAAACGCGTGGCAATGCCAGAATTTCCTGTATTTATTTTTGTCTGATCAAAAACCAATGGTATGCCTTGGCTTTGAATTACTAAAGAATTATCAACTTGAAAAATTTTTACTCCCAAATCTTCACAAACTTTGATTGCTGTTTCAGTATCATCAGAAACCAAAGGATTGATCAAAATGGATGAACCTTGAGCCAGGCAAGCAAAAAACAACGCCCGAATCGTTTGTGATTTTGAAGCAGGTGGCGTCACTTGCCCACTAACTTTGTCAATTTTTGATACTACTAATTTCATACATATCTGTGTAATCTGTTTTAATTAGACTACCCACAATGATAGTCTATAACAGGCGGGTTTAATCAATGTTATATCTGTTTAAATTATCAGTGAAATCTTTATAAATCTGTTTAAATCAGTGTTAAAAAAAAGAACCTCGTTGCCGAGGTCCTTGTATTTTATTTATTATACACGAACAAGCCCTCGGCCTAGAGGTTAACAAAGTAAAAGAAATAAAAGGCTTTGTTCATATTTTTCATAGTATAGGTATATTGCCATAGCAAAATAAAAAAGTCAAAACTGCTGTGGACAACTATTAATTCTATCTTACAACCAAATGTCGGGTAGTTTTCTGGGGTAGAATAATATTTTTACTCGCCAAATACAAAACCATTTCCTTTATAATATGGCTAGACAGATTTTTATGGCGCAGACTTACTTCCACTTTTTTGTAATCTACCAGTCTCGCTGGGATTTTTTCATAGCCCAATTTTTTCATAGCTTCTACCCGATGATGCCCATCCAGAATTACCAAAGTATTTTTTTCTACTAAAATTGGCTCAGTAAATTTTCCGGCCTTTTTTATCATTGCCACCACTTCTACCACGCGTTTAGCTGAAATATGCTCGTGGGGTTTCAGACTATTAATTGTAAGTAATTTAATTTTCATAGAATGCATTTTCCTCCCCCTTTTTAAGGGGGAGGCCAGGAGGGGGTTGCTTGGAATAAGGAACCCCTCCCCAACCCTCCCCTTAAAAATGGGAGGGCTTAATATCACTTCAACTTTCCACCCAAAAAATCCTCATACCCTTTTAGATCCAAAAACCCATGTCCTGATAAATTAAACAAAATTGTTTTTGATTCACCACTCTCTTTACATTTCAAGGCTTCATCTATTGCTGCCTTGATCGCATGGGTAGACTCTGGCGCGGGAATTATCCCTTCAGCTCGAGCAAAATCTACTCCAGCTTGGAATACTTCAGTTTGTTCATAAGCTCGCGCAGTCATTAGCCCTTCATGATGAATAAATGAAACCAGTGGCGCCATACCATGATAACGCAGGCCCCCAGCATGAATGGGCGAAGGAATAAAATCTGATCCAAGCGTATACATTTTCAAGAGTGGTGTCATTTGGGCAGTGTCACCAAAATCATATTTATATTCACCCTTGGTCAAAGTTGGACAAGAGGCTGGCTCCACACCAATTATTTCCAGGTTCTTAACCTTACCAGATAATTTATCTGCTAAAAATGGAAAAACTATGCCCGCAAAATTACTGCCCCCACCACAACAACCAATTACAATATCAGGGTAATCATTAGCAATTTGCATTTGTTTTTGGGCTTCCAAACCAATAATTGTTTGGTGAAGAAGAACATGATTTAAAACTGAACCCAAAGCGTACTTGGCCGTTCCGCCAGATTTAACTACACCTTCCAGAGCTTCGGAAATAGCAATTCCCAAACTACCTGGTGTATCAGGATGTTCAGCTAGCACTTTTTTACCATAATCAGTTTTGGTTGATGGGCTAGGGTCAGCCGTCGCCCCAAACATATTCATAATTACTCGACGATAAGGTTTGTTTTCATAAGAAGTCTTGACCATAAACACCTCACACTCCAAACCAAAATAATTACAAGCAATACTCAAAGCCGAACCCCACTGCCCCGCGCCAGTTTCAGTTATTAATTTTTTTACACCCGCTTGTTTATTATAATAAGCTTGAGTTAAGGCAGTATTTAATTTGTGTGAACCAGTCGCATTACCACCTTCGTATTTGTAATAGATCTTGGCTGGCGTACCCAAAAACTTTTCTAATCTATGAGCCCGATGCATTGGCGATGGCCGATACATTTTATAAATTTCATGTACTTCTTCTGGCACAGGGACAAATTCATCCAAGGTCATTTCTTGTTCAATCAAAGCCATGGGAAATATTGGTGTCAAATCGGCTGGTCCAGCTGGTTGTTTTGTTCCGGGGTGTAAAGGTGGATCAGGCAGTTTGCCTAGATATTTCTGAAAATAATACATGATATTTAAATATTCTTTAGGAATATCTTTTTCTTCTAAATTGATTTTGTAATTGTTCATATAGTAAGGAATAAAGAATAAGGAGTAAGCCTGCCCGCAATGCAAGTCCCAATAAAATCGGGATTGCAGGCGGGGAGTAAACCCTTCGACTCCCTTCATAAATTCAGGGTCGCTCAGGGTAAATAAAAAACCGCCCAGGTTGAGCAGTCATTTTGAAATAAAAAAACAAAACTACTACTCAACGCCAGGAGTAGTGCCACCAACTAACATGATTCATTGTACAGATAACATTTGTCATAATAAATTTTCAATTTACAATTTTCATCATAGCTCCTCCCCTATGAGGGGAGGCGGACACGAAGTGCCGGTGGGGTCTGCAGTAAAAACAAATTTTATATCACAGAACGACCCCCTCTAACTCCCCCTTATAGGGGGAGAACTATTACTTTCCAGAAAACAAGTCTAAAATTTTTCTGAATCCCCCTTTTTTATTTTTTAATTCTTTGGCGCCACGAGTGACAGTCGCAATCCCTACTCCAAGATTCTTCGCTACTTCTCTTTGCGATACGCCTTTGTCTAGTTGTTTTATAATCTGCAATCGCTTGGGTAATTCTTCTATCTCAGCGCCAGTTAATAAATCAGCCAAAAAATCATTCATGGTCGCTTCATCCTTGATATTCGCCAAGACTTTGACTAATTCTTTTTTGTAGATGTCTAATTTATTCATATCGTACTAGTACAATAGTACAATACTTTGATAATATTGTCAAATTGGGAGGTGTGGATAAATCTAAATTACTATAACAAAAAACTTAAAATTTGAGATATAAAAAATCCTCCATTTTTATGAAAGAAATCTTATTGTATTTTTTTTATTTTAAAAATCAGCTCCAACTTTATCAGCTAATACTTTAAACGGGTCATCTGCTGTCTTTGAATCTCTAACAAAAGACAATGCACTTTGCCAATCCTTTCCAAACACTTGTTCAAACTTATGTGCATATGTGAAATAACTCGGATGACACACGCCTTTATCCATTTCCTTAAATTCATCAATAGTAATACCTTGAATTGTACAACTCATGTAGGTAGCAAATCCCTCAGATAACGGATTTGGCATGTTTGTCTGAGCATCAACTTTGTCTGAGGCAAGTAAAACAGCAAAAGCTTTTTGCTCTTTTCGTTTCGACATATATTCCTCACGAGTTAAAAATTGGACATCTCCTTCAGACTCAGATTGTGCAAGTAGATAAGATTCATAATCATACGAACACAAAATTTCAAAATCTTCACCTATAGGGTCCTCTCCTACCTGATTAAAAAAGACATTCATTTTTTGTTTATGCTCTCTACAAGACTTCGTGATACCATACAATGAATCTACCATCTCTCGTACTTTTTTTGGTTGAATTTTTCTATTCTCCCTTACCAAAAAATTGAGATACTTTTTACCCCTCTCACACGTTTTCTTAAATTGGGGATGCTTTTCTGTCTCGAGTGTAAATGGTGTTTTATCTTCCAAGTGGACATACTCGTGAAGAACCGTATTAATACCTAATGACGAATCAGGATTGAGGCCAAGTGGTAATAAAATAATGCGAGAAAAAGTCCTGCTCACCCCCCTAATGGCTGATTTGATATCTCTTTTAAAAAAATGTATATCAACATTGTCAACCTGGAAACCGAATGGTTCGAGACGTTCTTTCAAAATTTCTTTGTATCGTTTGGCTCGTGCTATTTCTGTAGGATTAGGAAAAAATTCTATTTCATCAACAAATGTACCTGTCTCAGTACCTTGAAATTCATCTGTCTCCGCTTCAGGATAACCTAATATTGTTTTTTCTATTCTGTCTGGCATATATTACACCTGAATCACCACAGGAAGTACCATCGGTCTCTTCTCCGTCTTTGTAAACAAAAACTGTCCAACTTTATCTCGCACTGTATTTCTAATCTCATTTGAATCAACCCAAGACAATGGATTGGAATCTGTCACCCACTTGCGCACTTTGTGGCGTAGGTCTTCTATCAACTCCTTATTATCTTTCAAAAATACAAACCCGCGAGAAATAATATCCGGATTTTGGATCAATTTTCCGGTGTGAGTATCTACCGTCACAATCACCACCACCATACCATCCTCAGCCAAGACTTGGCGATCACGCAAAACTATATGTTGACTATCAGAAATTCCTAGACCATCTACAAACACATAATCACTTGGCACTTTTTTCTCCAGAATCTTGCCTTCTTTTATATTAATTTCAATTACACTACCATTGTCTGCCACAAAAATTTTATTTTTATCAAAACCATTTTGAATCACTAATTTTTCGGCTTCTTTTAAGAAATAATGATTGCCATACACGGGCATAAAATAAGTTGGCTTTATCATTCTCAGCATCTCGACAATGTCATCTCTCGTGGCATGACCAGACACATGCACATCCATTAATTCGCCATGAATTACATTATCACATTGACGATACATATTATCTTTTAGACGTTGGATTGATCGTTCATTACCTGGAATAATTGAGGAAGAAAAAATTACTGTATCTTGTTTTTTTAATTTTATTGACCGGTGTTCACGATTAACAATTCTCGTCAAAACTGCATTCTCTTCTCCTTGCGCTCCTGTACAAATAACCACGATTTGATTATCGAGATAATTATCAATTTTTCTTGACTCAATTAATAAACCTTTTTTAACTTTTATATAACCCAGTTCTTTGGCCAGATCAATATTCATCTTCATACTATAACCATCTAGAGCCACTTTCTTGCCAAGCTTGTCCGCGGCTTCCAAAATCCATTTGATTCTTTCTATTTGGGAAGAAAAAGTGCCAATAATCACCCGACCGGCAGCGCCTTGCAAAATATTAAACAAATTATTGTGCATGTCTTCATAATTGCCACTGCGTTGAAAATGGATTGAACCCAAACTCTCGAGCATGAGAACAGTCGGCTTTTTCAAATTCTGCAAATGAGAATAATCCAAAGTTGGTCGACCAGATTTGTCTCTTTCTAATGCCCAATCGCCAGGATGAATCACTGTACCAGAAGGTGTTTCAATAATCACACCCACCGCATCCATGATTGAGTGTTCCACTTGAAAAAACTTAATCGTAAATCGGCCCATTCTTATCACATCATGAATCCCTTTTATCTGGACAATTTTCAAGGTGCTCGCTGAACCTTTTTTATAATCTTCCATTTTGTGTTTGATCATCGCTAATGTCAAATCTCTACCAGCAATCACTGGGTTGCCCAGCTTTTCTAATAAAATTGGCGCGGCACCAATATGATCAAGGTGGCCATGACTAAAAATCACGCCCTTAATATTTTTTTCTTTACCAATTAAATATTTGGTATTGGGGATAATATAATCAATCCCGGGCATGTCTTCTTCGGGAAATTGAATTCCCATATCTAAAATAACAATATCACCCGCGTATTCAAACACGGTCATATTACGTCCGACTTCTTCTTGTCCACCAAGGGGGATAATGCGCAATTTTTCATTACCATTGGGATTAAAAGGATAGCCCTTGGTTTCAGTTTTTTCAGACTGATTTTTATTAACAGGCTGGGCGGCAAATACGCGCCCGCTGTTTCTACTGATTGGCGAAGATGACCTTTTGGTGTGATAACTACGTCGCCGACGGTTGTTATTACTGGTTGCTGTTGCTTCCATAAAATTAAAATAAAGTAAATTCTTTTTGGTCAAATGCCTATAACAAAGCTAAGTTTGATCAAAAGTTAAAGTTTAAATGAAGAATAAATTACCTCAAAAATATTGTGAGTTATAATGTCTGGCTATAGGCATTATATTTGCACTAATTATTCGGTGTAATAAATTTGTGCCCAGAGAGGGACTTGAACCCTCATGAGATTGCTCCCGCTAGCACCTGAAGCTAGTGCGTCTACCAATTTCGCCATCTGGGCATTTTTTGACTAATTAGATTTAATTTATCAGGCGTAGTCCATTACGAAGTGAGGAACGAAGCCGGACCGCAACGGCCTAGAATAAACTCTAAGTTCTAAACTCAAAATAAATTAAAAATTCTAATTTTCAAAATCCAAAATTTTTAATATTTGAATTTTATATTTTGATATTATTTTGAATTTAGAATTTTGAGTTTTAACTAAAAATATAATTAGAAGTTCCATTCCCCTTTTGTTTTCATGTACCAAGTATTCACATCATTCAATCGATCTGAAGGATGAGAAATATTAGTCACGTCAACCCCTTTTATTTGGTCAGTGGTGGCATAAGTATAAGTTGGAGTATAAAGGAATACAGCTGGTCTGTCAGCCAAAATTGTCTCTTGTAATTTTTTGTACAAATCAACCAATTGAGTCTCATCAGTCGTCTCTCTAATTTTTATAAGCAAGGCATCTACATTTCTATTTACATACCGAGACAAATTCAAACCGGGGTAATCAATTTGGCTAGAATGCCAAAAAGCATACTGGTCTGGATCATTACCAACAATCACACCATAAAGCAAAACATCATACTCATGATTTTTGAGAACATCACGCAAAACATCTCTCGGCGCAACCAATTTTAAATTTGTCTTTACGCCAATCTCTTGCCAAAAACCCATTACCAATTCAGCCGCGCGTTTGCTCTCTTCATTGTCAGAAGTCACCAAATCCAAAACTAAAATTTTCCCGCTTTTGTCTTTACGATAAAAAGTTTGAGCTGTATTAAATTCTTCATCCAATTTTTTGTCAATCTCCGCTTCGGCCAATGATCTTGGGGTAGAAGTAGAAATTACCACATTACTTTCTGTACCAGTGACCATACTGGCTGGAGTACTAGTGGTATTGGCCAAATCTGGATTGCCAGTTTCCCATTCTTTTATTAAATTTTCTCTTCTTAATTTTTTATATTCATCCCCAGAAATTTTTGGCCAATTTTTATCCAAAACTTCATTGGCTTTTTCTAAAGAAAACTTTACACCTGCCAAATCAGCATTGTAGCCAGGAAAACCAGGTAAAATCGGATTACTAATTACTTTACCCTCGCCTTTTACGGCTTCACGTAAAATTCTATCTTTATCTACCGCATAGGCCAAGGCTTCGCGCACCTCAGAATTTTTCAATATTTCATTTCGGCTTTGATTAAAAAACAAAGCTGAATACTGGGCGAGTTGCATAGTATGCAAAACAATATGCTTTCTATCCACCCGATCTTGTAAATTCTTTGGCACAAAATTTAAGCCTGTCACCTTTTGGGAACGTAAAGCTTGAACTGCGCCAGTGTCATTATCATATTCAGGATAAAATTGAAAAACAAAATCTTCCAAAAAAGCGACTTCACCATAAAAATCTTTAAACCGAGTTAATTCATAAGTATAGATATGCCCAGTACTATCTTTTGCCAACCGATTGAACATAAAAGGGCCAGTACCAATCGGTTCAATATTCACTTGAGCCAAACGCATCTGTTCTGGTGCCACATTGTACCAAACATGTTCGGGAATAATACCAACAGTAAGACTAGATAAAAATGGCGCAAATGGTTCGGCTAGTTCAAAGCGTACCGTATAATCATCCAGAGCCGATACTTTTACTCCTTGAAAACTAACTGCCAAAGGACTGCCAACTAAAATATTTTGCATTGTATCAAAAGTAAACAAAACATCACGGGCTGTTAGTGGTTCACCATCATGCCACACTACATCTTTACGTAATTCAAAAGTATAAACTTTTTTGTCTGCACTTATTTCATAACCAGCGGCCAAATCTTTTATTAAACCATTCTTTTCATTGTAGCGAAGCAGGCCAGAAAATACCAAACGAGTAATATCCATGTCCACATCATTGGAACTAGCAAAAACTGGATTGACCAATTGGGGTGAACCCACCACGGCTTCCACATATTTACCACCCCTGGCCGGCACTTGAGTGCGGTTGTTGGATATAAATTCTCCGGCAAACCAAATGATACCAATGATTAACAACAAAAAACTAAATTTAAAAATTCGTCTTTCTCGTGTTGATAACACATGTCCCACATGAAACAGTTGTCTAACCTGGGGAAGTTTTTTCTGATGTACCCGACGCATCAATTTTAAATCATGTTTTTTGGTCACAAAAGAATCAACTTGTTTTATGCGCAAACGTTTAATAAATTTAATAATTTTTGTCACAAAATTTAACATAGAAGAAAAACTCTACTCTCCTGAGAGAGCACGCCAAAAAATAATTAGAAGAATAGACTATTGGCTATTATACCAATAAATTGGCCAAAGAGACAAGGAAAAAAACAACCAAAATTACAATGGTCGCATTAAATAGTATTTTATCCACGCCCCGTTTAGTACTATAAACATTGGAAGAACCACCAAAAGCTGATCCTAAGCCAGAACCGCGCTGTTGTAAAAGGATAACAATAATCAATAAAATGGCTAAAACTACCTGAGCAATGTCCAAAATTTTACTTAACATAGTATATAGTTATATTTAAGATAAGAAGATTATACTATAAACAAGAAAATAAATCAAGGGGGTTGACACAAATCCATGCCCATGCTATAATCATCCCACTTAAACTAAAAATTATATGAAAAAGAGTATTCATCCAAAATATAATGAAACGGCTACTGTAAGCTGTGCTTGCGGTAACACTTTTCAAGTTGGTTCTACTGACGATGAAATCCGCGTAGAGCTTTGTAGCAATTGCCATCCTTTTTATACTGGCAAGGCCAAGTTTGTTGACACTGCTGGTCGAGTAGACAAATTTAAAAAGAAAATGGAAAAAGTTGGGGCTGTGGCTGCTGTTAGAAAAGGAAAAAAAGCTAAAAAAGAAACCAAGGCTAAAAAAGCCAAGGAAGAAGCAAAATAGCTGTTCAAAACTAAATAGACAGGCTGATATTAAAGTCTGTCTTTTATTTTATAAACTCTATTATTATAAATTCCACATAACACTTATCAAGAAAACATGGTATAATAAATTGGTATGTGATACGTGTTTCATGATACGTGAAAATATATGCTCCAAAAATATATAGACATTAAAAATAAATATTCCAAATTAGAACTGGATCTCCAAAATCCTCTTATTATTGCTGACCAAAATAAATTAAAAGCTGCGGCTCAAGAATATGATGAACTCAAACCCACTGCGGAAAAAATTACTATTTTAGAAAGCATTGAGAAAAATATTACTGACAATGAAATTATCATTACCACTGAAACTGATGGTGAATTCAAAGAACTGGCCGAAGCTGAACTATTGGAATTGAGAGATAAAAAAAATGAATTGGAAAATGAATTAAACATTTTGACTCTACCCACAGATCCACTTGATGGCAAAGATGTAATTGTGGAAATCCGGGCTGGAGCAGGTGGTGATGAGTCAGCTCTATTTGCTGGCGACCTGATGCGTATGTATATGAAGTACGCCGAAACCCACAAATGGAAAACCACTCTAATTGATGAAAATAAAATTGGTATTGGTGGATACAAAGAAGTAATTTTTTCTATCACTGGAAAAAATGTGTACAAAGACATGAAATATGAAATGGGCGTCCACCGTGTGCAAAGAATTCCCGAAACAGAAAAAGCCGGCCGGATTCACACTTCTACGGCCAGCGTGGCTGTCTTGCCAGAAATTGAAGCTACTGAATTGGAAATCAATGCCAATGATCTTAGAATTGATACTTTTTGCGCTGGCGGACATGGTGGTCAGAGCGTAAACACTACTTATAGTGCGGTCAGAATTACTCATATTCCCACTGGTGTGGTGGCCCAATCCCAAGATGAAAGATCTCAAATCCAAAATCGAGAAAAAGCCATGAATGTACTCCGAGCTAGAATTTATGAAATTGAAAGAGCTAAACAAACGGCCGAACTAGATGCTAAAAGAAAAAAACAAATTGGTACGGCTGATCGCAGTGAAAAAATTCGTACTTACAACTTTCCTCAAGATAGAATTACTGACCACCGCATTCATGAAAGCTGGAATAATATAAATACTATTCTTAATGGCGATTTAGAAAATGTAATTGAAGCTTTAAGAAAAGCTGATTATGCTGAAGTAGAATAACCTTATGCGTGATCATTCATTTGGTGAAAATAAAACGACCATATTTGATAAAATAATTTTTCACTTTAGAAAAAATACAGTTTTAAAAAATACCAAAACACTTAAACCAAAAATTATTATTGACCTAGGTTGTGGTTTTAATGCTGATTTGATTTCTTTTCTAAAAAAATACTTTTCGCCCCAACAAGCAATTGGCGTAGATTTGTCTATCAACAAAACCATAAACCACATTATACCCATAGAACAAAATTTGGAAGACAATTTAAAACTAGATGACAGTCTAGCTGATTTAATTATTTGTACCGCGGTCATAGAGCATTTAAATAAACCTCTTGAATTTTTACAGGAAGTAAAACGCGTTCTAAAACCAGGTGGTCTATTGCTTATAACAGTGCCAACAGTTTATGCCAAACCTATTTTGGAAATTATGGCAAAACTAAAAATTATAGACGAAAATGAAATCAAAGACCATAAATGTTATTACAAAAAAAATCAAATGGAAAAAATACTTACTGAATCTGGTTTTGAATTAAACAAAATAAATGCCTACTATTTTGGCGCTGGCCTCAATCTCTGTGTCCTATGCCAAAAATAAAACAAATACTTGAACAATCAAATATAAACATAATCGATGCTGAAATTATTATTGCTCATGTATTAAAAAAACCCCGTGAATTTGTAATTGCCCACCCCGAAATGAAGATTGAAAGATTGAAAGATTTAAAGATTAAAAAAATATTCAAACAACGCAAACAAGATATCCCATTGGCTTACTTAACTGGTCACAAAGAATTTTATGGTTTGAATTTTATAGTAAATAAACACACACTGATTCCTCGTCCCGAGACTGAGATACTTGTAGAGTCTGTTTTAAAAAAATTATCAGATGTAAATTGTCAGATGTCAGATGTTATACTAATTGACATAGGAACTGGAAGTGGCTGTATTCCCATTTCCATCATCAACCAAATCCGTAAATCTGAATTATCTGGATATCTGGATTGTTATGCAATTGATATTTCTGCCAATGCACTGACTGTCGCCAAAAAAAATGCCCGGCAACATAAAGTAAAAATAAAATTCCTCCACGGCGATCTACTTACACCAATCACCAAAACTTTAAAACTTTATAAACTTTATAACTTTCAACTTATAATCACCGCCAACCTCCCCTACCTCACACCACAACAATTCAAATCTGAACCTTCCATCCAACATGAGCCAAAATTAGCTCTCGTCGCCGGCAAAGATGGACTTAAATATTACGAAAAACTTCTCAAACAAATAGTCAGATGTCAGATGTCAGATGTCAGATGTTTTTTCGAAATCGATCCTCGCCAAACCAAAATCATCAAGCAACTTATAAAAAAATATCTTCCCAAATCAAAAATCACTATTCACAAAGATCTGGCTGGTCTAGATAGAATGGTACTAATAGAACAAAAAAATCTGAATTAATCAGATTTTTTTGTTTTTCCTCCTTGCCACGTCATAGTTTTAGCAACGGCGGGTTTTCCATTGTTCCCCAGGCGAGCGAACTGTTCGATTGCCAGGCCGAAGCCTTGCTTTCGAAACTGTTCGCCCGCCACCACGGGGAGTCGCAACCGTGAAAACCCTTCACAGACTCCGGAGAATACCGGCAGTTGTTTCTGTGAGGGTCTAGGTGATCGCCTACTTGAGCAAGTAGGCCGTCTTGACCGACGAGAAGAACGGGAACAGGGTGTTCATACGCACCCATACGCTGTCCACGAACTTCTGGTCATCTTCTTCGGGCTTGTCATCTTCTTCCATGAAGAAATCGTTGGAGATTGCGACGTATCCCCCGTCGCAATACTCGCTGTACATTTCGGCCTCGAACGGCCGATCGTACAAGTCGACATTTCCTTGGATCGAGTATGCCTGGGTCAAATCCAGCTCATTGCTCAGGCAGAGCTGGATGAGGCCGTCAGTATTCGACCACATGAACCAGAAGGTCATCCTGACCTTCCAGTCGTCCGTGGAGTGATCCTGGACCCACACGGTCCCGAAGGCGAAGGGGCGAGCGAATGCCCGTCGCCCCTCGTAGAGAGGATTCGCGTTGAAACGAATCAGCCTCGCAAACGCCCAATTGGCGGCGTCCACGGAACCGAGGCAGTTGCCCTCCGGGAAGCTAGTCGTCGCCGTGGAGTCCTTCTCCTCGGCGAGCAGGGGGTTGACGAACAGGAACGCCAGAACGAAAGCAATCGCGAACTTCGACACGGGGTCCTCCGCGGGTTGTGATTCACTGGGTCCACTGACGCCAGCATTTAAATAAGAAAAAATTCCTAACTAAAGGCCGGCGTCAATTAAAATATATATAAAATTTAGCTAAAATATAAGTATTTAACTAAATCTAGCTGAATTTATTACAATTCAACACAAAACTATACCATATATCAATTAAGCTGTCAATACATAATTCACAAAATAAAAACCTGCCTCTTCGGCGGGTTTTTATTTAGTCTATTTTAATTACTTTTATTTTGTAAGCCTTGCAAGCATTGTACGCCTTGTCAGCTTTTTTAATTTCCATTTCACTTTTTATCTCCACTTATCTCAATTTTATCTCTATTTACTATAATAATTTAATTTCCGTTTTATTTTTGTTAAATTTCCGTCCAAATTTATGTTCAAACCAACAATTATATTTTGACACAAGGGATTCACCCTTCGGGTATCTTCGACCTCACTCACTATCGTTCGTTCGGAATGACAGTGAATTCATCTGACTCACCACCTCCACCCAAATCTTCCCAGGAGTTAATTTTATTTCTTCGCCACTGTTATCAAAAAACTTTGTGCGTGAGCTAGAATCATTTTTTTGCCAATAACCAGTTATTACTTCATTATTTTTAAATACTAACAATTCTCCTTTTCCGACAGTCGTAATTTCTTGCCGGCCAATTTCATCCAAAACTTTGGCTGTAACTTTTTGGACAATTACATTATCAGCAACAATTTTCCGACCATCTTGATCCACATGGGGTTTGTTCATTTGAAATCTTTCATACTGATTAGTGGTTGTATTATATTTCCACACCGCTTCATACACCGGCGACAAAAACGACACGGTGATTTCACTGACCACCTGACCACCTGACCACCTGACCACTTCGCTACCATCGTTTTTTGATGAACCACCAGCTTGTATATTTTCTTGTGGTGAGGTGGTTGAGTGGTTGAGTGGTTGAGTGAACTGCCACCCTTCATATTCACTATCTGTATAACTATCACTATAAGTCGCCAAAGCCTTATTCCAAAGTTCAGACGAAGTATAAGTATTGTGTGGGGCGCTTCTATCTTCACTCCGCCAATAATACCACCCACGATAAAATTCATTTAGATCAAAAATATTTCTTGTCTTTATAATCTCCAAAGCATTAGGTGAACCACCCACATGCATATACATTGGTGTACCATATTCCCCTAACCAATCCAGATAATATGGCCGAGCACTTCGCACTGGTCCAATTTTATTCACGGTTGTATCAGCTGGATAGATTGCTAAAAATCTAGTGTAATTAGCTTCGACTGGAGCTTCATAAACAATACTCGCATCTACCAAACCAGACTGAGGTCGAGCTTCCGAATGATTTTCTATCATTACTGCCACTAGTTTTGGATTAATATCAGTTTGCATGGCCACACACACTCCATCCAGGATTCTTCTATAATTACAATTGGCCGGAGTAGAAGAAGTTGTTTGATTATCTAGATTAATAATCGCTGTACCAAAATTTTTATGAGAAAAATATTGATAACCAAAAAATATTATTAAAGACAAACCCACCACAAACACTAACCCAGCCAAAGCATAAACAAACCCTGGCTCACCTGGTTTTATTTTCCTTAATAAATTTTTAAAACTATTTTTCATATGAATAATATGATACTGGTTATTATACAAAAAAGCAAGATTTGTCCAATATATGACAATGTAACAATTTGACAATGTAACAATAAAAAACCCACATCATATCTATGTGGGGTTTATTATTCCTTACTCTTTACTCTTTAGTCCTTTACATTATACCTTTACATTATTTCTTTGCATCTTTAGCTTTAGCATCATCAGCACCCTTTTCAGCTTCGCCATCTTTATCTTTAGCCTTTTCTTCCACCTTAACTTCTTCAACCCCTTTAGGACCTTGATCATCCATGGCTTTCAATTGTTCTTCAGTCAATGGAGCACTTACTTTTATAACTACCATATCTGGAGAATCAGTAGCAACCACACCAGCTGGCATTTGTAAATCTTTTACGTGAATCATGTTTTCAAATGTTTCTAGTCCTGACAAATCCACGTCAATATGAGACACTAAATCTTTTGGTAAACAAGTAATATTCAAATGATTATGAGCCTTGACCAAAGTACCACCCAAAGTTTTTACCGCTGGCGCTTCACCAATAAAATGCAATTCCACGGTAGCGTGCATTTCTTCACCCATTCTAATTTGACGAAAATCCACATGAGTCACTCGTCTAGAAACTGGATCATATTGTACCGCTTGAATCAAAACTTTTGTTGGTTCTTTTGCCCCTTCCACAGAAAAATCAATCAGAGTTGATTCGCCTGCTTCTTTGTACAACTTTTCAAAAACATTGTATTGAAAAGCTACAGACATTGATTCAATTTCTGGTCCATAAACCACACCAGGAATTAAACCTTGTTCTCTTACGCTATCAGCTTTTTCTGATTCGCGCTTCTTTGCCGATAAAATTAATGTCATATAATATTAATTTAATAAATTATTTTGAAAAATTTAATTTATTTGCCTTGAGCAAACTGTGAAAATCTAATAATTCATCTTCAGAAATTGAATTTTTATTTCGCAATCTCTTCACATCATTTTCACCCAAGTCTGTCATCATTCCCACCGAGCTCATACCAATCTGACTGACAACAATCACCGCTAAAATCGAATTGGAACAATGCGGACAAGTAATGTGTATTAGATTAGCTTCGCCTCTTTCTTCTACCACTTTTGCTTGCTTAGCGTCATACTGCCCTTTACAAATTGGGCACTGTTGCAAAAGCTTAATCTGCTCTTGAATAGGGTTGTTTTTTGATTGATTATTATTCATATTCAAGTGGACAACAATATACCATTATTAAAAATTTTTGTCAACTCCTAGCCGCTGACAAAGCCATACCAATAAGTAAAAAATTGATTATTAGAGACGAGCCACCATAACTAACAAATGGTAAGGTAACACCAGTGACTGGCAAAAAACCAACCGCTCCGCCTATATTTACAATCATTTGCACAAAAAATAACAACAAAATACCCAAAATCAGATAAACTGAAAAATCATCATTAGATTTTTTAGTTATTTGCAACAATCGCCACAACAATAAAAAATATACCATTATTAAAATAAATACTCCAACAAAGCCTAGTTCCTCACATATCACCGAAAAAATAAAGTCAGTTTGAGCCTCAGGTAAAAAATGCAATTGGCTCTGAGAACCAAATCCTAAGCCCCGGCCAAAGAATCCACCCGACCCAATGGCAATGATTGATTGCGTCACATTATATCCTGCTCCTAGAGGATCCCGACCCGGATCAATAAAAGTTAAAATTCTATCTCTTTGATAATCTTTAAAAATAAACAACCAAGATAACAAAAATACTGTTATAAATATTATTATTAAGCCAGCGATGTATCTTTTTTTTGTCCCGGTCAAAAACATCATACAAAACCACACCCCAAGCAAAACCAAGGCTGAACCCAAATCTGGTTGCAAAATTATAATACCAGCCAATAACACTGTAATGCCTCCAGTCACAAATACAAACTTCCACTTATCAAACCTTCGTCCATAACGACTAATTATCCAAGCTAACAATAATACCAAAGCCACTTTGGCAAATTCAGCTGGCTGAAAAGAAAAACCAGCCAATCTAAACCAACCAGTAGTTCCCCGAACATTAATACCAAAAAACAAAACTAAAACTAATAATAACAATGCTAAAATATAAATCGCCCGAGCCGAGACCCGATAAAAACTAATATGCAAAAAACAAGCTGACAACATCAATCCAAAACCAATTACCAAAGCTATCACTTGGGTAGGGAAATAATTTAGATCTTCACCTCGCGACAAATCTACACTATAAATCGCTGCCAGGCCAAAAGCTACCAAAACAAAAACAATCACCACCAAAAACCAGTCAACTTTTTTAAAATTATTAAAGCTAAGCATAGCTCAAATTAGATCAATTAACAGTATTATTAAATCACGAATTCAATTTAAAATCAAAAACCCGAATTTAATCGGGTCTATTCTGCAAAACAGAACTATTCACCTGGAGATAAATATTCAGCCCGATCAAATAAATTAATAATTGGATAAATTTTTACATCAGATACTGACAAGTCTAATAATTGTGATCTAATATCAATTTTCTTGATGGCTCCAGATAAAAATTTATCTTCAGAAAAATACATATAACCCACTGTCTGTCCATCTATCAACTCAACTATAAATTCTGGTTCCAAATAATTATAAGCTGTTAAATTGGAGATATCAAATTTAACAGCATTGCTAAATATTTTGGTTGATTGATCAATTCTATTAAAAATAAAATTTTCTACCACAAAATTACTTCTTTCCATAATAAAACTTTTAACATCTGGCACAGCATGACGATCAATATTTTTCCACTTTATGTTGTCTATTACCAATTGTAATTGCGATGGAAAGTTGACTGACTCCAAACCAAAATATATTAGCGGTCTAGACTCACCAGGTAAAAAGAATGTTTCTCTAGGAGTTGTTTCACCACCAGCATATTTATATTTGTAAGTTACATATGCAAGCCAACGTTCGTTAGGATTAAATACTTGTGACACCAAATCGTATTTATCATTTACGCTGTCAAATACTCGCGTACTTTTCACCTGAATATCAAGTGGTTTATACATCGGCTTTAAATTATCATAATTAACAAATTCAATTGTCTGCTGATTATACATTTTGGCGTCAAAACTATAACCAATTATCAAATAATAAAAAAAATAACCCAAACCATAACCCAGGGTAATTACTGACCAAATAGACAAAAAAGCAACCAATGACTTACGTAAAAACAAACGATGTTTTATGTACCATTCAGAAAATTTTAGTTCTTTATTGGTAAACTCGCCAGTCGGGTCTGTGTATTGTTCAAATTTATCTACCTTTTTAAACATAAAAATTTATCAGATATTTTTATTTTAATTTTCAACTTTTATATTATACACCAAAAATTAATTTTAAACCAGAAAAATATATAAAATCAACCCTTGCCTTATACATTTACAAATGCTATAATATCGCCATCATTTAAAATATAACTTACTAGCTTTGTAAGCTTTGTAAGCTTTGTAAGCCTTTTTATTTATGCCTCTAAAACGTGTTATTCGCGGACGAGTAGAAACTACAAAACCTGTTGTCAAAAGTCCAGCTCCAGTAAAAACTATTAAAAAACCAGAAACACAAAAAATTCAGCCAAAAATGACTAAGCCTGAACCAAAAATAAAAAGTCCCAAATCTGATTCTGGTTATAGCGCCAAAAATATTACAGTTTTGGAAGGCTTGGAAGCCGTGCGCAAACGCCCAGGCATGTATATTGGTTCCACTGGCCCGACTGGTTTACATCACATGATCTGGGAAGTAGTTGACAATGCTTTTGACGAAGCTATGGCTGGTTATTGTGATCATGTAATAATAAAACTACTCCCAAACAATTGGATATCTTGTACAGACAATGGCCGTGGTATCCCAGTTGATATGCACCCCACAGAAAAAAAGAGCGCTTTGGAAGTTGTACTTACCATTCTCCATGCCGGTGGAAAATTTGGCGATGGTGGCTACAAAGTTTCTGGCGGTCTGCATGGTGTCGGTGTTTCGGTTGTTAATGCTTTGTCTGATCATATGAAAGCCATTGTGCACCGTGATGGTAAAATTTGGGAACAAGAATACCATTATGGCAAGCCAGAAAAAAAAGTCCGTCCGACTGGCACTTCCAAAACTACTGGTACCACGATTATGTTTCATGCTGATAATACTGTTTTTGAAACCATTGATTATGATTGGAAAACCGTCATTGACCATTTACGTCAACAAGCTTATCTAACCAAAGGCATAAAAATTGACATTTCAGACGAACGCACTTTGGAAGAAAAAGCCAAAGACAAAAATGCCGTTCCTTTACCAATTGCCAATTATCAATTTTATTTTGAAGGCGGAATTGCGAGTTATGTCAAACATATTAATAAAAACAAAGAAGCCAAGCATGAAAATGTTTTTTATGTTGAAAAACAAGTTGGCAATATCAACGTAGAAATTGCTTTACAATATACCGATGATTATTCCGAATCACTTCATGCTTTTGCCAACAACATTACCAATCCTGATGGCGGTATGCATGTGGCCGGTTTTCGCGCGGCTCTAACCAAGGCCTTAAACAATTACGCCCGTACCAAAGAAATATTAAAGGAAAAAGATGCCAACTTAACCGGTGATGATGTGCGTGAAGGTCTAACTGCGATTGTTTCAATAAAAGTACCCGAGCCACAATTTGAAGGTCAAACCAAAGCCAAACTGGGCAATCCAGAAGTAAAACCAGCCGTAGAAGATATTTTTGGTGAACATTTTGCTATTTACCTAGAAGAACACCCCAAGGATGCTGAGGGCATTATTGGCAAATGTCTTTTGGCTGCTAGAGCCAGAAACGCGGCCAAAGTCGCACGTGATTCTGTTTTAAGAAAAGGCGCATTGGAAGGTTTTACTTTGCCAGGCAAATTAGCTGATTGTTCTTCTCGTGATGCCAGCATTTCTGAATTATACATTGTAGAGGGAGACTCGGCTGGTGGTAGTGCCAAACAAGGTCGCGACCGTAATACTCAAGCGATCTTACCTCTCCGTGGTAAAGTCTTGAATGTCGAACGCGCTCGCATTGATAAAATTCTTGCCAATAACGAATTAAAATCTTTGATTATTGCCATGGGTACAAATATTGGTGAAATGTTTGATATTGCCAGATTGCGCTATCACAAAATTATCATCATGACCGATGCCGACGTTGATGGCGCCCATATCAGAACTTTGCTTCTTACTTTATTTTTCCGTTATTTCCCCGATCTAATTTATCAAGGTCATATTTATATTGCCCAACCTCCACTCTATGGTATAAAAAAAGGCAAAGATAATACCACCTGGATATACAATGATGCGGCTTTGGATGCTTACAAAAAACAACATGGCATAAAAGACGAAGAATTTGAAACTATGGCGAGTGAAGAGGAGGAAGAAACTGAATCTGAAGATGAAAATTCTAAATTAGAAAAGAAAAACAAAAAAGATGAACCTAAAAAACCGAAATTAAATGTCCAACGCTACAAAGGTTTGGGAGAAATGAATGCCGAAGATCTTTGGAATACCACTATGAATCCAGAACACCGCGTCTTGAAACAAGTCAATGTAGAAGACGCAGAACGCGCCAGTGAAATCTTTGATATTCTAATGGGTAGTGAAGTGGCACCAAGAAAGAAATTTATTCAGACCCACGCACAGTCAGTGAAAAATCTTGATATATAAAAACAATATACCCGCCCACCTCGCAAGCGAGAGCGTTGCGGGCAGGCAAAATACACGTAACAAGATACAAAAAAATACCAGCGATTAGGCTGGTATTTTTATCCACTGCAATTACTTGACAAAATCACGCTAATCTAGTATATTATTAGCAAATCGGCTCAAGGCCGTTTTTAGATACTTTTTTTATCATTATGTTCGAAAAAATCAAAGACTATTTTAAAGGCTCTATTTCAGAAATGAAAAAGGTTGTCTGGCCAACCAAAAAGCAAACCACCACCTACAGCATAATTGTTGTGGGAATGAGTATTGGCATTGCCGTTTTTTTTGGTGTTCTAGACTATGTCTTTAATCTTGGTTTAGGAATTTTTATTAAATAAAATAAAAGCTAACAAAGCCGACAAGGCAAACAAGGCTTACTCAAAAGCCTAGTGGGCCTCTTAAGCATTGTAAGCATTGTAAGCATTTTATTTTTATGGCTAAACAAACCTTACAACTTGGTCGCCGTTGGTATGTACTTCATACTTATAGTGGCTATGAAGAAAATGTAAAACACAATCTAGAACAACGTATTGAATCTTTTGACATGCAAGACAAAATTTTTAATGTCCTAGTGCCAAAAGAGAAAAAGATTAAAATTAAAAATAGCAAACGAACTACAATTGAAGAAAAAGTTTTCCCTGGTTATGTATTAGTAGAAATGATTGTGACTGATGATTCTTGGTATGTTGTAAGAAACACCCCAAACGTCACCGGTTTTATTGGCTCTGGTACTACCCCAACTCCAATTGATCCAAAAGAAATGGATGCTTTGCAAAAACGGATGGGTGTGGATGAACCAACTCACAAAATTGATGTAGAAATTGATGAAACCGTTAGAATTACTGATGGTCCATTCAAAAACTTTGAAGGCAAAGTCAGTAATGTAGATGAAGCTCGTGGTAAAGTAAAAGTCTTGGTAAGTATGTTTGGCCGTGAGACCCCAGTGGAATTGGATGCATTACAAATTAAAAAGATTTAATAAAGGCTTAAAAAGCTGGAAAGGCTGGAAAAGCTAAAAAGGCTTTACCAATTGCTTCTGCTCGACCAGTTTTAAAATAAGCCAGCCTCTCAGGCATTTCAAGCCTTTTAGGCCTTTCAAGCATTTCAAAAATATGGCAAAAAAATTAGTTACCCAAATCAAATTACAAATTCCTGGTGGCGCTGCTAACCCTGCTCCTCCAGTCGGTCCAGCTCTTGGTCAACACGGTCTTAATATCCAAGCTTTTTGTGCAGACTTCAATGCCAAAACCGCTGATAAAAAAGGTGAAATCGTTCCCGTCATTATCAATGTTTATGAAGATAGAACTTTTAGTTTTATCATGAAGGTTGCCCCAGCTAGCGCTTTGGTAAAAAAAGCGGCTGGTTTGGCCAAAGGTTCAAGCAACCCTTTGAAAGACAAAGTCGGTAAATTAACCAAAGCTCAAGTTAGAGAAATTGCTGAAAAGAAAATGCCAGACTTGAATGCCAATGATATTGAAGGCGCGATGAAAATTATTGAAGGCACAGCTAGACAGATGGGAATCACGATTGAAGGCTAACGACATGAATCACGAAACAAATAACATGTAACATAATCAAAAGCCGGCCATAGGTCGGCTTTTGTAAATATAATTTTCCAATCACAAATGCGCGCCTACAAATGCTAAGCCAAAATTTAGAGACGAGGAGGAGTGGTCCCGACGAAGTCGGGGTTTGTTCATCAAGGAGCTTTAGCGACATATGAACAAAAACGACGACGAGTCCTAAATTTTCTGAAGCATTTGTCGAGCGCGCGATTTTTGCGCCACTTTTTCTAAAAAAGTGGCAGATGCATTACTTACCTGTTTAAAACAATACGTTCTTAAAATTGTCATATATTTTTGTTTACTATATCTTAAAAATACTTCAACTTTCAATCCAACTCTGGATATTAAATCCAAACAGACAGGACTTTTTTTATTGTTAATTATTTGTTATAATATCAAACAACAATATCCAATTAAAAATTATCAATTTAAACGTATGCCTCAAACAAAATTTAACCAGTCAAAAATTGCCATTATTGGCGCTGGAGCTGTTGGATCTACTGCTGCTTATGTGGCCACTTTAAAAAATTTAGCTTCACAAATAATTTTAATTGATGTGAATGAAGCCAAAGAAACTGGCGAGGTTATGGATATTGATGATGGTTTGTGTTTTGTGGGCACAGGCTGTGTCAAAGGCGCTAATTTCAAAGACGCAGCTGACGCTGATATCATTGTGATTACCGCGGGTCTTGCTCAAAAGCCCGGGGAAACTCGTCTAGATTTGGTCAAAAAAAATGCTGGAATTTTAAAATCTATTTTCAAACAAATCGGTAAATTCAAATCCACTGCTATTATTTTAATGATTGCTAATCCAGTAGATATCCTTACTTATCTAGCCCAAGAATGGAGTGGACTACCAAAAAATCAAGTATTTGGTTCCGGCACTTCTCTAGATACTGCCCGTCTAAAGACTGATCTGGGACTTTTACTCAAAGTTAGCCCACACAATATTCACGGGTTTGTTATGGGTGAACATGGTGACAGTGAATTTGTCGCTTGGAGTACAGTGCATGTTGGTGGTTTAAATTTGGAAAAAACTAAACTAATAAATAAACAACAATGTCAAAAAATTGCTGAACAAGTAAAACATGAAGCTTATGAAATAATCAATCGTAAAGGAGCCACTTTTTATGGTATTGCTTTGGTAATTGCCAATATCATTGAAGCTATATTGTTTGATCAAAATAAAATTTTACCAGTTTCAACCCGTTTAAATAATTGGCACGGTATAAATAATATTTGTCTTGGTATTCCGGCTGTAATTGGCCGAAGTGGTGTAGTTAGACATTGGCCAATTAATTTAAATGCTAAAGAAAAAAAACAATTACAAAAATCTGCCAATACCTTAAAAGGTTTTCTAAAAAATGTATTGTAAACGAATTATTAATAGTAATTTAAACTTTTGAAAAATAGAGGTATTGTCAAGAAAAAGAATTATGTCTAAATTTACTTTATTCACTGCTGGAATTATTATTACTTTAGTTTTAATAATTTCTGGTTGCGGACAAACCAATCCAACTGGAAAACAATCAACTACCCCAACCAGTACAAAGCAATTGGTAAAAAAACAACCAGTCATACGAGATGCTAGAGATAATAGTTATGATTTTTGTGAAAATAAAAATTACGAAGTGATTGTCCGTTATGATGAAGCGACTGAAAGTTCACAAATATATTGCCGTTTTTCTGACACGACCGAATGTTTGGCCGAAGATTTTATGAATGGCACCTGCGCGCCAGGCAATGGAGCCAAAGCTTTCCAAAATGAAAATGGAAAAACTGAAGCAGTCGTAGTTTGCGCCCAAAATTATGATCCAGTTTGTGGCGAAGACAAAATTACTTATTCCAATGATTGTATTGCGAGTGTAAATAAAGTAAAAGTGGCCTCTAAAGGAGTGTGTATAGAAACTCAAACTACCAATGATACAGTAACAAACAATACCACGGATGGAACTACTACTAATTTTGCAAAAGCAAAAATAAAAATCCCTGATTGGTTAGAATTGGTAACTTCTTTTATTCAAACAAACTCTCCTCAAACGCCAGTAGTCTATATTGAACAATGCCAATATGGTGAAACCGTGGTCTATTACGAATCCAATGGTAGTCCTGATTATTTCAGTACTCTGTATAATCAAAATGGTGAGGTAGTCTGCTATCCTAACAATGATCTAAATAAAAAATGTCCAGACTATTTTAACGCCAAAGATAGAAGCCGAAATTGTACTCGTATTTGGACTGATTCCCGTTGATAATTAATAAACAGGTTATCCTCTTGACTTTTTTTTCAAAATCAGGTATAAATACTCTCGAATTTACTTATTATTAAGTGGGAGCCCCAATCACTTGAGGCGCAAGAACCACAGAACAAAATACAAAATACACATATCAAAATACAATTTGTATATTATTGCGTGTATATTGTATATTGTAAAAAAATATGTCAAAAAGAATGACAGAACTAAAAGGAAAAATCGACCAGACAAAGGTCTACAGTTTGGATGAAGCTATTAATTTGGTCAAACAAACTAGTAATGTAAAATTTGACGCCTCAGTTGAATTACATATTAAATTGGGTGTAGATCCAAAAAAAGGTGATCAACAAATCCGTTCTACTGTTGTCTTGCCACACGGTACAGGCAAAACCAAAACTGTGGCCGCTTTTGTGGGAGCCAATGATGAAAAGACTGCCAAAGAAGCCGGAGCTGATTTCATTTATGGTGAATCTGATATCAAAAAAATAAAAGATAGTGGTAAAGTAGAATTTGACATTGCTGTCTCTACTCCAGAAATGATGCCAAAGCTAGCCGTCGCGGCCAAAGTCTTGGGGCCAAAAGGTTTGATGCCAAATCCAAAGACTGATACAGTTAGTACTGATTTGAAAAAAATGATTGGCGAACTCAAAAAAGGCAAAGCGGCTTTCAAAATTGATGATGGCGCCATTGTTCACCAAGTAATTGGTAAGGTAAGTTTTGATGATCAAAAATTAAAAGAAAATTTTGAAACTTTACTTGACGCGATAAAAAAAGTCAAACCAAATTCTGCCAAAGGCACCTATATCAAGTCAATCTTTATGACTAGTAGTATGGGCCCAAGTGTAAAAGTTGAAATAATTTAACTGATCCAAACACCACTCTTTTATGGGTGGTGTTTTATTTTGTCTAATAAATTTTCTAATATGAAAATTATCGCCAGTGTTAATCCAAATTCTTTTTCAGAAAATAAAGTCAGAAAAATTATTTTGGCTGGGGCTGATATAATCAGATATAATCTTGGTTATCAAATTACTGATGAAAATATAAAAAATATTTCCGAAGCCCAAAAAATAATTGACAGTTTAAATTCTTCCACCAAAATTTTAGTTGATTTGCCCAGTAACAAAACTAGACTGGGTAGTTTTGATGAAACTCAAATTGAAGTAAAAGAAGGTGAAGAGCTAATATTCAAGTCTGCCTCCAACTCAACTTCTTGCAAAAATTTCATCCCAGTTGTGGCCGAAAAACTCGGCGGAGACGTAACAGTAAATCAAATGATTACCATTGCCAATGGTGAAGTCTCAGTAGAGGTAATTGAAATAATTGATAATGGAACCATAAAAGCTATTGCGCTTAACAATGGAACCATTTATTCCATGTGCAGTTTCAACTTAATGGTCAATGAAGATAAATATTTAAAAGCGATTGAAGAAGAAATTAAAAAAATCCAAACTGTTAAAGTAGATTATTTGGCTATTCCTTATATAAATAACAAAATTCAAGAAAAAATTTATAAAATAATAACTGAAAACGGATTCAAAGAAAAAATCATGTTAAAAATTGGCAACAAAGAAGCCGTAGATGAAATCGATGCCATTTGTAAAGAGACAATCTTTGATGCTATCTTAATTGATCGGGGTAAATTGGGTGTTAATACCCCATTTGAACAAATTGGTATTACTCAAAAATTAATTACGCAAAAAGTAAGAGAAAATAAAAAACAAGTCTTTATTTCGACCCAAATCTTAGAAAGTACGATTGACAATTTTATTCCTCACAAATCAGAAATACTTGATTTGACCAATATGGTTCTCGACGGTATCAATGGCATAATTTTGTGTAAAGAAACTGATGTAGGTAATCGTCCAGCTTACACGATTTCTGTCGCCAAAAAAATAATTAATGCGGTCAAACAAAATAGATATAAAATAAATAAATAAAATGCCCATAACAGAAATAAACAATTCCATGCCGTCTTTCACTGAATGGTTTGAAGCCATTGGCTATAACAAAACCAATGAATTTAGACAGGAAGACAATACCAAGCGCGACCGCTTGGAATTTTTATTCCAAAATTTTAATATTCCCTACGACCGACCAGAGAGAATGACAGCGCGAGATATTGTTGATTGTACTCCCCTGTTTCAAGATATTGTTAATCGCAAAGGCAATGAACTTTGTGCACTTAGACTAGTTCCAAACAAACCAAACTTGCCAAAACTTCGTCAACGAGGCAAAACTCTGAATGAATATTTGGGTGATTGGTTTAATAC
>JBAQFA010000004.1:0-2226 GCA_049287025.1 Candidatus Magasanikiibacteriota bacterium
GTGCGGCGTAAGAGAATCGAACTCTTGTCTCCTGCTTGGAAGGCAGGCATTCTACCACTAAACCAACACCGCGATAGGAATATACTACTATATTTCAGAGGATTTTTCCAGTCTAGTGCGGCGTAGGAGAATCGAACTCCTGTCTCAACCTTGGGAAGGTCGCATTCTACCACTAAACCAACACCGCGATAGGACTATATTACTATATTTTTAGTTTTTTCCTAAGCATGGGGAATAAAGGTTTGACAGGAATTTTAGTGTTACCCATAGTCATGAAATGGAATATTCAATTTTATACTTAGCCTGCTTATCTTGGCTGTTATTATTAAAAAATAAAGTGCCGGGAATTTCTCCGACAAGTTTTCTTTCGTCGCCACTCAAGAAACTCGCCGGCCTCCCCTCGTGGTTTTTCCTGCTGGAAAAACATCACTGCGGTCTTCGAATCCCGACAGAAGACATGCAGATGTCTTCTTGCCCCCCTTTCATAAGAAAAGCCCGCTTTTAAACGGGCTTTTCTTATTCAGTCGGAGTGCCGGGAATTTCTTCCACAAGTTTCATGTCGCAGTCACCTCCAAGAAGAGAATTTGCTAATTCGTCCACGAACTCGCGTCCCGCCCTCGCCCCCTCGCCTCTTGGCTTGGCAGTACTGCGGTCTTCGAATCCCGGACGAAAGTGAAGCAGTTTACTTTCTCACTCCTTCTTCATAATAAAACCGCCATTTATGGCGGTTTTATTATTCAGTCGGAGTGCCGGGATTCGAACCCGGAGTCATCTGGTCCCAAACCAGACATGTTAGCCGTTACACCACACTCCGATATTAAAAACAAAAGAAACTATCCACCCATCCTATCACATTTTCTGAATTTTGCATGTATTTATTCAGTTAATGTCAGCAAGAACCGGACGGCATATACGTTAATCTTTATGTATATTCTCCATTAGAATAACTTTCCCTTCCCTTGTTTCCGGATTGACGTATACGCAGGCGAGATCCATCTGCCACCTTATTTCTTCCTCTATTCCCCTATTCCGTAAGTACAATTTGACGCTTGTGACCAATTTTCTCCATTTTTCCTTAGTTAGATTATCTTCCGGTTTCACATGTAACGCATCCAAATGGTCAAAGCTCCTGACTTTTATGCTTTTCACTTCTACAAACCTCAGCCGTTTGTCTTTTTTAGCAACAATGTCAATTTCGCCATATCTAGTCCGATAGTTAACGGAAACGATGCCGAAACCGTGTTTCATAAGAAACGTTCTCGTTATATTTTCCCCTATTTTTCCTATTTCATTATGCTCAGCCATAAAATGCCACTATCTTATACAAAACGATATTTTTGTTTCACGTGAAACGTTTGTCCTATTATCCTTTATAAAAAAGCCAAAGACTTTTTAAAAAGCCTTATATATCAGCACTAATTTGCAATTAAAGTCACTACCTGTACAGTATGCCCTATAGGCACTTTACTGTCTTTTATCCCCCGTGACCACAGGTTTATCCACAGTTGTCAGTAAGGACTACTCACATATTGGAGAACAGTTTTCCCTTGAAGAAAGAGGGGATTATGCTAGAATGGCAATACTAAATAAACAGATTTAGTGTTGCGGTGTTGGTTTAGTGGTAGAACACGACCTTGCCAAGGTTGAGACAGGAGTTCGATTCTCCTACGCCGCACAGATGATTTTTTCCTTATGCGCGAGAGCGCAAGAGAAAAATAGTGGAAATCACTTCGAGCGGGTATTCCCGTGAGAAGCCAGAAGCAAAGCTTCTGTTTGAATGGGTGCGGCGTAGGAGAATCGAACTCCGAAGGCTTCCGATTTCTTAGACCGTACCCACAGTCTCTTGAAATCGCGGTTGATTCAGAAGAATCATGCTGGGCACATAGCGAAACCTTAGCAAATCGAGCCGGAAGATTCTCCAGTTCGTTACACACGAAACGCCGAAGATCGTTGAAACGTCTTAAATAGGGGAGGTTCACCAGGATATTCGGTGGTCTGAGAGCTTCCACCAGGAATCTCTCCGACAAAATGTCTGACCAGGATTCGGTTACAAACCGCTTCCACCAGGACATTCGGTCACCAAACATATGTTTTTATTTCACGGTTACGCTTATAAAAACATTGTTTCGCGAACCCGGGAAAAACCGACAAGTACTCACTTTGCTCGTCTTGTGTACCGGTTTTTCGTTCGAGCCCTAATGGAAGTGACGCAGGTCACTTCTGGTG
>JBAQFA010000005.1:0-75237 GCA_049287025.1 Candidatus Magasanikiibacteriota bacterium
CCCCAAAATCCGACTGGCATGGTTATTGGAAAAGAAAAATTGGAAGCCGTGGCAGAATTGGTTCGCCAACATAAATTTTTTGTGATCTTTGATGATATTTATGATCAAATTACTTTTGGCGGACGCAAACATTTTAGTTTTATTTCTATTCCTGGCATGTTGGATTGGACTATCAATCTCAATGGTTATTCCAAAAATTATGCTATGACCGGTTGGCGTTTGGGTTTTGTAGTGGCACCAGAATGGGTGATAGAAATTTTTGGTCGCTTAGCCATTAATAAATGGAGTTGTGTTTCGCGCGTCAATCAGATTGTGGCTGGTGCAATTTATGGTGATATAGAATTGGATGGATTTAAATATCCAAGTATCAAAGATGAAGTGCAAGAATTAGTTAATAAAGATTTTATTGAATATGAGAAAAAGGGTCAATTTGTATCAGAAGCTTTGAACTTATTAAAGCCATATATAGTTTGCAACGAAGCTGAAGGTGCATTTTATCTTTATCCAAGTTTTGTAAATGTTTTGAAATTAAAATATGTGCGTGATGAATTAAAATTGGAAAATGACAAACAATTATCACGTTGGTTTTTGTATGAAAGAGGAGTGGCCACTTTAGCTGGTTCAGATTTTGGTCAGATGGGTCGTGGACATGTACGTTTTTCTTATGCTGAAGATCGCAATAACCATATTATTCCTGGGATTAAACATGTTTTGAAAGTGGTGATTGAATTGATTGAGAAAAGTGGGGAAGTATCACCAGTAAAAATGGAAGAAGTGGATGGGAAGATTGAGGAATTGGTGGAGAAGTATTTTTTATAATCACGTACCACATAACACATACCATATATCATACAACAGACAACAAATATCAGACAACAGATAACAAAGCCATCCGCGAGGGTGGTTTTGATTACTCTTTCTTATTTTTATTTTTTCTGCTAGAATTAAACTACAACGCACAAAACAAAATACAGTATACACGTAACAATATACAATTTGTATTTATTATATGTATTTTGTATTTTGTTACGTGTATATTGTTATTTTCTATGAATAATTATCAAAAAAACTATCAAGGCCTAACCTCAACTCAAGTTGAAGAATTATTAAAAGTTCATGGCGAAAATAGTCGGCCAGCAGTGAAAAATAAAACTTGGGTTAGACGTCTGTTTGATATTGTGAGTGAACCCATGATTTTGTTGCTCTTGTCCGCAGCAGTTATTTATTTTTTTATTGGTGATAAATTGGAAGCGGTAATTTTATTATGTTCCATTATCCCCATTTTAGCGATTGAATTTTTTCAAGAATCAAAAACCGATGAGGCGGTGCGAGCACTGGACAAAATGATGGTACAGTATGTGGAAGTGTTTCGCGATGGGGAAAGAAAAAAAATAGAAGCAAAATTTTTAGTGCCAGGTGATTATGTTTATTTGACCGCTGGAGATAGAGTCTCAGCTGATGGTTTTATTTTAAATTCACCTGGTGTCCAGGTTGATGAATCAATGCTGACTGGTGAGTCAGTGTCTGTGACAAAAAGCGAGTTTTGTAGTGGACAAGAAAAAATTAAGGAAGAAAATTTACTTTATCAGGGCACAATGATTGTTCAAGGAGAAGGTTATTTGGTGGTAGAAAAAACTGGCGGAGCCACCAAGTACGGTCAATTGGGAAACTTGCTAGAAAAAATTATTACAGAAAAAACTCCTTTGCAACAAAAAATGCACCGGTTAGTAAGTATGGTGGCAGTGGTGGCAATAATTTCTGCAGTTGGTGTTGGAGCTATCATGACACTAAAAGAAGGCTGGACACACGGTTTTTTGGCGGGAATTACCATTGCCATGTCACTTATTCCCGAAGAATTTCCCGTGGTGTTTAGTGTGTTTTTGATTATGGGGGTATGGCGCATGACCAAACAAAAAGCATTGGTACGGGAAATGGCCATGGTAGAAACACTCGGGTCAGCGACAGTAATTTGTACTGACAAAACTGGCACTTTGACCGAAGGAAAAATGGCTTTGAAACAAGTCTACTTTAATGATGAATTAGTTGAAATTAGTGATGGAAATCATAATCAAGAAATAAAAGATTTAATTACCGGCGCGTTATTATCTCTGGAACAAGTGGCGATTGATCCAATTGAAATTGAAGTTCAACGTTATGCTGATAAGCTTGGGATTGATGTTAATAAATATTTTAATGAACACACTCTAGTTCAAGATTTACCTTTTGAATCAAAAACAAAAATGGTACATCATTTGTGGAAGCATAAAAGCGGTCTTTGTGAACAACACACAGCTGGCGCGCCAGAATTTGTAATTGAATCGAGTACGTTGAAAAAAAATGCCAAGGATAAAATTATGTCTGCTTATGAAACCATGGCTGATCAGGGTTATCGAGTGATTGGAATAGCCAAACGGGCCTGTCATGAGAGTGGAAAGATTGTGATAGAAGATTTGCAGTTTGTAGGGCTCTTGGCCATGAGTGATCCGCCTCGAGCGGGGGTAAAAGAAGCGATTGATACGTGTCAAAAAGCCGGGATTAGAATTATTATGATTACCGGGGACAATAAATTGACTGCTCACAGTGTAGCGGAACAAATTGGTTTGAAGCACAATGAAGAAATCATGACTGGAGCAGATCTAAAAAATATGTCACCAAGTGCTTTACAAGAAACAGTCCGCCGACATGATATTTTTACTAGAGTAGAACCAGAACAAAAATATTTATTAGTAGAGGCTTTACAAAATCAGGGAGAAATTGTTGCTATGACTGGAGATGGGGTAAATGACGCTCCAGCTCTAAAAAAAGCTAACATTGGAATTGCGATGGGGCAAAAGGGAACAGAAGTAGCCCGAGCCGCGGCCGGTATTATTCTCATGGATGATAATTTTGCCACAATTGTTAATGCGGTCAAAGAAGGTAGGCGGATTTATGATAATTTGCGTCAAGCTTTTGTATTTTTATTTTCTTTTCATTTACCAATTATTGGTCTGGCAGTTTTGCCCTTATTTTTTGGAGAGCCTTTGATATTTTTACCAATCCATATTATTTTTTTGGAATTAATTTGTGATCCAGCCTCGGTCATTGGTTTTGAAAAAGAAAAAGCGCGCCATGGTTTGATGTTGGAAAAACCAAGGTCAATCAAAGAGCCGTTGGTAAATCCACGTTCTTGGATAAGAATATTGTTGCAAGGTGGTATAATTTTGGCTTTGTCTTTTGGATTATATTATTATTATGCACTTTATTTAGGTCAAGATGAATTGGGTAAAAGTTTAGCTTTTGGTTCACTGGTGGCTGCACAAATATTTTTAATATTTTTTACCCGGGAGTGGGAACAGGTCAAAACTAATAAAGTTTTATTAATTATTAATGCCATTAGCTTTGTATTTTTAATTCTTTGTTTTGTTTTGACTCCTTTACAAACAGTTTTTCATCTAGCTTCATTATCAAGTGTGCAGTTTGCTTTGATGATAGGTTTACCAGCGTTTGTAATGATTTTGTTTAAAGTGTTTAGTTCTAAGATTAGTAATCACAAGTAAGCCTGTATTAATTGACTTTTTTTCTTTTTTACCTTATACTCATATTCACAGCCTTTCAGGCATTTTAAGCCTTTTTGGCTTTTTATGCCTTTTTACTTATGAATGTAACAGAATTAGCTAGAAAATTAAGAGTCAATACCAAAGAAATGCTTGAGCTATTACCCAAGTATGGTTTTGATATTGGTGCCAGAGCAATCAAAATTGATAATAAAGTGGCTGATCAGATCACTCGTAAGTGGCGTTTTATTAAAAAAGATCTAGATGACCAAAAGAAAAAAGAAGAAGAAGAGAAAAAAATGAAAGAAAAAGAATTGCGTAAAGAAACTGGGGAAACAGTGGCTTTGCCAGATTTGATAAGAGTAAGAGATTTTGCTGAGAAGCTTAATATGTCGGTCACTCGGATTATTACCGAACTCATGAAAAATGGTATTTTGGCCAATCAAAATCAAAATATTGATTATGATACGGCCGCGATTATGGCTGAGGAGCTTGGTTTTACCGCTCAAAAAGAAGAAAACAATAAAGTTGATCATGCGGTGGAAGAACAAAAAGTAAAAGCCTTGGAAGAAGCTTTGTCATCCACAGAAAATTTACAGCCAAGATCACCAGTCGTGGTAGTGATGGGCCATGTTGATCATGGTAAAACCAAATTATTAGATGCCATTCGTAGTACAAATATTATTGATACTGAATCGGGTGGTATTACTCAGCATATTGGTGCTTATCAAACGGTTTGGCAAGATCCAAAAAATAAACAAGAACGAGCGATAACCTTTATTGATACTCCTGGTCATGAGGCTTTTACAGTTATGAGGAGCCGTGGTGCCAAAGTCGCTGATATTGCCATTATGGTCGTGGCGGCTGACGATGGTGTCAAACCCCAAACCGAAGAAGTAATAAATATTATTAATGCTGCCAAGTTGCCATTTATTGTAGCCATTAACAAAATTGATAGAGAAGGGGCTGATCCTCAGCGCGTGCGAACCGAACTTTCGCAAAGAAATGTTTTGTGTGAAGATTGGGGTGGAACAGTGCCAGTCGTAGAAATTTCGGCCAAACAAAAACTTAATATTGATAAATTATTAGATGTCTTACTTCTCATGGCTGATTTGAATGAAGATAAAATAAAAGCTGATCCAACCCTACCGGCTGTGGGAACAATTATTGAATCTCACGTTGACAAGGGGATGGGTCCAGTCGCTACAGTCTTGGTGCAAGCTGGTACTCTTAGAAGAAATGATCCTTTGGTAGTAAATGGTGAAATTTATGGCAAGGTACGGGCGATGAAAGATTATATCGGCCGTGATTTGGAAAGTGCTGGACCATCAGTGCCAGTGCAAATAATTGGTTTTAAAGTAGCGCCAGAAGTGGGTGATATTATGAATTTATCAAAAGCGGGTGATGCGAGTAAAATTGATGTAAAACAAAAACGGACTCAACAAACTGGAGCGGAGAGAAGTCTAAATGTAGTAAAAAATGAAACTGAAGAAGAAGAGGGAATACGACGCAAACATACTTTAAATTTAATAATAAAAACTGATGTGCTTGGTTCTTTGGAAGCAATTGTTGGTTCTTTGCAAAAATTAAAACACGAAGAAGTCGGTGTGAAAATAATTGGCAAGGGTTTGGGAAATATTACGGAAGATGATGTCAATAAAGCTGAAGCTGGTGAAGCTGTTATCGTAGGTTTTCATGTCAATCCGACCTCAAGTGCCGAAGAATTGATGCGCGAAAAAAATGTACAATTCAAACGTTATGAAATTATTTATGATTTGATAAATTGGGTAAAGGAAGAATTGGAAAAAATGTTGAGTGCTGAGGTGACGATTGAAGAATTGGGCCGGGCAAAAGTGTTGGCAATTTTTAGAACAGATAAAAATGCTATGACGATTGGCGCTCGGATCACTGATGGTAAAGTCACAAAAAATTCTAAAATAAGAATAAAACGAAAAGGTGAATTGATTGGCGAAGGTAAATTGGCTCAGTGTAAGACTGGTCAGCAAGATGTATCTGAAGTACCAAGTGGAACTGAGTGTGGTTTGCGTTTTGAAGGTAAAGATAAAATAGAAGAAGGCGATATGTTGGAAGCCTACACAGAACATAGTAAGAGTAAGAAAATTGTTTTTGAATTATAATTTTATTTATATGGGAGATGTTTCAACCTTGGAAGAATATAGAGCATCAAGAGAAGCACAAGAAGGTGCAAAAGTAGAACATAGCGCAGTAGTGAAAAAAGATCAAAGTCATGAAAAGAAAATAAAAAGATTAAAATCTGACGATAACCGTTTGGATGGAGAACCAAGAATTGATTTAATGACTGAGGAAGGGGATAGATGGGCACAAGCAAATTATGAAAGGATAACAGTACCAGACATGGTAAACCAATCAAATATAAGGATTCGTGAAGATGATTTGGCTGGAGCAAAAGAAATTGTACAACATGTTGGTGAGCCTAAAAAGGCTTTGGCTATGGCTGAGGAAAGACTTCAAGAATCACATCTAGATGCGTTATTGACTGTAGAATTAAAAAATTACAGTGAACTTGGGGGAGATGTTTGGGAAGCTAAACCAGGTACTATATATGTTGATGATAATACTCATCCAGTAAAAACTTTTGTTAGTACAGAAAATGCTATACAGAGAAATCTTATTATAGCTAAGTCTGGGGCTGAAACAGTGAAAAAAGCTATGACTGGTGATATTAATGTTTCAATTGGTGGGGGTTCATCTCGTTTTGCTGTCAAAAGGAGTCTAGGGTCAAATATTATAGAAGATAGTGGTCTTGGCTTTACTGTTTGTTGGGTGGCACATACTTCTGAAGGTGAAGTGAGAGTAGACGTAAATTTTTTATATGGCAGAGAAGAAGAGAGTGCAGAACAAACAACTGTTCAGCAATCTGCTGAAGGACAGGCTGAATTAGAAAAAACATTGTCTGAAGATGAAAAAATCTTTAAAAGATTTGAAGAAATAAAAGCATCTAGTAAAGATGACGAGACAACAAAGCAAGAAATTTTAGAATATATTTTACATAGTGGTGTTGAAGTTTCAGAAAGTTTTTATACAGAAGCAATTAAAGATAGTACCTGGATTCCTTCTAGACAAGAGATTGAAGATGCTAAGAGAGAAGCTGTGGAAGAAGCAGAGAATTTTGCTATGACAGGTTAAGTTATCCACCCTTGCTCACTTTTTTTAAAAATGATAAAATAGTTCTTGCTAAAAATATTATTTTTAGTTTTTTATTCCTTAATCCTTATTCCTTAATTTATGTCAGAATTAAATCTTACAGATGCAAACTTTGAAATAGAAGTATTGCAATCAAACGTGCCAGTATTAGTAGATTTTTGTGCACCATGGTGTGGTCCTTGCCAAATGATGGGTCCAATTATAGAAGAATTAGCTGGTGAATTAGATATTACCAAAGTAAAAATTGCCAAGTTGAATGTGGATGAAAATCAATTGGTAGCTGGTCAATTTCAAGTGATGAGTATCCCAACTTTTTTAGTTTTTAAGGGCGGACAAGTTGTAGATAAGATGGTAGGTGGTGTACCAAAAGAAAAGTTGAAAGGAATGCTGGAAAAGCACATCTAAACAAATAAAAATATTAAAACATCTAAACAGCTTTTAACAGGCTGTTTTTTGTGCTATACTTTTGGTATGGGGTGTTGGGCTAGGACGCCAGATTGTCTGGCTTCTTAACCTTTAACCTTAACCTATTAACATATGCAAAAATATTGGAAAATAATTTTGGGGGGAGCAATTCTTATAATCGTGATTGCTTTAGTTTGGATTTTGAAAATATCTTGGATTGGCACTAGTAGTATGTCATATGATGAGTCAGTAAAATATAGTTTAACCAAAGGCGAGGTGACTGGTGGAGCTGTGGCTCCAATGATGGCCGAGAGAAATATGATGGTGACAGCAGGAGAAGCAAGTTATGATACGACAGAGGATTCTGTGCCAGTTAGTCCTACTCAAGATAGATTAATTATCAAAACTGGTTCAATTTCAATGGTAGTGGAAAATGTACGAGAAACAATTGCAAAAATTTCGGAGTACACCAAACAAAAGGGTGGTTTTGTTGTTAGTAGTAATGTGGATAAAGTTGGGGTGGCTCCTTATGGTGAGATTGTAGTTAGAATTCCTGTAACAGTTTTTGATAGCGGAGTGACAGATGTAAAAGCGATGGGTGAAGTGGAAAGCGAAATGGTTAATGGTCAGGATGTGACTGAAGAATTTGTTGACCTTGATTCACAACTAAAAAATTTACGCGCTACTGAAACCCAATTTTTGCAAATTATGCAACGAGCAGTAAAGATAGAAGACGTGTTAGCAGTGCAACGTGAATTGACTTGGGTAAGACGGGATATAGAAACCATGATGGGTAGAATGAAATATCTAAAAGATAGTGCTAGTTTGTCTACTTTGACAATTTATTTATCCACTGATCCAGATGTTTTACCAACTGTGGATGATACTAATAAATGGAAACCTTGGGCCGAAGTAAAATCAGCCGTCAGAAGTTTGATTGGAGTAGGTAAGGGTTTGGTTAATTTTGCAATTTGGCTAGTGGTTTATATTCCTTTGTGGTTTGTGATTGGATTGGTTGTTTGGCTGATTGTGCGAATTATAAAAAAGAAAAAGAATTTGAACATGTAAAGTTTTAAAATAAATCCTCTGGTGAAAGCTGGGGGATTTTTTCATGATGCAGATAACAGATAGTATAAATCATTTAATATAAAATAATTTGACTAGATTATGCCAATGTAATTTGCTATCTGCTATCTGTATTCTGTTCCGTTGTCCTGTTTGACCGTTTTTGTAAGAAGTGATAAAATATTAATTGTCTGTCTTAATTATTAAATTAACATATTATGTCCAACCCATTCGAAAACGCCATGTCACAGCTAGATAAAGCGGCCAAAATCATGAACCTAGATAAAGGTATTCATGACATTTTAAAACAACCAGATCGCGTGTTAATCGTGTCAATTCCAGTAAAAATGGATAATGGAGAGGTAAGAGTGTTTACTGGCTATAGATCACAGTTTAACAACGCTATGGGCCCATATAAGGGTGGTATTAGATATCACCAAAATGTATCAATTGATGAAGTAAAAGCTTTGTCTTTTTGGATGATGGTGAAATGTGCGACAGTAAATATTCCTATGGGTGGAGGTAAAGGCGGAATAATTGTTGATTCTAAGACATTGTCAGCTGGTGAACTAGAGAGATTGTCTCGTGGCTATATCCAAAAGATTTGGCGTGAGATTGGTTCTGATAAAGATGTACCAGCGCCAGATATGTATACTACACCTACTATTATGGGTTGGATGCGTGATGAATTTGAAAAATTACTAGGTCAGGCTGATCCAGGTGTGATTACTGGCAAAGCGATAAAAGACGGCGGGTCAGAAGGCCGAGAAACTGCCACGGCTCAAGGCGGTGTCTATGTAGTAAAAGAATTAGCCAAAAAATTAAATTTGAATCCAGCCGTTCGAGGCTCTGAGGAGCCCTCAGACTCTCGAAGAGGAGAAACCAAAGTCGCAATTCAGGGTATGGGTAATGTTGGTGGTTTCATGGCTAAGATTTTGAAAAGTGAAGGCTATAAAGTGGTAGCAATTAGTGATTCCAAAGGCGGTGTGTATGCCGAGGATTTAGATTTGGATACTGTATTTAAACACAAAGAAACAACCGGTTCACTACAAGGCTTAGACGGAGTGCAAAATATTACTAATGAAGAATTATTAGAATTACCAGTGGATATTCTTGTACCATCAGCGATGGAAAATCAAATTACCAAAGATAATGTAAATAATATTAAAGCTAAGGTAATTGTAGAAATGGCTAACGGACCAACCACACCAGAAGCAGATGAAATTTTGAAAGAACGTGGCATTATTCTTGTACCAGATGTTTTGGCCAATGCTGGTGGTGTGACAGTGTCTTGTTTTGAATGGGAACAAAATATTAAAAATGAACGTTGGAGCGAAGCAGAAGTGTTTACTAAGTTAGAACCAATGATGGTTCAGGCTTTTGATGAAGTTTGGGAAACAAAAGAAAAATATAGTATTGATATGAGGACAGCGGCGTTTGTGAAGGCAATTGAGAGAGTGGCGAGTAAGACACGGATTTAGACGGAAAAAAAAGGGATTATACGGAAATAACACAAAAATTGAACTAAAATTTAACAAAAATAAAAACGAGTCTCATATTTGTGAGATTCGTTTTAATTCCTCTAAAATCTAATCTAATTACAGAGGAATGGTGCCTGCTTTCATGCCAACAGGCGGGCTTTAGAGCGCTTGGCTCTTACATGTCAGCCTGACGGCGAGACAGGGTTTGACTTGCGACCTCTCTTTCCAGGATACGCCTGGAAGTTTCAAGGTCGTCATCGTCACCCCATTCACCACCGAAAGGTGAAAGTGCAGCAACTAGGGATAGGGTGAGCAGAGTGAGAACACCGAGCGCGTCCAGCAAGATAAAACCCCCTTGTGGTCTCGCTGGTTGGTATCCAGTTTAATCTTTTTTTAATAATTTGTCAACCGTATCTGAACCTTGCTTTTTTTATTTATTTTAGCTAAAATATCTATATTATTCTTTAGGCAAGTAAAAGCCTTATTTTTGGTTCAAAATATGAAATCTGTCGAAGGAAAAATATGGCATGATGAAAAATATGGTGACTTTTTAATCAAGCGGGAATTGTCTAAAAAGAAAATTGCTGAATTGCGTGACCGTTTTAATCATCCAGTCAACCGTAGAGATTTAATAAAATTTGATGAACGCAAAAATCCTTTTGTTTTGTCACAAGTACCATTTGCAGATTTATTTCTTAGTGATATCAAGCCACCGCGTGAAGGTCAAAGGTTCGTAGAAGAATTTGAGGCATATAAAAAAAGAATAGCAGAATTTATAAAAGGCAAAAATTTTTTTGATTTAGGTTGCGGTGAAAATGATTTACTTATTGAGGATTTGGTAGAAGTATTAGCACAATATGGAGCAAATGAGTATGTAGGAGTCGACATATCTCCAAGGAGAGAAATTTATGATAAAGTTGAGAGACCTGATGGTAAAACTATGGAAATTTATGTTTTGAAAGAAGAAATGTTGAATTTTGTTCGTTCTATTCCAGATAATTATGGAGGAAATGTTTTACTTTGTGGAATACAAGAAGATACACATGATGGCTATAATTCTGATTTAGTAAAGAAATATGTGGAGAATATAATTAGTGAATTATATCGCATTATGAATACTGGAGATGTTATTATGATTTCAGGACCCTCATTCGAAACTATTAAAGGTTCATTAATTTTTAGTAAAAATAATACAGTAATTGATAAAGATGGAAGAGTTTTGTTTATAAAAGAAGAAATTACTGGCGGCAAGGGGAGTGCCGATAGCGTTTATTATAAAAAAGTATAATTATATGAAAACATATCAGGAATTTTTAAACAATCAAGGCGAAAAGAAATGGCAAAAATATTGGGAAGACAATAAAATTTTTGAAACCACAGAATCTTCGGACAAGGAGAAATTTTATGGTCTGATAGAATTTCCTTATCCATCAGGGGCTGGTCTTCATGTTGGTCATCCGCGGCCTTTTACTGCTATGGATGTGATTTGTCGTAAAAAGAGGATGCAAGGCAAGAATGTTTTGTTCCCAATTGGTTTTGATGCTTTTGGTTTGCCCACAGAAAATTTTGCTATAAAAACTGGTCGTCCGCCAGCCGAAGTGACAGCCGAGAATATTGCCAATTTTACGCGCCAGTTAAAGATGTTGGGTTATAGCTTTGCTTGGGATAGAGTAGTAGACACTACTGATCCAAAATACTACAAATGGACACAATGGATATTTTTACAATTATTTAAACATGGTTTGGCTTATAAAAAAGCCATGCCAATCAATTGGTGTATTTCTTGTAAAATTGGTTTGGCCAATGAAGAAGTTGTTGACGGTAAATGCGAACGTTGTGGTGGACCAGTAGAAAAGCGCAACAAAGAACAGTGGATGTTAGCAATTACAAAATATGCTGATAAATTATTGCAAGGTTTGGAAACAGTTGATTATATTCCTCAAGCCAAGATTCAACAGCAGAATTGGATTGGAAGGTCTGAAGGTATTAATTTTAAACACAAAGTAAAAGGCATGGATTTGGAATTTGAAGTTTATGATTCAATCCCGCAAACTTTCATGGCTCAGACTTTTGTGATTATTGCTCCAGAACATCCTTATGTTTTTGAAATGGTGAAAGGTACTGAGCGTGAAAAAGAGGTAATGGCCTTTGTGGAAAAAATAAAAAATAAAAAAGTTGGCGGAAAATTTGATATAGATAGTGATATGGAAGGAATTTTTACTGGTTGCTATTCAGAAAATTATTTGGGGATTGGTCGTGATTTACCAATTTGGGTAGCAAGTTTTGCTTTAATGGATTATGGCACAGGCATTGTCGGTTGTAGTGCTCATGATGAGCGAGATTATAAGTTTGCCAAAATGTATGATTTACCATTGCATCCAGTATTGTTCCCCAAAGACAAAGAGTTGGCAGAAAAAGTTCGTAGTACAGAAATATTTTATCGTGAATCAGATGGCTTGTTAGAAGAGCCAATTGATTTTAAAGGTAGAAAGTGGGATGAAGTAAGATCTGATATTATTCAATATATTGAAGACAAAGGTTTTGGTAAAAAAGCAGTACATTACAAACTTCGCGATTGGGTATTTTCTAGACAGCGTTATTGGGGTGAACCAATTCCACTGGTTTATTGTGAGAATTGTGCTAATAAAAAACCAAAAATATTATATATTCATGGAATTTATGGTGGTCCAGATGAAAATTGGGTACCGTGGTTTAAAAAAGCAATGGAAAATAAGGGATATGAGGTTTTGACTCCAGAATTACCAGACTCAGACAAATTAGTTGATGAAAAAAAATGGATTGAAATATTAAAAAATTTACCAATTGATAAGGATGATAAGTTGTTTGTGATTGGTCATAGCTATGGCGCTAGATTTGCTTGTAAGTTTATCGAAGAGAGTGGAATGAAAGTGAAAAAGTTAATCATGGTTGGACCAACTGGCCCAAGTCAAACTGAAAATAATTATGCCAAATTGCGTGAAGTTGGTTGTAGTGAAGATTCAATAAAAAGTGTACAAGAATTAAGCAAAGAAAATTTTGATTGGAAAAAATTAAATTCATTGATTAGTAATACAGTAATTTATTTTTCAGATGATGATCCATTCATTCCGTTAACCATGGAAGAAAGTTATAAAGAATTAAAACATACTACGAAAAATTTTGTTGGTAAAGGCCACTTTAATAAAAGAGCTGGTGTTTTGGAATTGCCAGAATTGTTAGAAGAATTTTCTGATGTTAAAAGACAAAAAGTTTTAATTATTCATGGTTTTACTGGTAGAGCTGACAAAAATTGGATGCCTTGGATGAAAGAAAAATTAGAATTAGCTGGATTTGAAGTGAGAGTTCCTACTATGACCACTACTGATCATCCCGTAATGGAAAAATGGCTAGAAGAACTTTTGCCACTAGTAAAAGATTTTGATGAGAATGATGTCATTATTGGACATAGTATTGGTGGTAGTACCGCTTTGCATTTGTTAGAACAAATGGAAAATAAAATAGGTCATCTGTATTTGGTAGCACCAGCAGTAGGAGAATTGGCCGATGAAGAAATTAAAAAGAAAAAAGCTAAAAAGCCAGAGAAAGATTATGACATGGTTAGGGCTTTTTGGGAAATGCCTATCATTTGGAATAAGATTTTGAAAAAAGTTAACCAGGCTAATGTATTGTATTCTAATACTGACGAAAGTATAAAATCATATGGACATGAATTATGGCCTAATGATTGGCAAATAAAATTTTTAGGTAATCACGGTCATTTTGTGGATAAGGAGTATGACGTGTTGTTTGAAAATTTTGTAACGGCCAAAAATACTGGCTGGATTCCACTTCCAGAATCAGAATTACCATTGGAATTACCCAAGGTAGAAAAATATGAACCAACTGACAATGGTGAGTCACCTTTGGCTGTGATGACTGATTGGGTTAATACCAAATGTCCAGTGTGTGGTGGAGAAGCGAGACGTGAGACTGATACTATGCCAAATTGGGCTGGGAGTTCTTGGTATTATCTTGCGTATACAATGATGAAAGAAAAAAATGGTGAATATGTTTGGGATAGAGCCAAAATGGATTATTGGAATCCAGTGGATTGGTATAATGGGGGAATGGAACATACGGTTTTACATTTGTTGTATTCTAGATTTTGGAATGAATTTTTGTTTGATATTGGACTCGTGCCAACTAGTGAACCATATAAAAAACGTACTTCACACGGGATGATTTTGGCGGCTGATGGTGAGAAAATGAGCAAGAGTCGGGGTAATGTAATTAATCCAGACGAAATGGTAGAGAAATTTGGGACTGATGCTTTCCGGACTTATATAATGTTTATGGGGCCGTTTGATCAGGCGGTAGCCTGGGACACGAATGGGGTTGTGGGCGTACGAAGATTTTTGGAAAAGGTGTGGAGCATTTTTGATTTTATAAGTGTAAGAAACAAACATTTTGGGAAAGGTGAATGGTGGCCTAGTGAACAGACAGATAAAAAACTTGCAAAATTGTTGGAGAAGACCATAAAGAAAGTTGGGGAAGATGTAGAAAAATTATCTTTCAATACGGCTATTAGTCAGTTAATGATATTTGTAAATGGATATATTGGAGATGTGACAGATAGTTTTGGTAGTCTTAATGATCAAATTCAAAAAATAAAAGAAGAATCTGTCTCTAATCCGAGTCTTGCGAATAATACCGTTATATCTAAATTTGATTTTGAAAGGTTTATTAAATTACTTTCGCTTTTTGCTCCGCACATCGCCGATGAGATCTGGGAACGACTTGGTAACAAAGGAAGTGTATCACAGCAAACTTGGCCAGAATATGATCCAGCGTTAATTATTGATGACGTGATTACTGTAGTGGCACAAGTAAATGGCAAAGTACGGGATGAATTTCAAGTGCCAGTAGATATTAGTGAAGAGGAAATTAAAACCATGGCTCTCGCTTCAGACAAAGTTCAGAAGTGGTTAGAAGGAAAAGAACCAAAAAAAGTGATTTATGTGAAGGGGAGACTAGTCTCAATAGTTGTCTAGAATAGAACACAAAATTTACAAATTATTTCAAATTAACTCAAATATGATTTGCGAAAATTTGTTAAATTTGGGTGATTTGAGTTCTATTAATTAGGAGGGTATGTTAGAAAAAATAATCAATTCAAAAAGCAAAACGTTTCTGACGCTTTGCTTTTCTTTTTTGTTAGGGATTATTAGCGTATCACTTTTAGAATGGAAAATAGATTTTGTATATTTATATTTGGCATTATTTATTTTGGTGACATTTTTAATAATATTTTGGAAAGAGAAGGGAAAAAGATTTTTGATTTTTTGTTTTCTTGTTTTTTTGATAGGGGTGGGGAGATATTTAATAGCTTTTCCATTTTCAGAAATAGAGATTGGTAAACAAGATATTGTCGGTTATGTATCAGCCGAGCCAGATGTAAGAATGGACGGTGTACGTTATATAATCAAGATAAAAAATACACATAACAAAATACAGGATAATTTAATTGGAAAAAATGTTTATGTAAAGACCTTGCTTTATCCTAGATTCAACTATGGAGATACTTTGGAATTGAAATGTGATTTACAAAAACCAGAAATTATTAATGATTTTCGCTATGATATGTATTTGGCTAGATATGGTGTATTTTCTGTTTGTGAAGATGCAAAGATTAAAAAAATCGGAAGCGGTGAAGGTAATAATATTCTTGCAGGAATTTTTAATTTGAAAAACGTCATTGCTGATAGAATAAATAAATTATGGCATGAACCCAATGCGAGTTTTATGGCTGGTTTGCTCTATGGTTATCGCGGGGGCTTGGGAGAACTAAATGACATGTTTAGCCGAACTGGTGTCACACATATTGTGGCCATTTCCGGGTATAATATTAGTTTGATCGCATCTATTTTAATTGCGATTTGTATTAATCTTTATATTCCGCGTAAAAAAGCCTTTTGGTTAATTACTGCTGGAATTATTTTGTTTGTGATTTTTACTGGGGCGAGTGCGTCGGTGGTGCGGGCTGGGATTATGGGTATTATAGTACTCCTCGCCAAACAAGTGGGTAGGACTTCGCAAGTCGGTAATGTTTTGGTTTTGACCGCAGTGGTTATGTCATTACAAAATCCGTTTATTTTACTTTGGGACGCTGGCTTTCAACTTTCATTTATTTCTACTCTAGGTTTGGTGTATATCACACCAGTGATTAGAAATTGGTTTGACAGAGTACCAGAATTTTTGGGCATTCGCGAATCATTAATTTCTACTTTGTCAGCCATTACGGCTACTCTGCCCTTAATATTATTTCAGTTTGGGCGGTTATCAATTGTGGCGCCAATCGTGAATATCTTGATATTATGGATTATCCCGACTATAATGATGTTAGGCTTTTTTGCGGTTGTAATAAGTTTTGTATTTATGCCTTTAGGTGAAATAATCGCTTGGATTGGTTGGGTGGGATTGCAGTATATTATAAAAGTGGTAGAATTTTTTGCGAGTTTGAAATGGTCTGCCGTGGATTTGACTGTGCCGTGGTGGGGGATGATTTGTTTGTATTTAGTATTACTCTATTGGATAAGTGTAAAAAGGATTGAGCAAAATAAATAATTTTCAGCAAAGATTTATAAGATTTATATGATGTGATTGGTTTCACTAAAAGTTGGCATCTTATAAATCATATAAATCTTTGCAAAAGATGAACGTATAACAATTTATGTCAAAAGTAAAAATATTGTCTTCAAAACAAGGTTACAATTTAGTAGTAGATTATTATGCCAAAAAAGAGAAGTATTGGGATAGTTTTGAAAAAGACCAGGTTTTGCCTTTGCTTGGTGATATTAAAGATAAAAAAATATTAGATGTCGGGGCAGGGAATGGGCGTCTAGCTTCGCGTTTGGTAAAGGAAGGAACAGAGGTGACCGCACTGGATGTTTCAGAAGAAATGTTAAAAAAGATTGACCAAAAATTTAACAAAAATTTAACAAAAATTAAAACAGTGATTGGTGACGCAGAGTGTTTGCCGTTTGAAGATAGTAGTTTTGACATCGTAATTGCGACTTTTTTGATTGTGCATTTGAAAGATTTGAATTTATTTTTTGATGAGGTTTATCGCGTGTTAAAACCCGGCGGGAAATTTTTAGTGACCAATATAAATCAACGTAAGGCTCCAGAAATAAAAACTGAACAAGGCCTGGTGGAGATTGAATCATATTATCACAGGCCAGAACAAGTAGTGGAGGATTTAGAGGTTTTGGCTTTTAAAGTAGAAGAGAATAAATTTATTAAAGAGGGGGAAGTGTGGGTGAATCAAATAATTTTTGCAATCAAATAAGCTTGCAAGGCTTACTAGGCTAACAATGCTTAAAAGGCTAAAAATTATATATTTGTATAAAATGTGAGCTTTGTAGGCTTTGTAGGCTTTGTGAGCCTTTTGTTAATTATGAAAAAAACAATATTGTTTATCACAATTTTACTTTTAGTTGTACTTGGTTTGCTTTTTTTTATTAAAAAAGACAAAGTTATTTCTAATGAAAATACAAACTTAACCACAGAACAACAAGATAAATTAAAAATAACTTTCCTTGATGTTGGCCAAGGTGATGCGACATTTATAGAATTTCCAGACGGACAACAGATGCTCGTGGATTGTGCGATTGATGGGCGAATTTTGGAAGCTTTAGGTAGGGTAATGGATTACTATGATCATGATATTGATTATTTATTAATCACTCATCCTGATTCAGATCATTACGGTGGCTGTGCCGAAGTATTAAAAAGATTTGATGTAAAAAATATTATTTATAATGGAACAAAAAAAGAGTATGATGATTTTTGGGTAGCATTTTGGCAAGCAGTTCAGGCTGAGCAGGCAAAATATGTTGAAGTTGATCATGAAGATGTTTGGGAAATTGCCAGTACTAGTTTGCATTGGTTATATCCAGATCAACCCTTAGCCCTAGCCACTAGCACTTGGCAAAAGGAAAGTAACAATGGGTCAATTGTTTTTGAATTAAATTATAATGGTAAAGAAGCTTTGTTTATGGGCGATGCTGAAATTGATTTGGAAAAATATTTATTAAATACCTATGGTGAACAATTAGAGACTGATATATTGAAGGTAGGGCATCATGGTAGTTCTGGAGCATCACATCAAGAATTTGTGGATGTAGTCAGCCCAGAATATGCCATATTTTCCGCTGGCAAAAATAATCAATTTGGTCATCCATCGCCGAGAGTGGAAAAAAGATTAGAGCGAGCTTCTAGCACGATTTGGCGGACCGATTTGGGTGGTGATATTGTTTGTGAAATAGGAGATTTGATTAATTGTAATTATAAAAATATTTATGTGGACCAAAAAACAAATTAAACAACATTTTGAAGCGGGAGAGAAATTAGGCCTTATAAAAAATGAAGTGGCTGATTTTATTCGTAATAACAAAAATATAAATGAATTATTGGTACAAAAATTTGTTTTGAAAAGAATGAAAGAGTGTGGAATGAAAATGGATAAAATGAAACCAATTGTCGCTTTTGGGAAAAATACGTCCAATGTTCATTATTTTGTTTCTAGAAAAAGTAATCGTAAATTAAAGCCAGATACTTTAATATTATTGGATATTTGGGCAAGGTTAAATCAACCCAAAGCGCCTTATGCTGATATGACGTGGATGTTTTATTATGGAAAAAAGACACCAGCCAAACTAGAACAATTATTTAAAAAAGTTTTAATCGCGCGTGATTTGGCCTTGAGAAAAATGAAACATAATTTAAAATCTAAATTGCCTGTAGTTGGTAAAGAAATGAATGAATTAGTGAGAAAATATTTTGGTAAATTAGAAAAGAATCTTAAACACAGTCTTGGTCATTCTTTAGGAACTCTTAGTCCACACGGTATTTATGTTGGTTTCCATCGCCGAGATAAAAAACCAATTGTTAATGAACTAGCTTATACGATTGAACCAGGTTTATATTTTGCCAATCGATATGGATTTAGAAGTGAAATTGATGTTTTTGTAGAAAAAAATGGAGGAATAGTAATTACTACACCGGTGCAGAGGAAAATTGAGCGCATTTACAAATAGGCTATTTTTTGCTAGACTATATTTATTCCTTATTCTTTAATCCTTATTCCTTTTTAATATGAAACTATTACTTCGTTGGGTTATAAATGCTGGCGTTTTATTGCTCCTAGCTAATTATTTACCAGGCATTGCGGTCACAGGTTGGTATTCAGCTCTAATCGCGGCCTTGGTATTAGGTTTGGTCAATGCTCTCATTCGTCCCTTGTTTATTTTATTAACTTTACCAGTAAATATTTTAACACTAGGTTTATTTACTTTAGTGATTAATGCTTTGTTATTTTGGTTTGTTGGGACTGTCGTGCAAGGATTTTTGGTTGTGGGTTTCTGGCCGGCATTTTGGGGTGCATTGGTGATGTCGATTGTGAGTTGGATTTTGAGTAGTTTATTGAAAAAATAATTTATGAAAATTAAAAATTTTAAAAGTGTATTATATTGGATTTTATTGAGCTTCTTCTTGCTTATTGCACTTGCGATAGTTTTTTCTTTTTTAGGAGAGCCAGATGAAATAAATAATAGGTGGAATGATTTATTTGTGCTTTTGTTTTTAGGTGGAAATATTTTTATATTGTTTTACCTAGTAAGAAAAACATCTATTAGTAATATTAAAAGTTTACTACTTTTCTTTACTTCTATTTTTATTGCCATGTTGTCATATGGTTTTATATATCTATTTATTAAATTAATTTTACCAAAAGTTACAACAGTGCAGTTAACGTTTATTCCGCTTATTATAATAACAATCTATGTATACTTTGTAGCTCGTTTTTTTAATATAGAAAAATTTAATTCTCATCTTGCAAAGCATCCGGCTGTTTTAGGTTCGTTGTCTATATTTTTTAATGCGTTTGTTTTTATAGCACTTCTGTGGTTACAGTTACGCATACATTATAAATTAGTAGATCTTAAAAAAGGTAAAACTGAAATATTGTATACTTAAATATTTTATAAAAAAAGTATGAATAATTATAAAATCATTTCTGTCGGTGGTTCAATTATAATTCCTAAAACTGGATTTGATATTAAATTTTTGAAAAAGTTTAGAGAATTAATTTTGGCTCGCGTCAAAGCTGGTGAAAAATTTATTTTAGTTATTGGTGGGGGAGCGACATGTAGACTTTATCAAGAGGCTCTGGCAAAGACGGTCAAAACTAGCAATGAAGATTTGGATTGGTTAGGGATTTACACCACTTGGTTCAATGCCGAGTTTGTAAAATTAATGTTTATCAATTATGCTTTTAACGAAGTCATTAAGGACCCAACTAAAAAAATCAAAACTAATAAGCCAATTATTATTGCTGGTGGTTGGAAGCCGGGTTGTTCTACTGACAAAGATGCTGTTTTATTAGCTAAAAATTTTGGGGCTAAAGAATTAATCAATTTGTCCAATATTGAATATGTTTTTGATAAAGATCCAAATAAATATAAAGATGCAAAAAAGATTGAGAAAATAAACTGGTCAGATTTTAGAAAAAATATTGTTGGGTATAAGTGGGTACCAGGTAAAAATGTGCCATTTGACCCTATGGCGAGTGAGTTGGCGGAAAAAATGTGGTTAAAAGTTAGTATTTTGTGTGGAACTGATTTAGTTGAAGTTAAAAAGGCTTTAAGTGGAAAAAAGTTTAAAGGGACAATAATTGTGTAATTCCGAGTGAGTGAAACGAAAGAGGAATCCTTTTTAGTATCTTTAAACATTGCAATTCAATAATGCGAATTTAGAAGTATAGGAAAGGGATCCCTCGTCGTTCCTCCTCGGGATTGTGAACGACTCCGCTTGCCAAAAGCGGTTTTTTTTATTATAGTACACCCAGCACCATAAACGATTTCCATTATCAATTTATAACTAAATATAGTTAATTCGTTATCTTATTCTTATAAAGGCAGCCTAACTAGCCTTATGGTGCTGGGTAAATATATGAACGGTAAGTCAAACTACCAAATTTATTCTACCTCAAAAGAAGCCTGGGATGCAATGTATCAGGCCATTTTTGATGCGCAAAAGTCAATTTATTGGGAAGTTTATATCTTAGTAGATGATAGTGTAGGAAATCGGTTTTTTGATTTATTATGCGAAAAAGTTAAACAGGGTGTGGATGTAAAAATTGTGGTTGATTATTGGGGCAGTTTTTGGTTATCAAACAAAGCGATTGAAAAATTAAAAAACGCTGGGGTTGATATTAGATTATTCAAATTTGATGGCAATATATTTCATGGTCTAAAAAATTGGCTAGCCAGACGTAATCATCGTAAGATCATGGTGATTGATGAAACCGTTGGTTTTATTGGCGGGGTCAATGTGCAAAAAGAGATGGAAAATTGGTTAGATATTCATGTGAGTGTAGAAGGTAATGCGGTGAACTCATTATCCCGAGCTTTTGCTAAATCTTATATTATTTCTGGCGGAGATAAAGAAAAAGTAAAAAAATTATTGCAATATAAATTTAGAATTAAAAAAGATGAGGCAGAATTTATTTATGATGAACCAAATCAAAAAATTTCTAATGCTAGAAAAAAATATACTGAAGCATTGTTAAAAGCCAGAGAAAGGGTAATTTTATTTTCCCCTTATTATTTTCCCGATCGTAAATTTTTACAAGCTCTGTGGGCAGCTCGGAAACGGGGGGTAAGAGTGGATCTACTTATTCCATTTCGTGTCGATATAAAAATTGCCAAGTATGCCGCTTTTGCTTGGTTTTCTATTATGAGAAAGCATGGCGTAAATATTCATTTGATTGATAAAATGATGCATGGTAAGGGGGTGATAGTAGATGATGATTGGGCTATGGTGGGAAGTACAAATATTGAACAAAGTGCTTTTTATAATAATTATGAAGCTAACGTAAAAATTCAAGACAAGTTGACTGTAAAAAAATTAAAAGATAAAGTTTTGCAATGGTTGGAACAGACAGTTTTGTTTGATGATATTAAATGGGCCAAACGCAGTCGTTGGTATAAATTTAAAGAAAAGTTTGCTTTGCGGGTATATAAATATTGGTATAGAAGAAAAAAGTAATATTAGGTGTTAGGTTATAGCTATTAGGTTTTAGAATTATCTGCTCAAATTTGTTATAATCCGTTTAATCTGCTGTTTTGTCCAATTTAACAGCAGATTTGAACAAATTAAAGCAGATTAAAACAGAAAAATATAATTTTTGTGTATAATAAGATTTTACAATCACCGTTGGCAGATAGAATGAGGCCTCGCTTTTTTAGCGAGTTTTTTGGTCAGGAAGAAATTGTGGGTGAAGGAAAATTATTACGTAAATTAGTAGAGAATGATGAATTATCTTCAATTATGTTTTGGGGTCCGCCAGGAGTGGGTAAGACTACTTTAGCGCAGATTATTGCTAATCAAACTAAGTCGCACTTTGTAGTTTTATCAGCCGTGGATTCTGGCAAGGATGACCTAAGAAAAATTGTCAAAGAAGCTAAGGATAGACTTTATGGTTTGGAAAGTCAGAAAACTATTTTATTTATAGATGAAATTCATCGTTGGAACAAAGCGCAACAAGATGCATTATTACCACTAGTAGAGAGAGGCGATTTAGTTTTAATTGGCGCGACTACAGAAAATCCATCATTTGAAATTATTGGACCATTGTTGTCTCGGTCTCGGGTGTTTATTCTAAAAAAATTGGAAGAAAAAGATATTATAAAAATAATTGATCAAGCATTGGAAGACAAAGATAGGGGATTTGGTGAATATAAAGTGGAAATTAAAGACGAAGTTAAAGAATTACTTGCCCAACTTTCTGGTGGAGATGCTAGGACAGCGTTGAATGGGTTGGAATTATCATTTAAGTCAAAAGTCCAGACCCCCTCAGCACTCGCTTCGCTCGTGTCTACTCCCCCTAATAGGGGGAGAAAATCAGGTGTGGTAAAGATAGATATTAATGATATCAAAGAAGCCTTACAACGTACGCATTTAGTATTTGATAAAAATGGTGAAGAGTTTTATAATTTAATTTCAGCCTTGCACAAATCAATGCGCGGAAGTGATGCCAACGCGAGTTTGTATTGGCTCGCGCGAATGATTGAAGGTGGGGCAGATCCATTGTATGTCGCGCGTCGAGTTTTGCGATTTGCTGCCGAAGATATTGGTATGGCTGATTCGCACGCTTTACTTGTGGTTAACACTGCCTATGATGCTTGTCATAAATTAGGTTTTCCTGAATGCAATGTTCATTTGGCTGAAGCGGTGGTGTATTGTGCTATGGCAAAAAAATCCAATTTAATTTATCGCGCTTATGAAGAAGCGGCGATGGATGCACGTGAGACTTCACACCTGGGTGTACCAATTCATCTCCGTAATGCCCCGACTAAATTTATGAAGGAAATTGGTTATGGTAAAGATTATAAATACACCCCGGATTTTAAAGGTGAGGAAGCAAAACAGGATTATTTGCCAAAAGAATTAAAACATAAAGATTATTTATCTAAAGCGCCAACTAGGTATACAGAATACGTGAAGTCGCGAAAAGATAAAAAACATAAAAGTTCTGAGGTATAAAATATTTATGCAAATATCTGAAAAACAATTAGAATTATTGAACACCCTGGTTTCATCTTTTCAGACTGATTATGATCTTTCTAATTTGCATTTATTTAAAAAGAGAGCTGGTTTAGCTACATTATTTTTTGATACCAAAGATTTTTTGCAAGATAAAAATTTTGTAATTTCAGAATTAGTAAGTATGTTTAACTTACCAATCAAGATTTATGGCGGTGTTAGTAATACTCTAATTACCCTTGAAGGTTTTGATGGAATTTTTATTATTGATAGAAAAGTTGGAACTGATAATATTAAGATACATGAAAAAGAAAGTGAAATTGTCTGTGATGGCGCTGTTTTATTATCAACCTTAGTAAGAGTGGTCTGTGAAGCTGGGTTTGATTTGGGCTGTTTGGCTAGCATACCAGGAACAGTGGGTGGTGGAGTAATTGGTAATTGTGGGGCAGGGAATACGGGTAAATATATTAGTGATTTTATAACTAAAATAGAAGCTTATAATATTTTAGAAAGAAAAATAGAAATTTTTTATCCAGATGAAAAGTTTTTTTCTGGTAGAAAAAGTTTATTACAAGATTTTAATATTCCTTGTACAAAATATATTATTGATAAGGTAACATTAAAACCGAATTTTGTTGGCAGTGAGAAAGCGGTAGAATATTTAAAAGAGAGAATAGAATATAGAAAAAAAGTAAATGAAGAAGGTCATAATTTTGGGACAGCTGGTTCTTTTTGGGCTAATAGAGTTTTACCAGATAGTTTTAAAATAAACAATCCAGATGTAAAGGTGCGTGATTTAATCGTCAGGACTGGTTTGGATAAATTGAATATTAATGGTGCACGATATACACCCAATTATTCCTTTTTATCTACTGAAGATAACACTTCTGATGAAGATGTCGCACAATTATTAAAAATTACTGTTAATGCTTTGCAAAGAGACTACAATATAACTCCATATAAAGAAGTAGAAATATTATCCAAAAATGGTGTTATTACTCTGGATGAATATTTTGCTTTGTATCAAAATGATTAATTATGAATCTAACAATTGAAAAATACACAATAAAAAACAGGATTAGTTTGATGAAGTTGATTGATGAATTTCAAGATTATTTAATTAGCATTGATGATTTTAAAAGATTAGTTAAGAAATCAGGTTTTTGTACTAAATATTTTGCAAACATAATAAAAATATCAAAATTAAACAACGGTGTAATTTATTTGGCAAAAGATAATAATGGTTTAGCTATTGGTTATGTCGTTGGCATTATTAAGAAAGAAAACGTTGTAGAATCGTTATTGCATAAGAATCAAGAAAAAATAGGTAGAGTTATAGATTTATTTGTTAGTGAGAATTATAGAGGTCAAAAGGTGGGTTATAAACTTTTAAATTACATAGAAAAATATTTTAAGACAAAAAAATGTGATTTAATTAGGATTGAAGTTTACGCACCGAATAAAAAAGCCCATGAATTCTATAAAAAATGTGGTTATTTGAATGAATCAATTGATGTTGTTAAATTTATTTGATATGCAGAAAATTTTTGTCATTCTAGGCTATGGTGTACCAAAAAACATTATGACTGATGATAATTATGGTTGTTATTTAGGCTTTACTTTTAATAAGATTTATGATGAAGTAAATGGGGAACAGGCAAAAATTTTATTTTGTGGTGGCAAGACTGATTGTCATTCGCCATACAAAAGAACTGAGGCCGAAGAAATGTTTAAATTGTTTGTGAGTTTTGCCAAAAGAAAATTTATTAAAGCAAAAACTAAGGATTGGCAATATATAAAAGAGAAAAAATCAGTCTGTCGTTTGGAAAATTTTTTGTACACTTATGACTATCTTGTAAAACATAAAATAAAATCAGCTGAAGTAGTAGTTTTTTGTGAATATACTAGACGAAAGAGGGCAGGGGAATTGATAAAAAGGATTTTTAAAGGCTATAAAGTAAAATTAGAACCAGTGGATTTTGATTTAAGTCCTAATCGTTATTTAGATAAAGATTTTATATCAAAAAAAGAGAATAGACAGCAGGCTTGGGCATTGCGTGCCTTGGCAGACAAAAATGAATTAAAAAAGTTTATTCAAAATCATAAAGATAAGTTAAAATTTCTTCGAGAAAATAATTATATTAATAATCCAGAAGTGGTAGAGGAGTGGTGGAAGATAAATAACAAATTACAAAAACCAAATAACAAATAAATTACAAATTTTGAAATTATAAAATATGCTTAGATATATTGCCGACTATATTACAAAACTTATACAGATAACCCCAGACACTCGTCTTTATGAAGTCGTGAGTTATTTTATTTATGATGTGATCAAAATTTTATTATTGCTCGCGATAATGATTTTTGTGGTTTCGATTTTGCGGACATTTTTACCCAAAGAAAAAATCAAAGCGATTTTGGCTAAGCGTCATCCATTTTGGGGCCATTTGTTGGCTGGGTTATTTGGTATTATTACGCCGTTTTGTTCTTGTAGTGCTGTGCCATTATTTCTAGGCTTTGTAGAAGCGGGTATACCACTAGGAGCGACTTTTACATTCCTCATTGCTTCACCTATGATAAATGAAGTGGCGATCGCTTTGCTTTGGAGTATGTTTGGTATAAAGATTGCTTTATTATATATAATTAGTGGATTAATAATTGCTATGTTAGCTGGGTATATAATTGGTAAGTTTAAGGCTGAAACTTTACTAGAAAGTTTAGAAAATAATAAACAGTGCGGTTGTGCAAATAAGAAAATACCAACTTGGTCTGAGCGTATAAATTATGCTTTAAAATATACCAAGAGAATTATCAAAAAAGTCTGGCTGTATATTATAATCGGTGTGGGTTTGGGTGCTTGGATTCATGGCTATGTACCAACCGATTGGTTAGCGCAGTATGCTGGTGGTGATGTCTGGTATGCTGTGCCACTGGCTACTTTGATTGGTATTCCACTTTACTCCAATGCCGCTGGTGTGGTACCATTAATCTCCGCTCTAGTAGAAAAAGGTGTGGGTTTGGGTACAGCTTTGGCTCTGATGATGTCTGTCACGGCCTTGTCTTTGCCTGAGTTTATGATATTGAAAAAAGTCATGAAACCAAAACTTTTGGCAATTTTTGCTGGAGTAATGTTTGTGGGTATTACAGTGGTAGGTTATTTATTTAATTTTTTACTTAAATAAATTGTAAGATTTCTGTTTAAATCCGTTATAATTAGTTTAATCTGCTGTCTTATATAATTTAACAGCAGATTTGAACAGATTAAAGCAAATTAAAACAGAAAATAATATATTATCTATCTTTTTGTTAGATATTAAAATGTAAATACCGTTGTAAGTTTTAACAAATAAATATTTACAACTAATTTATCAAGCTATGAATAAAGAAAATAAAATAATATATTTGCTTTCCACCTTAGGATTTTTTGGAATTTTTTCTACTACTATGGCCAAAAATCCTGTCTTGCCTTTGTATGTCAATGCTCTGGGTCAGGGAGAATCAGTTGTGGGTTTGATCTCAGCCATTTCTCCTTTGGCTGGAATTATTTTTAGTTTTCCCGTGGGTTTATTAATAGATAATTGGGGAAAGAAAAAATTATTAATTATTTCCGCCTTAGTGTTTGTGTTGGCGCCATTGTTGTATATGTTAGTTTCCAATGCCTGGTGGTTAGTGCCAATTAGATTTTTTCATGGTTTAGCGACTGCTATTCTTGGTCCATTGTCAGCTACGATTATTTTTCATGCTTATGAAAAAAATAAAGGCGAAAAATTAGGTACTTATTCTTCGGCCACTTTAATCGGTCGCACTCTAGCGCCTCTTTTTGGCGGAATGATTATTTCTTATTTTACTTTTTTTAGTGGTTTGTGGAATTATCGTTTAGTTTATTTAGCTGTGTTTATTTTGGCTTTACCAGTTTTACCTTTGGCTTTGATGTATAGAGATGAGGGGGAGAATAAATCTAGTGGTAAAAATTTGAATTTTAGTATTTTCTGGCAGGCAGTAAAGAATATTTTTAGTCAGGCCAAACTAGTATCTACGGCTTTGGTAGAAATGTCTATTTATTTTATTTTTGGGGTTTTGGAAACTTTTTTACCGCTTTATTTATATAACTTAGGTTTTAGTGGCACTAAGATTGGTTTAATTTTTTCTATACAAATTTTGGCTATTGCCCTTACGAAACCTTTGTTTGGACGCTTGGCTGATCGCATTAATAAACGTTCCCAAATAGTTTTTGGAATGTTAATTTTGAGTTTATCTTTTGTGTTAATTCCGTTTTTACATAATTATTGGTTAATATTAATTTTAAGTATAGTTTTTGGTTTAGGAATGTCTATTTCTACAGTAGCCACCAATTCTTATGTGCCAGAAATAATCAGAAAAGAAGATTTGGGCGGTTCTATGGGGGCTCTGAGTTCACTTATGGATGTGGGGCATTCTAGTGGACCATTTGTAGTTGGTTTGATTATTACTTATTTTAGTTTTGGTCTTGGTTTTATTTTTGGCTTATTTATTGCTTTACTTGCTACTATTTATTTTATGATTTGTAATTTTCGAAAAATTGTCAGTTATTGACAAAAGGACAAAAATGTGGTACTATATATTTGTATTAAATTATTAATTATATAATATGAGTGAATTTCCTTTGATTATAAAAGGTGGTAGATTAGTAAAATTGGCTGGTTATCATTCTCCTGTGGAAGGCGCAGCACAGGAACAATTAGTAATGCCTTTGGATGAAGGTGAAAAAACAACAATATTAGCTAAATTAGCTGAACAAAACGAAGGTCAAACTTTTACTTTTAGTCAAAAAAATGAATTGTGTGATGGTGATGGTAATCCTTTGGATGAACAGGCTGTTAATCGGTTGTTGACTACAATTCACTTGGAATAGTAAAAAATCCCAATCCAATTGGGATTTTAAATTTATGCAAAAATTTCTTCTCCACACCTGTTGTGCGCCGTGTAGTATCGCGGTGATTGATGAATTAAAGAGTCAGTATGATCTCACTGTGTTTTTTTATAATCCCAATATTTATCCAGAAGAAGAATATTTAAAAAGAAAAAAGGAAGTGGTGAAAGTTTGTGAAGAGTGGGGAGTGAAAATTATAGATTTTGATTATGATCAATCTAGCTGGGACGAAGCAATTAAAGGTTTAGAAAATGAACCAGAAGGTGGAGCGAGATGTCCAAAATGTTTTGCCATGCGACTAGAAAAAACTGCCCAGTGTGCCAAAGAAAATAATTATGATATTTTTTGTACGACTCTAACTAGTGGACGCAATAAATTAGCGGAAATAATAAATCCGATTGGCAGAATGCTCGGTGAAAAATATGGAGTAGAATTTTTGGAAGCTGATTGGAAAAAAGAGGGGAGACAAGAAAAGGGGAAGTGTATGGTTCAAGAACGTAATATTTATCGACAAGACTACTGTGGTTGTAAATATTCTTTGCAAACAAAGTCCTAAAATTTCTAATTCACCTAATTTCTGACAAAATAATAAAATGATACAAATATGAAAACAAAATTGAAAAGAGACAAATTTAGAACTGTACGCGGTGGTTGTTCACGTTTGTTAGAATTAAATTGTCGTCTTTGTAATTCACTGGTAATAAAATACCAAAAAGATGGTCCGGGGTCTATTTATCGTTTGTATTTTGATAGAATTGTTTATCCAGAAAAATTGGTCGGTTTGGAAAAATTTAATTTAAAAGATGTTCAGAGTTTAAAATGTCCAAAATGTAAAGAAATTTTGGGCACGCCATATATTTATAAAGCGGAAAAGAGAAAATGTTTTCGATTATATAATGGCGCTCTTGTAAAAAATAAAATATGAGACAGATTATTTTAGCCTCTACCTCGCCACGAAGAAAAGAATTGTTAAGTAAGACGGGTTTGAAGTTTAAAGCAGTAGAAAGTGGTTATGAAGAAGACATGACATTGAAATTAACACCAAGAAAATTGGTGGAATTTTTGTCTGAAAAAAAAGCCCTGGCTGTAATGAAAAAATATCCAAGAGCCATTATTATTAGTGGAGATACTATTATTGCTTTTAAAAATAAAGTCTTAGGTAAACCAAAAAGTAAAATTGAAGCGAAAAAATTTTTACAAATGCTCTCGGGAAAAACTCACGAAGTGATTACGGCGTTTACTATTCTTGATTGTCAGACTAAAAAAATAATTACCAAATCAATCCCAACAAAGATTACCATGAAGAAATTAACTGACAAAGAAATTACTTGGTATATAAAGACTGGCGAACCATTGGATAAGGCGGGAGCTTATGCGATTCAGGGTTTGGGATCAATGTTTATTACAAAAATCTCTGGTGATTATTTTGCCACGGTTGGTTTGCCGGTTTATCATTTAGTGCAAGAGTTGAAGAAGTTTGGAATAGAAGTCATCACATAACATATATCATGTAACACATAACAAATAACAAAAAACAAAACCGGCCCAAGTTGGTCGGTTTTTTGCAAAAATACTTTTAGGGAAGCGGGGGGAGCCTCCCGGGTCATTTCTGACCCTCTGGTGGTTCTTTGTCGCGGTCGATAAGATCGATCCCGCCGTGAAAGCTGTCTGTGACTGCGCCAAAGACGCGGTCTAGGCATGTTTGGAGCAACTCCATTCTTTTATTTCGGGCACGAGCTCGATCTTCAAGGCTGAGCGTAGCCCAAGCCTCCAAGCACTCGCTCATCTTTCTTCCTCGCAAAGAGACCTCCTTCCCCCCTAAAAATATTTTTAGGTTATTTTATCAATATTTTTCTTCCTTTGTCAAGATGTTCAATTTTAATCCTAATCACTTTTTTGCTACTCAATAACTTGGAAATTTTCTCCGGCCACTCAATCAAACAAATTGTATCTGGGTTCCCTAGATAATCTTCAATCCCGATTTCAATTAAATCTTTTTCATCCTCAAGTCGATAGGTATCAACGTGCACTAATCTTTGAATCTTTGAATCTTTGAATCTTTGAATTTCGTGAACGTTCATCAGTGAAAAAGTCGGACTAGTAATATTTTTTTTAATGCCAAAATATTCAGCAATACCTTTGGTTAGAGTCGTTTTGCCAGCACCCAGATTACCTTCAAGTAAAATAATATCACCAGGTTTAAATTTTGAAGCGATGCTTTTACCGAGATTTATAGTTTCTTGTTGTGATTTTGTTTTGTATAGCATAGTACACGTCATCCCCGCGAAGGCGGGGATCTTTTATCGTAAATTCCACAAATCTTTCCATTCAGGATTATTTTTTTCAATTAATTTTATTTTCCATTCCCTATTCCATTTTTTCAAACATTTTTCTCTATGAATAGCATCGTTAATGCTTCGATATTCTTCAAAATAGACCAACTTATGAACCCAATATTTTTTTGTAAAGCCATCAATTATTCCTGTTTTATGTTCATTTGTTCTTCGATCTATGTTGTTTGTTACACCAATGTATAATACGCCATATTTTTTACTTGCTAAAATATAAACATAAAATGTTTTTTCCATACAGGCGAGTTTGTATAAGATTCCCGCCTTCGCGGGAATGACGTAATTGATGGTGTTCCATCAAACAAGTTCAGGATATAAAGGAAATTTTTTGGTTAATTCAATTACATCAGCCTTAATACTTTTAAGTTTGGTTTCGTCTTGCCAATTCATAATTCCCTCGTTCATCCAATTGGCAATAATTTCCATTTCCGCTTCTTTCATACCACGGGTAGTAAGAGCCGGAGTACCAAAACGAATACCGGAAGGATCCATGGGACTGCGTGGATCATCAGGAATCATATTTTTATTTAGGGTAATACCAGCAATATCCAAAGCGATTTGGGCTTGTTTACCAGTAATACCTTTGGAAGAAAATAAATCTACTAATAAAAGATGATTGTCTGTACCACCAAAACATAATTTATAACCCCACTCAGAAAACTTTTTTTCCAATACTTTAGCATTAACTTTAATTTGTCTGGAATATTCTTGAAATTCTGGTTCCAGTGCTTCTTTAAATGATACGGCTTTGGCAGCAATATTATTTTCATGTGGTCCACCTTGAAGCCCTGGAAAAACTGCTTTATCAATCTGTTTGGCAAATTTTTCTTTGCACATAATCATACCTCCACGTGGTCCACGCAGAGTTTTGTGTGTAGTCGTAGTCACCACATCAAAAATTGGGACGGGGTTATTCATTTGTTTGCCAGCAATCAGTCCACCAATATGGGCGACATCGGCCATAGTGATCGCCCCAACCTCATCAGCAATCGCTTTTATTTTTTCATATTCAATTTCGCGTGAATAAGCGCTGTAGCCCACGAGAATCATTTTTGGTTTATGTTCCAGAGCCATCTGACGCAAATTATCCAAATCAATCTTTCCCTCAGCATTAGTTTTGTAACGAATGAAATTAAACACTTTTGCCATGTAAGTCACAGGATGACCATGGGTTAGATGTCCACCGTGAGACAAATCCAAACCAAGAATTGTATCACCTGGCTCCATTAGACCAAAATATACCGCAATATTCATAGGAGCACCAGACAGGGGTTGAACATTGACATGTTCGGCACTGAATATCTGCTTGGCACGATCAATCGCTATGCCTTCAATCGTATCAATAAATTCACAACCACCATAATATCTTTTGCCAATATAACCTTCGGAATATTTGTTGGTTAAGACTGAACCTAAAGCTTCTAAAACAGCGAGAGAAACAAAGTTTTCTGATGGGATCATTTCTAGACCTTGCTCTTGGCGGGCAAGTTCATTGGTTATGGCTTGTTGAATTGTTGGATCGTAGTTTTTTAATAAAATTTTGTTCATAAAAAATAGGTTATAGGTTTTAGTAAATAGGTTATAGGTTTTTTAATTACAACATATTTTTATAATCAGAAATTATTTCATAAATATTTTTATTACAATCGGTTGGTAAATCATTTATATCTATCCAGGCCCATTCTACAATATCTGCACCTGGTTTTATTTCTCCAATTCTTTTTGCTAGATAATGATATAAAATATATTTTTTATCTAATCCGCGCCAACTGGGTGCTTCTGTAGTAATTAATTGTTTAATAATTTCTAAATCAATGCCAACTTCTTCTTTGGCCTCTCTTTTACAAATCTCTATTGGGTCAGTCTCATTTGGTTCAGCCTTACCACCAGGAAAAAGCCAGGGAGTAACTCCGTAGCTTTTCTGTTCTTTAACTAATAAGACTTTATTATTCTCAATAATTACTGGACCTGAACAAATGATTGTTTCCATAAATTGCTTGATAAAATATGGATTTATGGTATCATAATCTTGTATTTTAGACAAATTTTTATGGTTTGGGTATTTTTGGCAATTGGGGCTCATTTTTCTTGGGCAATAGAAAATATTTTAACAAAATATGCTGTAGAGAAAAGGTTTGCCAATCCTTATGTTTTTTTAACCCTATTTTCTATAGTTGATATCTTATTAATATTTGCTTTGCCATTTGTTGGGTATCAGATACCACCATTAAATATTTTGATATTATTATTTTTGTCTGGTTTCATTTATTTTTATGGTGGATTACCTTATATCAAAGCCATGCAATTGGAAGAGGTGAGTAGAATTAATATTTTGTGGAGTTTAATTCCAATTTTTTCTTTAGGTTTAGGTTATTTTATTGGTGATCGTTTAGCTTGGTTTGAATTTATTGGAATGTTTATTTTGATTTTTGGTTCGGTTTTAACCTCATTACATTTTAATCAAACAGCAAACACCTGGAAATTTTCAAAAGCTTTTTGGTTAATGTTAATTGTGTGTATTTGTTATGCTTTTTATGGTGTTTTAATGCGCCAGGCTTTGCAACAAATTCCTTTGATAGTTGCTTTTGTTTGGTTTTATATTTTTGAAGCCATGGCTGCTAGTACTATTTTGTTGTCCAAGAAAATTAGAATTGAAGTTGTAAAAACTATTAAGGTAATTAGTCGTCGAGATATATTTTTGGTTTGTCTCGTAGTTTTGACTGCTTGGGGAGGAGTAATATTAAATCAATGGGCTTTATCTTTGAAACAGACATCATTAGTATTTGCCATGGAAGGTTTTCAAGCCATTTTTGTATTTTTAATAGTCGGTTTAATTTCCTGGCTGGCACCAAAGTATATAAAAGAAGAATGGGATAAGAAAAATTTGTTATTGAAATTGATCGCTTTAATTTTTATGGTGGCGGGGATTGTGGTGTTGAACCTTGCGTAGTTTTTGTATTTTTAATATAATGGTATTGTGTTAATAGTATAAAGAAATAAATATGTCAGAAGGTGAAATAAATAAATCAATAGCAGAAGAGATTAGAAAAGAAAATACTCGCAAAACCATTGAAGCCGTGGATTTTTTTGTGAAACGCGATCTTTTGGGTGTTTCCGGACCGCTTACACCAGGCATTGAAGATTTTGTCCAAGCTGACAAAGACGGTACATTTTTAGTTGATATTACTAATTATAGAGGCTATTTAGAAAAAATTGGTTTTTTACCAGATCCTAATATTAGTGAAGAAAAACTAGAAGCTCCACTAATGGCAACCGGAACTGACGGCTTACACCCAGATATTAGGTTAGATGACCCCTTGTTAGAAACCAAAGGAACAGATTTAAGATTTGAAGAAGGCGCAGGAGAACATTCGGATTTTGGTAAAGAAAATATTAGAAGGACGCGTGTTTTTGTTGATGAATATAACGCTACGGCTAAAGATTTAGGGCCTTTAATTTTCAGATTTGAAGGTACACCACGTCCTGACCAAGTGCGCAGTTTGGATTATAAATGTTTTTTATTACCTCAAACTAAACAAATAGTATTAATGTGTGATCTACGTGGTGAGGCAACATTTATTTTGCATCTTACCGATGAATTAGTAGCTTCTGTTGATGAAGCGGATATAACCGAATCTTTGTCTCTGATAATTAAAAAGCTTGCTGGATTAGACGGCGACGAGAGTCAGAAACAAAGAGAAAATACAAAGCGAATTTTGCAATTTGATCGTCGTGGTTATAGTATTAAACGTTTAATGTTGTCGCCAGACGTTAGATTAGCTATCACGGATAAAGTGGCTCAGCATGCTAAAGATGCAATCCAAATTTTAAGAGATAGAACTGCGTCTAAACATGGAGAAGCGAGGGCTTTGGATGATGATGCAGGCATAAAACAACTAGAGGGAACTGTCCCGGACGGAGTTTTAACTCGAGCTGAGATTAGGGATTTGCTTAGAGATGGTGGTTACAAAGCTAGATCTGAACAAAATATACAAACAGATCTATCACGTGTCGTAGAAGAATTAGAAGATAGTGACGGAGTTCCACATACTTTTAGAGATGGTAAATATTTTGATCTTGAAGTGGTATCTCGTCTAAAGGAAATTTATAAGTTGAGAGAAGAGCCGCCAGAAGGATGGGTAGGTTTACCAGAATTAGCTAGAGATGCCTCTAAAATTATTGACAAAGAGGTTAATGATCACACGTTGTCTACTTATTTAGAAGGGGTAGCGGGGTTAAGTTATAACAAATTAAATGAGCAAGCACAACGTGAAGAACAAGTACTCGCTGCAGACGAATTAAAAAATTTAAGAGAGGATAGAGGTTATGGTTTTTTTGATATACCTAAAGGGCAACACAAGGGGCTTTATCTCCAACCAGATTTAGCTAATAAGATGAAAGAATTAGTAATAAAAAATGGGGGGGAGTCATTTGAGTTTGGTTATTGGGAAGTTGATTTGGCAAAAAAATTGCGAGAAGAGTATGGTTATGACTTTGCTGATGTGGTTAAAAAAGAAATGGATTGGGCCAAAAGTTTGGCACCTGGTCAGCGAGAGTATTATTTAGTTTTGGCTGGAAGAGGTAAAAAAGAAAAACTTACTCCTTTTTTTGTAGAGAAAATTTACAGAGCAATTCAAGAGAGTGTAAAAGAAGATCAAGAATTTTTACAAACTGAGTTTGAAGGGACTAAACCAAGGAGTAACATGTCAATCCTAGATGAATTTGGTATTAGTAGAAGTAATTTAGAGACTCTTACTGAAAAAGTAATAAAACGTTATAGTACCAAACCAGAAGGGAAAAAATATTTTTCACGTTTAGTATTTGTTACCCATGGTAAAGGCAAAAGACCAACAATAGAAAAATATTTTAGTGCCGAGTTAACGGTGGCTTTAATAGCAGAGATTGGTGAGTTTCTAAAATTGCACAAAGAAATGATAAATTTCTTTCAACTTTCTAAGATGCTTGGATTAGATCGTAATATTGTGAAAGAAACTATTTTGGCTTATGTTTCATTACATAAGGAAGATGCGGAAGTTGTTGGTGGATTTAGAAGTCAAGAAAGTAGTGAAAAAGGAGGTAGACCGAGGTATTTTTGTAATAATGAGTTAGCTATCAAAATTTTAAAAGAAGCAGGTAAAATTTAAAAAAACTGGCGTTAAGCCAGTTTTTTAATCATGTAAGTTTGTTGTAATTTGTATCCTAATTTTCGATAATAACCTCGCACTCCCACTCCGGAAATCACAGCAATTTTTTTATATTTATTTTTTTTACTAATTTTTTCAGCTTCTTCAACTAATTTTTTACCTAAACCTTTGTGTTGACTGGCAGATTTATTTTTTGTACCCAGTTCAAGTAGTTGTCCATAAGTGTGGAGTTCTCGTATATATGCTAACGAATTATCATCAAGAAGACGTAAACGTAAAAAACCATAAACAACCTGTCTTTTTTTATCTTCGTAACTCAAAAAATATTCTGTCCCACCTGTTGTTTCATATTTATCAATAAAAAGTCTTAAGTCTTCAGTTTTAAGTCTTAAGTCTGGCTGGTGTCCAACCTCACGACAGCGTAAGCATTGGCATTCCAAACCCCTTTTGGCCATTTCTTTTTTAAGGTTTTGTCGGAGATTGGTAATCATGTTTCCACCCATAATTTCATTGTCAGGAATATCACGAATTAAACGAGATATTCGGCAATAGCGTGGCGTACTGGTTTTCATTTCAATTAACGCTTCAAATAATTTTTTTTCTGAATATGGTTTGTATTTTTTTTCTTTGTACCATTGATATAGGGCAGCAGTTTTTATCACTGTGCAGGGATAAATTTTTACCATATCAGGTTTAAAGCCTGGATCAGTAAATAATGACTTATACATTTCCACATCATGCTTGGCCGTAGTACCAGGGAGATCGGGCATAAAATGTAAATCAACTTTAAAACCAGCTTGACGTAACAAAGTCATAGCATCTTTAAATTGCTGTACAGTGTGTCCACGTCTGACTAATTTTAAAATTTTATCATCTGGTGCTTGCAGACCTAGTTCAATTCTAGTACAACCCATTTGGCGCATGTGATTGATTGTCTCTGGGGTTATACAGTCGGGGCGGGTTTCTAAAGTTAGACCGATTATCTTGTGGCGGGCGTGACGGTCATTATAACTTTGTTCTTTTTTTAAATTCCGAAGGAGCGAAGCGACTGAGGAATCGCTTTTTAATGCATTTGAAGAGACTTTGAAAAGGGATCTCTCACTTCGTTCGAGATTATTTGCCGCCCGGAAAGATTCTAAAATAAACCAATATTGATATTTTAGAGGATAAACATTCCACGATCCGCCTTTAATAATATATTCAATTTTGTCAGTCGGGTGGCCAGAAAGTTTTAGCATTTCTATACGTCTCACCATTTGCTCATAAGGATCAAAACATAGAGCCAAGGCTCTGGCAGCCGCTGGTTCGCTGGCCAAATAGCTTTTTGGCATTCTAGCCTCAGTCGGGCAATAAACGCATTTTCCAGGGCAATTATAGGGCTTACAGAGGGAGGTGACAACGGCTACACCAGAGAGAGTGCGTATATCAGCTTTACGCATGAATCGTTCTAAGGTTTTGTCCTGCTTGACTCTTTTCATTTTTAATAAATTTTGGTAAGCTTGTAGCAGGCTACGATTAGAAATTTGGTTGATGGAGAGTTTATTACAGACTTTTCTTCTGATATCATCAAACTCAGCCCTGGTAGTGGGTTGAAAGGAAATAATTTTTAATATTATATTTTCTAGATTTTCCATAGATAGATACACGGATTAAACAGATCAAACGGACCTGTCTGCCGGCAGGCAGGTAAAAACGAATCCGTTCAAATTTGTTAAATCAGTTTAATCCGTGTTTCTATCTAATTAATGTTATTATGAAAGATAATGACCTAATAAAACTTAACAAAGAAACTTATAATAAAATCGCTCATCTGTTTGCAGAGACCCGTAAATATCTTTGGGATGATTTAAAACCTTTACAAAAATATACTAAGGATGGTTTTAGAGTCCTTGACCTTGGTTGTGGTTCAGGCAGATTATACCATCTTTTTCAAGATTTTCAACCCCTCGACAAAGCTCGGGGCAAGGGCGTAGAATATATTGGTTTGGATCAAAGTGAAGAACAAATAAAAATTGCTAAACAAAAATTTCCTAATATAGATTTTAGAGTGGGGGAAATGACAACTCTGCCTTTTGTCGATAATGAGTTTGATGTTTTGTATTGTATTGCCACTTTCCATCATTTGCCAGATGAAGAGTCACGCATAAAATCTTTACAAGAAATGAAGCGAGTATTAAAGTCAGGTTCATATATTTTAATGACCAATTGGAACATGTATTCCAAAACAGCACAAAAATTAGTAGAAAATGGAAAGTTTAATGAATTTAAACCAGGAGACTTTCTAATTCCATGGATGAATTCAGAAAGAGAAGTCTTGGGAGAAAGATATTATCATGGATTTATTTTGGAAGAATTGGAAAATTTATTTAAAAAAACTGGCCTTCATGTTGAAGACCAATATTATACTACTAAAGGTGTTGCTGGAAGTAAGACTAATCCAGGGAATATTGTGAGTATTATAAAAAAGGCTGGAGAGGCCGGAAAGGCTTGAAATGCCAGAAAAGGTAATTAAATTTTAAAAGTACCGTATCTTCTTATTTTGATGTTAAGTTAAAAAATTATTACATTCCTGTAATCAAACAAACAACATTACCAGTAAATTTATAGCCGTTTTCAACGGCTTTTTTTAATCCGGCAATTGATAAAGCTGAATTGGGTGAAATTGCTAGATGACAACCATCTTTACTCAATTCTATAGCTTCTTTTATATCTTCGTTATCAACTATCCAACCAGAGCCCTGACTAGTTTCAACGGCTTTTATAACTTTTTCTTTACGAAAAGCAATGTTATCCACAATCGCGCCAGCTAGAGATTTTTCTGCTTTGGCATAAGGATGATTTTTTAGATAATCTGGTTGAAAATATTCGGCCATAGGGTGACAGGAATTGGTTTGGACAATATGAATTTGTGGTTTTTGGGTTAAAAATTCAGTTTGGAAGGCTTCGCCAAGAGCCTGAGCAGTGGTACCAGAAGAAGTGGGGACAAATATAGCTTGTAGATTGGGGATCTTATCTAGTTCTTGAGCTAGTTCAAAATAGCCGGTCAAAGCATTGTCATCAGTTGACTGTCTAAGCAACTTAGCTTTGTTGTCTTTGTTAACTTGAAAAGCAGTTTGTTTTGGTCGTTCTACTTGTTCTAGTTTTATATTAGCATCATCAATCACTGCCAAAAGAACTTTTAGTTTTTTGGGATCAATTTTTTTGCCAATAAAAACTGTAAGTTTTAATTTACTAGGATTATTGCGGTTGTGAACTTGGATGGCGTTGATAGCAGCGAGAGCAGCATTTCCAGAAGAAGAAATGACAAAATTTGTTATACCCTCTTCTTTGAAATATTTTTTTATCATTATTGGAATGGATCGGCCTTTGTGTGAACCATACTTGTGTTGATCTTCGCGTTTGAGAAAGACATCACAGCTTAGCCCGAGTTTTTGGGCAATAGCTGAACAGGGGACTTGAATACTTTTCATAGTTTAAGAAAAATATACAAGATACACGTAATAAAATACAAAATTGTATATTGTTGTGTGTATTTTGTATCTTGTTAATTATACTTGATTTAATTATCTAATTATGTTAGAATAATGAGCGCTTAATTAATAATAATATTAACACTATGAAACTAATTTGTCCAGAATGTAAAAATGAAGTTGATTTGTCCTCTTACCCAAATTTAGACGTCGAACAAGTAATAGAATGCAATGTGTGTGGAATTTCTCTACTTGTCAATAAAATCGATGGTGAAAATGTAGAAGCGGAAATTGTGGATGAAGGTAAGTAGAAAGACACGGATGACGCGGATTTTATGCAGATGTCGCGGATAATGCAGATTGTGTTTGAAAATAAATCCCCTTAGTAGGGGATTTTATTTTTTAAATAATTTATTTTTAAATTTATCAAGTTTTTTGTCGATTACCATTTGGGCTACCTCTAGAGCAAAGCCTTTGTTGGTGAGAGATTTTTTGTCTAGAATAATTTTTATAAATTTTTCAAAACTAACAGCAATAGTTTTTATTTTTTCTCCGCGATCAAGATTTGGCTTTTGTGTTTTCTGACAATTTCTAGCTACATAGAGATATACAGTAAAATCCATTTTTTCTGGATACAGTTCTGAGGTATTTATTAATTCCCAATCTTTTGATTCAAGTCCTGATTCTTCTAATAATTCTCTTTTGGCGCACTGTAAAGGCGTTTCTCCTGGTTTATCCATTCTACCACCAAAAGTTCCCAACGTCCTTTTGATGCCTGGTTGCTTTTCATTATTAAGAATAATTTTATTACCTTGCACAGCAATAATTCTGACTGCTCCTGGTCTTTTGATCATTTCAAAAGTAGTCAGTGATCCATCATACATTTTTTGTTGCCAATGATAGACGTCAAAGATTACTCCGGAAAAAACTTTTTTTGCTTGTTTGGGGATTTTCATAGATTTAATTTGGACAAGTAATTTTTGTTAATGACCAAGGATCTCTGACCAAACCTTTTAAATCAAATCCATTTACGTAATAATTATCCGGAACAAAATAATAACAATTTTCTCGAGTCCATTCCCGACCATCGGTAGTATAATAGCGTAATAAATTTCCTTCGCCACTCCCAGCCCCGCGATCGTCAGCCAAGTCAACAAAAAGTTTTTTGTCTTTTACAAACATGCCGACTGGGTTAAATTTTATCGTTGTGGTGTCAACCACTGTAGAAGCTTCCAAGATTTGTTGCCAACGACCACGGCCAATTCTCGCCCAGATTCCACTTTGGGTGGAATTAGGAATGTTGTAATTCATATTACCTCTAAAGACTGGTAAAAAAGCCAAATTACTTAAATTTTCTTTTTCATCAAAAATATAAATACTCGGTTGATTATTTTGATTTTTGAAAATTATTTGATTATTATGAGTTCCAGGGGGCATTTTGTTTATTTGAGCATTAGCTAATATAGTTAACTCATAATTATTTTCTAACTCGCTCTTAATATAATTTTCTATTTGAGTTTGATAAGTATCTCTGTCTGGGGCAGATGGAAAATCATTTATTTCTCCATAAACTAAGCGACTATACAAACGCCATCTGACTACAGTTTTTACATCACAAATTGTGGCGACTTCGGCATAGGGAATACCAAAAATAGTGTAAGCGCGAGAAATTATTGTATCAGGGTAATAATCCGATCGGCCAATAGCTACAGTTTTTAAAATTAACATTCTTTCGATTGGATTATTTAGTGTGAAGTTGTTTTCTAGATTAGCACAGTTTATTTCTTTTTCAGTAAAAGCTTTACTATTTCTAACAAATAAAAATGGCACAATAATTCCAATGACTAAAATAATTAAAATGGCTAATAAAATTTTTTTGATTATCATATATTTTAAAAATGCTTAAAATGTTTGGAAATGCCAAAAATGCCGATGAGGCTTTTCAGGCCTTTCTAGCCTTTTCGGCTTTTCAGGCCTTTTATTAAAGAATCAATCATTCCTCTAAAACCATGACTCCCACAGAAAACAATTACATCGCCAGATTTAGTGTTATTGATTAAATAATTTATTAATTCAGTATCATCATCAATATATTTGGCATTATTGTGGGTCTTACTAATTACCTCGGCTAGTTTTTGTCCGTCCATGACTTCTGGTTTATTGGGATCTTGTTTAATCGCTGTTAGACGAGGAATAATGACTTCGTCAGCACTGACAAAAGCATTGTCATAGCCAGGAATAGATTCTATTTGGCGATTACCGCCGTTTGGTTCGAAGACTGCTATGAGTTTTGAGGAAGGGGATCCTTCGACTTCATTCGTTTGACTGGCGTCAAACTCACTTCGCTCAGGATGACGTGTATAGATATTTTTTAAGCTAGCTAAAACCGCTTCAGCTTTTTTTGGTGAGTGAGCGATATCATCAAATACAATAACATCATTATCACATCGTTTTTCCAATCTTCTTTTTATATTTTTAAAACTGATAATGGCTTTTATAATATTGGCTGGTTCAATACCAAGCTCATGAGCAAAAGCAAAACATCCAGTCATATTGTCGGCCATGTAGTCGCCTAGATTTGAAGTAATTAGGTTATAGGTTTTAGGTTTTAGGTTATCATTTTTTGGTTTGACAACTATATCAAATGATAGTCCGTTTTTTGAAGTTTTTACATTGGTGTACTGATAATCATTGTCTGGTGATTTTCCGTATTTAATGATATGTGATATGTGGTATGTGATGTGTGATACTTTTTCACTAGTCACAATCATTCCATTAGCAGGAATGTTGTTTACAAGTGTTTGAAACGCATCAACATAAGATTGTTCAGTCGGATACACATCAGCATGATCCCAAACCACAGATGTCAAAAGTAAATGAGTGGGGGAATAGTGGGCAAATTTTGGGCCATTGTCCCAGCGCGCGCTTTTGTATTCGTCGCCTTCAATTACGGAGTAATTGCCACGTGAACCCGAAGGGTTTTTACGTGGCGGATTGTCTCCCAAACTCGCAGACGGTATCCCATTTAGACTAATACCACCAAACATATAAGTCGGATCAAAATTATTTTGTTTCAAAATCCAAGTAAGTAGTGATGAACTGGTAGTCTTACCATAAGTCCCAGCGCAAACAATTGAATTCTCTTTGACAAAAAATTCTTTGATCACTTCAGGATAAGATTTATAATTTAATTTATTTTCTTGTACATAGAGCCATTCAGGATTATTGGAACTGGCGACATTGCCAACTACGACTAGGTTTCCATCTTTTCCTCCTTCGCTAAAGCTACGGAGGACACGGTCGGGATGCCAACCAGTATAATAATCAACGCCACTTTCTTTGAGATAAGTAGAAATGGGTGGATATATTCCCACATCACTACCAGTCACTTCATAACCCGCTTTTTTCAATGCTAAAGCCAGAGCCGACATGGCGACTCCACAGATACCGATGAAGTGGATTTTTATTTTGTCATGTAACATATATCATGAAGCATGTAGCAATTTTATTTTTTTACAGCTAATTCTGTTTTAACATAAAAATATATTTCACCATTATTTATAGTTTCATCAGTTAAAATTTTTTTCATTTCTTCAAGATCATGTGTGCTTTTTATTTTATCATTTTTTTCTAATGTTAATGATAGATATTTCCATCCAAAGATTTTATCTCCATTATTAATTGCCCATCTGGCCATTTTTATATTTTCAGTCCATATACTATAAGTGCATGGTAAATCAGATTTAGTCTGATGATGTGTCATTATTTCTTTGGCTGCCTTATAAAGTATTGTTGTTTCATCGGGCATCTTTTGAGGTGAACCCAAGTTTGAAATTACGTGTGTTTTAAATTCTCCTGGACGTTCTGGCAAGGTTGCAAGCGTTAAGAATAATATTTTATTACCATAGGTAATTTTCCACGCAAGATTATTTTCATCGGTTATGTCCGGAGTATTTTCCCAACCCCCAAAGACATCCTCTCCTTTTATCTGTTTATAAGCGTCGTGGAGTGCTTTATTCATTTGTCTGTGAGATACGGTTTCTGCTCGCGAAACAATCTCCCTAATGATTTCATCTTCAGTCATTTGTTCTGATTTTGGTCCTGTATCACTCATATTTTTTTAAAATTATAACTCTTTAAAAATTCTTTTACCATTTTTTCCTTTACCATAGCAGAGTAATATTTTTTCTTTTTCATTATAATGGGCGGATAAAACTTTGCCAATAAAAATAGTATGATCACCAGCTTTTATTTTTTTGATTACTTCACATTCATAATTCAGAGTCGCTTCAGCTAGCAGAGGAGTCTTTAGAAATTTAGCTTTGGTAGTTTTTATTTTTGATAATTTAAATTTATCAATTTTATCACCATGATTTTCGCCAAAGATTGAGATTGCTTTTAACTGTTTTTTGTTTGGTACAGCCAAGACAAATTCTTTACTTTGTTCAATTAGTTTTTTGGTGTTTTGGGTATTGTAAATAGATACAGCCATTAGTGGCGGTTCGTGCGAAACTTTCGTGTGCCAAGCGACAATCATACCGCTTGGTTTGTTATTTTTGTCACACGATAAAACAAAAGCAAAATTGTATGGGATGTATTTTGTAAAAGCAGTGGAAATGTCTATTTGTTTCATATTTAAAAATTTTAAATATCTGTACTTAGGGCTACAGCCAGATTGGAGTTTTCAATTTCTTCAGGATTGTTTATCAGTAAATCCAGCAGTTCAGCTTCAGAGATATCAGATTCAGGTTTATTAGTGCGACCAATTTTTGTAACAATTTTGCAATTAGGAAAGATTTCTTTGCCTTTTGTTAATAACCAAATTGCCATTCTTGGGTCAGCCGTGATTTCTGCATATTTACAGGGTTTTTTGAAGGTTTCTTCTTTATATCTAATCATTAATTCTTTTGCCGCCTTATATATTGGTGTTGTTTCTGGTATTCTTTCCTCAGCAGAATTAAAATCCGAATTATTTACAATGTGAGTAAAAAAACTTCCAGTTCCTTTTTCGATTTCATGAAATGATAAAAAAAGTATCTTACCCCGGTAAGACAGTCTCCAATTAGGCGCTACTTCTTTATCGTCTGAGTCAACAAATGTTGTTGCTTCTTCATATTCTTCGCCATAAATTTCCATATATAATTTATTCAGTTCTTCAATTTTTTGTTTTTTAGAAATTCTAACAGCCCCAGCAATAATCTCTGCAATAATTTCCTCTTCTGATCTTTGTTCTGGTTTTGGTCCTGTGTCGTTCATATTATTTTAAAATATTTTTTAATTCATCCAAATCGTCATTCCATTTTTCACCATCAAACCACTCTAGTCCGGCAAATTGTAATTTGTATTTTGCTTTAGTATCTTTGGCAGAGCCGAGATAGACGAAACGTTTGTGGTTTGCTTGAGCGTGTAATATTGTTTTCAACATCATTCCCATTCCCAAATTAGGTGTTAGGTTTTGGGTGTTAGGTGTTAGGTCGTAGAAAGGGTAGGAGTAGTGTAATATATTTTTGTCTTCATAACAAATTGCATAACCGATTTTTAAATTTTCGATTTTCAATTTACAATTTTCAAACGTGTAAATGAATAATTTATTAAAATTGTGACTGGTAGTTAAAATTTCTTTTACTTTGTTAGCACTAAAAGTACCTTCACCAAACTTTGTTTGATAAAAATCTTTGGCAAGTTTTCCAATTGTCCAATCGTAATCTGCCATTGGTAAGGAGTAAGGAGTAAGGAGTAAGGAGTCTGTTTTTTTTAAAATACGTTTATTTTCGCTTGTCAGTTTAAATCTGTCTAAATCAATGCGAATACTACGCGTCTGATATATGTCACCTTTGCCGGTGCGAGTAAACAAAAAGCCCTCGTTGTAAAGAGAGTTGATATTTTCGTCAGAGAAATCAGAAATTGTTTTTTCAGACCATTTTAGGTACATATATAGTTATATCTGTTCATTGTATTCTTCTGAATGATAAAGTTTACGACTCCAAAGTGATGCAATTATAAAATGTACAATACAAAATAATAAAACAATTGGTAATTTTCCAAACATGGCTCCAGCACCGCTAATGAAGAAAAGTCCGGTTATAAAAGTAATTACAAAAGAAACCAACGGAATATATTTGCAGTATTTTTTATCTTTTTTTCTTAGTAGTATTCCAGTTGATATATAAATTATGAGTGGAAGTACTATAGTGATTATTTCTCCCATATCATTTTGTTAATAAATTAATATTTTTTATTTTACACTATCATTTTGCATTTTGATTTTTTAATTTATTTTAGTAAAGCGCTATCCACAACCCCAAAAGCACTACAGCTGAATGTATAATCCAAAAACGCATCACAGTTTTTTCTTCGCTCCAGCCGATTAATTCAAAATGGTGATGGAGTGGTGCCATTTTAAAAATTCTTCTACCTAAGACATGTCGACCAATGACTTGAATAATAACGGTAGCTAATTCCAAATAAAATATAAAAGCGATAAAGGGGAGTAAGATCATTTTATTTATTACAATGGCATTGATAGCTAATAAAGCCCCTAGACCCAAAGAACCAACATCACCCATTTGAAAACGAGCGGGCTTAACATTAAAGTATGTATAAGTAATCAAAGCTCCGACAGTCGTAGCATTTAACAAAGTAATTTCTGGATAATTATTGACCCAGCTCAAAATCGTTAAAGTAGAAAAAGTAATAATCAGTGATCCGCCAGCTAAACCATCCATACCATCGGCAATATTAACAGCATTGGCGGTAAACATAACAAATAAAATAATTAAAGGAATGATCCACCAGCCAATATTAACTAGACCATCAAACGGAATATTAATTTGTTGCCATTGTTCGCCCAATTTAAAATAAATCCAATAAGCAGTAATGGCACCGGCTGCGAATTGCAATAATAATTTTTCGTGGACATGTACGCCTTTGCCTGGGTGAGAACCAAGCCAGAGTGAAGCGCGTTTGAAAATTGACCAAGGTAGGGTAATAATTAGCCACATGCGTTGTTTCCAATCAGCATGAACTTTGATTAAAGTGAAAATTTGTTTTAGTTTGCGGTGACGTCTTTCGTGGCCATAAATATGCATAACATCGTCAATACCACCAAGGAGAGCAGACAACAACATCACACCAATTGGTACCCAAGTAAATTTTCTCTCCCAATTAAAAAGCATCGTAATAACAGCCACGGTAATGATTACCAAAAGACCACCCATAATTGGGGTGCCAGCTTTTTTATCAATATTTAGAGTAGAATCATATTCTGCTCTACGGGTAAGCTTGAAATGGTAAAGAATTTTGGTCAAAATTGGCGACCAGAGAAATGCTACAACACAAGAACCCAAACCATAAAAAATGGCTGTTTTTAGCAGATTTAATGATTCAATTGGTATATTCATAATCTTTAGAAATTGTATCAGAAATTTGTATAAAATTCAAGTATACTATTATTTTTTCAGTTATGTTATAATACGACAATATAAAATATTTATATGAACAAGAGTAAAAACAAAATTTATATTTTTGATTATTCACCAGAAGCTTTGGTAGAAAAAGAAGTCAAGACCATAGAAGAGTGTATTACTTACAAAGAATCACCTTCGGTCACTTGGGTAAATATTGATAAAGTGCCACCAGTTGATGATTTGGAACGTTTGAAAAAAGTTTTTAGTATTCACCCAGTAGTAGTAGATGATATTTTAAATATTAATCAAAGACCAAAGATTGAAATTTTGGATGATTATATCTATGTAGTTTTAAAAATGCTGACTCTGAATAATAGTAGTAAAAAAGTAGAAAGTGAACAGGTGAGTATAGTAATTGCCAAAGATTTTGTTTTGACTTTTCAACAGGATATTGAAGGTGATACGTTTGCGAGTGTGAGAGACAGAATAAGAAATAAAACAAATAAAATAAGAGGCATGGGTACAGATTATTTGGCTTATAAGTTAATTGATTCAGTCGTGGACAATTATTTTAATGTATTGGAAGATTTTTCTGATCGTTTAGAAAAAATTGAACACCAGTTGATTAATAATCCTAATAATAGCACTTTACAGGAAATGTATAATTTGAAAAGAGAAGTAATAAATTTACGTCGTTCAGTCTGGCCTTTGCGTGAAGTGATTTCGGCTTTGGAGCGTGATGATACTGCTTTGGTAAAAGATAATACTAGGATTTATTTGCGCGATGTGTATGACCATGTAATACAAATTATTGATACCATAGAAACTTATCGGGAAATGTTGTCAGGTATGGTGGATATTTATTTGTCTAGTGTGAGTAATAAAATGAACGCGGTCATGAAAGTTCTCACAATTATTGCTACGATTTTTATGCCTCTTACTTTTTTGGCGGGTGTATATGGGATGAATTTTAAACATATGCCAGAATTGAATTGGGTGTGGGGTTATCCTATGACTTGGTTGGTCATGATCATAATAACAATTATAATGTTAGTTTTTTTTAAGAGAAAGAAATGGCTGTAAATTAAGCTCAAAATAAAAAATCCAAATGACAATTCAAATACAAAATTAATTGAAAATTGTAAACTATGGTTAAGGTTGCTTGGTTTGGTATACACACTGGTGAAGAACCGCCTTTAATCCCTGCTGGGGGGATTTTTTTTACTGGGTGTAATTTGCGGTGTGTGTTTTGTCAGAATTATCAAATTTCTCAAGAAAATTTGGGAAAATTTTACAGTATAGAAGAATTAGCCAACATAATGCTTGATTTGCAAACCCAGGGTGCGGTGAATATTGATTTAGTGACGCCGACGATTTGGTGGAAGCAAATTAAACCGGCCATAATTTTGGCGCGTGAAAGGGGACTAACTCTATCAATCGTTTGGAATTCAAATGGCTTTGATAGCTTAGAAATTTTACAGGAGATGAAAGGTTTGGTAGATATTTATTTACCAGATTTTAAATACAGTGATGATGAAATTGCTTTTAAATATTCTGGTATAAAAAATTATGTTGAGACTACTAAATTAGCAATCAAAGAAATGTTGGATCAAGTTAATTATTTACAAATTGAAAATGGTATTGCGACTAGGCCCGCCCGCCACGCAAGCCAGCCCCGCCTATCACAGCCTGGCACTGGCGAGCAGGTTGCTGGCGTTGCGGGCAGGGGATTAATTGTTCGTCATATGGTTTTGCCCAATAATTTGGCTAATAGTTTTGGTGTATTGCAAATGTTATCGGAGATCGATAATAAAATTCATGTTAGTCTCATGAACCAATATTTTCCTATGCATCATGCGAATGAATATCCAGAAATAAATAGAATTGTGAGCGATGTTGAATTTAATCAAGTTTATGATTATTTGCAAGAACTTGGATTTACAAATGGCTGGGTACAGGGTGAAAAGAGTCAACAATTTTTAATTCCAGATTTTAGAAAAGAAGAGCCATTTAATTGAATTTTTTATGGAACAATACGATGTCATAATTATTGGCGCGGGATTTTCTGGTCTTACTTTAGCTCATCATCTACCGCATGATTTGCGGGTTTTGGTTTTGGATAGAAAACAAGCCTTGAATAGTGTGATGGAAACTACTGGCTTAATCACCCAAGCGACAAAGGATCTAATTAGCGAATTTGTAGATATAGAAAATTATTTGCCCAATCATATTGATACGATTGGTGTGGTGTCGCCAGATTATGATAAATATTTTTTTTCTCACACCACAGATCCTTGGATTTATTCGACTGACACACCAGAATTGGTAAAACATTTAGCCGATGCAGTACCAAATAATGTAGACATAAAAATTGGTCAGACTCTAGTTGATTATAAGATTGATAATAGTTCTGAATATCCAGTTCTGGTAGAGTATGCAAATAATGGAACAAAAAGTTTATCCCAGACAAAATTTTTAGTGGGGGCAGATGGGGGTAATTCCACAGTGGCAAAATTAAATGATAAATTATCAAAAAATACTAAATTTTTAATTGGTTTTGAAAAAGTGTTTTTTGGCGATATAACTTTTGGTCCGAAGCCTAATAGTACAGTTTATCATTTTTGGTTTGGGGAATTTTCACTTGGTTATGGCGGGTGGTTGTCGCCAACTGTGATTGATAATAAATCAGCTTTTCGGCTTGGTCTAGCTAAATTGGAAAAAGACAAGGCTAATTTAAAAAAGCTGGATGATTTTATAAATATTTTACAGGAAAAAAAGATTATAAAAATTGATTCAGAAAATATTCAGCCAGTAATTTCTTTTGGTAATAAAATTCCGATTGGCGGAGTTTTGCCAAATTTAACAGCTGACAGAGTAATGTTAATAGGGGATGCGGGTGGTTTTTGTGGAGCGTTTGCGGCCGATGGTATCAAGGGGGCAGTCTTGTCAGGAAAAACTAGCGCCAAATTAATCACAAAATATTTGCAAGGGGATAAAGATTGTTTAAAATCTTATATTTCAGAAATGCAAAAAAATAATAAAATTATTTATTATTACAGAAAACAATTACTTTATAGATGGTTATGGAATCTAATGAAAACTAATAATAGTTTTATGAATTTGTATCGATTGATTGAAAGACAAAAAGATGATTTTCTTAATCAATTTTGTGATAGCAAGGACAAAAGAAAAAGTTTGTTTCGCGTGCTTTTAAAATTTAAAAACATACCTTTGTTATTTAGGTATGCTTTTTCATTGTTGTTTGATTTGTTTAGACCAAGGCCTTAAGTCTTCTTATAAAAATTTCTTTAGCTTTCTTCGCATATTCCTGCATTTGTGGTTCTGACCAGTTTTGTTCTAATAGATTTTTATTTGGATCAGTAATAGTGATTGTTTCTTGTCTCACGCCGTGGTTATAAAGACCATCAGTAGGATATTGAAATGAATGGGTGTATTCAATCACAATTCCGAACCCCGAGGGTGAGGAATCCCTTTTTTGTGTATTAAAAGTTGTATTACTATTTACATTGTTTGAAGAGTTGGAAAGGGATCCACCCTTACGGGTATCTTCGACCTCGTTGCGACTCGGGATTACCGAAGAAACCAATAATACATGATTATAATCTTGTTTTGGACCAGCACCCATCATAACAATTAGATCTCCAGGCTGGATATCTTTTAGATTTATTTCTTTAGAATTTATATTATTATTAAAAGTGGAGACACCAGTATTTTCGGCTGATCTAAATTGAGAAATTAATTTGCGAATGGGATTTTTTATCCATGGCCGGTGAATATATTTTTTTAGTCCGCCTAAATTTCTGGCTTTCAATTCTGTATCTAATACATGATAAATTAGACCAGAACAATCAATCCCTAGATTGTGTTCAATTAAAAATTTTTTTATTTGTTCGGCATTTAATTCGGCTAGTTTTATTTTTTCGCGTAAAGAAAAGATCGTGGCTTCTTCCGCAATATCTTCTGGGCTACCTTTGCCAATCAAGACGCGCAAAGCTCCACGAATATTTTTTCTCCGATTATTAAAATAGGGAGTAGTTATGTTTTTTTCTCCTATTTTGAGATTAAGGTATTGATCAATAACTTTTTGTGCTTGTGAGGATAATTGTTCCATTGTCATATTGTTATTTGTTTGATGTTTTATTCAAAATTTTTTCTGTCAGACCTTTTGGTAATAATGTTATGTTTGGCAATTCTTTTAGATCTACCCAGACTAGCTTGTAAGAATTATTAGTAGTGCTTCTCTCTCTTTCTTCGTCACCTAGCTTTGGTTCACCAGAAATATTCTCCGCAAAATAATAATATTCGTCACGGCCATTAATATTAAAACAAAGTGGTATTTGTTCAGGAATAGTAAAATCAAGATCAGTTTCTTCTTTGCCTTCACGTTTGGCTGTGGCTAATATATTTTCATCAAAATCTTCTTTGGTTCCACCAGGTGGAGTGAAAAAATGCTGGGAAAATTTTTGTCTTTCTATTAATAAAATTTTGCCGTCTTTAATAGGTAAAATAGCACCTCGGGGCAAGTCCCAACCCACACCTTTTTGGGTGACAGTAATAAAGTCAATTATTTTTAAACCATTGAGACTTAATTTATTATGCGCTTCCATAATAGGATAAAGAGTTTGCGTGCGCATCAGGTCAGCATTTGGTTTGGTATTATTGTATTTTATAATATTGAAATCAGGTCGTTTGTTGTATTTTGGTTCGTGAAGTGAAGGAATTTCTTTGGTAACTCGTTGAATAATTTGCGCGCCATCTTGGATTTTGATTAATGTTTGATTTTCCAAATTTATATCTAATAACGCCATGAGGTGGGATTCGAATGTGGTTATTTGGTTTGTCATCCCGAATCCCCCGACGAAGGGGGTGAGGGATCCCTTGTCTTTGGATTTAAACATTGTATTATTACTAATTCCATTGTTTAATGTTTGGGAAAGGGATCCCCTCCTCGGAGGATCTTCGACCTCGCCCTGTGTCGGGCTCGGGATGACAAGTGATTGAAGTTGTGATTCGTAAGTCGTTGATGCTGGTTGTCTGGCATTAATTTCAATTAAATATAGTTTGCCATTTTTTCCCGCCTTCGCTGAAGCTTCGGCGGACAAGTCATCAACCACAACATCAACTCCAAACAAACCTTTCCAACCTTGTGATCTTAATTTTTCGCCAATATCATTTACAATTTTGTTGTATTGTTTTATTTGATCTTCATTTAAATATTTATTAGCAAATGACCAATCATTGCCAATGGTAGTAAATTTATTATCAGTAAAAGGTTTGAGTCCAGTAATTTGATAGCTAATATTACCAACTAAAATTTTATTTTTTGTGACGACATTGTTGCTAGTAAACATTGGTCCAGAAATATATTCCGTGATTCTAACTGGGCGATCGGGAAATTTTTCTTTAATCTCATCCAGCTGACTCTCTGATTCAATCAAAATAGTGCCAAGGCCAGTATGAGCGCGGTTGAATTGGATAATAAAAGGCTTACAAAGCTCACGAGGCTTGCTACCTGCCTGCGCAGGCAGGGGCTCACAAGGCCAAACGATATTTTTACATAAATCAACTCTGTGTTTAGGTAAATATTTTTGTAATTCCCCAAGCCATTCTAGTCCAGAGATTTTTTCTTCTATTTTGTTTGACAGTTCGGCTGGTGGGTTGAGTAGTTTCCAATTATTTTCCTGACAGATTTTTTCTATTTGAGTGGTGGGTTTGAAGACTACCACGGTAAGTTCATTCCGATCCGCCGATGAGGTGGAGAGGAATCTTTCGGAGTTATTTGTTGTTGTGGTATGATTGTCTTTTGTAATTTGTTTGTAAAAGGCTTCGAAAGATCCCTCGTCAGTCAGTCGTCTGACTTCCTCGGGATGAACCAACAATTCTAACAATTCCCAAGTATCCAGCTGTTCATTACTTTCAATCAAAAGGACATTATCATATCCTTCAGCTACAGACTTGGCAAAAGGCGTAGAATTTGAGATAATATGATAACCTGGGGTATTTAAATTCAGCCCTAAAGCCCGCTCAATATCGCGGGTGACGTAAATGATTGGGTTTTGGGTTAGATCTATCATAGTGAGGGTAATTATACTTAAAAAAATAGTTTTTGACAAGCAATATGGACAGTATGGATTTGAAAAAACACGATAGAGTTGATTCATATCAAATTGAGTTAGAATTAGCTTTTTCTGTTTGGTATCAGGGAGTAAAAACTGGACGTAAAGATTTTGGAGTAGGCTGGCTAAAGAAAAATGGATTTAATAATCTTGCTGTCTGGTGTGAAGAAAATAGTGAACAGTTTGTTGAATGGAAAGTCTTAAGAGAGCTAAAAGAGGCTTTTTTGGTTTGGCATTCTTTGCCAGAAGCAGGCCGTGGTAATTTTAATGCGACTTGGTTGCAACAAAATGGATTTTCTCGTGTAGATAAAGGGCTGCGCAAGTTAGATGGTGTTGAAGTTGTCCAAAAAAGTGATTCAGCGGAATTAAGAAAAGCTTACACTGTCGACAAGGTTGACTGGACAGAGGAATCAGCCGTAAAAAAAATGGATGAAATGTATGAAGTTTTTTTGAAGGAAAAAGATAATAAATTTGATAAAAAAGGAAAACCAATACGCTTCAATAGATATTGGCTTAAATCAAAAGGTTTACCATCATTGGTAAGGTGGGCAAATACGCAGCCGGGTGGTTTGGAAGTATTGAACACCAAGTGTAGAAACAAAGAAGTTGCTAATTTATTTGAAAGAAGTAGGACGGAGTGGAATGAGACTTTGGCAGTTGCTGATTTAGAAGTTGCTTATAAAGAATGGCTGGACGAGCCGGCGGATACGCGAGGCAATTTTAATCAAAAAAGGATACAAAGAAAACATTCAGGACTGACAAGTTGGGTCTGGGATAATGGCGGAATTGATAAGTATGTTGCTTTATCAAAAAATGATTCTTTAAGGGCTGCATTTTCAAAAGATAGAATATTTTGGGATGATAAAAGAGTTTTAGCTGAATTAGATAAAGCCTTTGAAAAATGGAAGTCGGTTGTAGAGGTGGATGGTAGAACTGGTAAACAAAGGAAATTTAGTGCTTTTTGGATTCGAGATAATTATAATCAAGGTTTAAGCAGATGGATTAGTATGCACAGTGGATTGAATCATTGTGTTGCTTTAAGTACTAATCAAGAATTAAGAAAATATTTAAATTTAGATAACCAAGTTGTCACAACTGTGACTGTTGAAGGCTTGGTAGATAAACCAGAAGAGGTTGAAGAAAAAACCAATGAACCAGGAGAAATTCATGTTGGAGTTTTTCCTAGTGAAATGATTGATCTTTCGGGTATTGGTTCCAATTTACTTCCTCAAATAAGGGTTGCGAGTCTTCAGGAAAGGGAAGATAGAGGATCAACAGATGTTGATTTGTCACAAATGACAGCTGATCCAAATCCGTTACAGAAATTACGTTTTGATATGGCTACAGCCAGACAAAGTGGTGTCTGGGATGATGAATTAATAAAAAGATATATAGAATTGCATTCTTATTTGCCAGATTTTATTTTTCACGGTCTTAGCGTAGAACATATTGTGGAATTAGCCACAGCTGGCAAGATAAAAACCCCAAAGGCTGTTTTGTCCGTCGGTGGAGGGGCTTATGGGGAATTAATAGCTTGGCAAAGAAAATTAAAAGCAGAGGCGCCAATGGTTTTTAATTTGGACAGTTCTGCATTAATGTTGGAAATGGCTAAGCCTGTTTTATCCGAGAAATATAGTATTCAGCAAAACGATTTTAATGGCGTGGTAGGTGATATGAGAAATTTTAAGGGTGATTATTTGAGTAATTTTAAACAGGGTGATTTTGATTTAATAGAATGTTCAGCGTTAGACAATTTAACTGAAGCACAATTGCCAAAATTTGTTGAAGAAATAGTTGATGTTTTACAAAATGGACAAATGGTACAGTTGATTGCCAGAAAGCCAATACCAAATGCTGTTTGGCACATTTTGGAAACTATGGGTTGTGTGATACTAACTCCACCAAATGCCAAATTAGATGCAGATCTTAGCGGTGTAGTAGGTGGGGATGTAAAAAAGAGAATTAAACAAAAGTTGCGAGATGGGGGCGGGTTTTATTTATTGGCGCAAAAATTTGAAAAAACAATTAATCCAGATGATAATAAGAAAAGGTTTTTAGATCAATTATCGCAAGCACAAGATATGGAGACCGGAGATCTTGGTTTGTTATTATTAGATTTAGCAAAATTGTATCCAAATTATGGCGATATTCCAGAGGAAGAATTGGCAAGAGTTGGATTTCGGCGAGAAATTATTAAAGTGAATAAAAAAGGTGCAAGTAACATAGTACGAATTGTCAAAGTTTAATATTTATGAGTGAATTATATCAACAACTAAAAGAATTTGGCCATGTCAAACTAAATGAACCAATGTCCAAGCACACAACCTTCAAAATTGGTGGTAAGGCTAATTTTTTTATTACAATTGAAAATACAGATAATTTGGGTAAACTTTTAACCTTTGTGAATGAGCAGGGTTTATCTTATTTTATTTTAGGTGGAGGATCAAATCTGCTGTGGAATGATGACCAATTTGAAGGAGTGGTAATAAAAGTGGGTAATAAAAAATTAACTGTGACTGGAAATATGATTGAAGCCGACGCTGGTGTTCTCTTGTCCCAAGTAGTCAATTTGGCAGCGCAAAATAGTTTAACTGGTTTTGAATGGGCCGTGGGGATCCCTGGAACAATTGGTGGAGCAGTGCGAGGCAATGCTGGAGCGATGGGCGTGGATATTTCGGCTGATAAATGTCTAGCAAAAGTTCAAGTGTGGCAAAATGGTGAAGTAGTGGAATATAATAGAAGTGAATGCAATTTTGTTTATCGAGGGAGCATGTTTAAAGATGATCCTAATATATTGGTTTTGCGGGCATATTTTAGGCTTGATGTGGGAGATCAAGCAGAGATAATGAAATCAATGCAAGGTTATTTGGCTCAACGCACTGGACGGTATCCAAAATTTCCTTCAGCTGGTAGTTTTTTTCAAAATGTTCCAATTGATAAATGGAAAAAAGATTTAAAAGATTTACCAGCCATTTTTGTGGAGCGCAAAAAAATTCCCGTTGGTTGGCTCGTGGAACAATTAGAATTAAAAGGTTTGACTGTAGGTGGCGCCAAAGTGTCTGATGAACATGGTAATTTTATTATTAATTTTGATAATGCATTACAGTCTGATGTCTTGACTTTAGTTGAATTAGTAAAAGAAAAAGTGTATAATAAATTTGGAATAGAATTGGAGAGTGAAGTGGAAATAGTGTAAAGGCTTGAAAAGCTAGAAAAGCTTCAAAGGCTTGAAAGGCATTGATTTGCATTTTAAGCCTTTTAGGCATTTTAAGCCTTTTAGGCATTTTAAAAATTATGACAATCAATACCAAAGCTAAAGGCATGGACATGACTCCAGCCATCAAGCAATATGTTGAAGAAAAAGTTAATTGTTTAACAAAATATTTTGAGAATATTGATGATGTGGATGTAATTGTGGGAATGGAAACACATCATCACAACAAAGGTAAAATTTATTATGCTGAGTTCAATTTGCAGGTGCCAGGAAAAAATTTGTCAGTCAGAAAAGACGCCGTTGATTTGTACAAAGCGATTGATAAAGTCAAAGATCATTTGAAAGTAGAACTGGAAAAAATTAAAGAAAAAATGCGCGCCAAAGATAAAAAGGTTTTACGTGAACAAAAAGGTTACCAGGAATAGAAATATATTAATCTATAAAAAATTTTAATTTATAAAAATTATGCTTGCAAAAAAAATCTCGTTTTCTAAATTAACGGATATTTTGTCTTATGTTTTGATGGGAGCCAATTTATTGGCTGTACCCTTGGTACTAGGAAATAATCTGTCCAATATTTTTATACTTTCAAAAATGTATATTTTTATTGGTCTAATATTGTTAAATTTGCTCTTGGTAGCCATAAAAGTGGCCATTACTAAGAAATTTATTTTTCGTCAATCCTTTTTGGATTTACCAATTTTAATATTTTTGGGAACAGGTTTGTTGTCAGCCATTTTTTCTGTCAATCGTTTTGACAGCTTCTTGGGACGCAATGAATATTTTGTATTAAGTTTTGCATTTTTGTTTTTTCTAGCCTTATTTTATTTTATTTTGGTTAATTTTTTGAACATTGTAAAAAATTGGAAATTGCTTTTGGATGGTTTGGTAATTTTGGGTGGTGTTAGTACTTTGCCATTTATTGTCAAAGCTTTATTTCATTTTGATATTTTTAATTTACTTTTGAAGCAACCACTTTGGAACACGATTGACAATGTTAATAGTTTATTTGGTTTGTGGTTAATAGTAGTATTTATTTTATCAGCTGGACAATTGATGAAGAAAAATTTATCCAGAGCACGTTTAATTATTTGTAGTGTAGTTTCTTTGTTGTCATTATTGGTCCTTTTACTTTTAGGTTTTACTAATTTGTGGTGGCTGTTGCTTTGTGCTTTAATTTTGTTATTAATTTTGGGGGTAAGTTTTGCTGGGCAGGCTAGACTGAGCGCTTTATCAGCTATGTTTGCGGTTTTTATTATAACGATTATTTTTATTGTTTTTGGTTCACCAACCAGTTGGCAAGTGTCTGTGCCAGCCGAATTTTCTCTAGGTTTAAAACCCTCAATGCAAATTACTTATCAAACACTAAAATCAGGAATTACAGATTTTATTTTTGGTAAAGGATTGGGTAGCTTTGGAGTAAGTTTTTCTCAATTTAGAACCGCGGAATTTAATATGGATGATTTGGTTTGGTCTCTGCGTTTTCGTCAGCCATACAATTCTCTTTTTGGAATTTTAAGTGAAGGGGGAATATTAATGTTTTTATCTTTTATATTCTTGATATTATTTTATTTGGGTCATGCTGTTCATTTGTGGTTCAAGAATCGGATTAAAGTTAAAGCTACAACAAAGAATGTTGAAAAAGTTTTGGCTGATGATGATCCAGAAAATATTAAACTAGAAGTATTTTTGGTAGCCGCCGCTTGGGTAGTATTAACTTTGGGATTAGGAATGGTATTTTTTGGTGTGACAATTTGGTGGTTGTGGTGGTTGCTTTTAGGTTTAGGCGCTTCTGGTTTGGGCTTTATTAATAAACAAGCTATTAAAACAAAAGAGTGGTTGATTGCTAGTTTGCCCCAATATAATTTGGCTTTTTCTTTTGTAATGATTATTATTATTACGGTGGTAATAATGTTTGGCATTTGGGGTATTCGTCTATATTGCGCTGAGACTGCTTATACTAGGGCTTTGCGTAGTCCAAATTTTCAAGAAGCCGAAGTTAATTTGAATAAAGCTTTGGAATTTAGAGGAAATTATGATTTGTATCATGCGGCTTTGGCCCAAGTATATTTGAGTAAGGCGGTGGATCTGAGTAAGAAAAATGATGCGAATAATGTCTCAACCTTGAGTGGTTTGTTGGCTCAAGCAGTAAATGAAGCGCAAAAAGCCACAGAAATTTCTCCAGCTTCAGTCGCTATTTGGGAAAATTTGGCTACCATGTATGAAAATACAGTTTTATTAGTACCAGAAGCAAGAGATTGGGCCATAAAATCATTGGTCAAGGCTTCTGAATTAGAACCAACTAATCCAGTTTTACTATGGCGTTTGGGTAATAATTATGTTTTGGCCAATAAAAATCCAGAAGCCATAAAGCAATATGAAAAAGCTTTGGAAATGAAAGCCAATTATGCTGATGCTTATACTGGTTTATCTAATCTTTATGAAGGAGAAAAAAATATTGACAAGGCGATTGGAGTGTATGAAAAGGCAGTCAGTCTTGGACTGAATAATCCTGAAATCTTTTTCAACTATGGTCGTTTGTTGTACAATCGTAGCCAAGACAATGATCGAAAACTAGCCGAACAATTGTGGTTGGCCTCAGTACAAATACAACCTAATTATTCTAATGCTTTGTATAGCCTTGGTTTGTTGTATGAAGGTACTGGAGAATATAGCAAGGCTTTGGAATATTACAAAAAAGTTGACAGCTTAAATCCTGGTAATGAAGATGTCCAAAATAAAATTTCAAGTTTGAATGGATATTAGACTGGTATTGAATCCACCCAAGGCGGATGATACTATTGTTCCTTGTGGCTTGTTGTGAAAAATTTTCTTTGGATGTGCACGCAGTCAGTTTGTTGAAAGGTTATTCATTTTTTTATGCGTACAAAGCTAATATTATTTTTGGTAGTTATTATAATTTTTTATCCACTACCTTCTTCTTCAATAATGTCTTCAACCCATTATACTATTTTGAATGATCAGGTTGGTATGGGGGCAGGTATTAGCGAGGGTGGTAATTATAGTTTACGTGATAGTAGTGGCGCTTTGATAAGCGCGGGTGTAGTAGATGGTAATACCTATGAAATTAGGTCTGGTTTTTATTTTGGTGATAATGGAACACTGAGTGTGACAGTTAATCCTAGTGCAATTGATTTGGGTACTTTGAGTACTAGCACGGTTGAAACAACTGAAACGACAATAACAGTTAGTACTGATTCTGAGACCGGCTATACTTTGGCAATTGGTAGTGTGAGTGCTGGTGGTTTGGCAGATGTAAGTGATGGACAAGTGACGGCTGGCTCAGAAGAATTTGGTTTTGTTGGCACTGGTAGCGATTGTCTACTTTCTTCAAGTACGCCCACAGCCATAGTAGCTAGTCTGCCAATTGCTAGCCATGGTTCAGCCACTAATTCTAGTGAAATAAATTTGGTTTTTCAGGCCGCTATTAGTAGTAGTACACTACCAACTGCATCGGGTGAGAAAAATATCAGCTTTACTGCCTCAGCAAATTTTTATTAAGTTTGTTTTTTAGTTGATAGAAATTGTAAAATAATGTTTAGAATTTTTGTATATAATATTTTAGTTTTACTGTCTTTATGAGATTCAGATTTTTTTTAATATTTGCATTGTTAGTAATATTTTTGTTTCCTGAAAATGTTTTTGCTCTAAGTCTAAGTCCTACTAGACAAGAATTTACTCTTGATCCGGGCGCTAATCAAATAGTGAATTTGCGAATCAAAAATAATGAGCAAAAAGATTTGAATATTAATTTTAAAATATTGGGTGTAAGCCAAGACGAAAGTGGTCGCCCCATTTTTGATACAAAAATTAACTCAGAAGATAATTGGTTTCAAGTGCCACAAAATATTTTTTTGCAAGCCGGTGAAGAAAAAATTGTTGAATTTAAATTATCTTTACCCGTAGATATTTACCCTACACTTTATAATTTTGCTTTAGTCGCGAGTGTGGGTGCAGAAGGGCAGGGAATTGGGTTAAGTACAGATTTGGTTTCTTTGTTGTCAGTCCAGGTAGCTGGTGTAGCCCAAGAAAAATTAACAATCAATAATTGGTCGTCTGAATCAAGAATTTCTTATAATAAAAATTGGCAATTTAATTTGAATTTAAAAAATTTGAGTAATGTGCGTTTGCCTTTGGCTGGTGATCTGATTTTATCCAATCTAAAAGGTCAGCCTGTGTGGCAAGAAAATTTATTATTAGGCAATAGTTTGTTGCCGGGGACGGATAGAATTTTACAGACAAAAGCTGATTTGGAAATATTGCCATTGCCAATGGGTATATATAGTGCTGAAGTAAAAATTGTTTATGGACAGACGCGACAGTTAATTGTCTCAAAAATTTATCTGATTTATTTATCTCAATGGGTAGTTTATATAGTTGTAGGATTATTAATTTTATTTTCGGTTTTTATTGGATTTGTTATTTATAGAAGAAAAAATAAAAAAAGATAGTTGAAAATTATATAATTGATTTCATTTTTTCTCACATGTTTTCTGATTATAAAAAGATATTATTTTTCTCTCTAGTGCTTTTTTTAAGTTCATTTTTTTGTTTGTCAGTTTTGGCAGAGGAACAAAGTGGTAATTTGGATGTGAATTATTCTATTCCTGGACAATGTGGTAATGGAATTCAAGAATGGAATGAGTCGTGTGACAATGGAATTGATAATGGTGTTTGTCCAAAATCATGTAGTAATTCCTGTACAGATAATGGTAATTGTGGTGGCGATGGTTGTACGGGTGATTGTGAGTCACCTGTAGTAAAAGATGTTACCTCAATTCCTAGCCAGACAAGTGTGACTGTTAGTTGGCTCACAACTGATGATGTTGGTGTCTCTAGTGTTGGATTTAAATATGGTACTATTTATGGTACTTATGATTTGTCACCAGCATCAGAAAATAATTCTTCCGCATCTTTGTCGGGACTAACACCTGATACGATTTATTATTTTCAGATTACTGCTAGTGATGCTAGTGGTAAAAAAGGTTATGGTTATGGCAGTTTTCGTACCCTAGTCCAACCAGTAGATACTACAGCACCTAATGTTTATAATATCACTGTTTCTGCTGGTATTACCACATCGTCTATATCTTTTTCAACTGATGAATCAGCCACAAGTGAAATATTGTATGGCACGACAATTGCTCGTGATTTGTCTGCCGTAGTGAGTAATGGTTTTGTTGCAAATCATAGTATTGATTTACAAAATTTATTACCCAATACTACTTATCATTATATAATTAGAGCGGCTGATAGTCTTGGTAATACCACGACTACTTTGGATGCGACATTTACTACTCGACCAGATAGAATCGCTCCAAGCAATGTGAGTAATTTTAGATTGAGTACCTCTACCCAAGCAATAAATTTGAGTTGGACCAATCCAAATTTACAGACAATGCCAGATTTTGTGGGGGTGAAAATTTTACGCAAAATTGGTTCTTATCCTACAAGTTTTGATGATAGTAGTGCTGTGCTTGTTTATAACAATTCTGGGTCTTCACATCTTGACAATTCAGTCAGTTATAACACGCATTATTATTATACAGCTTATACTTATGACAGTTCGGGAAATTATAGCAGTGGCGCGCAGGCAAATATTATTTCTGCTTCACAAATTTTTACTCCGCAAGAAGTGACTAATTATTATATTACCACTTCTACTGGAGCCATTATTTTGAATTGGGATAATCCCACTGCCCAAGTCATGCCTTATTTTCAAAGTGTAAAAATTTTACGTAAAGCTGGTAGTGCACCAACTAATTACAATGATTCTAGCGCAGTGGAAGTTCACAATAGTCCCACTAGCTATTTGGAAGATAGAAATAACTTAGTATTAAGTCAGCGTTATTATTATAAAATTTTTACTTTTGATGGTACAAATTATAGTTCAGGTGTGGTTCTTAATATTATTTATAACCAACCAAGAAATGTAGAAATTTGTGCAAATAATATTGATGATGATAATAATGGTTTGGTAGATTGTGCTGATTCTGCTTGTGCGAATTTATCAATTTGTTCGGAAAATAATTGTTCTAATGGGGTTGATGACGATACTGATGGTTTGGTAGATTGTTCAGATACTCTAGATTGTTCCAATGATTCAGCTTGTAGAACTACACCACCAGAAAATTGTAGTAATCAGGTAGATGATGATGGTGATGGAGCAATTGATTGTACTGATAGTGATTGTACAAAATTTTGTGAACAATGTATTGGTGATAATTGTGGTGGTGATGAGACAGCTCAGTGTAGTGATGGTAATGATAATGATGTTGACGGACTCATAGATTTTCCCCTTGACTCAGGTTGTCTTAGTTTGGACGATGATGATGAATATAATCCGCCCTTGGTAACTACCTCGACAATTAATCTGGTTGACGTTATTTTTTCAACTGGTAATGATAAAATAATTTTGGCACCACAAAATAATATTGTGGTTGGTTTATCAGACTTTCCTCTTACAATTAGTTTTCCAACTACTAAAATAATTTTGCCAATAAAAAGTTTTGTCTTAAAAATTGATGGTGGCGATCAACATAATTTAATAAAAAATTCTGCGGGAAATTTATTTTATACTGATATTTCATTTCCAGCTGTTGGTCAAAAAGAGGCTTTTTTGGAAATTAGTTATGAAAATGGTTCTTTTGATTATGTTAGATTTGTTATAGAAAGTGTAAATTGGGGGAGGGTAGTGGATGATAAAAATAGTAATATCACAGATGTTTCTCTTACTTTGCAAAATAATGCTGGTGATGTTATTAACTTGCAAACTTATGGACAATCTAACCCTATAAATTCTAATGATAGTGGTCTCTATGGTTGGATGGTGCCAAATGGACAGTATAAAATTTTGGCTAGCAGTGAAGGTTATTACGAAAGAGAAACTGGTGTTTTTGCTGTTAGCAATAACATTATTAATAAAAAAATTGATTTAGTATCAGTACCGCCCACTTTGGAGGAAGTGATTGATCCAAATGCTTCTCTCAGTGAAAATATTTTGAATGTAGCAGAAAATTTGGCGCAAAAGACCAAAACTTTGGCACAAATGACTGCTTTGGGAGTAAGAGATTTTTCTGATAATCCAAATGTAGAGCAATCAGCGCAAAATATAGTAGCGCCAACGGCAATCGGTGTAGTAGTGGCATCAGCTTTACCATTTTTGAATTTTGGTAATTTATTAGCTTTATTACGTTTGTTATTTTTACAACCTTTATTGCTTTTGGGAAAACGTAAACGAGTAAAGTGGGGTCAAATCTATAATTCACTTAATAATTTACCAGTGGATTTGGCCATTGTGCGTCTAATGAACGCTGATACAAATAAAATAGTAAAAACCCAAGTGACTGACACCAAAGGGCGTTATGCTTTTATCATATCAGAAGCGGGAAAATATAAGATTGATGTGCAAAAAAATGATTTTGTGTTTCCTTCAGTTTTGCTAAAAGAATACCAGACTGATGGACAAAAGATGGATCTTTATCATGGAGAAATCATTGAAGTTACTGAAGCTGGGGCAGTAGTAGCAGCCAATATCCCTATGGATATGGTTGGAGAAGTTGCCGTGATACCGTGGCGTTTGAAATGGGAAAAAACTGGCAGATTGATCCAAAAAATATTATCACCACTAGGTTTTTTGTTTGCCTTAGTTTCTTATTATATCACCCCAAAGTGGTATATTGGCGTTTTATTAATTCTTCACGTAGTACTTTGGTTCTTATTTAAACGTTTGGCTAAGCCAATTAGGCTAAAAGGTTGGGGAATTGTTTATGATGCTCTTGATAAAAAACCAGTCACTAGAGCGATTGCGCGCTTGTTCAATTTACAATTAAACAAATTAGTTTCAACGCAAATTACAGATAAACAGGGGAGATACTATTTTTTGGCTGGTAGTGGCAAATATTTTATTACGGTTGAACACGAAGGTTATGAAACTGCCCATACTGAGACTATAAATTTGCAAGGCGATGGGGCAGATGTAATTGAAGAAAAAGTTAGTTTGAATCACAAGATTGATGATCAACTACCATCTGCCGTTGCGCCAGTTATTTTAGATGATGGTGTTGAGTCAAAAAGTGATGTTTTGGAACAGTCAAAACCAGTAGATAAAACAGACCAAGAAATTAAACCGCCACCACCAGAAAATGACAATATTTTTGGTTAAAAATTAATCTAAAAATACCCTGTTTTAAATAGGGTATTTTTTTATTGAGTTATCCCCAGTTTTTGATGAAATTTTAGCTAAAAGATGATATAATTATTAAGAATAATTTTCTATGCTTGTTGTGGAAAATAAATTGGTGTCAAGAAAGCTAAAATCTAGACAAATTTTTGTTATAGGTTTATCTTTGTTTTTTGCAATTTTTATTTTGTCAAAAACCATGGCAGCGACAGCGCCAACGATTTTGAATTATCAGGGTAAAATAACTGAGAATGGCGTGACTGTGACTACTAGCTTGCCAATGGCATTTATTTTGTATAGTAGTAGTACTGATGGTAATATCTTGTATACATCTGCTGGGACAATTTCAAATACTAGTACAATAAATGTTACTTCTACTTATGGGGTGTTTAGTGTGAATATTGGTGGAGCGGGAACTAATAGTTTGGATCCGAGTATTTTTCAAAATTATAGCAATGTTTATTTGGAAGTGTGGGTAAATGGCGAACGGATGGTGCCAAGGAGACAATTGATGGCTACTCCATATTCATTCAATTCCAAATATTTAGATGGAGTTGCTCCAAGTACCAATACCAACACTACTTATATCCCAGTATCTGATGCTAATGGTAATTTTAATTTTAATCATGTCACTTCTACCAAGCTTAATGTAGCTGGCACTTCTACTCTTGCTACCACTACAATTACCAATTTATTATCTGCTACTGGCCTCGTCTCCATGTGGACTAATGATGCTGGATATATTAACACTTCCACTGGTTTAACAGTAAACAATTTTGCTTCACCAAATATTTCCCAATGGACTAATAATTCTGGATATATCACCGCTTCTGGTGCTCGTTCAGTTTTGTCTTCTAGTGCAACAGGATTGACTTATGGTAGTATCACTGGAGATTTTTCTCTTACTCCTGGGTACACTATTCCTACCACTGTCTCTGCTTCAAACTGGAACACGGCCTTTGGTTGGGGTGATCATGCTACCGAGGGTTATCTCACCGCTGACAGTGCTGATACCCTAACCAACAAAGGTGGTAATATCTCCATGTGGACTAATGATAGAGGATATATTACATCAGCCGAAGTCTTAGGTGATTATCTAAGTCTAAACAATTGGTACTCTACCACCACCTTACCAGCCAATATTATCAACTCTAGTCTAACTTCACTTGGTACAGTTAACACTGGTGTCTGGCATGGTACAACTATTGGTACAGCCTATGGTGGCACTGGTATTACCGGTACACCAGACAATGGTCAATTGTTAATTGGTGATGGTAGTGGTTATGTTTTGGCCAATCTAGCTGGGGTTGGTGGTATTGATATTAATAATGGCTTAGGTTCAATTGATTTAGGTTTTAATTTTGATCGTCTAACAGAAATTCCTAGTGCAGCAGGTGATGATTACTTTTTAATCTATGATGAAACTGATGGTACTAACAGAAAAATTTCTAAAGATAGTTTGTTTAATGGTGTTTTAGGTTCACTAAGTTATCAAGGAGCTTGGGATGCTGACGCTAATGATCCAGCTATTGTTAGTAGTGTTGGTACAGTTGGATATTATTACGTGGTTAGTGTTTCTGGTACCACTAATATTGATGGCATCACTTCTTGGAACATAGGTGATTGGATTGTCTTTGGTAGTGATAACGTTTGGGAAAAAATTGAATCCACTAACAATATTGCTAGTGTCTTTGGTCGCACGGGAATTATCGTTGCTCAATCTGGTGACTATGATGCTTCTCAGATTGACAATGTCGCTACTGGCACAATTACCGCTGCCACTGTCCAAGCCGCGATTGATGAACTAGCTAATGAAAAAGAAAATTCTTTAGTCGTTGGTACCACTGGTCAATATTATCGTGGTGACAAATCTTGGCAAACTCTAGATACTTCTGCTGTCACAGAAAATCTTGCCTTTCTTTACTACACCAATGCACGAGTGTGGAATTCATTATCAAGTACAGTTACTGGTCTAACTTTCAATCAAGCCACTGGAGATTTTTCTCTTACTCCTGGGTATGTTATTCCTTTAACTAATTCTACTACAGATTGGAATGAGGTTTATAATACTGTAAATGTCTCGTCCACTTATTGGGATTTGGCTTACTCCTGGAGTGATCATGCTTTGGTTGGATATTTAACTACCTCTACAGATTTAACAGTTAATAATTTTATTTCACAAAATGTTGGTCAGTGGATTAATGACGTTGGTTATCTAACCAGCTATACAGAAACCGATCCAATCTGGATTGCCTCATCTTCTGATTATCTTACTATTGCTAGTGCCTCTAGTACTTATGCCAAACTTTCATTAAACAATACTTTTACTGGTGAGAATAGTTTTACCGGGACGACGACTCTAGCAACGACGACTCAGACTGCTTTCCAATTGGGTAATTCTACTGTTAGTGGTTATGTTTTAACAGCTGATTCTAATGGTTTTGGTACTTGGCGAGAAGCAAGTGGAGCTGGTTTATCTGGTGGTCTGGCAAATACTTTATCTTATTGGACAAGTGGTAATTCTTTAAGTACTACCAGTCTTTATTGGAGTAATTCAAATAGTAGATTTGGAGTAGGGTCTAGCACTCCATATTATAATTTAGCAGTTAATGGTACTTTGGGAATACTTGGAACTTCTACTTTGGGTCTAATTAATGGGGGCGTTTGGCATGGCAGTGTTATTGGTATGTCTTATGGTGGAACAGGTACCTCTACTATTGGTAATGCTGGCACAGTCATTTATAGCAATGGTTCATCTTATGCTTTTACTGACAATCCTAATACGGGCGATGTTTTGCAATATACCAATGGAGTACCTCAGTGGGTGACAACTTCATCTCTAGGAATCGTAAGTGGGGGAGGAACGATTGATGGTACAGGTGTAGCAAATCAATTAGCTTTTTGGTCTGATGATAATACACTTGATTCTTCATCCAGTTTATATTGGGATAATACTAATGGCAGACTCGGAATTGGCACCAATACTCCAGCTTACACCTTGGATGTGAATGGAGATATTAATATTAAAAATTCAGCAAATGTTTTGCGGATTAATGGTACTCATATATTATCAGCGAGTGGTACAAATAATATTTTAGTTGGTAATAATGCGGGACTTTTAAATACGGGTTCAGAAGTTGTTATTATTGGCGACAATGCTGGTAGAGGTAATAGCGCAAATTTTTTAACTGCCGTTGGTTCTAGTTCTGGTTATAGTAATTCCGGAAGCCATAATTCATTTTTTGGTTTTTATTCAGGTTTTTCAAATACATCTGGTTTAGGTAATGTATTTATAGGTATGTCAACTGGCCGTTTAAATAATATAGGTAGTCATAACACCTACTTGGGACTAGAAGCTGGTTTAAATGCAACATCGTCACAAGGTAATATATTTCTTGGTTATCAAGCTGGAAGTAGTGAAATTGGTTCTAACAAACTTTATATAGAAAATTCTAGTTCTGTCACTCCACTTATCTATGGTGAATTTGATAATAATTTGATAAGAATAAATGGTCAGTTGAATGTGACAGCGACTTCAAGTTTGGCGACGACTACAATCTCTAACTTAGTTGCCACTCGTGGTTCACTTTCTGGTATGTCTGGCCTCATCTCCATGTGGACTAATGATGTAGAATACGTCACTTCATCTAGTGCTCGTTTAGCCATATCTACTGATGCTACTGGATTGACTTATGATAATAGTACAGGAGTATTTTCACTGGATGGTGATTATGTTATACCTTTAGTAAATTCTACTACTGACTGGAATACGGCTTACTCTTGGGGTGATCATGCTATTGAGGGTTATCTCACTAGCTACACAGAAACCGATCCAATCTGGATTGCCTCATCTTCTGACTATCTGACAATTGATAATGCTTCAAGTACTTATGCCAAACTTTCATTAAACAATACGTTTAGTGGAGAAAATACTTTTACTGGTACCACGACTTTGGCGACTACTACAGCTTCTAGTTTAACAGTCTCTGAATTATCTAGTGGTTCAGTTATTTTTGCTGGTGATAGTGGTTTATTACTGTCATCGTCTAGTCTGTATTGGGATAATGTAAATGGCAGACTTGGTATTGGTACCAACACCCCAGCCTATACTTTGGATGTGAATGGCGATATTAATATTAAAAATAATACCAATGTTTTAAGAATTAATGGTTCTCGAATATTATCAGCCAGTGGCACAGATAATATTTTGATTGGAAAAAATGCAGGATTTAATAATACTGGAATTAATTCAGTGTTAGTTGGATCTGGTGCAGGATTTAATAATACTGGAGATAGTTTAACGGCTGTTGGTTATGGTTCTGGTTATAATAATTCTGGAGCGTCTAACTCATTTCTTGGTATTTTTTCTGGTTATCAGAATACATCAGGTGTAGCCAATGTATTTATTGGTGCTATAAATGGTCAAAGTAATACTGTAGGAAGTTATAATACTTACTTAGGTTATGCGGCTGGTAACATCGCAACTTCTTCCGAAGGTAATATTTTTCTTGGTTATAATTCTGGTTATAACGAAACGGGTTCCAATAAACTTTATATAGAAAATTCCAATTCTGCCACCCCACTTATTTATGGTGAGTTTGATAATGATTTAATAAGAATAAATGGTCAGTTGAGTGTGACGGCGACTTCAAGTTTTGGTGTTGTTGCTTCTGGTACTTGGCAAGGTACGAAGATTAGTTATCTTTATGGTGGTACCAACACCACCACTCTTGGTGCGACTGGTACCTTTGCTTTTAGTAATGGTACTTCTTATGCTTTTACTACGACCACAGGTTTATTATGGGACAGTACAAACAATAGACTTGGCATTGGTTCTAGCACTCCTTATTACACTTTAACGGTTAATGGCACTTCTAGTCTTGGAGTTGTGGCTGCCGGTGTTTGGCAAGGTACAAAAGTTGGTTATTTATACGGCGGTACTAACACTACCACTTTGGGCACGACTGGTACTTTTGCTTTTAGCAATGGTACTTCTTATGCTTTTACTCCCTCATCTAGTTTATTCTGGGACAGTACGAATAATAGATTGGGGATTGGTTCTAGTACGCCTTATTACACTCTAACTGTTAATGGTACCTCAAGTCTGGGTATTATTGCGTCTGGTACATGGCGAGGCTCAGTGATTAGTTATATTTATGGTGGTACCAATACCTCAACGATTGGTGCGACTGGGACTTTTGCCTACAGTAATGGTAGTCAATATGCTTTTACTCCGTCTACTAGTTTATTCTGGGACAGTACAAATAACAGACTAGGGATTGGTAGTAGTTCGCCACAGCACACCCTATCAGTTAGTGGTACCGCTATGTTTACTGATCATATTGATGTGACCGGTGTAGTTAATACTTCTACTATTGCTGGTCCAGTCAATGTGGGCGATGGTGCTTTGGTTTATGATTATAATAATGAATTGGTGAGTATACCAAATTTAGAACTTGGGGCTTTGGTTTTCCCAGATGATGCGGGAATGGTGAGCTGGGTAGATCTAGCTGTCACAGCTTCTTCTACAGTTGGGGTCACTTCTAGTTATAGTGCCCAAATAGATGGCAATGCTATGCTCACAGTCTATGGAGTTAGTGATGGCAATGGCGGTGTATCTTCGACTGGTGTCTTGATAAATACCACGACTATTTCGTCTTACACTTTTGATATATATGGTAGTCTACGTGCTACTGGGGCTACAGTTTTTGGTAGTACCTTATCAGTTTTAGCTACCAGTACTTTGGCGACAACTACTATTAGTGGTTGGTTGGGGATTGGTACTGCTGCACCACAATATAGTCTAGATGTAAATGGAACATTTAGAGTGGTAAATACTTCTACCTTAGCAACGACAACAATCACTGCTCTTACAGCTAACACCGCTTCAATTGGTACCATTACTGGTGATAGTATTTGGCAGGGAACAGTAATTGGTACAGGATATGGTGGTACTGGTACATCTACTCTTGGTACAGCTGGCACTTTTGCTTATAGCAATGGTTCTTCTTATGCCTTTACAGCTGCCAATAGTTTGTACTGGGATAATACTAATGGAAGATTGGGAATTGGCACTAGTACCCCAAGTGAAAAATTAACAATTATGGGTGGCAATGTTTTGCATAAGGCTTCTGGTGATCCGACTTTAGAGGGTAGTTTTAATACTACTGGTACAGCCTATGATGTGTATGTTTCTGGTAAGTATGCTTACGTGGCTGATGGTAATCAGGGTATGAGAATAATTGATGTTAATAATCCAGCAACTCCAGTAGAAGTTGGTTCATATGATACAGGTGGTAATATTCAAAGTGTGGTTATAGGTGGAAGTTATGCCTATGTATCTGATATGCTTAAAATACATGCTATTGATATTAGCAATCCAAGTTCATCAACTTTGTTTAAAAGTTCTGTTGTCTTTGCCGCTAATGATGTTTTTATTTCAGGAAAGGTAGTTTATGCTTTGTCCCCAATTTTAAATTTGTTGTGGGGTTTTGATGTTAGTCCCGAATTGGAATTTTATGAACATATGACTGAAAAAATATTTCCAGTAGCCCCAAATGATTTTTATGTTTCTGGTCAATATGCTTATGTAGCTGATGGTGATGCCGGGTTGTACATAGCTGATATTAGTGATTTAAACACTACTTCAACTGTAGGTAATTGTACGGTAACTGGTACTGCCAACAGTGTTTTTGTTTCGGGAAAATATGCTTATGTGGCAGCTGGTAGTGCTGGTTTGGTAGTGGTTGATGTTAGTGACCCTTATTCTCCAACATCAACTGGTTTATCATATAACACTGATGATGATGCTAAGGACGTCTTTATTTCAGGTAAGTATGCTTATGTAGCTGATGGTGATGGTTTGGTCGTTATTGATATTAGTGATGTTAATAATTTATCTTTAGTTGGTTCTTATAATACCACTGGTACTGCTTATAGTGTTTTTGTTTCGGGAAAATATGCTTATGTGGCGGATGGTACTGAGGGTTTGGTAATTATTGATATTAATGGTACAGAAACACCATCATTGTATGCAGGTAACATTTTGACAAATAGTTTTAATATTATAGATAATGTAGACGTGGGTAATAATTTGTATGTGGGAAATAGTGTAAATATTGGTAATGGGGGTATGTTAGTAGATGGCAAGTTGACTGTAGGTGGGGCAACTGAATTTACCCAGACTTTGAGAGTGACGGGTTTATTAAAAGTGGTAGCTGGAGATATGGAAGTGAGTTCTGGAAGAATGGTTATTGGCAATAGTTTGGGTAGTACAACTAGTACTTTTAAGTTGTATGTTGATTCTGGTAGTTCTACTACTGGTGCGATCTATGCTAATGGTTATATTCAAGCTAGTGGATATATTACAGGTTCAAGTTCTTTGGATCTAGCAGAAACTTATCCAATTAATCCAAGTTGTAATGATAATAATACTTGTCCAGAACCAGGGGACGCAGTTTGTTTGGTAGAATCTTCTGATGTTATACAAATAGAGAAATGTACAGCTAAATATAGTAATTTAGCTCTAGGTGTGATATCTACTAATCCGGGTTTATTACTTGGGGGAAATGTGATGTATGACGAAATACAAAAAGAAAATTATCGGTCAGTAGCCTTGTCTGGTAGAGTGCCAGTAAAAATATCTTTGAACAATGGTGATATAAAGACAGGGGACCTATTAACTGTATCAGACGAAACTGGGCTAGTAATGAAAGCAATTGAACCAGGCTTTGTAGTTGGTATGGCTATAGAAGGTTCTGATAGACAGAGTGAAGATGGGGAAATAACTATGTTTGTGAATCCTCACTGGACAGTGGGAAGTCTAGAATTGGAAAAAGATCCAAATGATACAAGTTTTGCTGATGCCAATAACACTTGGCTGGAAAAGTTTGCTGGTTCAATCCAATATGTCTTGAAAAAATTAGGTTTGTTTATCAAGAGTGGGGTGGCGACCTTACAGTCTGTCATTACTGATGATATTACTACTAAGAATATTCAAACAGATACATTGTGTGTGGGTGAGACTTGTGTATCTGAAGATCAATTAATAGAGTTGTTGCAGAATAGCGGAACCGAACCAGTCAGTCAACAGTTACCAGTAGACAGTAATCAAACTCCAGCACCAACGCCAGAGGAACCAGCACCAACGCCAGAGGAACCAGCGCCAACGCCAGAGGAACCAGCGCCAGACGTCCAAACTCCTGACTCCAATAACCAAACACCGCCAATAGATAATGGAGAAACACCAACGTCAGATGTCCAAATTCCACCAGTTGATAGTGTGGATATTCCAGCATCAGAGGAACCAGCACCAGCACCAGAGGAACCAGCGCCAGACGTCCAAACTCCTGATCCCGACCCGTCTGCCGATGATGTCGGTAGCCAAACTCCACCAGTTGATAGTGTAGATACTCCAACGCCAGAGGAGCCAGCACCGACAACAGAGGAGCCAGCACCAGCGCCCGCTGAATAAAAATATATTAAAGAATTTAACAAAATATGGAGGAAACTAAGATTGCAAAATTGAGTCATCGACAATTTGTCGACAACTGAAATTAGAATCTTCTAATGGAACAAGTACGAAATTTAATTTATATACTAGTTTCAGTCCATCAGCCTTCAAAACAAAAAACCGCTTTAAGCGGTTTTTTGTTTTCCTCTCACTACTACATATAATAATGAAAGGTGAGCGCGCGCGTCGAGTTCAAGAATGGTGAGTTCAAGAACACGACGCGCGGGCTGTGGAGACATCTTCACCGACTCAATCCTCCGGAGAGGAGGAGAATCAAGGTGAAGAAAGTATCGGAAAGATCAGAACCATCCCTCGGGATAGAGCTCGTAGCAGTTGTTGTAGGACTCAGGAGCCCCGGGATATATATATGCATCGTCGTCACCGGCACAGTCTGCGAGACTGCCGGGGATGTATGATGAGAGGCGGTTGAGTACTTTTGTCCAACATTCATCGTTCCCATTACAGGTGTTGTCTTTTGTGACACCGTAGGGGAGGTCATACCAGGTGTCGTTGTCAAAATCCAGGTTGATTATCTGGAAGTAATACGGATAACAATTCACAGATTTGCACTCCGATCCGAGTTCAGGGTCGAAGTCACAATAATCAGCGGTTTGCGCTTTGCCATCGTCGCACTTCAGACCGATGTCCCCATCACCAGGGACGCACTCCCAGACAGGCGGAACGACGACGACCTCGTCCTCGGCTTCGACAGCCTCGGGCGTGGTCTCGGGGTCAGTGGTCTCGGTCTCGGCGACCTCGGGCACGGAGTCGACACCATCGACACCGTCAGGAGTGACCTCGTCCGTGACCTCAGCGGTCTCGGGCGTGGTCGTGTCGATCGGATCGGTCAGCGAGGACTCCTCGCCGGCCGACTCGTTGGTTGCCGTGTCCTCGGAGGACGTGGCGTCAACGACATCAGACTCGGTGGAGTCCGGGTTGGGGATCGTACTGGGGCTCACACAAGCCACCAGCGTCAGGACAGCGACGAGCGCGAACGTTGCCATGAACTTCATGGCGTCCTTCCTTTCTGGTGGAGAAGTTGTTGGCCCACCAATTAATAATATAAAAATATATCACTAATTGGTGAGCCTAAACTTCTGTTGTTTGTTTCTGATCTTTCCAATTGTAAAGAACAATCTAATATGTAAAATAATGTGTACTCAGAACAAAAATTTTTATGCCATAGCAAAAAACTATAGCAAAAATACATTGTTTTCACACACATCATTTTCAGCCAATTTCAGTGCTTTTTTCAAGCAACATCTGGCTCATATATAGTATAACATAATTTTTTTATGTTAACCACATATAATGGCTTATTTTAGAGGTTTTGTCAATATCCACTAATCTTGAACACTAATTTGCACGAATGTGATTGGCGAATATTTTGATATATAATTTTTGGCTAAAATTAGCTTAATTTGCCTTATTTTACAATAGTAATCGTTGGATTTTTTTTCGTAAAATTTAAAAAAATGTCTGTGGATAAGGTGTTCATTTTTACTCAAACATTTAAACACTAAAACATTTAAACACTTTGTAATTTGGAACAACTGTATTAGTTGGTGTGCTATGTGGACAAGACAGAGGAGAAGTGATATACTCTAAAAGCTTGAAAGGCTAAAAAAGCTTGAAAGGCTTGAAAAACTTACAGCCTTTTAGGCCTTTTATCCATTTTAGGCTTTTTAAGCCTTTATTATTTTTTTATGTCTTTACTAACCAAAATCTTTGGTGATCCAAATCTAAAAGTGTTGAAAGAAATAAAACCAATTGTTGATAAAATAAATAGTCTAGAAAGTGACTGGGCGATTTTGAGTGAAGAAGAATTAAAAGGCAAGACTAAACATTTCAAAGAACGATTAGCCAAAGGTGAAACCTTGGATAATATTTTACCTGAAGCGTTTGCGACTGTACGCGAAGTTTCTAAGCGTGTCACTGGTATGCGCCACTATGATGTACAAATGATTGGTGGTATTGTGTTGCATCAAGGTAAGATTGCTGAGATGAGAACCGGTGAAGGAAAAACTTTAGTGGCAACTTTACCAGTTTATCTCAATGCTCTGGAAGGTAAAGGTGTGCATTTAGTCACAGTCAATGATTATTTGGCCAAGCGTGATGCCGTGTGGATGGGGCAGATTTATGATTATCTTGGTATGACAGTTGGTATCGTGCAAAATATGCGCGTGTCTTATGTTTATGATGCATCTTTTAATGGTGGACAAGAAGATGAAGGTAGTGATGCCAAGCGTGATGAACTCGGAAGTTTTAAAGTAGAAGACGAATTTTTACGACCCTCTTCACGCCAAGAAGTTTATCGTTGTGATATTACTTATGGCACTAATAATGAATTTGGTTTTGATTATTTGCGCGACAACATGGTGCAGAGTATAGATGAAATGGTAATGCGACCAGGCAATGAAATGCATTATGCGATTATTGACGAAGTAGACTCTATTTTGGTAGATGAAGCCAGAACACCTCTTATTATTTCGGCTCCAGCCGAAGAAGCCGGGGACAAATATTATCAATTTGCCAAACTCGTTCGGGGATTAAAAGAAGCTAAGACTACCAAAGATGGCGAAGTTATTGAGAGTGGTGATTATAATCTGGACGAAAAAATGCGCAGTGCTACTC
>JBAQFA010000006.1:0-44272 GCA_049287025.1 Candidatus Magasanikiibacteriota bacterium
CTGTGAATCTAGTGAAAATATGAATAACGTAAGTACCGTGACTTCTTCGGATATAAATTCAGCTTTGGTAGAAGATATTGGTGTAGATGGAATTATTAGTGCGGTTGGAGCTAGTCAATTAAGCCAGGACACTGAATCAGCCGAGTATCAAGAGGTTAATGACATTTTGAGTAATCCAGAAAAGATAAGAGGTCTATTGGTTTCTCAGGGTGGTATGACAGTGTCAGAAGCTGCCCAAATACCTGATGACAAATTATTACAATTGGCCAAAGAGCTCTGGGCCGAACAATTAAATCAAGCTAGTGTAATAGTAGGAAACGAGGTAGATGAATCTACTACAACTACAAATTAAAATTATGTTTCATTTTTTTACTAAAAAAAATAAATTTACAAACACAGTCTGGTTTTTTGTATTTTTCATATTTGTTTTTGTCAATATTTTTTTACTCCCATCTGCAACACTTGGTCAGGTGGGCGGACCGGTTACGATAGCTGAAGATATTCCAAGAGTAAGAGCTGAAGTAAAAACCAGTTTAGGTAATACTTTGTACGCCAGTGCTCTTGGCGCTTTGGTACAGGGTGCATCTTATTTTGCGCGTAAAGTGGCTTATGATTTGGCCGTGGCTGTAGCTACAGCGGGCAAGGGTCAAACACCATTAATTTTTACTGATCCTTTTGGAGCCTATCTGACTGATGTGGCCGATGGGGCAGTGGGTACTGCTTTGGAACAATTGGGTACACCTTTTGGTTTAAATCTTTGTCAAACTCCAGACGTAAAAGTTGGACTGTTTATCCAAGTAGGTTTGCGGAGTATTTATGATTTGGAAAATGCCAGTGGTAATGGCAAATCTGGTCCACAGCCCAGCTGTACTTTTTCTCAATTTAGAAATGCTTGGAGTAAAGATGCGTTTGAACAAAAATATGGTAGTAATGCCAGAGAAGTAATGGGAGAAGTTTTTTCCGCTGGTTTTAGTACCGAAGAAACAGATTTGGGAATTGCTCTGGGAGCAATGGCCAAAGTTGACCGTCTAAAAGCTCAGGCCGTAGAAGGTGCCAAAGCTACTCGTGAAGAAGGTGGTGGTTATAAAGGTATAACTAGTTTGATTTCGGGTGATATCAAGACACCAAGTGATGTAATAAGAGAAGAGACCAAGAGATTAACAACCAAAGAAAAAACAGGATTGGACATGAATCAGATCTCTGGCGTATATGGTGCTGGAGCCAAAGAAATTTTACCCATGGCTGCTAAAGTATTTTTAAATACTTTGACAAGTAAATTATTGGATAGAGTAATGACAGGTTTATTTGATACCTCCTCTGGTGGTGAAGGTGGTAGTACAGCTTGGGACAGTCTGGATAATTTTAAACTTAGTAAACAACAGGCTCAAGAAATTTTTTCTGAGTTATTAGTTTCCAAAGTAGTCCAAAATGATACTTATAACTTGATTGCGACTTTTTCTAATTGTCCAGAATCCCCACTTATTCCTGGTATATATAATTGTGTGATAGAAGAAGGTTTGCGCGATGTTTTGACCTATGCCAAAAATAATAATGAACCAGTGACTATTAGAAAAGCTATGGATGAAAACTGGCTTCATAAAAATTGGTATTTTGCGGCGCCAAGTCGAGCGGAAAATTATGATATTTCTCCGAATAGTAAATGTTTAAATGGCGCTTATTGTTATTCTAATATAAAAAAATTAGTTAGGACAAGAATTCTTCCAATTGGGTTTGAAGTGGCGGCTCTAAATGCTGATCCTGATCAGCCAGAAATAAAATGGACATTGGAAAATGTAGTTAATGGTTTTGATGATTGTAATTATGTGAATGGAGAAATAGTACCAGACCTACAAGGTCATCCATTTTGTCGTCTAATTGATCCAAATTGGTTGATAAAAGCACCAGAGGTCAAATGTAATGCCATGGTATATACCAATAATCTTTCGGACAAAAATGTTGCGTTGCGCCAAACTGAATGTGTGGATATTGCCACATGTCTAAGTGAAGATCCAAATACGGGTGAGTGTGATTTTGGTCATTGTACTAGAGAAAAGAATATTTGGAAATTTAATTCTAATGTGTGTGAGGCTGAGAATGCCACTTGTAAGACTTTTGTAAATACAGATAGTGGAGCCAAATATTCTTATTTATCTAGGACTTTGGATTATGGTGCTTGTTCAGCCGACAATGTTGGTTGTCGGGCCTTTAGTCAAGAAAAAAATGTCAGTGATGAATGGGTAAATAGTAATGATGTAGATGCTGATTGGTCACTAAAGCGAATTGGAAGAAATCAAGTATTGTATTTTAATAGCAGTGTAGAAATGTGTTCTGATGCTGATAATGGCTGTAATGCTTTTTATTCAGCAGTTTTTGATGCGAGTACCAATAGTTATTTAAATTCTTATGAAAAGGATAATTTAGTTTATCTAAAAAAAGCGCCAGATTATCTTGGTTGTTATGACACTGAGGAGTCTACACCAGAAGTAATTGATTGGCCAGAGACAATTACCGAGATTGGAGCCATACCACAAAGTGAACAATGCAAAAATTTTTCTCAGGTATGTTTGGAAGAGGAAGTGGGTTGTCGTTTGTATGAACCAATGAGCAATCCCAATCTGACTGCTATACCAGGGATTATTGGTGAAAATTCTTGTGATAGAACTTGTGAAGGTTATCAAACCTATCGTCAAGAAGCTTCTAGTTTTGAAACGACTAAATATCCAACATATTTTATACCAGACAATGCGCAGTCTTGTCAGCCAGAGGACAAAGGTTGTGATGAATTTACCAATTTGGAAGTCCAGACTGGTGGCGGAGAAAAAATTGAAAGATATAAAGAATTGCGTTATTGTGAACGCCCAACAGCTGATAATGAAGGAACTTTTTATTCTTGGCAGGGTTCAGAAACCGAAGGCTATGTTTTGAAAGTTCATAATTTATTAAAAGTAGACACCAATGATAGTATTTATTTACAAGAAATTGAGAGTAATTTAAATTTTCTTGTTAATACTAGTTTTCCAGTTGGTTCACCAGTTTATTCGGTTGACAGTGTGGATAATCTAAATAAATATTACAATGATTGCAATGAAACTAATTATAATAATTTGATAAATAATCAAGTTAATCCCGCCAATGAAGATTGTCGAGCTCTGTATGATAGAGAAGGCAAGATTTTTTATCGCTTGCTTACCAATGTTGCCCTAGTTTCACCCAATTGCCATCCTTTGCGCAAGACAGACACCAACTTGTACTCAGATGAAAATATTAGTACCTCTAGCACTTGTGCTAATAAAGGTGGACAATGGGTAGATGTTGCGAGTGATAATATTTCCGATGAAGTTTGTCAGCGTTGTGCTGGTGGAGGAGTTTATCAAAATGGTTCATGTATTTATTGGGCCATGACCGGTGTAGGACAATCACAAACTTGTTCAGCCGCTGCTGTTGGGTGTCGAGAATATACAGGTAATAATGCTAGTAATGTAAGAATTATTTTGTCAGCTGATTTTGAACCCACTTCTGATGGAGCGAATGGTATGACCGGAGCTTTGTCTGGTTGGTCTGGTGTGCCCGGATCGAGCGTATCCATTTCTTCCGAAGCTTTGCAACTTGGTTTACATTCTCTCAAATCAACTGGTACCAGAGTAATAAATATTGTGACTAGTACTTTGTTAGCCAAAGATGATTTTTATGAATTAAGTTTTTGGGCACGGGGAAAAACGCAAAAATTAGATATCTTTTTTGAACAAGGTATTACTGAAGTGGGCAAATTTACTTTCAATAATTTGACTAATAATCAAGCAATGGTTGATATTGGTGATACTTGGCAAAAATATAAATTAGGACCAATTCAATTTACTGGTACAGAAGGTACCAATGCCAAATTAGTTTTTGAAAATCATGCTGGAGCTGGTGTGGTAGGTCAATATTATTTGGACAAAGTAGAATTGACCCGAGTAATTGATTCAATTTATAAAATAAAAAATTCTTGGCAAACGCCAGTCGAATATCCAGCTGATGGCGGACGAATGGTAATGGCCGATGTGCCTTTGCTTTGCGATGCCAATCCGTTAGACATCTATCCTGGAGCAGCTTTGGGTTGTGAGGCTTATAAAAATAGTGATGAGAATAAGGTTGAATTTTTAACTGGTTTTGAAAGTCTATGTCGGCCAGAAGCTGTCGGTTGTTCAGCTCTGTATGATACTTATAATACGCCAAATATTTCTGGCGCAGTGGCTTATAATGTCAAATGTCAATTACCAAATCAAATTTTTGCTACTCAGGTCTGTTATTTACCAAACAGTCTAGGCAATTGTTCGGTCTTACCCGGTACAGATCATTGTTATGTGGATATGGTAAATTTGCCTGGTGGCTATAGTTTGCCCGCAGCCAATATTTCTACTTCTACTATCATGATACCAGCCGATACCCCCAGTGATTCGCCAATCTTTTTGACTAATTACAAAGATTATCGTTGTACATCGGCAAAAAATATTGGTTGCTCTTATTTTGGTGCCGAAGTTAGATCTTTACCTGGAGAAAATGATAATAAGTTTAGTTTTATGGAAGGTTGGTATATAAATGATCCGGCTCTTTATCTAGCCCAAGGAACAAAACGAGGTATTCTGTGTCGCGATGATTTGGTTGGTTGTCAGGAATATACCGAGGGTAGTAATAAACATTATTTTAGAGATCCAGTTTTGACTGGCAATCAGCTTTGCAAATATGATCCGGCTCACAGCCCAAATGCTGGTTGGTATTTGGAAGGTGTTGGTAAATGTAGTAATAGCCCGGCTACTAACGTCATATATTGTAGCAAAGATAATGATTGTGATAGTGGAAGTACTTGTATTGAACAGGGTTCTCAACCATGTTACTCTAGTTATTATTTGAATGATGGCACTTTTGGTATATATTCCAATGGAACAGAACAGTACAAAGGTATGGTAGGTATTTGTCCTAGCACGGAAAGTGGTTGTACTGAGTTTGTAGATCCAAGTGACAATACTGAATATGCTTATCCTTTGGGCAAACCATATTATGTAATCAATAATGACAAGTTAACAGGTAGGGCTGCTGAAGATTGTGGTGGCAAAGTTAGTCAAAAAGAAGGCTGTATATTATTCAATAAAACCGATGATCCAAAAATACAATTTGATTCGGCAGCGACTTACAAAAAAAGTGAAAACAATATTCCTAAGTTTGGCAAGGTAGATCCAGAAAGAGTGGGTGATTTGGATACCAATATAATTTTGAAAGTTGATCGGGATCGAGAATGTGCCGAGTGGCTCTCTTGTCGTGGTTCTCTGCCAGTGCCAGATGAAAATTCCACCAATGGTTTTAGAAATGCTTGTTATGCTTTGCAACTTTGTGATCAGGGTTCATCGGACAATTGTACTCATCAGGTAGATGTGGTGACCAATCCATATTTGGATGAAAAATTGACTTATGATAATTATGTCAAGCGCGATGTGTCCTGGACCAAGGGCAAAGAATTTAGTGGCTACTCTATATACAATCAATATTCACCCGGAGTGTTTGATTTTGTTAGCTTCACTGTCACTGGAACAGAAAAAATTGTTTATGTAGGGGCAGCCTTAAAAGATACCGAATGTGCTGGTGTGGGCGGAGAAATAACTCCGTGCGGTGAGAATGGTAAGGGCGTCTGTCAATCAGGTAAGTGTGTTATGTCTGTTCGCAATAATCAGGTGGCATTGACAGACACTGATACAAACAAAGCAAAAAATTTGTTCATTCAAGAGTGTCGTGGCTATCCCGAAGAGACCAGTCCGTTTGACCCCAAGTTTATTATAACTGATTCCCAAAATAACACTCGAGTCAAAGATTTTGAAAAAGCCGAATTGTGTGAAGAGGGTGAAGACTGTGATTGTAATTATACCAAAGTAAAATTTGATGCTAGTGGCCTAGATGTAAAGTATTATAGTCTACATTCGCAAAATGATGTGATGAAGAAAAATGGTTTGTGTGAAGGTGGAGTTAATAATGGTAAGGCCTGTGTCTCGGCTGATGACTGTGGAGAACTTGGGACTTGTAAAACTGTTGTGTCCAAGGATCCCCGCATTGGTTGGAGTGGTTTTTGTTTGGATCGAGATCTAAGTCACCGGGTCAATGGTCGCACGGGCAATAGTGATGAGGATTTTGCTTGTCTCACTTGGCTTCCACTAGACTATATTCCAGCCACATTTGATATTTATTACAATGATCCAAAGAGTGGTTATGTCGCTCCAGCCGGAGCTGGTAGTCCAGGACAATATTACTGTACCAAGGCAGCGGGTATGGCGGATTTGGCTTTTGGTAGTTTTGAATTTGAAGGATTGAATAGTCTTAACACATGGTATTTGCCAGTTGGTGATAAGGACGCGTATGAAGATTATTTGGATAATACTCCTGAAGAATATTTCCCCACTTATAATGTTACTAGTAATGCTAATCAATATGATGATGATACGGCTCTTGTTGTCACGTCGTCGTATCAGTGTTCTGGTTGTATAGGGACAACGACTTTAAAAAATTTATGGTTTAAAGGTAAATATTTTCAAAATTTTGTTCATACAGTTTTAGGGTCATTACAACCGTCAATAGACAAATTTAATTCACCTAGTTATGAATATGTTAGTCGAGTAGATATAGATCGGGGTATAAAAAGTACTAGTGCAAATTCTATAAATGAGATTAATTTTGCTTTAAATCAAGAGGGTGAAATATCAAACATTTTTACACTAGAACAGATAAACATGATAAAACAGTTGTTATTCTTGGGTAGATTGTCAATGGAAAAAGGTTATGAGTGCAGTACACCAGCGTGTCTCAGTCGTTATGAAGTGTCTGGTGTGTTATTACCACGTCCAACATCTGCACGAACGAAATCATTTGATGAGGTGGTGAATGGCACGGCAGTTGTGTCCAGCACTCCAGTAATAGCTGATGACGATACTGGTATAGTTCGTCACTATCCAACTCGTTATGAAGAATTTTTAAATAAGAATTTTTTAAATGGTGTTAGTTGGATACCCTTGTGGCCAGATGGCGGTGATACGACATTAGGAGAGAACCCCGTTTTTGGTTATTCGCATAGTATTGATTTTAGCGCGGATTATCCCAAGGTAGGCGATAGTGATGGTAATATTGTGATGCATCGTAGCACTTATGATAATGGTTGCGCTTTTTGTAGTTGGTGGGTATTAAAAACTGATTATCCATCAATGTCCGTTATAGAAGGACCACCATATAAGAGTACAACTAATAATCGTGCAGTTGAAGGTTATCTGTTACAGTGGTGGGGAGAAGACCCTGTGTCTGGGGACTACGCAAAAAATGAGTATATGAATTCCAATTCTTATGCTATTAATCCTCTGTTATCTGATGGTGGTGAACCAGAAGTTACTTGTTCATCTGGCAACGATCCTAGTACAAATTGGTTGGCTATAGAGTATTTATTTGATAAAGAAACTGGGGAGTTTCTTGGCTATCGTAGCCGGTGGTGTGAAAATTCCAGTTATAGCCATGGCATTGCCTCGGCCATTTCCTGGTCAGTCCGGCCATTCTGCAGTGAGGCAACCCAAGTTTATGATAGTATCAACGTAACAGAAACAACTAACAAAGCTTTTACTGATAGAGTGTGGAATGGGTATACTGCTCGTATAGGTAGTAGTTTGAAATATACTTATGATTTACCAGCTTCACCATTTGGTTCTGGCCGGGACAGTGGTGGCCAGACTACTCAGGCTGGATCAACCAATCCATGGTTCTTTATGACTGATGATGCCAAGAGTGTCAATGCTGGCTATGCTTATGGTTGTGATACCACACCTTTTAGTGGATTAAAAGGAACATGTTCATTGGCGCCGTATGATCTGGGTGGTACTAATGTGGCCATTCCACAAGCGAATTCTTCTTTGGTCACTATACCAGATTCAAATGGCTGGGATGAATTGAAAAAATTATTTGCCAAGAGTTTTAATGTTAGGATTTTTAATAGTAATAGTACTGGCACTGTTTCTTGGGTAGAGACTACTGCTTTTGATGTTTCCAACACTGGTAAACCACCAAGAATTTTCCCAGTCCAAGACTCATGTGTTGGTCGCAGTTGCCAGGCTGATGTAAGTGATCTGGCTGGTGGATTTAGTGTTAATCAAATCAGTATACAGGGTCCAGATCAAAGATTATTTGGCCGAGGGTTTTTATTGGCCAAAGCTCAGTTTTATACTTGGGCTGATTATAACCAATCACCAATTAGGCGAATTATGGTAGACTGGCGTGAAAGTGGTAACACAGGAAATGGTACAATTGCTGGCCAATCAAGAGGTTTTTATAAAAATTATAAACCATATTGTGGTAGTGGTGTTAAGAGATGTATGCCAAATGATCCACAAAATGATGATAGAGACTTTTCTGGTATAACTTGTGAAGAAAATTCAGATTGTCCTGATGATTCAGTTTGTATGAATGATGGCCAAGACTATTTTGGCAATCAGCCTGTGGCTTGTGAGGATACTTATGTCGTGCGTACTTTCAACTATACCTGTGATGCTGATACTTACAATGGAAAATATACAAGCCATAGTAGCAATGGCGGAGCGCCTGATTATGTTTACAAAGTAAAAGAAATAGATGATGCAGACAAATTTACTTGGCTAGATAATTTTGCCAAGAGTCGCTGGTATGAATTTTTGACCAAGACCAAGGGCTTAACAGATGATGAATTGATTTGTGTTTATCAACCACGAGTGCAAGTCTTGGATAATTGGGGGTGGTGTAATGGGAGTTGCGCAACCAATTATACTAGTCTGGGTCAAATAAATCAGAGTAATCCAGTAGAAAAAAATGGTTGTTATAATGATTTAGTTGTAACAATTACTGGGCCCAATGGAAGTATTTACAAGCAGACAAAACCACAATGTGAATTATCTAATATTGATTATATAAACCAATGGTTTAATTATAATAATATAGTAGTTGTGGCACCATAATAATGCTAATGGGCTAGTGGCGCTGGGGACTGTCAATATAAAACAACCGATTTTTAAGTCGGTTGTTTTATTACCAAAATTTTTTATTTTTAAAAAACTTTGGAAGTCCGTGACGCAGGCGGGGGATGCGTCACGGTTTGCACTCGATCACCAGGATGAAGGTGGGAGTGCCTTGGGGGCCGGTTGGCAGACAGTTCCAGGTGTCGGTCGCCTCGTCGCACTCTAGCGTGCAGTACCAGGCGTTGCACCAGGGGTCGTCGCCGAATTCCGGCGGGAGCGAACAGGTCTCGACGACCTCGGGGGTGGTCTCCGACTCGAGCGAGTCGGGGTTGTCTTCGACTTCGGCCTGGGAGGCGTCGATCGAGGACGTTTCGCCGACGTAGACGTCGGCCGACTCGGTGGTGTCGGCGTAGAGGCCGTCACCGCCGTCGCTTCCACCACAGGCCGTGGTGATGGCGAAGGTCGCGAGGATGGCGAGCAGGGTGTACCATTTCATGGTACGGTTCTCCTTTCATGGAGACTGTGAAGGTTGTGGAACTAGATCGAGCCAGGCTATAGAAGAATTTTCCTCTACACCCGGGCTCGATATATCCACTTGTTTTTTGTCTGTTTTTTACCCCGTTGTATTTTCCCCTTTGTACCTATTATTTTTCAAAGCGCAAATGATCAATTTGGTTTAAAAAATAACAAGGTGTTGGAAAGAACGAACCAACTCATCCCCTTGTTCCCCTTCTCTTGTTAAGAGAAGGGGAGACGTACTGCAAAGTTGCAGTGTACTCCCAAGTGGATGATACTTTATAATAAACTAGACGTACACAATACACCTAATTTACCATTTTTAGTATGCCACAAAATCGAGCAAATGTCAAGATTTGTTTGGTGGATAAAGGGTGGATAATCACTCGACCACTCGACCACTCGACCACCACATCACTTAATTACCTAAATACTAAAACACTCGGCTTTCGGCCTAAACACTTGAACACTTAAAATCAAAATATAATAATATAAATACATGGGATAAAGAGTGTTTGTATGTTGGTCTGTTTAAGTGTTTTGGTGAGGAGGTGATTTGTCCCCAGTTTTGGCTTTTGTTATACAAAAAAATCTGTGAATATGGTATAATATAAAAGCAATTAAAAGTTATAATCCATGTTTGTGAAACACAAAATTGCGCAAAAAATTAAACGGGCATTTAACTACCTAAAAGTTTTTTTATTTCCCCAAAAAAGACTTAGTTGGGCGCGCATGATATTTGTCGCCTCTATTTTATTTGTGGGTCTTTTTGTGGTTGGTCAAGTCGCTCAAGGCTCTTCTTTATTAGAGGGTGCAGCTAGAGAAATTGCCAAATTTTTTATTGCCAGTGGTTTGAAAATGGCCGAAATCATGATTGGTCTGACTATCTTTGGTTTACGCTTTTTGTTGGAGCTGGCCCAGTACAATGGCTATATTGACGCTCCGGTGGTCAAGCTTGGTTGGCTCATGGTTCGTGATGTAGCCAATATGTTTTTTGTGGTGGTATTACTAGTTATTGCGATTGGTACGATTCTTGGTTTGGAACAATACGAATGGAAAAAGACTTTGGTCAAATTTATTATGGCTGCCGTCTTTATCAATTTCAGCAAAATGATTTGTGGGTTATTGATTGATGTGTCTCATATAATGATGATTTCTTTTTTGGATGCGATTATGGGTGTGGCTGGTGGCAATCTTATTACCATGTTCAAGATGCAGGCTATTTATAATCTAGTTGGTGAATCTACCAAAGATGCTGATTTTACTTTGGAAATGTTGGCAGCCTCAGTATTGGCAATTTTTTTCGCTGCTCTTATGCTCTTGTCAATCGGAGCTTATTTGGTAGTGATGCTCGCGCGGTTGGTAGTGCTGTGGGTTTTGATTATTTTATCGCCTTTGGCTTATGTTTTTCAGACCATGCCCCAGACCGAGAGTTATGCCAAGCAGTGGTGGGAAGAATTTACCAAACATGTAATCGTTGGACCAGTTTTGGTTTTCTTTTTATGGCTGGCATTTGCTACATTAGGCAATGGTAAAGTAGCTGAGGATATTGGAATTAGTAATAATTTTAGAAAAGGTAATGATTTGGTTTGTAATGTTTTAGGTAAAGATTCTAGCTCATGTTCTAGTGGACAAAAGTTGTCAATCAGTGAAATTTCTACTTGGGAAAATATGGCGAGTTTTCTTATTGCCATTGCTTTTCTTATGGCCGGGATTGAGCGAGTTCAAGCCCTGGGTGTCAAGGGTGGTAGTCTGGTACAAAAAGCCCAAGATTTTGCGGGATCAGTGGCCAAGTTTGCGACTGGTTATAGTTTGGGTAAAAAATTGGTTGGTGACGGTAATGGTGGTTTGATGAAAGGTCTTGGCACAGCGGGTAAGTGGGTCGGGATGAATGTTCCTTTGGTTGGTGGAAAACACTGGGTACGACGAGCCAGAAAAATTGGTTATGGAGCGATGGCTTGGTACAACAGTGAAAAAAGACCAGAAGAAAGAACATGGATTGGTAAAGCAGCTAGCTGGAGTGCAAGAAGAGAACAGCGTTCGGCTAAGCTGGATGAAATGTTAAAAACCAGACATGAAGAACAAGTAAAATTATTGCGCAAACAAACCAGTTCTGGTGATCTGGGTGATCAGATTCGTAGAGTGCGCGGTATGATTGCTGGAGAAGAAATGCGTACCAAGCCAAGAGATGCCAAAGCCATGGAAGAGGGGAAAAAATATACAATGGAAAGACCGCGTATTCAGCATCGGCCGTGGAGTAAGTACGAAGTTGATCCAGACACTGGAGAAATAAAAATAAAAGAATCTATTTGGGGAAAACTTGGTTTTACTAGCACCCAGTCTCGTCTTTATGATCGGGGTATGTTTGCGGACGAAGTGATGAGACAAGAGCTTGGTGAAAAATCAGCCAAAGCAGCCGTTGAAGAACTTCATTCCAAAGCAGAAGAGTCTTTTATGAAAGAAGCTCGAGCTGAGTCTGAAAGACAAGAACACCAAGTTGAGGCTTTGAAAGAAGGATTGAAAACTGACAAAGAACAAGAAATAGAAGGTAGAATAGCCACAGCTCGAACAGCTTATGATCCACTAGAACAGGCCGCCATAACTGATGCTAAAAATAGAGAAGAAGTCGAATTGAATGCGCCAGGTGGTTTAAGACAAGCTTTAGCTACTTTAACAGATGATTTGGTCAATAAAAATGGCATAATAGGAGATCTGGAAGAAATTAAAGAAAGACATGATAGAATTAAAGGACTTGAGGATAATAGAGCATTGGTGACAACAGACGAGCCGTTAAAAGCTACTGAGGAAGCAGATAAAATTGCCAAGTTAGAATTGTACAAAGAAGGTAAAATGCCAACCATGTCGGCTGATGATGCTAAAAAATTAGAAGAAGACATAAAAAAATTACAAGGCAGAGCGTTTAGAGGTTGGGATATACCAATGCTCGATGCAAAGATAGCAGAGGAACAAACAGAATTAACAAATTTACAAACTGATTTTGCCACAAATAATCCAACTTTAGGTTTGAGTGCCACATCTGACCGAGCTGCTGTCGAAGGTGTACTCACAGCTCAAATTGCAGATAGAGATACTGCTACAACTGGTATTAAAGCTAAGCATGTGGCTGCGCAAATAGCCGTAGATTCAAAGCAGTCAGAGATAAATACGGAGAAAAAGAGAAAAATGGATGAAGCAAGGAGAACGACGGGTTTGGAAGGTGCAGAGGAAGAAATGGTCAAGTATAAACAAGGAGCACAATATAAAGCTGATAAAAGCGACCCAATCTACACAGCCAGAAGAGATGCTATCGTAGATCAGATTGCAGTGATTGAAAAAGGTAGTCAAACAGCTGCTGGTAAGATGATAAGAAAAGAAAAAATTGCTGAAGCCGCCAAAAAACAAGCTGAAGGTGAAAAATCAATGTTGGAAGCTGAAGTAGAAGAAAAATCAACATTCCAAAAAATAATGGAAAAAGCCGCTATGGCCGAGGTAATGGCTCAGGCTGGTAAAGATTTTGTGGACTCAATCAAACAAGAACATTTAGAAAAAATATTTGAAAAAGTGCCAAAAGAATTGGCTAAAGCTGCCGAAAGTTTGAAAAAAGGTATAAAGGTAAAATTATCCGCTGGGGCTCTAGCGTCTCAGGCTGATCAATTGAAAAAATATCAGAGTGATGCATCCAATATTTCAAAATTAAAAGCAGGTGATGTAGCCCAGGCGCAATTATATGAAGAAAAACAATTTACTGGTACACCGACTTCGGCTTTTAAAGAAGCAATCAAAAAACGTGAAGATGAAATGTATAGAAATGTAGAAAGAGAACAGGGGGTAAAATTGACCATGGACAATTTGACCGGGGTTTTGCGTTTTGTGGGTAAAGGTGGCAAATTGGATAATATGCAACAAATGCAATCAATGGCTGGTCTTAATTTTATGACTAAGAATGGTTGGCAAGATGATATCGTGGCTGGGATTTTCAAAATGATAAAAGAAAATACCCAAGGCAAGTTTTCTGGTGAACAAAAAGAACGAGCTGATGCTCTAACCAAAGCTTTTAAAGACATGGGAATGTTGGTTTATGATGGTGCCGGAAATATTGATTTTTCTCGGACCAAATCTAGATCTGGTAATGACTGGGCCAACAAATTGAGTCGTTTGATTGGTTTTGCTGGTAATACTAATTTGGTACAAGAAGAAGAAGCAGTTCTTTTGCACCGTCGCCAAGTAGGAAAGACAGAAGGACAAGATATTGGTTATTCTGGTGCCACAGAACATTTGGCAAAAGAAGTTAATAATCGTTTGAATGGCAGGACATATGCCAGTGTTAGTGATGATGAATGGAAGAATATGGCTGTTGAGTTGACTGGCAAAAAACAGGGAGAATTTCAATTTGACTTGGCTTGGCAAGGTCTCAAATCATTTGCTGATCGATTTGCTACTGGTGTTTCTGATGATCATCAGAGTTTTGTAAAAATTGATACAGATGAAGCCGCCAAAAAATTGACTGATGCAGCGGAGATGTTCAAAAATAGTATTAAGGAATTTTCAGACCAAATGGAATTTTTGGCTGATATTAAAAATTTGGCCTTAGGGACAACACATTTGGATGATGGTGGACACTCGATGTATGACACTTCCGAAGGGTTTGCTCATGGCCAGCTCCATGATGATGCTATGGGTTTTATGCGGTCAGAGTGGCGTAAGATTGATGGTTATGCCAAATTATCCAAATTAAAAATTCATGCTTTGGCCAATATGGACGAAGAATATAGTACAGCCTATGGTTTTCGTAGAGGTTCGACGGGTGATACTTTCCGGGGTGTGGATTCTCCTCATATGATAAACAAACTAGATTCTAGAAACCAAGATTTGATAGTTACCTATGCCAGTGGTGAGGCAAAACGCAAAACAGCTGAAGGCGCCTTAATAATTGGTGCGTCTGATTCTACCTATGTGAAAGACACGTTCCAAGGTGATGAAGACATAGCCAAACAGATGGTGGCGCATGATTTTAAGGTTTTACTCAAAGAAGCACCCCAGGTATTGTTGTCATTATTAGGTAAAGACTCAAGTGTAGATTGGCAGGGTGTAAAAAATGGCAAATTAAATATAGATTTATTTGGAGATAAGATAAGTGACGTGAAGGATTTGTTAGCTTGGATTCAAAGACAACAAGGTTCAAAAGCTGATTATAAAAAATTTACAGAGACAATGGGTATGCCTTTGGAAGAGCAATTTAATGTTACAGAAAATGAAGTTATGAGTATATTACAGAGTTTGAGTGGAGCTAGATCAGGCGATGATGAATCTTCTACCAGGTAATTTTACTATTAAATATTTAATTTAAAACAAAGCTATGCTACCAAGGTTTATTAGTAATAACAATGCAGTCACTTGGCAAGAAAGAAAAAAATTCTTAGCTGGTTTTGTTTTAATGACCGAAAATTTGTTTGGCAACAATTGGCAAGAGCAGTCAGTCTGGGAATGGTCTCGTTATTTGTTGGAAGAAATTGATACCGAAGTGCCGACCGCCAAGATTGGCTGGGACAAAGATGCAACTTTTTATTATGCCTTGGCGAGCCTAATAGACTTTGAATCATTAACAGACTTGGCCAAAAAAATAGAAAAATTAAAAACAGATTTACGAAATCTTAATATTAATTTGATACAGCGAAAAAATTTGGAAGTAAAAAGAGTGAATCTTGATTGGAAGAAGATTTTTACAGATTTGGATTTGCATGATAACGAAATTATGACCTGGCAAAATTTATTAGAAAGTGTTCCAGATGAGAATAGAGATAGTTTATTATCAGATTTGGAAAATATTGCCAAAGTTTATAAAGATTTTAGAGTAAATTTTTCTTTGGTTAGTGCTGGTTTATTATTTTATGTCCCAGAGGGTACCTTTGCTAATAACGCTGATTTTGTCACGGCTTTTGATAACATAAATCCGAACGAAATAATTGAAGTAGAGAGATGGACACCATTTATGCGTTATTTGGGGCAGGCTTGTTTTTCGGCTGATACGGACATGAGTAATTGGGCCGTGGATCTGCTCATGACTCATGAAATGGAGGAAAAAATATTTGCCGACATGGTAGATTATATGTTCTTTTTCTTTGCTTTACATCTGGCCTATTTGGGGTATAAGGAATTTGATGCTCCAACCAAGGTTGGAATTTGGAGTTTGTTTAGTTTTTGGGCAATTGCTTTCGGCGTGCCAATTAGCATGGTGATAGAAGATTTTTTGGCTACTCAGCCAGATATTAATAGTTATATTTTTAATTCTGGTCTATTGGCCGAGACTTTGAAAAAAAGCCCGACAATTTTGTTTATGGACACAGAAAAAAATATGACAGTTGGGGGTTTGATCCAGAGGTTTGAAGCTTTTGCTGGTGATAATGATTTGGACGTTTATAAACAAGTTAATTATGTCAAAACAATTGTCAAAGATTTTGGTTGGTCGTCAAAATCTGAAGACATTTTGATTGGGGTGTTGCATTTCTTTATTCATTTGCGTGAAATGGATTTTATAGATTATAAAGGTATTTTGGTGGAAGAAAAGGCTCAAGAAAATCCTTATGATTGGGAAAAAGTTATTAGGAATGATTTTAATGAATCAGATTTGTTTAGAATTAGACGTTATTTTTATCTTTTACAGCGTCCGATATTGTTAAAAGTTCAGCTAGTGCCAGCTTTCTTGTCTGTGGATTGGCAAAAGGAACCATTTTTACATCGCATTTTACAGTTAAACGAAATTTATCAGGACGTATATGGAGAAATGCATGATCCAATTGTTTATTTTGATGAAAAAACTAATGAATGGAAAATGAATGTCGATTTACCAAAAGGGCTGGACATAGTTGAAGTTGAGCCAAAGAAAAAATAATATGACTTTTAATAATATTATAATAAACGTTAAAAAGAGCGATGGTCAGGCACAAAAGATGACCCTGGCTGAGTTTGAAGAATATAAAAATAATCCTAGAAAAAATTTAATTGAAGTTGAAAAAGATGAACCAATAATTTTGGAAAATAATACTGAAACAGAGTCGGTGGAGCCACTCACTTCTAGTCTGCCTATTGAACAAAGTTCAGAATTTGAGACCAAAGATTTTTCATTGTCAAAAGTTCAGACAACTTCTATTACCAATAGTACCCCAGTCAAAGATATCTTTGTGGATGAAGCTGTGTACCAACATAAACAAAATATTGACAATCCTTTAGATGAGGCTAGAGTTAATCCAAATGTTTGGTCAGAGGCTGATCATGAATCACTTTTGGCTGAAGACGTGAGCGAAGTGGCACGACAACCCGGTATTTCTACTTTGCCGACAGGTGATTTTAGTTTTATCAGTGATTTGATTGGTCAATTATCTTTTCCGGTTGATGAAAAGTTAGCTATTCGTTTGAATTCTTTACTTATTTCGTGGGTAAAAGGCGTAAGAAACATTGATCAGGTAGAGGATTATGCAAAAAAAAGTAAAGAATTGGGTGGTTTGGGATTGGATGAAGAAAAAGTTGAAGAATTGTTGCAAGTTTTATCAAAGCATACTAGTATTTCGGCTAATAAAATAGATAAAAATTATGAATCATCTGCCAGTAATAAACAAACTACTGTTGATCTGCCAAAAAAAAATAGTCTAAACAATACAAAAAATGATTTTAAAAATACTGATCAAAAATATCAAAATAATTTTCCGGCCAAGACCATTATGCATGATGTCCAAGCTCCGGTTCAGACAGTAGTAGAACAAAAGGTAGAAGAAAAAATTAGTGTGGGTCCGATTGAACAGTTGCAACAATTTACTTTATTAGATTTGCGTCGTCTAGCTAGTGACGAAGAAAAGGCGAGTGAAATATTATGGAATAAATTTGAAGTCTTGCGCCAAGAATCTTATATGTGGTTTTTGAAAGCGGTCAAAGCTTGGCAGACAAGTCCGATTATGGGTGATTATGAACAGACTTTGATTGACGCGATAAATAAAAAAATGCGTTTAAATGATTTGTTAGGTCAGGACAAAAATCAAATGAATCAAAATGAATTTTTGGCGATTGCGAGTTTGAATAAAAAATTGAATGTCTAGATTGTTTTTTCCGTTTTTGTCTGTTTTTTAAAATCTTATAAATCATACCTGTCTGCACAGGCAGGTAAATCTTTGCTAAATTATAAAAGGCAAAGATTTATATGATTAATAAGAAAATAATAAGATTATTTTTTTAGATAATTTACTATAACATGCAACAATTCGTTGTACCACAATTTATAGACGTAGAAGACAAAATTTTTGGACCAATTACTGTCCGACAATTTTTGATTTTATTATTTGGTGGTATGGTTATATTTTTGGCTTATCGTTATGCTGATTTTGCTTTATTCATTACTTTGTTGGCCACAGTCGGCAGTCTGTCCTTGGTTTTTTCTTTTGTAAAAATAAATGGTCAGACATTTCATTATTTTTTATTGAATATCATCCAAACCATACGACGACCATCGCTTAGAGTTTGGTCTAAAGTGTACAGTAATAATGAATTAAATTATTTACGTAATCAGGCAACAAGTATTGTTGAAGAGGTGGAAAAAGGAAAATCTACCAAGTCACAACATATTCGCGACTTAGCTTTGGTTGTGAATACTGGTGGTTTTTATCGGCCAGAGGATTGAAACTTATAAAGTAATAAAGTGAATAATTATGTCCAACGAAAAAGTAAAAAAGAAAAAAAATAGTCATCCATCTACCCAGACACATTTACCAATCGCTGAAATTAAAGATGGGGTGGTTATTTTGAAAGATGGAACACTACGTGCTGTCCTTATGACTTCAAGTGTTAATTTTGCTTTGAAATCTGAGGATGAACAAAACGCTTTGATATCGGCTTATGTGAGTTTTTTAAATTCAATTAATTTTCCTTTACAAATTGTTTCTCAATCTAGAAAATTGCAAATTAAACCTTATATAGAAAAATTATTAAACTTGGAAAAAGCCCAGACCAATGAACTTTTGCGTGTGCAAACAGCTGATTATAGAGCGTTCATTCAGGAGTTGGTAGAAATTGGTGAAATTATGACCAAGAGGTTTTATGTGATTGTTCCTTATGATCCAATGTCAAATAGTAAAAAAAGTTTTTGGTCTAGATTTAAAGGTGTTTTGAAACCAGCCTTAACGGTTCGTTTGAAAGAAGAAAGATTTAAACAACGTAAAGACGATTTGGACATAAGAGTCCGACAGGTGATTGGGGGATTGCAGGGTATGGGAGTTGAGGCAGTCCAGCTCGATACCCAATCTTTGATAGAATTGTATTATGCTACGTACAATCCAGACATATCTTTTTCCGAAGGTTTGCAACCAGTAAAAGATTTGCGGATTGAAGACATATAAATTTTTCATCATTTACACAATATTTACACAATCTAAATACAAAATATTATTTATGCCGTTTAAGCCTATAAACAATCAAAATCAGAGTCGGGTGAATTTGCCGTCTTCAAGTAAAATGAAAGAGAAAAAGAAAGTAGAAGAAGAATTGATAACCCTTGAAGAAGAGAAGTTGTATCGAGAGGGCACTGTACAGATTAAAGACTTAATCGCCCCTTCAGCTTTTAGAGTAGAATCTAATTTTCTCCAATTGGGCGAAACTTTTTTGCGCACGATTTATGTTATTACTTATCCTCGCTATATCTCGATTGGTTGGAGCGCACCCTTACTCAATTTTAATAGCACCATGGATGTGTCAATGTTTTTTTATCCAGTCAATTCAGCGGTGATTTTGAAACAATTAAAAAAGAAAGTGGGCGCCTTACAAGCTCAGTTGAGTGCCGATGCCGAAAAAGGGGCACCGCGTGATCCTTTACGAGAAACAGCTTTACGCGACATTGAACAATTGCGTGATGATTTGACGCAAGGGGTAGAACATTTTTTTCAATTTTCCTTTTACGTGACGATCTATGCCAAAAATGTTGAAGATTTGAATAAACTAACAGATGACATAGAAAATATTTTTGGTTCAAAACTTATTTATACCAAACACGTTCTATTTCAAGCTGAACAAGGTTTTAATTCTACTTTGCCATTGGCAATTGATGAGTTGGTGGTATCTTTCAACATGAATTCTTCACCAATTGCATCGTCTTTCCCTTTTATTTCTTCTGAATTATCTAGCGATAATGGGATTTTGTATGGGATCAATCGTCATAATAACAGTTTAATTTTATTTGATCGGTTTTCTTTACAAAATGCCAACATGGTAGTGTTTGCGACCGCTGGTTCGGGCAAATCTTATACTGTAAAGTTGGAAGTTTTGCGCAGTTTGATGATGGGGGTAGAAATTATTGTAATTGATCCCGAAATGGAATATTTGCATTTGGCTGAAGCTGTCGGTGGTACCTATGTCAATATTTCTTTAGCTTCAGAAAGTAAAGTTAACCCATTTGATTTGCCTCGTCCAGTTGGTCAACAGATTTCTACGGAAGATATTATTAGAAGTGCAGTGATTACGCTCAAAGGTTTGATTAGGATTATGTTTAAAGAGCTTACTCCGCAGGAAGATTCAATTATGGACAGGGCTTTGCTCGAAGCTTATGCCAAAAAAGATATTACGCCAGATAGTGATTTGAGCCAAGTAGAAGCGCCGATTATGCAAGATTTATTGGACGTACTTGAAGGTATGGAAGGGGCAGAGGAGTTGGTTATGAAATTAAAAAAATATACTGATGGTACTTTTGCTGGTTTGTTCAATGCTCCGACCAATGTAAATATGAACAATAATTTAGTTATTTTTAGTGTGCGCGATTTGGAAGATGAACTTAGGCCAATGGCGATTTACACCCTAATCAATTATGTGTGGAATATTGTTAGAAGCGTAAGAAAAAAACGTTTATTAATTATTGATGAGGCTTGGTGGCTTATGACTCATGAAGATAGTGCCAGATTTATTTATGCCTTAGTAAAAAGATGTCGCAAATATTATTTGGGAGTGACGACAATTACCCAAGACGTCAATGATTTTTTACATTCACAATATGGCCAAGCGATTGTGACCAATTCGGCTTTGCAATTACTCATGAAACAATCACCCGCTGCCGTGGACACCATTCAAAAGACTTTTATGCTCACTGAAGGAGAAAAGTATTTACTTTTGGAAAGCGCGGTTGGTGAAGGAATATTTTTTGCGGGCAATAAACATGCAGCTATAAAGGTGGTCGCTTCTTATACCGAAGACCAATTAATTACGTCTGATCCAAAACAATTATTAGAGATTGAAAAAGCCAAAGAAGAATTTGAAAAGGAGATGGGTTAAAATAAATATTTTAATATAAATAGTATGCTTGATTTAAGAAAAAAGATCTTTATTATAATCGGTGTAGTTTTATTATTAGTTTTGTTATTTTTTGCTTATTGGTTTTTTATGGGCAAACAAAAAAAAGTGATTGAAGAAGGAAACACAACAAAAAACACTTCTGATGTAAATACTGATAGTGATTTTGCAAAAGTTATACCCCTAAAGTCTGGGTCAACAGATAACACCCCAAAAGGTGTTTTGTCTGTTGATTCGTCAGAAAATAATGATGAAATATATCTAAAACAATTATCAAAAATATTTGTTGAACGTTTTGGTACTTATTCAAACCAAAATAATAATCAACATATCACAGATGTTTATTCTTTGGTAACAGAAGAAATGAATAAATGGTTGGAAACAAAGAAATTGGCTAATAACAGCATACAATATGAAGGAGTAATAACCAAAGTAGTGGCTAGTCATTTGGAAAATAAAGATGACACATCAGCTACAGTTATTATTCAGACTCAGCAAACAGTAGAAAGTGTTGGTAAGACAGATGTGGTACAAAAATCTGGTAAAGTAGTTTTTAGCAAAGTAGCTGGCGAGTGGAAAGTAGATGGATTTTTTTGGGACTAAATTGCATTTAAACAAACAAACACACTCCCGACTTAGTCGGGATAAACATTTAAACACAATAAGGTGGACTGAAGTCCACCTTATTTTCTAGTAATATGATCTTAAAAAGTATTTTAGAAAAATTAAAAGATTATGTTTTTCCAGTATTTTGTCTGAATTGTAAAAAAGAAGGGGGTTGGTTGTGTGAACAGTGTTTTAATAAATTAAATTTACAAGGCATATTTGATTGTCCAGTTTGTCATAAAAATACTGTTGTAGGTGAATGTTGTTTTGACTGTAAAGAAAAATCAATTTTAAATTCTCATATTGCGATTACCAAGTATGAAGATAATAGTTTAATTGGCAAAGTCATTCAGACTCTAAAATATTCTTGGGCAGAAGATGTTTTGGCGGTGATGGAAAAAATGATTGAAAAGTTTGTAAATAATCATTCAGAATTATTTAGTAGCATTGATTTTGTGGTACCAGTACCACTGCACCAAAAACGTTATGTTGAACGTGGATTTAATCAAGCGGAGTTAATTGCTAGAGTTGTGGCGAAAAAAATTAATAAACCTTTTAAAGACGTTGTCGTACGTACTCGCCATACCAGACAACAGGCCAAATTAAATCGAGCTGATAGATTGGAAAATTTACAAGAAGCTTTTTCTGTAGAGGAAAAATTGATTGGTAATATTTTAATTGTAGATGACGTTTTTACCACCGGGAGTACAATACAAGAATGTGCCAAAGCATTAAAAAATGCTGGAGCAGATAGGGTGTTTGGGTTTAGTATTGCCAGAGGATAAAAATAAATCCGTTTGTGAAGGATTTATTTGAAAGTGAAAATTGGCGGAGAGAGTGAGATTCGAACTCACGGTACCTTTCGGTACGACAGTTTTCAAGACTGTTGCCTTAAACCACTCGGCCATCTCTCCCTGACAATATACAAAATACATGGATCAAAATACAATCTTGTATCGTGTTCCATGTATATTGTATTTTGTTTCTGCGGAGAGGGCGGGATTCGAACCCGCGAGGAGTTTTACCCCCTGCCACGTTAGCAGTGTGGTGCCTTCAGCCAGCTCGGCCACCTCTCCATGGTCTATAAATGAAAATGATAAGAACTGAATTATTGTACAGGAAAAATTGATTTTAGTCAATATTTACTTTGCAACAGTGGATAGTATATAGTATAATATACCAATATGAAACCAAATTTATCACCAAGAGGTCATTCAGTCTTTGAAATGATTTTACAGTCCGCTGGAGAGGGTCCAGCTACCGTTATGGCCAAGCCATCGGATTTTAAGTTACCAGACAATTGGCACGAACAACACCAAGAAGGCCAGTTGGCGGTGGATGTGGCCCAAAATGAAAAAGAAATAATTGTGGTGTCTACTATGGCGGGGGCAGATACAGAAAAAATTGAAGTCTATGTTCACAATGATTTACTCACCATCCGTGGACAGAGAGTTTCACCGATTGCTCATGAAACCAGAGATGAATATTTTCATGCCGAATGTTTTTGGGGTAGGTTTTCTCGCACCGTAGTATTACCATTAGACGTAAAAGGGGATTTGGCCAGAGCAGAATACAAGAATGGTGTTTTGGTGGTAAGAATTCCAAAAGAAAAAATTAATAATGCCAAAATACCAGTTATAATAGTAGAAGAATAATATGGAAGAAGAAAAAGCGAAAAAGATTTTTAAGATGCCAGTTTTCTGGCGTCGGTTTTTATTTACTCTGATTATTGCTAGTGTTGTTTTTGGGTTGGGTTTTTCTGGTTTAGTGGCTTATTCTCATTATTACGCTGATCGAGTTTTGCCAGGCATTAATATTGGAAATATTCCTGTCGGGGGAATGGACCGAGAAGAGTTGAGAAGTTTTATAAACAAGATGAATGATAAAATGGTCACCGAAGGAATAAAGTTTGCATATAAAAAAGATAAACAAAATTTTGAATTTGTTGTTTCTCCTGTATCTGGAGCCGAGAGTGGTGCTTTGGAATTAGTTAGATTCAATTGGGATGAAGAAATAGACAAATTAATTAATTATAACAAGACAGGTAATTTTTTTAATAAAAATATAAGAGCCTTAACCACTTATTTTTCAGGGTCAAATTTAAAATTAAGTACAGTTGAAATTGATCGGAACAGATTGATAAACATTATAAAAGAAAAAGTTTATGGCAGTGAGATTGTACCGCACAATTCCAATGTAGAAGTGTTATCAATTAATCCTTTAAATTATAAAATAACTTCTTCAACTAGTGGTATAATTTATGATTATATTACCGCCGTTGAAACCGTGGTCAAAGATTGGGCAGTTTTGGAAAACAGAACAATAGAAATAAAAAGTAATTTTGTTGAATCTTCTATCCAGGAAGCTGATGTAGAAAAAATAATTAATCGTCTACCCAATGTTTTTATCGCTGGCAGTTTAACTCTCAATTATATTGATCCATATACTAGGGGAGAATATAGTTGGGCAATTGATGTAGAAAAAATTCAAAAGTGGATTGAAGTGCAGAAAACAGCTAGCGGAGAATTGGGCTTTGGTTTAAAGCAAGAAGATGTTGATAGTTTTATAATTAACAATATTAAACCAAAAGTAAATCGTGAAGCCAAAGATGCCAAATTTAAATATGATGAAGCTTCGGGTAAAGTGACAGAATTTCAAGGTTCTAGTGCTGGTATAGAATTAGATTTAGTAGAAAATTATAAACAAATTAATGAAGCAATTTTGGGTCGAACTTGGCATGATGAGGGGTTGACCAAGGCTGTTTCTCTGGTCATAAAAAAGATTGAACCAAAAATAAAAACTGGTGATGTAAATGATTTGGGTATTAATGAACTCTTGGGCGTCGGTGTATCTGATTATTCCAAGAGTCCGAACAATCGTATAAAAAATATAAAAAATGCCGTGAACAAATTAAATGGCATATTGGTAAAGCCAGGCGAAGAATTTTCTACTTTGGACAATACCAAACCATTTACTCTAGAAGGTGGATATTTTCCCGAACTGGTTATAAAAGGTGACGAAGTCAAACCAGAGATTGGTGGTGGTTTGTGTCAGATTGGTACAACGTTATTTAGAATGGCTATGAATTCAGCCATGGAAATTACTCAGCGACGAAATCATTCTTTAGTTGTGTCTCATTATAATGACCCGGTTAATGGTTTGCCTGGCACAGATGCGACAGTTTATGATCCGGCGCCAGATTTTCGTTTCAAAAATGATACTAGTGGCTATATTTTGGTTCAGACTTTTATGGACACGAGCCGAGAAGAATTAGTTTTTAGTTTGTGGGGAACAAGTGATGGTCGTACCGGATCCTATACTCATCCCGTTGTGTCCAAATGGATTCCTTATGGTGAAACTAAGAATATTGAAACAACCAAATTAGAACCAGGAAAAAAAGATTGCCAAAATGCTTTTAAAGGGGCCGATGCTTCATTTACTTATACCAGAATATTGGCTAATGGAGAGAAACAGGACAAATTATTCGAAAGTCATTATCGACCTTTGCAAAAAATTTGTTTAGTGGGCGTTGAAGTTGCAGAAGTTATCCCTACTACCACAGCTGACAATATTACACCTGATGTTGTGACAGAAGTATCGGTAGTTCCAGTAGAACCGGTTGTGGTGGTAGAATAATTTGTATTAGTATATGTATAAAATTTGGCTCAATAGAGCCAAATTTTGTTTTCATCCACAGCCATAGCCTTGACAGAAAGCTAATTTTTTGGTATTATTGGCTGTTGCATAAATGCTTGTGTACAGAGATAGTCAGTATTTAATCCTAGAATTTAATCGAATAAGTACTTATCTCTCTGTATCCACCCCTCGATTATACTCGGGGCAAGCGACAATTTAAATTAAGTAGATATTGATTGTAGTTTATCTATATTATCTAAGTAGATTATAATCTGTATCCACGACAAGCATGGGGGTGTGTCCTCGGCTAAAGCAGGCTCCGGCTCGCTTGTGACCCAGAACACACCTTCTTGGATACAGTATTTAGGGATTTTATCCCTATAAAAATGCTAAGCTCCTCGACTTTTGGTCGGGGAGTTTTATTTTGTGTAAATTATTTTTTATTTTAAATTAATTTAGCAAGTTTAGTTCAAAAATTTAACGCAACAAATTGTCCCGTAGAGACAAACTTATATTAGCCAGGCATTTTAATGCCTGGAAAAACGCAATTGATATTTATACAGTCCCATAGGGACGGCAGAAAAAATATTAGATTCAGTCATCCCTACGGGACTATGATATGTTTGATTAATTTTACAGGCACTAAAGTGCCTGCCTAACATCTTACATCCCTACAGGGTTTAGTAATATGTTGCGTTAAAAAGTTGAATCCAAGTGTATAAAATAAAACCCCAATTAGGGTTTTATATAATTAGTGTTGATTAGTGTTAAGATTCGTGTTTTTATTCAATAACCTTATCCACCACGCCATATTTCATAGCTTCTTCAGCGCTCATGAAATAATCACGATCAGAATCTTTTTCTACAGTCTTTAATTCTTTACCAGTATGTTTGGAGAGAATTTCATTTAAACGTTCTTTGATTTTCAAAATTCTTTCCGCATGAATTTTTATGTCAGATGCTTGACCTTGCATACCGCCCATCACTTGGTGGATCATGACTTCAGAATTTGGTAAACTAAATCTCTTGCCTTTGGCACCAGCGGCCAAAAGAACTGAGGCCATGCTAGCAGCCATACCAATGCAAATGGTAGAAACATCAGGTTTGATATATTGCATGGTGTCATAAATGGCGAGGCCAGCTGTGACCGAACCACCCGGAGAATTGATATATAGTTTGATATCTTTTTCTGGATCTTGGTTGGCCAAGAAAAGCATCTGGGCAATGACAGCATTGGCTACGCCATCGTCTATTTCTGAGCCAAGAAAAATAATTCTGTCTTTCAAAAGGCGAGAATAGATATCATAAGCGCGTTCGCCATAATTAGTTTTTTCAATAACAGTGGGGATGAGGTATTGGGAATGGATGGTGTTTTGTTGTGAATTTGACATATTTTACAGTTATAAGATAACAGATGTCAGATAGCATAATTAAACTGTTATCTATTATTTGCTATCTGTTATTTGTATTTTACCTTATTTATTTTAAATTTTCAACCGCATTCCAAATTTTTTTCAAAGCTTCGTCAATAGTACTTGCCTCTAGACTAAAACCAGAGGCTTTTTTGTGTCCGCCACCACCCAGGGCTTGGGCAATTCGGGCGACATCAAAATCATCGCGTGTAGTTCGAAAACTACCTTTGATACTGCCATCGTCTTTTTCTTTCAAAATTAAACTGGCTTTACCATCACCGAGATTATTCATAAAGTTGGCAATGCCTTCGGATTCAGATTCATCGGCTTCGTTTTCTGTCAAATCTTTTAGTGTCACATAAGTATAAACAATCTCATGTTCTTCGTGTTTTTTCAATCTGGACAAAACAATGCCCCAGAGTTTGAGTGAAGTAATACTTTTGTCGCGCAAAAACCAAGATTTTATCAAATTAAAATTTGCACCTTTTTTAATTAAGTCGCTCGCAATTTTTAATGAATCTCTAGAAGTACCAGGATTAGTAAAATTTTCTGTATCAGTAATGAGGCCAGTCAAAAGAGAAGCCGCCATGTTTTTATCAATGTCAATATTATTGTGGCGATAAAATTTATACAGAATTTCGGCAGTTGAGGACGCTTTGTCCATTATTAGATTACAGTGGCCAAAGTAAGTATTGGTCGGGTGATGGTCAATGTTTATAATCGTTGGATCATGTTCCAATTTATCAATAAATTTTTTTATACCCGCATATTTTAGATCTCCAGAATCAAATACAATGATCAGGTCAAAATCAATATCATCCCAAACCGATTCATTGTTAGAAAATTCTACAATATGAGGTAGAGAATGAAGTTTGGCCGAAGAATCAGTGAGACAAAAAACAGTATGGGGTTTGTGTATACTGCGCAGATAATAGGCAAAACTAGAAACTGACCCGAGAGCGTCTCCGTCTGGATTTTGGTGGGGTACAAGTAGGATCTTTTTGGCTTGTTCCACTTCTTTATAAATTTGTCTAGCGATTCTTTGGGGCATACCAACAAAATTTTCAATTTTCAATTTGAAATTTTAAAACAATTTTTAATGTATAAATTTAGAAATTAAAAGGGAGAGGCAGACCGAAATCTGCCTTGGGGGGGCCTCCCGTGTTCACTGCGTTGTGTAGGCCTCGACGATTTCATCGTCGGTCCATCCTGCCCCGATGAGGAACAGGATGACACCATGTCTGTCATGTCCAGTTTCGGTGTAGGCCTTGACGACTTCGTTCTTGGACCAGCCGACCTGGATGCAGGTTCTGATGATGTCCTCGTCATCATACACTGGGAAGTTGCCAACTTCCCCGACGACCTCGGTCTTGGACCAGCCGGCCTGGATGCATGCCTTGACGACGACATCTGTTGACCAGCCGGCCTCGGTGCAGGCCCGGATGATGTCGGTCTTGGACCAGCCGGCCTCGGTGCAGGCCCGGATGATGTCGGGTTCGGGCCAACTGGCCAGTTCATCGAATACCTTTGTCCTGTCTATACGCGACAGGACTGACACGACCCTTGCGAATGCAGTACTCATCTTTTCCCCTTCACCCCCCTTTTAATTTCCAAATTTTAATGAACGAGTTATTCTATATTATATAACAATTATTGTCAAGTCTAAAGAAAAAGTGTATAATATTTACCAATTGTTGTAAATGTTGAAAATGTTGTAATTGTTCAATTTGAACAAACAGAGTGATACAACATTTAGGACAAACGAAGTGATAAAACACTATGTACTTGAAATCCATTGAAATCCACGGTTTCAAATCCTTTGCCAATAAGGTAGTTTTGGATTTTCCCAAGAGCACTGTCAGTGGTCATACAGTGACTGCAATTGTCGGACCAAATGGCTCAGGCAAGAGTAATATTTCTGACGCGATTCGTTGGGTAATGGGTGAACAGAGTATGAAGGCGATCCGAGGGAAAAAAGGCGAGGATATAATTTTTAATGGTTCAGAATCAAAAGGTCAGATGGGTATGGCAAGTGTGACATTGATTTTGGATAATAGCGATAAACGCGTGGATATAGAATATGATGAATTGGTGATTACTCGCCGATATTATCGGAGTGGAGATAGTGAATATCTGGTCAATGGTAATGCGGTTCGTCTTTTGGATTTACAAATATTATTAGCCAAGGCACAATTTGGTCAGGGTTCATATTCAGTCATTGGTCAGGGGACAATTGACCAAATGCTTTTGCAAACCCCAGCCGAAAGAAAAGATTTTTTTGATGAAGCTTCGGGTATCAAAGAATTTCAAATTAAACGACATCAAGCCGCTCTCAAATTACGCCGGACAAAAGAAAATATTGATCAGGCGGATTTGTTATTAAATGAAGTCGCGCCTCGGCTCAGGACTTTATCCCGTCAAGTGAAAAAATTGGAACAACGCAAAGATATAGAAATAGAATTGCGCGCCAATCAAGAATCATATTTTGCGACTTTGTATAATTATAATCAGACGAGCTTAAATGAATTGACTCAGGAATTAGTAATTGTTAATAAAGAATATAATGAGATTAATGAAAAATTAACCGCTGTACAAACTGAATTGGCTAATTTGGCCAAGGAAGAATCACGTCAGGATCAATTTGAAAGTTTGCAAAGAGAATATCAAGATGTATCGCGTCGAAAAAATAATTTGGAACGTGAACGAGCTGTTCTGCAAGGCAAATTACAAACTGAGTATTCCAAAGTGGGCAAACAAAATATTGGCTGGCTCAATAGTAAGATTGAAGAATTTAAATTGGAACAAACTAAAATTGATAAAGAATTATCCCAAGCGGAAAATTTGGTAGACAAGACTGGTGAAGCCATGCTTAGCCAAAAACAAAAGATTGAACAATTATCTATTGCTCGGACTGAAACCAGAAGCAAGATTGCTGGCATAGAACAGCGCATGGTCCAGATGAAGAGTGAGCAAAATTATTTACAATATTCTGGACTCAAAGCGGTACAAGCAGTTTTGGAAGAGCGCCATCGTTTGGGTAATATCTACGGCACAGTCGCTCAACTAGGTGAAGTAGAAGAAAAATATCGCCTAGCTCTAGATGTGGCAGCTGGTGGACATCTCTCTTCAATCGTAGTTGATAGCGACAAAACTGCGCAGGCCAGTATTCAATATTTGCGTGATCAACATCTTGGTGTGGCTACGTTTTTACCATTAGAAAAAATTAAACCTAGATTTTTGTCAGGTGATATGCAAGAATTTTTGGGTCGAAGTGGTGTCTATGGTTTGGCGACTGATCTGATAAAATATGGTGACAAGTTTTCTAATATTTTTTCTTATGTGTTGGGCAATACTTTAGTCGTGGACAGTATTGATGTGGCGCGGGAAATTGGCATTGGACGTGTACGGATGGTGACGCTAGATGGCGATGTTTTGGAAACTAGTGGCAGTATGAAGGGTGGCTTCCGTCAAAAAGAAAGAAAAATGGGTTTGAGTTTCTCGCATCAAGATTCACCCTATTTAGTTCAGGGTGAAATTATGGATTATGAAGAAGAGATTACAACTTTGCAAGAAACCATAAATAAATTGGAGATTGAGTATGAAAAAGGTCAGGATGAATTGCGTGAATTGCAATCCCAGGCTCATATTGCTGGCAGTCGAGCGGATATGTTTGGCACGCAAAAGCAAGATGTTGATCGTGAGCTTTCTTCTATGGAACATGAATTGTCTCTCTATACCATGAGTCCAGAAGAAATTAGTGCGAGCATGAAAGATGTCCAAAAACAAAAAGATGGTTTGGATCGTGAAGTTAAAATTTTGGAAAAAGAATTAAAAGATACAGAAGACCGAATTGAAGAATTTAATAAAAATGAAGAAGCCAAGAAAAAGAGAATTTTTGCTTTGCAAGAAGTAATGCAAGACGAACAACAAAAATTAAATAAAATTGTTGATGTTCGTAATGAAAAGCGAGTAGAAGTGGCCAAGCTAGAAACCAAACAGGAAGATCTGAACAATGATGTGTATCAAGAATTGCATACTAGTTTGCCAGCTATTTTGGAACGCGAACCAGAATTAGTTTCAGTAGACAAATTAGATGAAGTCCAACAAAATATTCAAAAATTAAAATATCAATTAAGTTTGATTGGGGGAATTGATGAAGAAGTAGTGGCGGAATACGAACAGACCAAAGAGCGTCATGATGGTTTGGTTATTCAATTAGATGATTTGAAAAAAGCCATGGGTGATTTGGAAACTATGATTACTGATTTGGATGAAGTGATGAAGAAAAAACGCGACAAAGCTTTCAAACAAATTAAAAAAGAATTTTCTCGTTATTTTGAATTATTATTCGAAGGTGGTAAAGCAGAGATGACAGAGATTTATGGAGAGGTTAATGATGACACGGATGACACGGAAAATTTGGAAGGCACGGAGAGTGAAAATGTTGTGAATTTGGAAGTAGAAGAGGAACAGTTAGACATAAAAAATAAACGCAAAAATAAAGTTTTGATTGGTATTGATGTGTCGGCTTGTCCACCAGGCAAGAAAATAAAAAATATTCAATCTTTGTCTGGAGGAGAAAGAACTATGACTTCTATTGCTCTTGTTTGTGCGATTTTACATACCAATCCATCGCCATTTGTGGTTTTGGACGAAGTGGAAGCTGCCTTGGACGAAGCGAACACTCTCAGATTTACCAAGATTTTGCAAGAATTAGCTACCCAATCCCAGTTTATCCTAATTACTCACAATCGAGCGACCATGCATGCTGCCGATGCTCTATATGGTGTCACTATGGGTAATGAAGGTATTTCTCATTTACTCAGTGTAAAGTTGGGCGAAGCGGAAAAGATAAGTGAATAATAATATTCAAGATACACGTAACAAGATACAAAATACACATTGAGTGTTATAACTCTTTGTGTGTTTGTTCCCTTGACAAAAAATGTTTTATATACTATAATGCGGACACTTGAAAATTACAAGAAACCCGATGTCACGATTGGGTGCTCTCAAGGACAAAAGTTAAATTTTATAAAATTGTTATGTTAACACTTCGTTTACAACGTTTAGGTAAGACAAAAAGACCATCATATCGTTTGATTGTTTCTGAAAAGAAGCATGATACTCAATATGGTAGTTTGGAAATACTTGGAATTTATAACCCAGTAGAAAAAAATAAAATTGTTGAATTAAAAGCTGACAGAATTAAATATTGGTTGTCAGTTGGCGCTCAAATGTCTGAAACTGTAAATAATATTTTGATAAATGCCGGCGTTATTACTGGTGCCAAAAGAAAAGCCGTTAAAATCAGCAAGAAACGTCAGACTAAGATGGAAGCAGAAAAAGGTAAGGCCGAAGAAGCTAAGAAAAAAGCCGAAGAGGCAAAATTAAAAGCTGAAGAAGATGCTAAAGCCAAAGCTGAAGCAGAAAAGTTAGCCGCTGAAGAAAAAGCCAAAGCCGATGCCGAAGCTGCTAAAATTGCTGAGGAAACGAAAGTTGAAGAAACCCCAGCTGTTGAAGAAGTAAAAACTGAAGCATCTGTTGAGACAACACCAGTTGTTGAGGAAACGAAAGTTGAAGAAACTCCAGCACCAGTCGTAGAAGAAACAAAGACTGATGCTCCAGCTGAATCTGCTCCTGCTGTTGAAGAAAAACCAACTGAACCTGCTCAATAAAAAATAATATACTAAACCGTCCCTGTGGGCGGTTTTTTTATTTACAACGAGGAGTAAATACAGGATATCCTTTATCAACATTGTATAATATTGACTTATTTTCTGCTTTGTATTATAATATTTGCACAGTTTTAGTAGTGGTCAATCCATTATAAAATATGTAATTTATTAATTTAGACGTAGAGGATATGGATCAAGATCAAATCTTTCTAGAGTACGTCATCAAAGCGATTGTAAACAATCCAGATGACGTCAAGGTCACACGTACTGTTGATGAACGTGGTGTCCTGCTCGTATTGGATATCAATCCAAGCGATATGGGTTATGTTATTGGCCGACAAGGTCAAACTGCTCGTTCCGTCCGCACCCTTTTAAAAATCGTTGGTGCCAAGAATAACGCTCGCGTTAACTTGAAGATCAATGAACCAGAAGGTGGTCGTGGCCCAAGACACATGGCAGCTCCAGTAGCCGTCAACAATGATGACGTTGATACCAGTGCAGTTGATTTGAACATCTAATCCCGAAAAACGGGACTTAAAGTCAATTCACAAGTAAAAAAATCCCCGTAAGGGGATTTTTTAATTCCAAAAAATCCTTAGCAGTTATAAACATATTTTCTTGCAAAATTATTTTATTAGAGTAGAATTAAAGGGTAATTTATTTAATATTTTTTTATGGATTCTAGCAACAGAGATTTATCAGGAAAGGATACAGGTATGTGTCCTCATGGGAATTTTCCGAGTAGTTGTGTTCAATGTAAGACTGAGTTAGGAAACAAAGAAGGTCTTAGTGAAGAACAACGCACTGCAGTTGATTGGCTCGAAAAAAATAGAGGTATTATTCCAGAAGCTGTAATGAAAAGTTTGTTGGTGGGTCTTGGAATAAAATCTGAAAAAGTAACACCAGTGGTTACTGTGTCTGCCCCAGAAGCTCTGGGTCCGAAAATAGAAGTAAACCAGAATGAACCAAGACTTCCTCCCGAAGTATTAGGAAGACTAAATGGATTGTTGAAAAAAGCTGAACCTTATATTGGTGAAACTGATTTTCCTGGACAGTTAGAAAAGATGGCCACAAAAGGAAAGTTAGATTTTACATTTTTTCTAAATTTAGCTGATAGAGTGGCTAAAAAATTAGACAGAGGTGGTACAGGAAAGTTTAGTGACTTTGAATTGTGGGATGAAATTAAAAAAGTAGGTAATGAATTATTTGGTGGTATTGAAATAATTTGTCCATCATTGGGTTCAGAATTTGATGGTAGACTATATGAGTTTGCAGATCGTATTGAAAGTGGTGAGTACCCTCCGGGGGTTCAGCTAAATCAAGTTGCAAAATATGATAATGTGGGTTATAAGAAAGGTGGTAATATTATTCGTAAGGCCAGTGTTACTGTGGCAAGATGAAGACGTTTTGTTAAAAATATTTTTGTAGCCGACGTTGTACGTTGGCTATTTTGTTAGGGTTGATTTTTATTATTAATTAATTTATAATAATTACTCAAACGGGCTATACTATCCATATACCCCGTCTTCGTTCGGAAGTGCTAAAATAAATTTTATCATTTCTCTCACTCAAACGGGCTATAGCGCAGTTGGTAGCGCGCATGCATGGCCCGCCGTCGCTAAAGCTTTGGCGGGTAAAGGTGCATGAAGAATTATTGGTCGGGGTGTGGCGCAGCTGGTAGCGCGCATGCATGGGGTGCATGAGGTCGCAAGTTCAAGTCTTGTCACCCCGACCAATAATTTTAGGGTGCATGCTTGTCCACCGTAGTCCGTCCAAGACGGACGAAGGTGGAAGGCCGTGGGTTTCCGCCAAAGGCAGATCCGTCCTCTGGCGGACGAGTCCCTCTAGCCCGACCAATTTAATACTTAATCTGCTTATTTTGCTTATTGCTTAATTTGCTGAAATGTTATGGAATACTTACCTTTATTATTTTTCTTTGTCATTATTATCCCATCGGCCATTATTCATGAATATGCCCATGGTTGGATGGCTGATCAACTAGGTGACCCAACAGCCCGATATGCTGGCCGGTTGAGTTTGGATCCACGCGTGCATATTGATAAGTGGGGGACATTGCTCATGCCACTTTTACTATTCCTGATAACGGGCGGAAAATTTTTGTTTGCTTATGCCAAGCCGGTACCATACAATCCCTATAATTTAAAAAATCAAAAATGGGGACCAGCTCTAGTGGCGATTGCTGGACCAGCTTCCAATTTAGCTTTGGCTTTGGTATTTGGTTTATTGGTTCGGTTTATGCCTCTGACTTCACAATTCATGGCCAATCTTGTTGGGCTTATTTCCGTTATTGTTTATGCCAATGTTTTACTGGCAGTATTTAATCTAGTACCAATTCCACCGCTTGATGGTTCCAAGATTCTTTATGCCGTCTTACCAGATTCACAATACAAAATAAAAATGATGTTGGAACAATATGGCTTTGTAATTTTATTAGCCTTTATATTTTTTGGTTTTAGATTTATCCAGCCAATTATTCAATTTATTTATTTATTGATTACGGGTGGGGTAGGGTTTTTCTAATCATGAATCACGTAACATATAACATATAGCAAAAATAAAAAACTGTTTTTAGTAAAAAACAGTTTTTTATTTTCTTCTCAACTCTATCCTTTTTTAAAAAAGAATAAAGTAATTGAAGCCGAGATTTTTCTCCTCTGAAAAATCTCGTCCATAGTCTCGAGGCGAGTGAACTGTCTGACCGAGAAGCGCTAACTTCATCGTTCAAAACCGTTCACCCACCTCAACAAAAGAGCGCGGGAAGGCAGACAACAGACCCCGGAGAATACCGGCGGAATCCTCTGCTGTTGCCTAGGAGGAAGGTTATTCGTCGTCCTTGATGTGCCCCCACTTGGTGGGGTAATTGGAGCACTTATCGCCCACGCCGTCGCCGTCGGAGTCGATCTGGAATCCGTTCTGGTACGGGACGCAGTTGTCTTTGGCGTCGGAGATGCCGTCGCGGTCCAGATCGGTGCACGCGTCGCCGAGGCAGTCCTGGTTCCAGTCGGCCTGGTCCGAGTTGGCGGACCAGGGGCAGTTGTCGATATCATTGCGAATGCCGTCGCGATCGGCGTCGGCATAGCGATCGCAGATATCGCCTTCACCGTTCCCGTCCGTATCAACCTGTCCTTGGTTGAAGATACTAGGGCAGTTGTCGTCGACGTTCGCGATGCCGTCGTTATCGATGTCCGGGTCACAGGCGTCGCCCAGGTCGTCCTTGGTTTCGGACTTCGGTTCGCCGAAGGCGATCATGGCCGAGTCCAAGTTCTCCTGCTCGAGGTTGGCCACCAACGGGCAGTTGTCGCAGGCGTCGCCCACGCCGTCTCCGTCTCCGTCGGCCTGGTCGTGGTTTGCCACCAGCGGACAGTTGTCCTTGTTCGCCGGAACGTCGTCGCAGTCCAGGTCGTCGCCAAACTCGGGGCACTGCCGCTCCTCCTCGTTGGCAGTGTTCAGGTTGTTGTTCATGGTCGTCGCGCAGCCCACGAGGCACGCGACCAAAGCGAAGAGCCAGCAACGTGTCGTCATGGTGACGACCTTTCACATTCCCGCACACCGTACTTGATGGACTTAACCATACTGACGGATAGAGGGAGAATTCGTGTGGTCGGCAACCCTTGCCGGCCTATTGTCATCCCAAAAGGGAGCTGTAGCCTAACGCTCTGAAAATAAATTAAATATTTTTTTGTAAAGAACAATTAATTTTTCTTCTCAACTCTATCCTTTTTTAAAAAGAATAAAGTAATTGAAGCCGAGATTTATCTTTTCCCTCTAGAAAATAAATCTCGTCACAAGTCTCGGCGAGCGGACTGTCAAATCGAGAAGAATCAACTTCGTCGATTCGAACGCGTCCGCCCGCCACCTCTAGAACAGAGCATTTAACACTCGCAACCTGCTAGTTGCCTGATGGCTGGCGGGAGCCAGTCGACGGGCGATGACACGAAGCGGGGTGATCGGAAGCGAATCGTAGCCTTTTACTTGTCGAACCAACCCAGCCTGGCGAGTCGAGCTGACATTTCCTTTACCCCGTGCTCACCATCGAGGGTGTTGGCGATGGTTAGTATCCTCTTGATGAACTCTGCGCCCCTATCGGAATAACGATCGTCCTCGTCGGGACCTTCCAAGGATAACAGCATCTGGCCGTATCCTTCGTAGATGGCCTCTTCGAGGTCGGGCTGAAGGGCACCGAGCCAGTTGCACCCGATTTCGGGTTCTCCATCGAGACGCGGGACGAAGAAGGTCACCGCCCAATAGGCCCGGCCGTCCAGACTCATGTCCCGGATGTCGTCCGCGAGGATCGACATCTTCCAGGGGACGCAGGCGTCTTCGATGCGCATCCAGCGCGCATCTCCGATTTCTTCGTCGACGAAGAACCCCCTCCTCTCCGGCTGTGAGGATAGTTGCTGGAGTTCCAGCATCCTGGGGAGATCATGCCGATTGAAGTCGTACCCCGACCAGTTCCAGATATGAGGGCAATCGGCCGAGAAGTCAACCGAGTTCGGAATCCCGAACTGGCTGTCGATGACGGCGTGCTGGAGGTCCAGCACGACCGTTTCGTCCGTCTCGATCGCGCCGTCGTTGTCCGCGTCGTTCGTGGCGTCGTCACTGGTCATGTCCTCCGTGACGTCGTCGTTGAAGCAGCCGTACGGGCAGGACCACAGACGATCGGCTTGCGCGACGCCGTCGAAGCAGGTGACGAGCACCGTTACGAACAGCACCATGAGTGAAAGACGCGTCGTCATAGTGACGACCTTTCATATTCCCGCACACCGTACTTGATGGATTTAACCATACTGACGGATAGAGGGAGAGTTCTGGTGGTCGGCAACCCATGCCGGCCTATTGTAATCCCAAAAGGGAGTTGTAGTCTAACGCTCTGTTTTTGTCTCCAGAGCGAAAAAAGATACCAAAAAATATCCTTTTCCGCTCAGGAGAGTTTTTAATGAACAAATTTGTGTTATTTAAGTACAATTTTGGTAGCTTAATATAACAAAAGATTATAACAGATTTTGAGGTTTTAGTCAAGGCCTTGACAGGTTTTATTCTTTGTAGTAATATATGGACATCATAAATTGAACGGAGTATCCCGACTAAGTCGGGAGAAGACCTTTTAAAGGGCCGTTTGGAATTATTCTCTTGCCTAATAGAGAAAGGATTTCGAACGTACTCAACGTTCGTTTTTTAATTAATTTATAAAAAGGCTCACAAAGCCTACAAAGCTAACAAGGCTTACATATTGCCTTGTCAGCCTAGTAAGCCTTTTAAGCCTTGTAAGCATTTGTTATGCCAACAATGAACCAAATCATACGCAAGGGCAGAAGCAGTAAGCGGACCAAATCAAAGTCCCCAGCTATGCAGTTTACCTATGACTCACTGCATCGCAAAAAGACTGAATTGCGCCGTGGAGCTCCTTTCAAACGTGGTGTTTGTACCAAAGTGTACACTGCTACGCCAAAGAAGCCAAACTCTGCTTTGCGTAAAGTCGCCAAAGTTAGATTATCTAACGGCGTGGAAGTAATCGCCTATATTCCAGGCGAAGGTCATAATTTACAAGAACACTCAATCGTGATGATTCGCGGTGGCAGAGTAAAAGACTTGCCAGGTGTTCGTTATCACATCGTACGTGGTGTTTATGACACCCAAGGTGTAGAGGGAAGAAAAAAGGGTCGCTCTCTCTATGGTGCCAAGAGGCCTAAAAAATAATTAACGAAAGGCTCACAAAGCCTACAAAGCTAACAAGGCTTACATATTGCCTTGTCAGCCTAGTAAGCCTTTTAAGCCTTGTAAGCTTTTGATATATGCCAAGAGGAAAAAAAATCCCTAAACGCGTAATTGCACCAGATCCAATTTATCATAATCTTTTGATTGCCAAATTTGTAAACATGGTAATGGAAAAAGGTAAAAAAACGACTGCTCAAGAAATTGTGTATGGCGCTTTAGAAATTTTAAAAGAAAAAAAACAAGGTGAGGTGGTAAAATTATTTGATACTGTAATGGAAGCAGTTCGTCCTTCAGTAGAAGTTAGATCTCGCCGGGTTGGTGGTGCCAACTACCAAGTCCCAATGCCAGTTTCATCTGAAAGACAAAATGCTTTGGCATTTCGCTGGATGATTGGCGCTGCCAGAGCTCGTAAAGGACAAAGCATGATGCAAAAACTATCTTCTGAAATGTTAGATATTTTGGAAGGTGTTGGTGGTACTATGAAAAAGAAAGAAGATGTCCATAGAATGGCCGAAGCAAATAAAGCTTTTGCTCATTTTGCCCGTCGATAATTATTTTAAAAAGGCCTACAAGGCCTACAAAGCAAACAAGGCTAACAAAAGGCCTTGTGAGCCTTGTAAGCATTTTAAGCCTTGTAAACATTTATTTATGCCTCGAGAATATTCATTAGAAAAGACTCGTAATATTGGGATTTGCGCCCATATTGATGCGGGTAAAACCACCACCACAGAACGGGTTTTGTTTTATACTGGAAAAAAACACAAAATCGGTGAAGTCCATGAAGGCGCCGCCGAAATGGATTGGATGGAACAAGAAAAAGAACGCGGTATTACTATTACTTCAGCCGCGACAACTTGTTTTTGGAAAGATCATCGCATTAACATTATTGATACTCCCGGCCACGTAGACTTTACTGTAGAAGTAGAAAGATCAATGCGTGTTTTGGATGGAGCCGTCGCCGTGTTTGATGGTTCACAAGGTGTGGAACCACAATCCGAAACAGTTTGGCGTCAAGCTGATAAATATCAAGTCCCTCGCGTTTGTTTTGTAAACAAAATGGACAAAATGGGTGCTGATTTTTATATGAGCTTGGAATCAATCCAAGAACGTTTATCAAATAAAGCCTTTGCGATTCAATTGCCAATCGGCGCTGAAGGAACTTTTTCTGGAATTATAGATATTATAGAAAGAAAAGCTTTTAAGTTTGAAGGTGAAAATGGTCAAGATGTAATTGAAATAGAAATACCAGTTGATATGAAAGATAAAGTGGAAGAATATAGAGCCAAATTGTCAGAAAAAGTGGCTGAAGCCAGTGATGACTTGATGAGCAAATATTTAAATGGAGAACAATTGTCAGTCGAAGAAATAAAAAAAGGCATTCGGGTTTTGGTTTTGAAAGATGATATGTATCCCGTGATCTGTGGTTCAGCCTTGGCCAACAAAGGTGTCCAGCTGATGCTTGATTCAGTCGTTTTTTATTTACCATCACCACTTGATGTACCAGAAATTGAAGCGCATGATGCTGATGATGAAGAAAAAATTATCCCAATCAAGGCTAATGATGATGAACCATTTTGTGGTTTGGCTTTCAAAATTGCGACTGATCCATTTGTGGGTAAATTAGCTTTTTTCCGAGTATATTCTGGTATTTTAAAAGCTGGTAGTTATATTGTTAATACTTCAAACGGTAATAAAGAAAGAATTGGTCGTATCGTCCGAATGCACGCCAACTCTCGGGAAGATGTGAGCGAAGTGTATAGTGGAGAAATTGCCGCGGCCATTGGTCTCAAAAATACTACCACTGGTGATACTTTGTGTGATGAAAAACGCGAAGTCATTTTGGAAAAAATTACTTTCCCAACTCCAGTGATTGATATTGCAATCGAACCAAATACCAAAGTTGATGCCGAAAAAATGAGTTTGGCTTTGCAAAAATTAGCCGAAGAAGATCCAACTTTTAAAGTTCATACTGATTTGGAAACTTTGCAAACCATTATCTCTGGTATGGGTGAACTTCATTTGGATATTATCGTAGATCGTATGAAACGCGAGTTTGGAGTAGAAGCCAAGATTGGTGCTCCTCGGGTAGCTTATAAAGAAACTATCAAACAAAGCGCTGAAGCTGAAGGAAAATATATCAAACAATCTGGTGGTCGTGGTCAATATGGTCATTGCTGGTTGAAAGTAGAACCAAAAGAACCAGGCACTGGTTTTGAATTTGTGGATGAAGTAAAAGGCGGTGTGATTCCACGCGAATACATTCCTGCGATTCAAAAAGGTGTTAGAGAAACCGTTGATAAAGGTGTGGTCGCTGGTTATCCAGTTTTGGATGTAAAGGTGACAGTCTTTGATGGGACTTATCACGAAGTTGACTCTTCAGAAATTGCTTTCAAAATGGCTGGTTCTATGGCTTTCCAAGCTGCAGCCAAAAAAGCTAATGCTGTTGTGCTTGAACCAATCATGAAAGTTGAAGTGACAACTCCAGAAGCTCACATGGGTGATGTGATTGGTGACCTTAGTTCCAAACGTGGTCAGATTCAAGAAATGACCGATCGTGGTTCAATCAAAGTCGTACGCGCGATGGTACCATTGTCAGAAATGTTTGGCTATGCTACTTCACTTCGTTCTATGACTCAGGGTAGAGCCAACTATGCGATGGAATTTGATCATTATGCCGAAGTGCCAAAGAATGTGGAAGCGGAAATTATTGCGGGTAAGAAATAAACCACAGATTTTTAACACAGATAACACAGATAACGGAGTTCACATCAGAACTCCGTTTGTTATTGATTTTTTTCTTTATTTGTTATAATATCTGTGTAATCAGTGAAACATAAAATCTGTGGTTTATGAAATTCAACATTATAACAATTTTTCCAAAAATAATTTCTGACTATTGTGATGAAACCATTCTTAATCGTGCGCAAAAAAATAATTTGATAAATATCAATCCAGTTAATTTGCGTGATTTTACCGAGGACAATCACAAGACCGTAGATGATACGCCATATGGCGGGGGAGCAGGTATGGTGATGAAACCAGAACCAATTTATAAAGCTTTAAAAAGTTTGGACGCGATTCCATTTTGTAAGGATGATGCATTATCAAAATTAAAAAAGATTTTTAGTTCAGATATAAAAAAGAAAAAGCGGACAATTTTACTTTCACCCCGGGGCAGGCAATTTGATCAGCGGGTTGCAGAACAGTGGAGTAAGCTTGATGAAATAACTTTTGTTTGCGGTCGTTATGAAGGGATTGATCAGCGAGTAGTGGATCATATGGTGGACGAAGAAATTTCTATTGGACCATATGTTTTGGCCGGTGGAGAACTTGGTGCTTTGGTAATGATTGAAGCGGTCTCGCGTTTGTTGCCAGGAGTTTTGGGTAATGAAAAAAGTCTTTTGGAAGAGACGTTTAACAAGAAAACAATAAATCAAGAAAACAATAAATCAAGTGAAGTTGAAGTTGAATATGGACAGTATACCAAGCCGGCGGATTTTAAAGGATGGAAAGTGCCGAGTGTTTTGCTTTCAGGTAATCACGCGGAGATAAAGAAATGGCGTGAGGAAAAACACAGCAAGTAATAAAATACAAAATACACGTAACAAAATACAGATTTCAAATAAATTACAAATTTTAAAAAACAAAAAATTCCGAATTGTATCGGAATTTTTTGTCGGGTCCCTCCTTATGGACCCCTCCGGTTGGTAAAGAGCGGTGGCGGGCGAGCGTTGCGTTTCCTCATCAGAACCTCCTTGGCGCAGGCCGTAGTGTCTTTGTCATGAACGCAGACATCGCGATCATGGAGATTCCGAGACACAGGAAGTAGAGCGTCATGTCCGGACGTGGGTCGTGGTTTTTGGCCGCGATCTGCCCCAGTATCTCACTGACCATGGCCATGCCGGCGATGTTCACGCCAATGATGCAGACCTTGACCTCCTTCCAGGTCTCAGATCCGCGAACCAGTGTCACGGCCAGACAGACGATGGACGAGACCATCATCATCTGGAAGAGAAGCTGTAGAGCCTCCCCCTTGAAAGTTCCGGCGATCCAGAATGAGAACAGGAGACTACTCCAGAACAAAACCTTGTCGATTCTCTTGAACATGAGTGCACACTCTAGATGGTTTAGTTATTATATAGCATGAAATTATGCTGTTTGTCAATTATATTTAGTTTTTTTTTATTTAAAATTGTTTTAAATTTAATATTAATTTGGAATTTTGATTTTATTGTTTGGCATTTTATTAGGTTAATTAGAAATTAGATATTAGAAATTAAAAGCTTTTTTAATGCATTTATCGTGGTTAAACAAGGGATCTACCCTTACAGGTATCTTTGACCTCACCCCTGACAGGGGATTCGGGATTATTAACAAGTCTGTGTATAACCACCTCTTGACAGGCTTTCTAAAATGGTATAGAATTGGCAGGCAATTAAAACACTTTTCAAAATTTAGATATTTTCCTAAGTTCAGCCAAGAATACTGGGAAGAAAAAAGAGCAACTACAGTTTTATGGGTTTCTCTTTTTTCTTTCTGTGAAGCATCCGCCGAGGAGGTGGATTGAAATGGAAAGATGAACATTACAATTTACAGTTACAACAACCAAGTATTTTTTAAGAAAAATACTAAGGTGATGGTTCAAAATATAGACACATTCTTTACAGTATGAATGTGGTAAAAACACTTAAAAAGTTTATTCCTCAAAAAAGTAAACGCAAAGACGTCAAGATCAAAAGCTTAATCCACCTGTAGTGATATAGGTTGGATATAAAAAACTCTTTAATTAAGAGTTTGATCCTGGCTCAGGATGAACGCTGGCGGCATGTTTAAGGCATGCAAGTCGAACGATGATTTATGACTTCGGTTATTAGATCAAGTGGCAAACGGGAGAGTAACACATTGGTAACCTACCTCCAAGACGGGCATAGCTCACCGAAAGGTGAATTAACACCCGATGGTCATGAGGGGACGCAAGTCATTCTCATGTAAATAATTTATTGCTTGGAGAGGGGCCTATGTCTGATTAGCTAGTTGGTGGGGTAATGGCCTACCAAGGCTCTGATCAGTACCGGGCGTGAGAGCGTGACCCGGCTCACTGGGACTGAGACACTGCCCAGACTCCTACGGGAGGCTGCAGTCAAGAATCTTCCACAATGGGCGAAAGCCTGATGGAGCGATGCCGCGTGCAGGAAGAAGTCCTTCGGGATGTAAACTGCTTTTATTAGGGACGAATTCGTGACGGTACCTAATGAATAAGAGGTTGCTAACTCTGTGCCAGCAGCAGCGGTAATACAGAGACCTCAAGCGTTATCCGGAATTATTGGGCGTAAAGCGTCCGCAGGTGGTTTGGTAAGTCAGGGGTTAAAACTTCGCGCTTAACGTGAAGATTGCTTTTGAAACTACCTTACTAGAGTATGGGAGAGGTAAGCGGAATTCTAGGTGTAGTCGTAATAAGCGTTGATATCTAGAAGAACACCAAATGCGAAGGCAGCTTACTGGTACATTCCTGACACTCAGGGACGAAAGCGTGGGGAGCAAACAGGATTAGATACCCTGGTAGTCCACGCCCTAAACTATGTGCACTAGGTATTGGCAGTATCGACCCTGTCAGTGCCGTTTAAAATAGCTAACGCGTTAAGTATACCGCCTGGGGAGTACGGTCGCAAGATTAAAACTCAAAGGAATAGACGGGGACCCGCACAAGCGGTGGATTATGTGGTTTAATTCGACAACAAACGGGGAACCTTACCTAGGCTCAACTACTAGCTGCATATGACCAGAAATGGACATAGCCTTCGAGGGTGCTAGATAGGTGCTGCATGGTTGCCGTCAGCTCGTGCCGTGAGGTGTACCATTAAGTTGGGAAACGAGCGCAACCCACGCCTTGTGTTAAATGTACACAAGGGACCGCCCCGCACTTTTATCATAAATTTTTTGTGATCAGAGTGTGGGGAGGAAGGAGTGGACGACGTCAAATCAGCATGGCTCTTACGTCTAGGGCTACACACATAATACAATGGCCGGTACAACGGGTTGCGAAATCGCGAGATGGAGCTAATCCCACAAAACCGGCCCCAGTTCAGATTGCAGGCTGCAACTCGCCTGCATGAAGTCGGAATCGCTAGTAAACGCCTATCAGCCACGGGGCGTTGAATACGTTCTCGGGTCTTGTACTCACCGCCCGTCACACCACGGGAGTTGGCAATGCTCGTAGGCCCATTTATGGGACGAAGGCAGGGTCAATGACTAGGGTGAAGTCGTAACAAGGCATCCCTAGCGGAAGCTGGGGATGGATCACCTCCTTTCTGGAGATACTCATACGAAAGTATGTGAATCCAAGTCGAGCTTATCCTGATCTCTGATCAGAATCGGCGAACAAGAT
>JBAQFA010000007.1:0-1505 GCA_049287025.1 Candidatus Magasanikiibacteriota bacterium
TTCTGCCGTGTCTTCTCTAAAAATGTATTTCATTGTAATAATTTGTTAACTACTTCTTGATCACTCCAGGGTATTTCGGATTTCCCATCCAAATTCATACTCCTTTCGTGCCCTTTTCCGGTTATTAAAACTATATCACCTTTCTTTGCAGAGGAGAGTGCTTTTTTAATTGCTTCTGTTCGGTCAGGAATATTAAAATAATTAATATTTGCAATCTTTCCTGCTTTTTCTACTCCTGATGCGATGGAAGCGTTGATATCATGGATGTCTTCGTCTCGTGGGTCTTCAGCAGTAATATAAACAAAATCTGCATTTTTTCCTGCGATTTCTCCCATTACTGGTCTTTTCGTAAAATCACGTCGGCCTGCACAACCAAACACTACATGGACTTTTCCGTTACCAGAAACTTTCTTGCGTGCAAACTCCAATACGTTTTGAATCGCGTTGGGGGTGTGTGCAAAATCTACGACTATTTGATACGGTTCCTCCCGAATAATTTCCCAACGGCCGTTGAGTAATTTTGTGTTTGCAATTCCATCTTTTATAGCATCAATATTGATACCTAAGCTAAATGCAAGTGCGGCAGCAGAAAGCGAGTTTGAGATGTTGTATTCTCCAGGTAGAAATAGCTCTATTTGTGTTTGTTTCCCTTCAGGGTAAGTTAGTGCGTATGATTGGCGATCACTACTTATGGTGACATTTTTAGCCATAAAATCAGCATCGTTCTCAATACCGTATGAAAAGGTTTTAAGATTCAGCCCTTTTGCTTTGTTTTGTAGGTATTCAAATGAAGGGTCGTCTGCGTTAAGCACCACGGTACCGCCCTTTCGCGTTTGGGAGATTAATTTTGCTTTTGCATCACGGTATGCCTCAAATGTTTTATGATAATCAAGGTGTTCTCTTGTTATGTTAGTGAATCCGGAGGCAACGTATGAAATAGCTCCAACTCGAGACTGCTCAAGTGCATGAGAAGTCGTCTCTAAGACAGCAAATTCCATTTGCTTTTGTACCATCTTATTCAGAATATACATGATATCTCTGGGATCAGGTGTCGTAACATGGAACTTAAGAGGAAGCTCTTCATCTCCAAGTCTCGCGTTGATTGAAGAGATAAGCCCGACTTTCTTTTGTGCGACAGATAATATTTCGTAAAGAATATTTGATGTCGTTGTCTTTCCATCAGTCCCTGTTATACCGATAATCTTCAGTTTACTCACGGGAAGTCCATACTGAATATTTCCAATGTGAGAGTCAAGTGCATGGTAGTAATTTTTCAACTTCTGTGGAACAAGTTTTGCTAGAGTCATACGAATTAAACAAAATTTAACCAGATTCCTACAAAGGCCATAATTAACCCAAGTAACCAAAATCGCATGACAACTTTCTCCTCAGTCCATCCAAGCAACTGAAAGTGCAAGTGCAATGGAGCCATTTTGAAGAGCCTTTTTCCGTAGAATCGTCGGTACATTCCTTGAATAAACGATGACGTTATTTCGGCAACGAAG
>JBAQFA010000008.1:0-2143 GCA_049287025.1 Candidatus Magasanikiibacteriota bacterium
CCGCACTTCTAAGAGCAAGGCTTATCGACGAAGTTTCCATTGTAATTGCCCCATGTCTCATCGGTGGTACAAACACCGCCTCACTTATGGGTGGGGAGTCACTTCACAGCGAAGATGATCTACTTAAGATTAAATCTTTAGAGCTGATAGAGGCAAAAACCCTAACCAACTCCTATATTCATTTGCGATACAAAGTCTTAAATGATACAAAAATCGATAAAAATGTATCAAAAATACAAATTACGAAACAGTAGATCAATACATAGCGTTATTTCCTAACCTCGCCGCCATTATAAAAAAAACCCCACCACCTAAGTGACGGGGAATTGAAATTCAGATTTAATATACGATCTGGCGGTTCTTATCGACAAAGAAGAAGGTAAATTGATGTCCTGGAATGGTGTCACCATTAAGTGCCAACAATTTATAAACATCTCTGTTAACTTTAATTTTCCCCTCCCAAACACCATCGCTTATTCTAGTCAATTTGTTGTCCACAATCAGATCTTCCCTTAGAAATTTATAGATACCAACTGAGACAGCCAAAACAGCGTCAACTTTATGGAACAGACCATCACTTTTCAATTTTGACGCTTTACCATCCAAATTCAATGTCACAAATGGAACTTCGTTTGAAAAAATCTGATTTGGTCCAAAAATGCCATAGTCCTTAAAATATTCCAAACTCATCCCCTCAAAATATCGTCTGCCTAGGGTAATTTTTTTGTTATTAAAACTATTAATAACACCCATCACCGTATCACCAAACTCCAGCTTTGGATTAGCATCTCTCAAGAGTTCATCAATTTCTTCTTTTGAAAAAAGTTTTAACAAATTCATCCAAACCTCCTTATAATTTAAAAGTAAAATCTTTACCATTATAATACCTACTTCAAAAGATGGTCGTAGCAAAGCTATGCCTCAGCACCTGGGGACTAACTTTGATCCCTTGAATCCAGAAACCGGATTTACCACTGTCGAAGAAGTTGTAGAAGAAGAACATTTTCATTAGTACCAGTTTTTCAAACCCTACTCGAAGATTTATGCCCGATCGTTCTTAAATATTTTCCATTGAATCCAAACGGTCACAAACTGCATAACTGTTACTCCAATCATCGCAATTCTCGGCGTGGTCAGATCCGCAAATGACCCCAAGAATACAGCAAATATCGCAAAGAAGATGCTCCCTACAAATGAATTAAGTGACCCCATGGTCGCTCTTTGCTTATCACTAAACTCTTGCTGCAAAAGCGAGTTCTTCGCCACTTGCCCGACACCATAAAACACAGAAGTCGTCGACATCAAAGCGGGGGATATTATCGAGGGAATTAGTAAGGCAATTAAATAAATTACTTTCGAATAAATTCCTCCCACCAAAAGCCAAACGATGGCTTTAAACTTTTTTATCCACACACCAGCAAAACGAAAACTTATCGCCGCTCCAATATTTGATAGCACCTGAGCAATGCCTATTGCCCAAACAGGCCACAAGCTAGCTACAAATGCCGAACGAAACTGGAAAGAGGCTTCACCCATACCAAAGCCAAGAATATCCGAAATACTTAAAAGTCTTAGTTTTTCATTAGAAAAAAAGTTCTTCGCCGATTCTTTCAGATGGGCATATATATTACTTTCCTCATTTTTTACCACCCCGCTATCCCGAATCATCAAAGCTAAAATCAAACAGATAACTTGTGGTATCACTGAAATCCACATCACAAGAGATAAAGACCAGCTCGCTACGATTCCGCCCAGAAGACCAGAACTCGCCAGCGCCCACTGTCCCATCGACCCAATTTTTCCCATCACTTGAGACAGATCATCGGTTTTATCCTCTTCTTTCAAGCTATCGTAAAGCAGTGCCTCATTGTTTCCACTATAAAATGATCGAGCAAGTCCCTCCAATATTGCTCCCAAAATCAAAACCCAGTAAAACTGCCCAACCGCATAAAGTACAAAGGCAAAGACATAAGTCAGTGCTCCCAAAATCATTGTTTTTCTTCTCCCCACGAAGTCAGACAAAATACCTGTAGGCAGCTCAAATATTGCCGCTGTAAGCTGCACCACAGAAAAAATACTTAGCCCCAAAGCATAAGATCCAGTGACTTTTGCGAAGTAAATTATCGCGAGCGGACCCCAGAGC
>JBAQFA010000009.1:0-148561 GCA_049287025.1 Candidatus Magasanikiibacteriota bacterium
GAGCCGTGGCGTTGCCACGGCTCTACTGTTTTTTATTTTTATTATAAAATAACTTTTAATATCGCCTGGCCAAATTCTTCTGCCACTTCTGGACCACTCGCTGTTATCACATTACCATCTGTCACCACTTTTTCTTTTACATATTCTACATTATTTATTGCAAAGATATTTGCCAATTCATTGTCATTATCCCAGCCAGTAGCTTGTTTATTTTTCAAAACTCCAGCCTTGGCTAAAATTCGTGGAGAAATACAAATCGCACCATATGGTTTGCCCGTAGTTTGCCAAGTACGCAATAATTTATAACTTTCTTCGTTATCTAAATCTTCCAAAGCTCCTGGCCCACCAATAAAAAATAGACCAACATAATCTTCAGGATTTATATCTATTATTTTTGTATTTACAATAGTGGTTGAACCATCATAGGCCGCCTGAGCCTCACCAATTTGAGTACTGGTTGTAATAACTTCATAACCAGCTTGAGACAAAACTCTTTTTGGTTCACCATACTCAGTGGGCTGATAACCACTAAAAGCTATGACTAATAAAACTTTTGGCATATTATTCCATTCTATGTAATTTCTTGGCAATCTTTCTTTCTGCAAAATGTTCATGGGCATTAATCACATGGACAAGTTCGGTATTAGGTCCCAGTAAACACAAACCAAACTCAAATGATCTCACTTGCGCGCGAATTTCATCGGCCAAGCGAGGGTGTTCTTCTTCATCTTCAGCCATAGAGCGAAAAGTTTCTAACCGTTTTTCTATATCATCTAGAATCATTTGAAAATCTACGATCAAACTTTCATATTTTTTTCTGTCTATTCCTAAAACGGCCTGTACAGCATGTGATTTTATATCACTATCTACCTCAATTAATTTTTCTTGTAAAATCATTCTTTCTTCTATTTCAAAATATTCTGCTGGCCCACCTACACGCAAATCATGATAAGTGACACCTTGTTCTTTTAGTTCTTTTATTTTACCTTTCAGAGCCACAGGTAATTTTCCCAGTAAAAACTTTTCCCCAAGCTTACCCTGGTGCATATCCAAAAACTCGCCAAAAGCCCGACGATATGGCCAAACCTTTTTACCAAGTGATATCACAATATTTTCTACGTCATTGGTATCCACAGTCACATCATCATGCAAATGTTCCAAAGCATGTTCAAATTCAAATTTAATTTCTGGTGGTAAAAGCGGGGGTAGTTGACTATAGATTCGTTCAAAGATGTCGATTGTGTGTTTGGTTTCGGCGTGGGGCATAGGATAGTGTTTAAAACTAATGAAAGTGGTATAACTGGATTATTGATTATAAAAAATAAATTAAAGATTGCAAGATTAAAAGATTATTGTTTAAGACTATTTATATATAAGTTCAAATCTTTGGATAATTGTTTATACTTATCATTTAATTCCACAAATTTTGTTTTATCAATATATTTTCTCCCAAAAGCAACAGCTAAATGACTCCTAGTTTCTGTTATCTCTCCTCTACTAATATACAGTACTCTAACTTTGTCTTTAAAATAATATCTACCATGCGATTCAGCTATGTTAGCAATGACTGAATTAGCTGAACGTGTCATCTGTGATACAAGAGAATACTTTTCAAAATCTGGAAACAACTCTGTAATTATATAAATTTCCATGAGCAAACTATATCCATCTTGCCAAATTTGCAATTCATGAAAGTCTTTGTACATAGTTTAATTTTGGTATTTGATAATCTTTTAATCTTGCAATCTTTTAGTCTTGAAACCTAGTATACCAGATAATACGTCCAAATTAAACCTAAATATTCTAAGAATTATCTAGTCAGAGATATGTAGTCCCTCCATCGCAAATATAGTTCTCTCGTCGCATGCAAATCCCCTGCGCAATACCGGGCAATCTTTTCATATTGGCGAGCTTTAAACAACGGCGCCACATCATGCCCAGTCACCCCTTCGGACTTTGGCGATTTAATTCCAAAACTCTTACAATAAAAATCTAGATTAAATTTCCGAACGGCACTGTAAAAAGTGAGTTGTTCAAGCAAATCAATATGTTGATCTACACTATACCGATAAGGCATGAGATTCTTACTTGGTTTGACCTTAAGCATGGCTGAGCGAAGCATAAGAACTGGACAATCAAAACCTCGGCCATTAAATGTCACAAACTTATTCGCATGAGCAATTGCACTCCAAAATTTTTCCAAAATTTCTCTTTCATTTCCTCCCCAATATTTAATTCCATTTTCTTCAAATAACTCACCGGTCTTATCAGACTCAAAGTACATTCCACCTTTTTCTGTTTCCACACACAACATACCAATCGCGACAATTTGGTTTGTTGGCGCCCACAAGGCCATTTGCTCTTTTACTTTTTGTTCATCTTCTTCACCCTCAGCAAATTTATTCAAATAATACTTTTGTGCTTCATCCAAAGAATCATAATCCTGGGGGATAGTTTCTATGTCAAAGATTATTGTTTTCATAATAACGAGTCTTAAAGTCTTTAAAGTCCATAAAGTCAAAAGATTTTATTCTTTATAACTTTATAGACTTTCTACTTTATAGACTTTTGACTAATTTCATACATCGCTATCCCGGCCGCAATACTAACATTCAAACTTTCTTTTTTTCCATACATTGGAATATGCACTACCAAATCACACATTTTTAAAATCTCTTCACTAATTCCATCTACTTCATTTCCCACTATCAATGCAACATCATGATCTTTTAATAGCTTTTTACTGATCACTGATAACTGATCACTGACCGCTGTCTTCTCCAACCCCAGAATCAACACACCTTTCTTTTTTAATGAAATTAACAAACGTTTGAGGTCTTTACGATATTCCCATGGCATCCAAGTTTCTGCTCCCAAAGACACCTTATCAATCTGTGGTTTTGGCGGACAAGCCGTGTAACCTACTAAATATAATTTATCTATACCAAAAGCATCGGCGGTTCTAAACATCGCGCCTACATTATGACAAGATCGAATATCTGGCAATATTAAGTAAAATTTATTTTTCATATATACAGTATAATCCATAAAATCAGTGAAATCAAACTAATAATCAGTGTAATCAATGTTTTAAAACAACCCCGCTCTTGTGGAGCCGGATCGTTGTGTAATATAAATAAACTATTTTTGTTTTATTTTAATTAAATCTGTATTTATAAAATAAAATGTATAAATTAAGCAGATGAGCTATTTCTTAGCTGTGCTTCTATTCTAGGTAAAGATTCAGCTTTCTTTTCTAATTCTCCAACTCTTCTGCCAAGTTTTTCTAAACCTTTCTTGGTAGAGGAAAAAGCTTCATTAACACTTTTAATAATAGCCTTATAATCACCAATAGACTCTTCAAATTTTTTTGGTTCAGCTTGCATTTCTTGTGTTAATCTAGAAATTTCTTTCTCTCTAAAAGAATTATACCCAGCTAAACCTGGCCATGGTTCATTTGGATCTTTGTCCTCCCAAATAGAACGCAAAGTCCCTTCTGAAGTATTTTCACTTGAAAGATAACATTTATCTGGCAAAAAAGCTTCAGCTTTACGGCGAACAATTTCTTCTGGTTTTCTTGCTCCGCCATCTAGTCGAGAAAAATCTCTCCAACCTGCTGTCTTATATTTTGTCAATCTATTATTTCCATCATCACCCAAAAAACCTGCCGGCAAATTATTTTCAGTTAATAATCTTTTTAATTCTGCCCATGTTGCGTCATTAGTCTGCTCTCTCAATCTCGACCTAAGTTCTCTATATCCTTTATGCCATTCTCGACCTCTCTTCCACCAATCTGCACAGGCTTCAAGATTTCCTTTAGGGAGATCATCAAATTCTTTTTCCAGCAAAGTACATTCATCTTGTTTGGCATTAATATCTACAAGCCACTTCTCATCTACTTTTACTTCATAGTGTTTTTCTGCAACAACATCCGCCACTTCAGGTGTCGTTGAAACTACAGGAAGTTCACTTTCTGCTGCTGCTGGTGGTACAACTTCTCCTGGTGGCACAACTTTTTTTTCTGAATCTGACATATATTTCTCAAATAAAAAATAAAAGTAATCCCCTCAATTTATATAATAACACTATTTATAATATTAACCAATAGAAACTTTTGGTAGAAACAAAAAAACCGCTACTACCAAAGCAATACCGGCTAAAAGATAATAATAAACAAAAGAATATTCTGAATTTTTGTGGGTTTCAGACACCCAATTTTGGTTTTGCATATTTTTATTTTTGTTTTAATACTGATTACACAGATTTTACTAGATTATACAGAATTTTAATTTTTATCTGTGTAATCATTAGTAATCAGTGGAATCAATGTTTACATTATAGCACAAAAAATGGGTTTTGTCAATGGCATTTTTTCTAATTTATTTAAAATTTTAATTAATATTTGATTTTTTCTTGATTGTGTCGTACAATAATAAAGGCTCACAAGGCCTGCAAGGCACAAAAGGCTTACAAACTGTAAGCCTCGTAAGCTTTGTAAGCCTCGTAAGCTTTGTAAGCCTCGTGTTTATGTCAAAAACCCTACAAAATTATCTTCGTGAATTCCTAGAACACCTAGAAATAGAAAAAAACCGAAGTGACAAAACCATTCAAAATTATGATTTTTATTTATCACGTTTTTTGGATTGGTTTGGCGCAAATAAAGACCCAGAAAAAATTATGGCCGAGGATGTGCGTCAATATCGTTTGTGGTTAAATAGATTGGTAGATATCCATGGTGAACCATTGAAAAAAAATACGCAAAATTATCATTTGATTGCTCTCCGATCATTTTTAAAATACATGGCCAAACGCGATGTGGATACTCTAGCTTCAGAAAAAATTGAACTAATGAAAATGCCAGATCGAGAAGTTAGTTTTTTGGAAGGTAGTGATCTAAATAGATTACTGGAAGCGCCAATTAGTCTGAACCAAACAAAAGATGGGAACGAAAAAACAGCTGGAACCACGACTCTTATAAAATATCGTGATAAAGCTATTTTGGAAATGCTCTTTTCTACTGGTTTACGTGTGTCAGAACTGATTAAGCTAAAAAAAGATAATGTAAATTTGGGAAAAGAAGAATTTACTGTGACTGGTAAAGGTAGAAAAACCCGGGTAGTATTTTTATCTGAGCAAGCCAAATATTGGCTAAAAAAATATTTGGAAACCAGAAAAGATATGAATCCCTTTTTATTTATTTCCCATGACAAACGTACTGGTAAAGGCGGAAATATGAAAATAAAAGGCAAAAAAATGGAATCAGCTGATGAACCACTAACTCCTCGCTCGGTCCAAAGATTGGTGCAAAAATATGCTCGGGCAGCGGGCATTACCAAAGAAGTGACTCCCCACACCCTACGCCACTCTTATGCCACTGATCTACTCCAAAATGGGGCTGATATTAGGAGTGTCCAAACTATGCTTGGCCATTCTTCTATCACCACCACGCAAATTTATACCCATATAACTGACAAGGAATTACACAATATTTATAAAAAATTTCATGGCAAAAAACGGGGTAGTGATTGACAAAAAGAATTTTTTATTGTAACATTGTCACATTGTTAAATTGTTTAAAAATTCAAAATTAATTTTATGCGCTCGTAGTTCAATGGATAGAATAGAAGCCTTCTAAGCTTTAGATCCAGGTTCGATTCCTGGCGGGCGCACAAAAAAACGTTTTGTTTTCAATGACAAAACGTTTTTTAATTTTAAATCTTGGTTCTTGCCAAAAAACCATAATCTAGCTATAATATAGAAGTAATTCATTAATTCTTAAATAAACCAATATGGAACTTTTAGGCCCAATTCTAGTGGTGATAGGTATTATCCTACTCATTAGTATCCGCCAAGTCAATCAATACCAACGAGGGGTAAAATTTATGCTTGGCAAATATATTAAAACTATAGAACCAGGTTGGAGAATAGTTTTTCCAATTATTCAAAGTATGACCAAAGTGGATATCCGGACCAAGGCCGTGGATGTCCCGTTGCAAGAAGCCATTACCAAAGATAATGTTTCTGCCAAAATCAATGCGGTAATTTATTACCGCGTATCTGATGCGGCCAAAGCATTTTTGGAAGTAGAAAATTTTTGGTATGCAGTTTCTCAATTAGCCCAAACCACTATGAGAAATGTCGTGGGTGAACTTGAACTTGACCAACTCTTGGCTAACCGTGATGCTGCCGCCGAGAGAATCAAAGAAATTGTGGACGCCGCCACTGACCCATGGGGTATAAAAGTAGAAAGACTAGAATTAAAAGATGTTATCTTGCCCGATGATATGCAAAGGGTGATTGCCAGACAGGCCGAAGCCGAAAGAGAAAAACGTGCCGTTATTATCAAAGCGAGTGGTGAAATGTTGGCTGCAGAAAACATTGCCAATGCTGCTAAAATCTTGTCTGAAGTGCCAGGCGCATTACATTTAAGAACTTTGAGCACAATTAATGACTTGAGCTCTGATCAATCCAACACGGTTATCTTTGCTATCCCACTAGAAATTTTACGAGCGTTTGAAAGAATGGGTAAATAAAACATTGATTATACAGATAAAAAGACGCACCTAAATGCGTCTTTTTTAAAATCCTGATTGGGGTGGCCAACCCAGCTTCGCTAAAGCTATGCTGGGTAAACTCCCATTATTTGAAAACTTATTTAATAGGGATGAGTCTAAATTTTACAATTTACAATCTGTGAAATCCTTTTTTAATCAGTGAAATCAGTGTTGAAGAAATACACTGGGGTGGCCAACGGGAATTGAACCCGTATTGTCGGTTCCACAAACCGAAGTAATAACCATTATACCATGGCCACCCCAATATATTCCTTTGGAAAGAATGCGGACATTATAAACCAAAAAAAAACTTTTGTCAATGTTAAGTTAGATTATTTATGATTTGGTTAATTCATTAAAATAGGGTTTGCCAAAAAAACATAAATACAAAAAATTAATCAGATATTTATTAACCCCTCTATCCCAACGTTTAAACCGCCGAGATGAAATTAAACAAGTCAAGACAAAATTTAACCGCACTTTGCCAAATTTACTAAGCTCCCGAACTAAGACTCCATCTTCACCAAATTTTAATTTGGCCATAAAGCCAGGAGTCTTGGAATAATCACTCTTTCTAAAAACCATACAACAACCCATAGGCCCAAGCCGACCAAGAGATACAACAAAAGCCATTGGGTACAAAAATACGTGACAAAAAAATAAAACAAAATTCTTCCATTTTGGCACATCATAAAATCTGGCGCGCGCGCCCAAACAGACCAATTTTTTATCTTGCAAAAATATTTTATTTACTCTGACTAAAAAATCTTCTGACAATCTAGTGTCAGCATCAATATTTATAATAAAATTTCCGCTTGCCAAAGCTGTTCCGGTTCGCCTGGCTGACCCAGCGCCCTGAATACTTTCTTTAATAATTTTAACTCCAAAATCATTAGCAATTTGGTAAGTAATATCAGTTGAATTATTATCCACCACAATTATTTCATAAACAAAATTACCTTGCTGTTTTTGGCAAGCTTCAATACAGGCTGGCAAAATGTCAGCTTCGTTAAAGGCTGGAATTATAATAGAATATTGCATAGTACAAATATCATAACAAATTTTAACAAAATAAAAAAGACCCCTAATTAAAAGGTCTTTTTAAAATATTAATTAATAAGGTGAAAATGGAACAGCGTCACTGTATAGTGGATCATCTGTATAAAATGGAGTCAGATTATCTTTTACTTCCAAATAATTTCCTGTTCTCTCAGCATCACCAGTTAAAATGCGATAAACAAAAGAAGTTAAACTATAAGCGCTCAAAATTATTAATAAACCAATTACACTATATTTTATTATACTTTTTCCTTTATTCACTTTTTCTTCTTCGCCACCAGACATTAAAATCAGATAGCCAGCATAAACTGTATAGGCCAAAAATATCATTCCCAAAAAGGAAAGCAATAATCTTATGATATAAGCCGCGATCAAACGCGGATCAGACGGCGCGCTGTAAGTGGCGCCATTTTGACCAGCCATAGCTTGTAACTGTTTATAAGTATCATTTTTATAAGTCTGAGCTTCTACTCCAGAAATAAATAAAAAACCACTGACTATAAAAGACAATAAAAGCAGACTTATAAAAAACTTCTTTTTCATATTTTTACAAAGCATTTGGGTCATAAGTAACAGCCTGATTAATATATTTACCAACTAACAAGGTAATCCCATAGGACATAAGTATTATTGCCAAACCAATTATAGCCATAGTAATAGCTTCTTGACCTTTTTTGGCTTTTTCTTCTTCGCCATTGGCCGTAAAAATCCAATAAGCACCCATTACTAGATAACCCATAAAAATCATTCCAATAACTGATAGAACCACTTCTATTATTGATGCCACAATACCCTGTGGTGAATATTTTTCATCTTTTACTTCACCAATTCCAGCTTTGGTGGCACTGTTCTTGTACTGGTCTATCACACTAGTTTTTAAATCACCAGCATAAGAAAAAGATGGCACTAACAAAATTGCAACAATTATTAATATTTTAAAATATTTTATCATAAAAAATTATGGCGTTGCCGGCAAAATATTACACTGCTCGGCTGGAACAACCACATATTCACAATCATAATCTAGTTTATTCGAATAATATTCAGACTTCATATTTTGAGAACAATCTTTTACTAACCCCAAAATAGTATCAATACAACTATCTTCAGTAGAAACTTGACTAGCTTCTTTTTTTATATTAAATCTACCATCATCTGTTTCCTCCTCTATAACAAAACAACAACCAACCAAACTTCCACTCTGAACTGGTGCGCTAGCTGGTTCTCCAGCGGTACGATCCAAAATCTTTGGTACGACAAATGTGGTTATACTATAAGCACTAGTCATAATTATCAAACCAATAATTGACTGCTTAATAATTGTCTGCGATTTTTTTACTTGTTCTTCCTCACCCTGAGCTGTCATCCACAGATAGCCAGCATAAACCATATAAGCCAAAAACAACACACCCACAACTGACAAAACCATTTTTATTACTGTACCAATAGTTTCTGCAAAAGTCGTTTCGTTAGCTGTGGCATATTGGGCATTATCCTTTGCATTCTCTAACAAACTACCACTCCCTGTACCAAGATCCAGGGCCTGAACATTGAAAGTGATTAACAGTGAGCTACAGATAATAAACAAAATTAAAATTATTTTTTTCATAGAGGTATATATTTGTTCCTCGGCTCGGGAAAGCAAATGCGAATTTGCTTTCCTCTCACCTACGTCGTAAATAAAATTATTGTCCTAATTTAGTAGTGACTAAATAAGTAATAGCATAAGCGCCTAATACCAAAACCAAACCAATCACTGACTCGGTAACAATTTTTTGCGCTTTTTTTACTTGCTCTTCTTCTCCTCGAGCTGTCATCCACAGATAGCCAGCATAAACTGTTAAAACCAAAAATATCAGACCAACCAAAGTAAGAGCTACATTTATTACATTACCAACCACATTTCCGAAAGTATTATTAACCTCAAACCCAGCCCCGCCACCACCGGCTACAGTTTTTAAATTCTCCCCAGCTGTACCCAAATTTCCTTGGGCTAATACTGGAACAACTAATAAAAAATTAATTAATACAAAAAATATTTTTTTCATAGTTTAAAAATTATGATACTTACCTAAATTGATTTTTAGTTTGTTTAAATCTATACCCTGTTTACTCCATTCAGTTACTTTTTCTGACAAACATTTGGCTATCTCTGGTTTAATCACTTCTTCCCAAGTCCTATTAGGACCTAATAATAAAGCGTAATCATTATTTTTATTATTCCAACACTCTTTTTTTATTTCTCCACACAGGTCATTATTGTCAAGATTTTCATAAAACCCCCAATGTTTACCCGGATCACCCCATAGGCCATCTGAAGCTTGCTGATCTATACAAACTTGTTCCACCTCTACTCTAGCTGCTACTATCGGACGATCTTCACTTCCAAGCATCCAATCCAAACAACAGCCAATTACTTTTGCGTCACCAGCGTTTGGTCCACCACCACCGCCAGTAGAAATATTATTTTCTGAAATACCAGTAAATATTAAATTGGAAATGCCATATGACCCTGCCAATACAACTACCCCGATCACAGCGGCAATCATAGTGTCTCTTGCCCCTTTTACTTGCTCCTCATTACCTTGGGCTGTCATCCATTTGAAACCAGCATAAACCATAAAGATGAAAAATGCCACTCCAACTAATGTTAGGGCAGTTTTTATTAAACGCCCAATCACAGTATTAAGATTACTGTTTTCCGGTTTATATCCAGCCGGTTTAACTACATTATCTTTTAATTCTTCCAAAGCAATATTAGCGATGTTCTCACATTTTACATTTTGAACACCAACAAACAAACTTGTCAAACAAATTATCAATAATAATATTTTTTTAATTTTTGACAGGTTCATAAAATATTATCTATTTACTATACAAAATTTATCATTTGAAACAACTGTCATAATCACTTAAACAAGTTGATTTATTATCTACTCCATCTATACAGTCCTCAAAACATTGATTTGACTCTTTCCCACAATCCTCCCAACATTTGTCGCTCTTTGCATCATCTACAGCTCTACAAGAATTATAAGCATTTGAACACCTGTCAAGTCTACCAATTTCAAAACATCCATTTTTAGTTCCTATTGACACATACTCACAAGGATCTTTACATGACTCTTTATCTTTTGTAGTACAATCAACCGTAACTGGTGTGGCAGTTTCACAACTACCAAAAAGTCCACAAGTTTCTCCTACTCCACAATCTGCATCGACTGTACAAAGGGACTGTGCGACTGGACAAGCACTACAACTACCACCACAATCAACACCTGTTTCATCTCCATTCTGGGTTGCATCTGTACAAGACGGTACCACTGGTACCGCCCCTCCACAAGAACTTGGACATGCAGTATCTAAAACTAAATTACCAGCACATTGATTAGTTTTTATCTTTTGTGCTAAATCTGCATCGTCAGTATAAGTAATATTTACACAAGAATTTGAACTTGCCCCACAGTCTAGATAACATTTTGTTACTGTAGTAGAAGTTTGCGGTGTTTTATTAGAACTATTTGTACCTGCTGTACCGCCGTTAGTCGACTTATCAGTAAACATATCAAACACAAAATTGGTTGCAGCATAGGCAGCGAGTATCATAATAATCCCAATAATCGCGGCCAAAATAGTATCCAATGATTTGGTGGCTTCTTCAGAATTACCCCGAGAAAACATCCACCGCACTCCAGCAAACACGACTAAACCAAAAAAAATTATGGCAATAAAAGATAGACCATTCCCGATTACATTACCAATTACTCCTTCCAAACCACCCGCTGGTTGAGGTAAATCGGCAATGCTAGCGGCAGTCTCAAGACCATAAGTTTGCGCATTGACGGGTGAAGCAAAAAACATAATAAACTTTTTTAAAAAAACAATTTTTATTCTATGGTGATACAATACAAATACATGCTTGTACACCAGAACCATCATCTCTTAACTGGCAAGTTGTACCAGTAACTCCGGTTGAACCAACACAAGAATCATTAATGTTCTTTCCATTACATACTGTAATATCAGAACTAGTCAGACTTGTTGGCGGACAATTTGTTGTGGCTGGCGTAGTCTGACTTACGACTGTTGCAGGAGTGGAATTATCTTCTATACTCCCAAAAATAAAATCAGTAATTGTATAAGCGCCAAAAATCACAGCCAAACCAATAACCGCGCCAATAATCGTATTTAAAGATTTTTTGGCATCTTCATCATTACCCCTAGACACCATCCATTTGAAACCAGCATATATCATCAAAATAAAAAACATTATCGCTACTAGAGATAATACATTACCAACTATTTTCCCCACAAACTGGGGCACGGTGCCTGCGGTCACTAATGAAGCAGCGTCAGCTGTCTCCTTTAGACCATACTTATCAGCATATACAAAAGACGAAGAGACAATGAAAAATAATAAACTGATAATTATAATTTTTACAATTCTATTCATATAAAAAAATTATTGTTCATTTAGGGCATCACTATAAGTATTACCCGTGGTAGCTTTGTAAAGCTGAGTCGTGACAAATCGAGAAATAGAATAAGCACTCAAAATAATAACCAAGCCTGCTACAGCCGCAAATAACATTTTACGCGCCGAAGTAATTTCTTCTTCATTACCACCAGACATCATCCACTTGAAACCGGCATAAATCACAATACAGACTGATAATATACCTAGAATACCCAATATGGCATTGATAATTCTCGCCACAACTAAGCGTGGATCATAATCTTTTAGACCAGTCTGTTCGCCATAAGTGAGACCTAGGTCTGGCCCGGGAGCAACATCATTGAATACATCGGCCGAAACTACTGGAGATAGTGATAAAAATAAACCAAAGCACAAAACCACAAACAAAATTCTTTTTAAGTTTTTCATACTATTTTCTATATAGTTAAATAAGTAATATTTATTAATTTAAAAAAAATTATTAAATATCACCTATCTAAAAAGAGATAAACCCAGCCCGCCCGCCCTGGGACGGACTGGGTTTGTATTATAGAGTGGCCCGATCGGGTCTATCCACCCTACTTTCTCAAAATTATTTACTATTCTGCTGCTGGGACGTCTGAATAATTTTCTGTTCCCGCCACACCAGTAGCTTGACCTAATTGTACCAAAACAAATTTGGCAATGGCCCAAGCAGACATAATAATTGCTAAACCAATAATACCAGAGAAAATCCATTTTCTCGCTTCACCAACTTGCTCTTCATTACCACCAGCTGTCATCCATTTGAAACCGCCGATTAGGACGATTACCACTGATACGATACCAAGTAAGCCAAGCGCCACATTGATAATCTGTACGATTGTTTGTTGTAAGTTCTTTGTTCCTAAAGCAATTTTTTCTTCTCCGTCATATTCACCGGTTCCTTGAATTGGATCCAAACCAAATGGATCAGCGTTTTCTGTAGCAGCATCATCGGCTGGTGCATCAGCTGTAAAAACAGCTGGAGCCATTACCAAACCCAAAATCAATACAAAAATCACAGCGAAAATTGCTTTATACTTTGCTAATTTTATCATTAAACTCATGTTTTCACCCCCTTTCTATTATGGGATAATTAGTTCGTTATTAATTTGTTAAGGTCTTAAATATCAGATCTAGTATAGCATAAGAAGAAAAAATAATAAATAGGCCAATCGCTGCCCACAACATCATATTGGTTCCTTGTTTTACTTGTTCAGCATTACCACTAGAAGTAAGAAATAAACCACCCGCATAAACAAAAACCAACAAAGTAATTGCCCCGATAATTCCCATGGCTGTCTTAATTATTTTACCAAAAATCATAGAAAATCTTACTTCTCCTTTTGGAGTATTAATTGAACCACCAATGGGGTTCACCAACTGGACAGAAGACAGTTCTGGAGTAATCTGTAATTTACCAGAATCAACTGGGGTACTCTGTGGATCACTCTTGGTCCAAATACAAATAATAGCTTCACTTGCTTTTTTATTTTGCATTTCTAGAGTTTTATCTTTTTCACATTTATCTTTTTCCATACCAGAAAAAGTTTCTTGTGTTTCTGAAAGAGCACCTTCACCCTTATCATCACAAACACATTCGCCTATTTCCACGGCCAAAGACACCTGAGGAAAAATCAGACATAAAATAACTAAGATAAAAACAAAATACTTCATAAAACACTTATTTTATTAATCTAAAATCACTTGATACCCCCAGGGCGTCAAGCATAAAATTGATTACCATATAAGCCGAAAGCGCAATCACCAACCCCATGATCGCTGCTCCCAAAATTTTCTTGCCTTGTGAGACTCTTTCTTGACTCCCAAAAGCTGTGACCATAACAAAACCACCATAAATAAAAAAGGCAAAAGCAAATACCCCCAAAATTGGGAAAATCCCCACTCCAAAATTTATTATCAATTGTACAATATCGTTTACATCTCTACATTCTCCAGTAAAACCACAATTTGGTATTACTCCCACATATCCTTCTGGACGACCATATCTAGATTCCACATAATTATCCCATTTTTGATCAGTGGTGAGTGAATCTCGTCTCTTACATTTTCCTTCAAAATAAAGGCAATCTCCACCAGCTTCTGAACATTTTTTTTTACAAACTGTCACCTGCTCTGGTGTTTCACAATTGGTATTTTTCAAAACATTGTCACAAACAAACACTTCAGCAAAGTCCTTGCTCATTTCTGTTTCGCCGCCACTTTCAGATTCACCAACTGCCGGTGTCACTGTCGTAATGGGAGCTATTGTAACTGTTTTTATATAATATACATAAAATGAACCGGCACTTTTTGAAGGTACTTCATAACGTAATCTGCTTTGTTCACCACCACCTAATCCAAATTCATCTGCCACAGTAGTATAATCACGTTCAGCCATAAACCTAACATCTGTAGAATCATATTCTCCTTTACTATCCCACAACCCCACTATTGAATAAGATTGTTTTACAATTTTTTCACTAGTATCTATTTTATTTAAAACCAACAAACCCCAATTCACAGCATTATCCATTGTAATATAATTGACTGAAGTTGGCTCACCGGTAAAAATACAAAATGGATCTGTAATCTCTGGTAAAGGATCTTCATCAGAATCTGTAGTACTCATGTTTGTTACAGCAAAAACATAAGCATGGTCATATGTTACTCCCAATTTATCAAAAACCTCCTGAGCCTTTTGTTGACAATCTGGATTATAACGAGAAATATTAGCATAAGAATTCGTTGTCAAACCAAACCAACCAAAAAAACTTATAATCAATAAGATAATTAATTTGTATTTTTTGAAAAGATTCATATTACATGGTTTGTTGAATTATTCTTGAGGCGTTATTAATCAGACTGGCTTTATACTTTTCTATTGGCAATTCACCTTCGTATGGCTCTACATATAATTCCACCAAATTATCAAGAGCTTGTTTGGCTGATTGATAATTTGTTCCTTGATACCAATTTTTTATATTCAAAATCTGTTCAGTAAATGGTTTTAGACTAATATTTTCCTGTTGATCTTTGATATGAACCCGGTAAGGTGATAATCGTAAAGTTTTGTCAGTATATTTTTTTACATTTTCTGGCGCAGTCACAAATCTGACAAAATCCCAAGCATCATTTTTATTTTTTGATTTTTCTACCACTGATTCTACATAATAATTAGCGACATTGACTGGCACATCCATGGACAATTGTGGTACTGGTATAATACCGAGATTAATATTTGCTCCTCGAGATTTTATTGTGGGCAAATCAAAAGCAAAACCAAAATACATAGCTGTTTTGCCTCGCACAAAACTAGTTAGAGCATTTTCTTGTTTTTTATTCCAAGTATAAACTTCTTTTGTTGGCCTAGCAAAATCAGTATAAAAATCCAAAGCCTTGATAGTGAAATTACCAGCCAGGGGTTTATCCAAACCATTGGCAAAAGTGACCACACTACCATTGGCCATACTTACTCCGCCCTGCATCATAAAGAGAGATAATACATCAAAAGAGTTGTCTATATTTTTGCCTGTGCCGAGAGCAACGCCAGATTGAATTATATTACCATTAGCATCCACTTTGGTTGTCTTTTTTACGGCTTCAACAAATTCATCCCAAGTTTTTGGTGGTTCGGGAATATTAGCTTTATCAAAAATATCTTTGTTATAATAAAGAGCCAAAGTATCTACAGAAATCGGTAAACCATAGACTGTACCCCCTTTGGTAATATCATTATTTACTGTGGTTATATAATTTGACTTTATAGCATTTAGACTCGGTAAATTATTTGTCTGAGTCAACACTTGCGTTTCTTTGATATATTGTCCAGTCACTTGCAGATTGCTCACTTGTACACTCGCCGGCATGACTGATAATCTTTTTTGATATTTTTTTAATTCTTTGACTGGGATAGAAACAATATCTGGCGCCACATCATCGGCCAGAGCATTGGTTAATAATTTTTCAAATTCATCGGGACGAACTTTTCTAATAGAAATAGAAACATGAGGCCGACCCGCAGTATAGGCATTGGCCAATTCTTTTAATTGATCTACATCATTATAAACAGTCCAATAATTTAATCTTATTGGTTTGACTGTTTTTTGCTCTGTCTGAGACAAACCTTTACAACCAAAACCCATCGTTGTTATAAACAAAAAGATAATTGTTAAAATGAATATTCTCTTTGACATAGGTGTGTGATATAAAGTAATGAAGCAATGTAGTAATAAAGTAATTGAAACTTTTTACTCTCCTATTATTATATACTTTATTATTTTATTATTTTATTACTTCATTACTCTATTACTTTTTTACTTTATTATTCAGTGGTAAATTTTCTATCCAAGTTTGAATTGATTGCTCCGTTCAATCCACGTTGTATATTATTATAAATATCTAATATTTTGTTGTATCTTTCTTCAGTTATAATATGTCTTTCATAAAGTAAATCTAGCCAATTCTTTGATTCATAAAGAGAACCACGGGCATTATAAAAAAATTTGTTTTTATCTAAATAATGATATCGACCGTGAGCCTCGGCAATATTAGCCCCAACCGAATCTACACTTCTTATGTACTGGTCACCAATTATTTTTTTCTTTTGCCAATCCAGATGTGAATATATTTCCCATGCTTCTCGACTGTATTCCCTACTTAATTGGTAAATTTTCAAATTATCCAAAGTAATAAAAACCATATTACTCAATTACTGTATTACTGTATTACTGTATTACTATTTTTTTTATTTAAAAGCCTTAAACAAAAATTGTACAATAGCAAAACTAGCCAATATTACTATTATCCCAATCGAAGCCCAAGTCAGAGTGGATATAGCCTTTTTCTGGCTTTCACTATTGCCCATTGCCATCATAAAGGTTACACCACCATAAATAAACATAATCAAAGCTAACATGCCCAAAATTCCCATACCAGCTTGCAAAACCTGACCAATCAAAGTGGGTAAATCTCTGGCTTTCAATTGATTCAACCCTTCTAAATTTAATTGGCTATAGCTACTACCAGTATCTTTCGCCTCAGCCGAGCTTAAACTTTTGCAACCATTGGGGTATTCACCGGAATCTGGTTTGTATGATTTACAAACTTTTTTTCCTGTCTGTTCTTGTTCGGCACATTCTGTCTGCGTCATATCGCTTCCTGGACAAACTATATAGTCCCTATTAGCCGGATTGGGATATTCACACAAACACCATGATTCTCTTTCTGTATTTTTTATATTTTTACAATATTCTCCAATACGTACCACTTTTTGTCCTCCATAAGCTTCCCTCAATTCTTGTCTAACTGATGAATCACATTTATTTTCTACCAATATCCAATCATCCGTCACATTTGTTACCATTCCAGGAACACCACCCGGAAGAGCCGTAAGCTGGCCAGATCCAGAAATAGAAGTGCAAGAAAAAGGTGGTAAAACACCTGGAATTAAAGTGGGTGGTGCACAAAGTAATCCTGGTTTTTCTCCCCCACTTGCCGGCTGAGGAACACAACAAAAATTTTCTAATTTGATTAAATCGTCGACTGTTTTTATAAAATTTTCTCCACCAATTTCTATAGCTTTATCACAGCCAGCCCCTATATCAACCTTATACCATTTATAACCTGGAACAGCGAGGCAAGAACTTTCTTCTGTTAAATTATTTTTATAACCACCTTTTAAGTTAATCTCAAATCTAGTATTAGGGTCAGGCTCTGTACTACAATCAAATTTTTCTTCTTCTTTTTCTTGTTCTGACATATCATTTGGATTCTGTGCCATATCAAAACAAGAACCTGATGGTCCACTACTACCTTCAAAGTAAATACAACATTTTTCTGCTGTATATACATTAGAAGCTAAGGTTAAACTAAATAAAAATGCCAACAAAAATAACCAAAATATTTTTTTCATAGCAAACCTTCTTTTTCTGCAAAATGAATTGCAGTTTTTAATAAAGAAACTTTATTACCTGTGTCAAAATATTGCCCTTCATATTCAAAAGCATAAAATGGTTTGGCTTTGGCTAGAGCATTGGCCGCGTCTGCTACCCAGATTTCTCCGCCCCGGCCCATCTTTTGTTTTTCCAAACAGGCCCAGATATCTTTGGTAAAGATGTATCTCATACCACCTATTATCAATCCCTCTGGTGAAACATTTTTTAAACTTGGTTTTTCAACGAACTTCTCAACTTTATATATTCTTTCACTAATTTTTGAATCTTTAAATTTTTGAATCTTTAAATTTTTTCCGTACACATTTCCATACTTAGTCATGGCTTGTTTATCTTCTATTCTCTGCACGCCGATCACACTGGACTTCACTTTATTAAAAACCTGAACCAATTGTTTTACTACTGGCACTTTAGCATCAATAATTGAATCCCCATCAGAAAAAGCAAATGGCTCGTCGCCCAAAAATTCTTTGGCACAGAGTAATGCATGGCCATTGCCTAGAGGCTCAGATTGACGGGTATAAAAAAACTTAACTTTTTTGGAAAGATTTATTAATTCTTGAATATGATGAAGCTTATCATTTTTGGCCAATTTGTCTTCTAATTCATAATCCCGGTCAAAATGATCTTCTATGGCTCGCTTCTGAGAACTGGTGACAAAAATAATTTCGGTGATACCACTGTTCGCCATTTCCTCTACGATATACTGCACCACCGGCTTATCCAACACGGGCAACATTTCTTTTGGCATGGCTTTTGTCGCTGGCAAAAAACGTGTACCCAAACCCGCCACGGTGATGACGCCTTTTTTTACTGTCAAAGTATTTTTCATAATTTATTTGTCTAAACGACATCTTAATTATAACAGAATAAGATATTTTTAACAATCCTAGTAACAGATAGCAGATAGCAAATAGCAGATAACAACCCAAAATACAGCTATTTATTTAATCATTCCCTATCTGTTTTTCTAAGCCTGTTATCATCGACCAAATCATCGCAGAAATTTCATCTAATAAACTAAATAGTTGGTCATATTGGATTTTATTTATCCATTTTCTTTCATAAGCCAAAAATATTAGATATTTGCATTCTCTGGCTGAACCATATGAAATTTCAAAAAAGTTCAATTTTACTTTTGGACGCCTTCGACCAAACCCTTCTACAAAATTAAGCATAATTGAAACAACGGCTCTTTTCAATTGACTGACAGTTCCATACAATTCACTTTTTGGAAATTGCTCAGCCAAATCATAAACATCCATGATGGCTTTATTTATTTTTATTTTCAATTTTTTAAAAAAATCCTTATCTGTCATAATGATATCTGCTATTTGCTATCTGCCACATGATTTAGAGTTCTTCCCAACTTATCAACTCATACACACTCCCAACTGGAAACCCAGGCGGGGGATAATAGTTCAAATTCCCATCATAAGAATGATTAGTGTTTTCAAAACCAGAAATTACATGACCATAACCATTGACATATTTCCAACCGCCACCATCATACGAAATCTGTGAACCAAAAATGGTTAAACTATTTTTTATATCATCTATATAATACGGTCGATAAATTTTTGAAAATTGTGAAAAAATCGCCGCATCAATCAACATATTAGTTGGCACTTCATATGGCACAATTATTTCACCTTGAGCCAAAAGTCCAACCACATCGTCACTAGAGTGGCTAGCATAAGTCAAATTATCATTTATAATAATTTTTTTATACGGAGACTGAACCGGAAAACGCCCTACACCTATCCCTACTCTTCCATCTACTGTTCCCTCCACCCACAAGTTATCTTCAACAAAGATCGCCCCATTACTAGGAATATTATAATTTTGTACAAAAGTTTCAGTCCCAATATCATAACAATAGCTATCACCTTCCCAATACCAATCACCCCAACGTCGACGCCACCGACCATCACCATGATAACAATCTAGAGTTTTTACTTTATACAAAGCAAAACTAGCACCATTAAACACCATATGCCAACCTTCTTTCCCAGAAGAAGTTAGATGTAGTCCGCCATCATCAGCCGCGTCTTTTATATTGTCTAAATCACTAGAAACAGCCGAAAAATCAATTTGTGACACTGGATAACGCCAAAAAGATTTTGGATGTCCACCCCCATATACTCTAATATGGCTATCTACCCACGAATCACTCTCGCCATCAAATCTAATTTCGCCATTAGAATGAACTTTGCCGTGTACAACAGTTGTAAAACTAAAATTCATACCCGCGTGAGACAAAAAAGCATAATCAGTCAAGGCAGGAAAACCGACTCGCACTTGAATGATTCTCACAGCGTTTGGCTCTACAATCGTATAGCCAGTAGAACGAATCGTGGCTACTGAACTACCAGGTAAAGGTTCATCAATTTCTAATGAAAAATAACCAATTAAATTTCCATCCTTATCATTATATTCATGCAAATATGGTCCTGGCTCTTCGGCTGTACCATCCCAATAATCAGTCGGGTTGTGCGCCAAATGCCAACGATAATAATTTATCCCCGCCTCAGCAATCTGAAAAGCCTCATCCCGTTCTTGCTTGCGATTAGAAGCTTTGCTTTCAAAAATAGCATAACTAGCCACACCTGTAATAATAATGGTAAAAGCCACCGCTCCAAAAATCATGACAAACAAAAGTAGACTACCACGGTTATTGTGAATTAGTTTGATTGTTTTTAATTTTATGATTATTTTTTTTAACATACTAAATTATCAGAATTCAGATAACAGATAACAAAAAAATAAATTATAGTATGCTATTTGCTATCTGTTATTTGTACCATGATCAATTTGTTTTTAAATTTCTTATACTAACGACTGACTCCACATGCAACGGCACTGGCGTCGCGGTCGGATCTTTTTCCAATTCCAGTTGCACTCTAATCACTCGCACATCAGTCAATTCAACTGGCTGTGCCAAAGCTATGCCAGAGCCATCATAACTTTCATCATAATACAAAAATAGTGGGCTATTCTTACTAATATTTACTACATCGTGAGCTAATTCCACTACCTGCTCTGTACCAGAATAATTCAAAGGGCTCCCACTTGGTTTTATAATTCCCCGTTTCAAAGTTATACCATCCAACCAAAATCTAACTTTTTCCCGATAACTATCATCATCAATATTAGCATAAACAGACAATTGGTAATTAGTTGAAGTAGAAATTGGATAACCACCCACACTTGATTCTTCAGCCTTGCGCACCGTGTCCACTACTTGTTGCAAAACTTTCCGACCTTCATTTTGTTTATCTAGTTGTTCCCACACAATAGCATTATATCTAAAACCATGGATTATAAACCAACTCGCGGACATGGCGACTAAAATAAAAATCCCCATGGCGACTAAAACTTCCAGTAATGTAAAACCATAATTTTTTGTTTTCTTCATAATTTTACAAAATTAATCAGAATGCAGATAACAAATATCATCATGATGTTTGTTATTTGATTTATTTTATTTGTCATATGCTATCTGAATTCTGCATTCTGCATTCTGTCACTCCGCCACCATATCTACAGCCTGAATCAAATCACCACTAGCCGTAATTGAACCACTATAATCTTGATAACCGTCTCGGCTTACTTCTACTGTATAGACTTGACCATTGGTTAAACTGCCAAAATAAGATTGTCCAGGCGGAGTACAACTCGTAGTATAACTAATTGTCACATCAGAAACAGTGGGGGTACTAGTACTAATATCTGTATTTAAATAAACTTTGTAACGTAAAAATTGACTATTATTATTAACAGCATTGATGGAAAATTCTTCTGAATTGTAATAAGTGCCACCAGTGCCATCTGGACCAAAATAATCCCAACTAGCCGGTGAACTCGTATTGCTCGTGGCAATTTGCCAACGGACTGAATTGGCTCCAGTTTCAATGGGCTGAGACATTGGTTCCCAATTTATATTTACAAAATTGACCGCTGTGCCCAAATCAAAAACTGATGATTCAAGCTGACCATCACCAATATATGATTCCCCCACCTGGGTTAATTTCAAATCACCAGCTGGATTATTATTTTCAATCTTACCATCATCAGACCAATATTTATTTTCATCATTAAATTCATACTGACCTGAACCGCCTGACCAATCAGTCTGCCGGACAAAGCCTACGCCAGTATTTTTTGTTTGGTTGTAACCATCACCATTCACCCTAACCACTGCGCCTGACAATGGTTGCTGAGTAATGCTGTCCAAAACATTTACCAAAATTGAATCGCCACTATTTGTCCCCAAAACCAATTGGACATCCTGCACTACCCCAGCTAACAAATTAATCGGTAAACTTGGTATACTGCCCAACAAATCATAGCCTGTCACTTTTAAACCATAAGAATCCCAATGTAAATTGGACCAAGTGTAATTACCACTGCCATTAGTATTAATATTTTGATTAATTAACAAAACATCTGGTTCGGTGCCAATTAAATATGTGCCTAGCATATTAACAGCCACACTGCCAATACTATTACAGGTCTGATTAATGGTAGATAAATTAATTACTGAGGTTTCATCAATAGAAAAACTAATATCTTGTACATCCTGAGCCTCTACTGAAGCCGGCTGTTTTGTGGGATTAGGATTACCAACAGTTGGAGTTAGAGTTTGATCAGTTGTATAGCCATTTTTGCTAATAGTAATATTATAAGCATCCATACTAGCGCCCAAATCAAGCAAACGCAACATACCATCATTATCAGTTGTGTCTGTCATATCAATGGTTGGATCAGTTGAGGTAGACACAATATGCACGGTCGCGCCTTGCACTGGTTTAATTTCCGAATCAAACACTTCTATAAACAAAGCCCCATGGGTTGGATCGCCTTCCAATAACTTGGGTGATACATTGGTCGTCATAGTCAAAGGTACTTGTTGTTTACAAGCTGGCCCACAAGTGATTTCTACTTCTATTAATTTATAATCAGCTGGCACAGTATCATTTGGTGTTCCGCCGATTATTCCATCAAACGGATCATCAATATTTCTAATTGTGCGAGTAATGAAAAAATTAATATTATTTCTAGTTGTTGTCACAGTGTGAGTCAAAACACCCGCTGGACTACCATTAATAATACCTACATTTTCAAATGGTAAATTTCTAATTATTTCAATTTGCTCATTTAGAATCGCTGTTTCCAAAATTCGCACTCTAGATTGATAAACAATTTTAAATACAAACTGAATTCCACCATAAATCCCCATAGCAAACAAAACAAACACCGCCACCCCGACGAGGACTTCTATTAATGCAAACCCAGCCCGTTTTTGTCGCGCAGACATAAACTTAAATTTATTTTTTTTACAAAACATTTGAATAGAAAATACAAAATACACGTAGCAAAATACAATTTTAAATTTTAAGTTATGTATATTGTTATGTGTATGTCGTATTTTGTTAACATTATACCACTTTTTTACAAAAAAATCTCTTTCTACTTTACTCTGTTATATTTAGTTTTCTCTGTTGTTAAAATTATAACATAAAAAAGAGGTAAAAATGTCAACATCTTGACTTTTTAACAAAAAACTATCATAATAAGCCAACACTTTTAATAAATAAGACAGCTGGTAGACTATTGCTATCTGCTATCTGATAACTGTTATCTGAGTTATGTCTCACACAACCAAAAAACTCGATCAAAATCAAGTTGAATTCATGGTCACTGTTACCCCAGCCGAATACCAAAAACATTTGGAAAAAGCCTCTGTTAGAATTTCTGAAAGAACTGCGGTCAAAGGTTTTCGCTCGGGCAAAGTGCCTTATGAAATTATGAAAAAGGAAGTTGGCGAAATGAATATTTTACAAGAAGCTCTAGAATCAATTGTCCAAGAAACTTTTTATACAGCTGTCATGGCCGAAAAATTAGAAACCATTGGTATGCCAAAAATTGATTTGGAAAAAATGGCGCCAGGCAATGACCTAGTTTACAAAGCCGTGGTCGCCCTCATGCCAAAAGTAAAACTAGCTGATATTAATAAAATAAAAATAGAACACAAAGTAAAAGAAATAAAAGACGAAGACATGACTGAGACTCTAGATGCTGTCCGGGGTATGAATGCGGTGGAAGTAGTTAAAGAAGGTCCAGCCGAGGGCACAGATAAATTAGTTTTGGATTTTGATATGTTTTTGGACAAAGTTCCAGTTGATGGTGGTCAAGCCAAAAATCATCAAGTTTACTTGAGTGAACAACACTATATCCCAGGCTTTAATGAACAAGTTAAGGGTTTGAAACCAGGTGAAGAAAAAGAATTTTCTCTAGATTTTCCCGCTGAACATTATCAAAAACACTTGGCCGGCAAAAAAGTTGATATCAAAGTAAAAGTAAAAGAAGTTTATGAGAGACAATTGCCAGAATTGTCCGATGACTTGGCAAAAAAACTTGGTCAAGAAAGTGTCGCTAAGTTGAAAGATCTGATCCGCACAAATATGGAAGAAGAAGCCAAACGACGCGCTAACCAAAAATTTGAAATTGAAATGCTAGACCAAATGATAGAGGGAACTGAATTTGATCCAATCCCAGAAGTCTTGATTGATGCCGAACGCCAAAAAATGTTTTATGAATTAAAAGCTGATTTGGAAAAACATAATATTAGTATTGAACAATATTTGGCTGATATTAAAAAAGACGAAAAAACTTTGTTTGAAGAATTTAAGACTCAAGCTGAAAAACGTGCCAAGGCGGCTCTTATCTCTCGCCAAGTCGCGATAGAAAATCATATTCATGTCCATGATGAAGAAACTGATGCGGAAATAAAAGTTATGGAAGCCATGTACGCTACCAACAAAGAATATTTGGACAAATTAAAACGCCCCGAAGTCCGCGACACTATTGCCATGAGTTTACAAAATAGAAAAGTAATGGAATGGCTCACAGCCAAAGTAAAGGGTGAGGAAGTAGAGGAACACAAATGCGATCATGATCATAAACATGAAGACAAATAAACACTTTAACAGAACAACACCAAAACACTCCTACAAAAGGGGTGTTTTTTTACTTCCAAGCCTGCTATAATTAAAATACTGTCATTTGTCATTCCTGCGAAAGCAGAAATCCACAATCACTTACACAAAAAAATTATGAAAAAAATAACTGTAAAAATTACTCCTCGTTCCAGCAAAAATGAAATTGGCGAAACCATGTCTGATGGCACTATAAAAATAAAATTAAAAGCTCCCCCAGTTGATGGCGAAGCTAATAAAGAATTAATAAAATTTCTAAGTGCTGAATGGAAAATCCCCAAATCAAAAATAAAAATTGTTAAAGGCCAAACTAGTAGAAATAAAATAATTGAAATTGATAAAAACTAAAGTAATGAAGTAATATAGTAAAAAAAATTTTGAGATTCTCTTTATTACTTCATTACTCTATTACTCTTTAATCAAAAATCCCAACAACTAGTCGGGATTATTTTTTTGTTATCTGCTATCTGCACCATGATTATTGACGAATAGGCATCACAATATACAAATACTCGTCTTTACCTTTGGGAGAAAACAAACATGGGGCGTCGCCACTATTTACTTTAAATTCTATCTCATCAGTTTCCATATGTTGGAGACCATCCAAAACATAGCGATGATTAAGTAAAATTGAATTTTCTTCGCCTTTTAGTTCAACATCAATTTCTGATGAGTGTTCACCAGTCTGAGTACTAGTAGATGAAACTCCGATTGTCCCCTCACCCACATTTAGATCAAATGAAACTGCGTTTACCCCCATAGTTGTAAAAAGACTAGCGGTTTTAATTTTATTTGTCATTTGGGCCACGGGAAAAACGGCTGTGGTTTTGAATTCACCAGGAATAATCTGGGCATAGTCTGGATATTTGCCATCAATCAATCGGGAAGTCATTTCAAAATCATCAAAGCGCAAAGCAATTTGATTTTCTGTGAGCCACAATCTTATTTTTGTTTCTCCACTCTTGGCTTTGGAAATTGTTATGAGTCTAATCATCTCATAAACTGTCCGAGCTGGTACAATAATTTTCATTTCATCACTTCCTTGTTCAATATTTAATTTTTTTTCAGCCAAACGATAAGAATCAGTGGCTGCCATTACCAAACCTTTGTACCTATCAGCAAATAATCCAAAATAAACTCCAGCCAATTCTGGTCTGATTTCATTTTTGGCTGTGGCCACCACTACTTGACCCAAAGAATTTTTAAAATCTTCGGCATCCAAAACATAGGCATGTTGTTCTTCAATTTCTGGCATCACTGGATATTCGTCAGCTGGTACGCCTTTTATTTTTGTGCTAGAAGAACCACAAGTAATTTTTATTTCATTTTCTACTAGTTCCATTTCTACTTGTTCGTCTGGCAAAAGATGAACAAAGTCAGTGAGAGTTTTGGCTGGCACCGTAAAACTGCCTGTATTTTCTACTTTGGCGCGCAAATTAACTTGAATGGCCATTTCCAAATTGGTTGTCATTAATTTTACTCCAGTGTCGTTTACCTGGATTAAAATATTTAACAAGATTGGTAAGTTAACTTGCTTACCCGCGACTCCACTAACCAAGTCTAGAGCATGTGATAAATTTTCTTTAGTACAAGTAAATTTCATATATTTGGACTTATGCACCTCACGTGCATTTTTTAAAATCCCCTCTGTTGTTTGTTATATATTTATATATTAAATTGATAATAGTAATAGGTGTTGTGGATAGTGTGCAAAAGTCGTTTTTTATTTTAGTTTTAGATAAATTTTGGTGTTAATAATTTCTTAATAATTTTTTGTCTTCTTGTTGATAATTTTGGTTTTTATTTTTGCCCTGTTTATAACTCATTAATTATGAACAGTTTAAATTTTTATAATTATATTCTTATCCCAAGCTTTATCCACCGTATTTGCAATTCTAGTTTAGATATTATCTACGTATAATCTTTGTTTGATCGCTTCAATTTCTTGTTTTAGTTTGGCGTCATTTTCAATCTCGGTTTTTATTTTGGTATGAGCGTGCATGGCTGTAGTGTGGTCGCGTCCGCCGAGTTCATTACCAATCGCCGGGTAAGACATTTTTAATTCTTCACGTAGTAAGAACATAATAATTTGTCTGGGATTGGAAAGTCTTTTTTCTCGGCTCTTACCAGCAATATCATCAATCGCCACGTCATAAAATTCTGATACCACACTAGTTAACTCTTTTGGAGTAAGAGAGCGTTTCATACTTTGCGCTTCAAAACTTGATAAGACAGATTTTACGCTTTCTTTAGTTGGTTCAGTATTTTTTAATTCATGAAAAGCAATAATTTTATTTAGCGCGCCTTCTAGTTCCCGGATATTACTTTGGACAGTGGCCGCGATTAAATTTATCAGTTCATCGGACAAATTATATTTTTTCTCCTGAGCTTTTGATTTCAAAATGGCTGATCTCGTTTCCAAATCTGGCGCTGCGATATCTGCAATCATCCCCCATTCAAATCTAGAGCGTAAACGATCTTCCAAAGCTGGGATGGCTTTTGGTGGGCGATCAGAAGTAAGCACGACTTGTTTGCCTTGTTGATGTAGTTCGTTGAAAGTGTGAAAAAATTCCTCCTGAGTTTGTTCTTTGCCACCAATGAATTGAATGTCGTCAATCAAGAGTAAATCAACATTGCGATAGCGATCTTTAAATTCTTTGGCTCGGCCTTCTTTTACTGAAGTGACAAATTCATTAGTAAATTTTTCTGAAGAAACATAGAGAATTTTTGTTTGCGGATTATTTTCTAGCATTTTGTGGCCAATCGCTTGCAGAAGATGAGTCTTGCCTAATCCGACCCCACCATAGATAAATAATGGGTTGTAGGCTTCTCCTGGTCGGTTAGCAGAGGCTTGGGCAGCAGCATGAGCGAGTTCATTGCCCTTACCAACAATAAAAGTGTCAAAAGTATATTTTATATTTAGACCAAATTTACTACCCAAAGATTGATTTTTTGGCGCCGAATAAATTGGCGTGGCTGCACTAGATACATTTGGTTCAGTGGACATGGTACATTCTTTTTCTTCAATCAATTTGGAATTTTCTACTTTATATTCTACTTTTTTTACTGGCTTACCTGTCACTCGTTCCAAAATTTTTATAATTTCTGGATGATATTTTTTTTCCAGCCAGCTCTTGGTAAAAGTATTAGGCACACAAATAATTACCTGACCAACTTCATATTGGCCAATACCAGTATTGCGGAACCAAGTAGTAAAATTAGCTTTGGAAACTTTTAATTCAAATTCAGCGAGAACAGCTTGCCAGATTTCGTGATTTGTCATAATTAGAATGATGCTAATATACGAATTGTACTAATGATACTAATAATAATTTGTATAGCATCGGTATAATTCGTATGAATTAGTATATTAGAATCGCATTATTTTTTAAAGTGAACCTATTTTAGCACATAATTATTTATTAAAAAATGGCTTAAAAAAGGCAAAAAGTGTACATAATGGGGACAAGCTGTGGATTGTGGGGATAAGTCATATTTGGGTGGTATGAATTGGAAGTATCTTTCTCTTGACAAAATTCCTCAAATCAATTATAATCCTCTCACTAATTATAAATAATAATTTTATGCCAAAAAGAACTTACCAACCAAAGAAACGTAAGAGAGCCAAATGTCATGGTTTTTTGTCTCGCATGGAAACTAGCAATGGTAGAAATGTATTAAAGAGACGTAGAGACAAAGGCAGAAAAAAATTGACTGTTAGCGATGAGAAAAAAGGCAAGAGAACTAGAAAGACTCGCTAAAATTAGCCAAAAATATTAATAAAGGCCTCGTACGTTCGAGGCTTTTGTGTTATACTTTAACTATACGGATATCCAGATAATCCAGATTTGCAGATACTGCGATCCGTCAATCTGGATTATCAGTATATCTGGATAGTAAAATCGCCCAAAATATGCTAAAACCAAATAACAGACTAACAAAAATGAAAGATTTTGAGATTCTCTTTAAAGAGGGTAAGTTTGTTAATGGCACTTTATCATCATTAAAGATTTGGAAAATTGAGCCAGAAAAGTATCCTAGACGTAAATACACCCAAGATGAATTAAGAATCGGTTTTGTGGTTAGTATTAAAATTAGTAAAAAAGCCGTAGACAGAAACAGAATCAAACGGCAAATGAGAGAAGTTGTCCGTCTTTTAATTAAGGATAATAAGATAAAATCCGGTTTTCATCTGGCTTTTATTACCAAACCAGAGGTCTTGGGTAAAGAATATAAGGAAATTGAAGACGATATTATTAAATTATTACGCCGAGCTGATATAATGTTATGAAAAATTTAGTCTACAAAATAATTTATATTTTTAGATTACCATTTCTTTGGTTGATTCGTTTGTATCAGAAAACATTTTCACCAGATCATGGACCTTTAAAACATTTTTATCCGCATGGTTATTGTAAGTATTATCCCACCTGTAGTCAGTATGGGTATGAAGTAATAAAGAAACGTGGAATTATAGTTGGCGGTTTAAAAACAATATGGCGGATATTGCGATGTAATCCGTGGTCAAAGGGTGGAGTTGATTTACCTTAAAAATGTACAGACTATTCTATACAACTGTGGATAACTCTGGGGATAGAGTAACCAAAAAGTGGATAACATTAGGTTTGAAAGCCTAATTTTTTATTTGTATAGGCTACTCTATACATACTTATGCACAATTAAAATGGCTTATTTTAGCTAAATTTTGCTTATTTTAGCTAAACTATTGACAAAAGTGGTATTTTATGCTATACTATATTCAGTTCCTTCAAAATATAGATATGTTCGATTCGACTTTGTCGAATGGAGCATGTTTCCATCCACTGCTTTTTTACTAGGCTAACTCTTATGAATTTGTATAAAGTAATCTATACAAATTCCTTAAAACAAAAACAAAAGTTAAAAATGAGAGTAAAAGCTAGCCTAGACAGGTGACTCCCACCTTTCATGCATCAAGGGCTTCACAGCCACACTTGATGTCGGGAGCAAACACCGCCGAGTGGTGGAGGGAATTATACCGTCCCAGTATGACGGCTTGCCTAATCGGGCGTTCTAAGAGCTTAAAAATTTGAGATCTTGGATTGCCCGAGTGGCGCGTTTCTGGGATTTAAAGGTGGCACGCCACAAAATCACCGGGGCGATTGACCACCTTTTTTTATTGCAAAAATACAGACTTACAAATAATCCGACTTAACGGGTGCCAAGCCATATGGATTGGGTTGAGTATTTAAATGTTGACTTTTAATTAACATATGATATAATGACGTTCTTATAAATATGTGGTAAAATAAAAGCATATTTTGATTAAATACATATATGACCAAGACTAAATTTACAAAGACTTTTTTGGATGAAATAAAGAAAAATTTATTAGAAGAGAAAATTCATCTGGAATCAGAATTAGAAAAATTTGCCAAGAAAAATTCTCATGCTGAGAATGATTATGATACCACTTTTCCAGAGTACGGTGATGAAGAGGATGAAAATGCTCGCGAAGTAGCTGATTATACGGCCAATAAACCACTAGAAATTTCTTTGGAAAATACTTTGCGTGATGTGGTCAAATCTTTAAAAAGATTGGAAGATAATACTTATGGTTTTTGTAAGTATTGTGATAATCCAATTGAAGAAAAAAGATTATTGGCTCGTCCGACTTCTAGCGCGTGTGTAAGTTGTAAAAAAACACTAACACAAGAGGCTTAAAGTAATCACGAATGCCATACGAATTAAACTAATTAATCACGAATTGTGATTTGTATATGAAAAATAAAATCCACCTAACAATTTATATTGTAATCGGTGGATTTTTTTTATTGTTGGATCAGTTGTTAAAATATTTGGCGCGGACTAATTCTGATTTTAGTTTTTATCTTTGGAAAAATTGGTTGGGCTGGGAATATTTCCCCAATCCTGGCATTGCTTTTTCTTTACCCGTACCAAATTGGTTAGTAGTTATTTTTACGCCAATAATTTTATTAGGATTATTTATTTGGATAAGACGAACACATAACACATATCACATATCACATATCACAAGACAGTTATCACTATTTTTTATTATTGCTGGGGCGGTTTCAAATTACATTGATCGCGTATTATTCGGTGTCACTATAGATTATATTCGTATTCTTACTGGGGTAATAAATTTGGCGGATGTGATGATTGTGGTGGGGGTAGGGTTGTTATTGTTGGATGAAAGATTGAAGAAAATTAATATTAAACTTTAATTATATGATAGAAAATAGTAAATTATTTTTTTTGATTTTAATTCTGTTTTTAGTTGGGGTTGGCTGCGTAAGTGTTCAGCAGAATACAATAGGTGAAGGTTCTGGTGGTAAAATGGATAACGAGATTGCAGAGACTAATGCACAGCTAGGAGGAAAAGAAGAGAGTGTTTCTTCTCTTCAAGATTATTCGTATGGTTGTAAAAAACGTTTAGGTGATAATAGTCATATGAATGAACAAACAGGAAAATGTGAGTGTGATGATGGACATGTCTTCAGTATCGAAGAACCTATTAAGTGTATATCAGCGAATGATTATTGCATATTTTTGAAAGGAAAGAATTCTATTTCTAATCTAAATGGAGAAAAATATGATTGTATGTGTAAGGATGGTTATAAGATAGATTTAAGTTTGTCACCGAAGTGTATTATAGACTGTTCCCCAATAAATGGTGTGATTGCCACAGAAGATTTGTGTGCTTGTCCTAATAATTATGACTATGACTATGGTGTAAGCAAATGTATGCCGATTGATGATTTAAAATAGGTTAATTGAGAAATTAAAAAATAAAATCACCTAGGTTCAGGTGATTTTTGTTATCTGATATCTGCACAATGTGGTATAATAAATGTAATTTTTAATGTGGGCGAACGCAACTTGAAAAGGGATTCTTCGCTTCGCTCAGAATGACAGACGATATGTTTACCAAAATAAATTCCGCGGCCACTCTGGGTTTGGAATGTGAACCAATAATTGTTGAAACAGATATTTCCCCGACTTTTCAAGGTTTCCAGATTATTGGGTTACCTGATATGGCGATCCAGGAAGCTAAAGAAAGAATTAGAACAGTATGGCGAAACAGTGGTCTTACTTTTCCCAATGGCCATCGCATTTTAGTTAATTTGGCGCCAGCGGATGTTCGCAAAGAAGGCTCGGCGTTTGATTTACCCATTGCCGTGGGTATGTTTACAGCCAAAGAAGGATTAGAAATAAATTTATCTGATTGTCTTTTTATTGGGGAATTGGCTCTAGATGGGAGTCTGCGTCATACCAATGGAATACTTCCTTTAGCAATTCACGCCAAAGATCGGGGTTATAAAAAAATCTTTGTGCCAGCGGTGAATGCGCGTGAAGCATCTCTCATAAAAGAAATTGAAGTTTATCCGGTAGAAAATTTTCAACAAATGATTGCGCATTTATTAGGTAATGAATTGATAATTAAACAAGAACCACAACCTTTGACTGATTTATTTGTAGTTAGAGAAATAGAAATGGATATGGCTTATATCAAAGGCCAGGAATTTGCCAAGCGCGCTTTGGAAGTGGCCGCGAGTGGAGCACACAATATTTTATTAAATGGTCCGCCAGGGTCAGGCAAAACTTTATTGGCTAGAAGTTTACCATCAATTTTACCGCCCATGACAGAAGAGGAAGCCATTGAAGTGACCAAGATTTATTCGGTAGCGGGATTGTTGCCCCATGATCAGCCATTAATTACTGAACGGCCGTTTCGTTCACCGCATCATAGTGCGAGCGCCATGTCTCTGGTTGGTGGAGGAAAATTTCCTCGGCCAGGAGAAATTTCTTTGGCTCACCGCGGAGTTTTATTTCTTGATGAGTTTACCGAGTTTCCTAGAATTGTTTTGGAAAATTTACGCCAGCCGTTAGAAGATGGTTTTGTGACCATTGCTCGCGTGCAAAGTACGATTTCTTATCCCGCGCAATTTACTTTGGTGGCCTCACAAAATCCTTGTCCATGTGGTTATGCCACAGATCCAGATAAGCGGTGTATATGTAGCCCAATGCAAGTAGCCAATTATCAAAAGAAAATTAGTGGGCCAATGCTTGATCGAATTGATCTTCATGTAGAAGTACCGCGCGTGGAATTTGAAAAGTTATCCAAAGATAGTTTAGCCGAGTCTTCGGCAGAAATTCGCCTGCGAGTAGAAGAAGCCCGTGATCGACAAACTGTAAGGTTTAAAAATTGTTCAGCCAAGACAAATAGTGAAATGAAAAATAAAGAAATAAAAGAATTTTGTAAATTGGATGAACAATCACTTGATTTATTGCGTCAAGCAGTTCAGCATATGCATTTGTCAGCGCGGAGTTATCATCGGATTTTAAAATTAGCGCGAACGATTGCTGACCTGTCTAAAAGTGATAATATTTTACAAACGCATGTGGCCGAGGCTCTGCAATATCGGGCAAAAGTTGATTGACACATATCATGAATCACATAACACATAACAAAAACACCAACTTGTCAGTTGGTGTTTGTTTGTAAATTATTATTTTACATACTTCAATGGGTTCATTCTACTGCCGTTAATTCTCACTTCAAAGTGGATATGTGGACCAGTGGATCGGCCAGTAGAGCCCATGAGAGCAATGGTTTGTCCTTGAACAACTTCTTCACCAACAGACACAAACAATCTAGAAGCATGTGCATAAACAGTTTGTATTCCACCGCCATTGTTTAGAATAATATAACAACCATAACCACTATTGTATCCGCATTGTGATTTTATAACTGTACCAGCTTTGGTAGCATATAATGGTGTACCGACTGGACCAGCAATATCTAGACCAGTATGGCGCCAACTGTAGTATTGAGTAATTCTTCTGACTGAAGTTGGCCATAAGTAACCAGAGCCAATAGCCGTAGCTGAAGCAGGTGGAGCAGAAATATTACTCAATTGATTATATTGGCGAGTAGGTTGGGTGTAGGTATAAACTGGTTGAGGCATTTTTCCTCCAGGAATCATAATTTCCTCACCAATTACCAAGTCAGATCCATCATCTTTTAATTTATTAAATTCTATAATTTTATCTGCTTCTGCACTGTAAGTTTTGGCAATTTTTGACAGAGTATCACCTTTTTTAATTTTATGAATAAGACCAGAAGTGGGTAAAATTTTTAATTTATCTCCCGGACGAATGTAAGAGCGGAGAGTTAGACTGTTTGACCATAATAAAGTATTGACATCAATATTATATTTTTCTGCGATAGTGCCAATTGTATCACCAGTTTCTACATTGTGAATAATAATTTCTTCTCGGCCAGTGTCATTACTACTATTTGTAATATTAGCGCCGGTAATGATATTTGGTTTGGTAATAGCTGTTCCACCCAAAGCAATACTCGCGATGTTAGTGGGTTGATTGGTAGTCTGTCCAGAAAGAGTTCGGGGTTGAATTTGAATAGCACCTTGTTGCCAGGAATTTTCCACTGGCTTGATTGTGACATTGGCAGAATCTATTGTTATTTCGGTCAAATCAAAATCTTGTTCTCCTGGTCCAACAATTTTATAAAGAATGGTGTCTCTGCCAGGGATTTTGGTGGTGTCACGAGCATAGAGACGAGTATGAGGAATAGCGATCACAAAAATAATAATAAAGAGAATAATTTGTAAAGTACCGCGTTTGCCAAAGAGCTCTATGGCTTTGCTGTTCCAAGGCATTTTTAAAATGCCCGCGTGTTTTTCTAGTTGAAATTTGGCTTTGTAAAAACGAAAGCCAATGGTATTACGAAACCAATTTAATATATAAAACAGACCATTGCCATTAATTCTTAAAAGCCAAAATAGGGCTTTTTTCAAATATGTTAGGCCACGTAGTATATAGAGGAGAATTTTATAGCCAAGTCTTTGCATAAAGTAGACAATATTATGCCTATAAAATGTGATTTTGTCAATTTTTTTATCGTTGTATAAGTGATTATTTTTGGCTAATATAAGCTATTTTTTATTATTTTTAAGCTCGGGATAACTTTTTTAAAATATTGTTTTGGTTAGCTTTTTTTGGCTGTAGCAAAATTGACTTGTTTTGAATTATTATATATAATAATGGCGCATAAAAAAGACGACAGAAAACGTCTTTATAATATTTATTCTTAATTATTTTCTATGATTACGACATTGCTCGTACTTTTGCCAGCCTTGGCTGCCATACTTTATGGTGGAATTTTAATTGGCTGGATCAACAAACAGCCGGCCGGTTCAGAAAGAATGCAGGCCATTGCTAAGGCTATCCAAGAAGGCGCCAAAGCTTATCTCGGCAGACAATACAAGACTATTGCCATGGTGGCCGTAGTAGTATTTGTTTTGCTTTGGATTTTCTTAGGATTCAAAACCGGTTTAGGTTTTGTGGTTGGGGCAACTTTTTCGGGAATTGCTGGTTATCTTGGTATGACTATTTCCGTCAAAGCCAATGTAAGGACAGCCGAAGCAGCCAAAAAAGGTTTTAAAGAAGCTTTGGACGTAGCCGTAAAAGGTGGTTCAATTACCGGCTTGTTAGTCGTGGGTTTGGGTTTGTTTGGAGTAGGAGCATTTTATTTAATTTTCAAAGATACTAATTCTTTAATTGGTTTAGCTTTTGGTGGTTCTCTAATTTCTATTTTTGCTCGTATTGGTGGCGGTATTTTTACCAAAGCCGCTGATGTTGGCGCTGACTTGGTCGGTAAAGTAGAAAAAGGTATTCCTGAAGATGATCCTCGCAATCCAGCGGTGATTGCTGATAATGTTGGCGACAACGTCGGTGATTGTGCAGGTATGGCTGCTGACTTATTTGAAACTTATGCTGTGACAGCTGTAGCTGCTATGGTGCTTGGTGCCCTTACTTTTAAAGGTAATGAAGAAGCAATTATTTTCCCATTAATCTTGGGTGGAATTTCTATTATTGGTTCAATCATCGGTACATTCTTTATTAGATTAGGCAAGACAAAAAATGTCATGAATGCGCTTTATAAGGGTTTAGTTGTGTCGGGAGTTTTATCAATGATTGGTTTTTATTTTGCTAGTACAGTTTATAGTAAATATTTAAATTTAACAGTTAGTCAATTATTCTGGAGCGGTTTTATTGGTTTAGTTTTAACTGGTCTTATGGTTTGGATTACAGAGTATTATACCTCTACCAAATATGGTCCAGTAAAAAGTATTGCCAAAGCTTCTGAGACTGGTCATGGTACCAATGTGATTGCTGGTTTGGCTGTATCCATGAAAGCGACTGCTTTGCCAGTTCTATTCATTGCGGCTGCTATGCTTGGAGCTTATAGTTTGGCTGGTCTCTATGGTGTAGCTATTGCGGCTATGGCCATGTTGTCTATGACAGGAATTGTAGTGACAATTGATGCCTATGGTCCAATTACTGACAATGCTGGTGGTATTGCGGAAATGGCTGAGCTCGGTGATGAAGTGAGAGCAGTCACTGATCCATTAGATGCCGTTGGAAATACTACCAAAGCTGTGACAAAAGGTTATGCGATTGCCTCAGCTGCTCTGGCCGCTCTAGTTTTATTTGCCGATTACACTCACAAATTGGCTGAGAATGGTATTTCTACAGTTTTTAGAATTGATGATCCAAAAGTTTTGGTTGGTTTGTTTATTGGTGGCTTACTGCCATATTTATTTGGTTCATTTTTAATGGAATCAGTTGGCAAGGTGGCGGGTAAAGTAGTAGAAGAAGTTCGTCGCCAGTTCAAAGAAATTGCGGGAATAATGGAAGGCAATGCCAAACCAGATTATGCCAAGTGTGTGGACATCGTAACCAAAGGAGCAATCGGTCAAATGGTTTTACCAGCTTTGATTCCAATAGTAGCACCGATTTTAGTTGGCCTAATTTTAGGACCAGCCGCTCTTGGTGGTTTATTGGTAGGTACAATCGTGACTGGTTTGTTTGTCGCAATTTCCATGACAGCGGGTGGTGGTGCTTGGGACAATGCCAAAAAATATATTGAAAATGGTAATTACGGTGGCAAAGGATCTTTTGCTCACCAAGCGGCTGTTACAGGTGACACAGTTGGTGATCCATACAAAGATACTGCTGGTCCAGCCATTAATCCGATGATTAAGGTGGCGAATATAGTTGCATTGTTGATTGTGGGGTTGTTGAAATAGACACGGATTATACGGAATTAAAGGATTATACGGAAAATAAGAAAAATTAAAACACTCTGCTAAATTGGCAGGGTGTTTTTTTTGTTTAACACTTTTTAAATCGTAAACTTGACTTATCATATAAAATATAGTATAAATGTATGTCCGATAGACTTGTTGTCTGTCGTTTTGGTATATAAGGCAACTTTGCTTTGTTGTTGTGTGTGCTTGAGTGAACAACCATAATCCTTGGATGGGAGGTGAGACAGGGGAAATGGCAAAGGATCTTTCGGAGAGAAAATTTCGAAGCACCGTGCGGTATGTGCGACGTCTATTGGGGGGTGGGACTGGTATTGTGACTGCTCAACAGCTTCAGAAGGCTGGAAAACGAGCTCGCGGTCCTTTCTTTGACCCCAGAGACCATGGTCTGGTTCGTCCGTTCTTGGAGCGTGGAGCCGAAGAAGGACTCTGGGTGCTTGAGAACGGCGGTGGTCGGGCTGTCGTACCTGATGGTGTGTGGGAACAGTGGGATAGTCGTGGCGAGAGACGGCGTGAGGAACGTCAGTCACAAGTTACGGCTCAAGCAGGAACCCGGCCAGCTTCAGTGCTGGCATCACTAGAGGAGGTCTCTATGACCGACGGTACGAAGAAGGGGGTGGGCGTATCCCCGAAAAATCCTATCTGGGTTTGGCTTCGGGCCAAGAAGGGTAGGTTGGGAGAGCTCATCGAGCTGTTCCAGGGGGTCCATGATGGTGCTCCGGTTCTCGCCAAGAAGGGTGGGGCTTTGAGTTTCCATTTTGCCCGCCCGCACCTAGTTCGGGGCCTGCAGAAGCTCGGGATGGAGCAGATCGACGATGGGTCAAAGATCCTGGCCACGGTCTTCTCCTACCTCGCCACGCCTGAGCAGGGGGTATTCGAGCGTGTGGGTTCTGGTGGGTACCCCCGCTACAAGCTCGGGCCGAAAGGGCAGAAGCTCTTGACCGAGGTCAGGAGCAGGGGCTCTGAGCCCATGCCACCGCCCGTTCCGTCCACGTCACCGACCGCTGCCCCCAGCCCGGGTGACCCGTTCGCCGAGGAGGAGGCCGCTCTCGTGGCCAAGCTCGAGGCGGTCCGTGCCAAACGCCGGCGCTTCATCGTGGTCGAGGACCTCGTGGTCAAGGCCATGAAGAAGGCCGGCATCGAGGGGACAGAGCAAGTTGAGTTCCTCAAGGCGCTCGTCAAAAAGCTCGGGGGTTCCTCCGAGTAGTCAAATCTCTAGGCAGTCTTGACTGCCTACGACATCGTTCTTTCAACCTGTCCCGTTCGGGACACCAAAGTCAGGGAAGTGAGTATCACTCCACATCGGAGCGTACCTTCCCTGGCGCTCCATCAAAAGAACATCTCTAGTTAGGTGTTTTTTTGTTTAACATTGATTTTACAGATTTTAAAAAAGATTTTATTTTATAAAAATTATTTATTTCAAACTGTTCCACAACATCTCCCAAACAAGACGTTGGTTATCAGCATTGGCTTGGTCTTCAATAATGACTAGGATCATACTCTCCCAAGAAACAGTCATTACTCGATTGCCATAAATAACAGTGTGACTTTTGAATGATTTACCTTCGGGTAAAAATTTTACTTCACGTAATTCTTCTGTGGCACGTCTAGCTTCTAAAATACCGGATTTGGATTTTTCCACAATTATTTTTGCTTTAACCCCTAATGAAATTCGTTCGTTGGTTAATTTTTTATACTCTTCTGGAAAAGTTGTTAATAGTTTTTCTGATGAACCATATACCAAATTTTCTTTTAGATTTACTTTGTGTCTAATCCTGTCTAGATAAGCATTCCATACATTTTTTCTACCCTCAAAATATAATACTTTTGGTTTGTTGGCACCTTTGTTTTGTAAAGCCTCAAGTTCTGGTATTAGATCAGCAAAAAGTTGCTCTTTGTAACGAAGTGAATCCAAAAATTTTTCTGGTTCCATGGCCACAAAATATCTTTTTCTGCCTTTGTTAACCACATTCATTAAGCCTTTAAGAATTAATTTTTCTATAATGTCGTATGTAGTTACTCTATGTATGCCGGCTTTTTGAGCAATTGTCTGGACTGAAGCATGACCAAGCTCTAAGGTGGCTAAGTAAATTTCGGCCTCTTTGGCATCTAGACCAAATTGTTGTAATTGATTAGGTAAAATCATAAAATGTTGTAGGAAAAGTTCTACATTTTTCATTATATCTATTTACAATAAATAAGTCAATCTGCTAATCTAATGTAGTATATTATCGACATAATTAATTTAAAATAATACTATGAGAAAAAAATATCTAATTTGGGCAGTTGTGGCAGTGGCCATAATAATGGTTGGCTATTTAACAATTAGTAGAATACAACAAAATTCAAATCAGTCCGTCAGCTCTAACCAAGAAAAAATACTAGATGTAAAATTAGGTTTAAGTATTCAGCCATCAAATGGTTTGTTGTGGGTAGCAGTAGATAAAAATTTTTTTCTAGAAGAAGGTTTGAATGTACAAGTGCAAGAATTTGCCGCTGGAAAATTGGCTTTGCAAGCTATGCTTGGTGGATCAGTGGATTTAACTACCCCGGCTGAATTTCCTGTGGTTTTGGCTAGCGTGAATGGAGAAAAACTTTCTATTCTAACCCAAGTCAATGAAACCAGCGGAGGGTTTCCTATGATTTTTCGCAAAGACAATGAGGAAACATTTAATACTTCTACTTATTTTATTAAAAAAAGAAAAATTGGCACGTCAGTTGGTGGTGGGCCAGAATATTTTACTCAAGATTTTTTTAATAAGTATCAGATTAAACCCAGCCAATATGAAATTGTCGGAATGAAACCTGAAGATTTACCTATTGCTTTGGTAAATGGTAGTATAGATGCTATGGCAATTTTTGAACCCTTTACTCATTTTGCGATTGAACGCGCGGGAGCAGAAAATTTATTTGTTATTTATGACGAAGATTTATATTCCGAAACCATTGTTTTAACAGGTAAAACTGATTGGGTCAAGACTCATAATGAAGAAGTGAACAGATTCATTCGGGCTTTAAAAAAGTCTTATGATTTTATTAAAAGTAATCCTGATGAGGCCATGACTTCAGTAGCACTTCATACCAAATTGGATTTGGCAACTGTAATAAGCATCTGGCCAACTTTTACTTATGAACTTGGTTTACAGAAAAAATTAATTGCCTCTATGGAGAATGAAGCTAAGTGGGCTAGTGAAACAGGCAAAACAAAAAATGAGATAAGTGGCATAGATTTTCAGCAAATTTTATTTCCTGAACCTTTACAAGCATTGCTGCCAGGTTTGGTGAATTTATGAAATTAAAGAAAATATTTTTATACATTTTACCCACTTTCATTTTTTTACTGTTTTGGGAGTGGGTCTCACGCAAAGGGCCTGTCAATCAGGTCCTTTTTCCTCCACCATCAGAAGTTGTCATTTCTTGGTTGAATTTAGTAAAAGATAATATTCTTTTACCAGATATTGAAGTAAGTTTGAAGCGTTTATTTTTTGGTTTGGTTATTGGTAGTACAGTTGCCATTATTACTGGTTTATTAACTGGCAGAATAAAAAAAATTCATAATATTATCACACCTTTTATTCAAGCCATACGACCTTTGCCAGCCGTGGCCGTTATTCCTTTAGTAATTGTTTGGCTGGGTATTGGAGACACGGCAAAAATATTCACGATTGCCTTTGGATCATTTTTTCCTATTTGGTTAAATACTCATGTGGGTGCTGAACAAATACCAAGGATATTTTTGTGGTCAGCCAGATTGTTAAATCTCTCCCCACTTAAACTATTTACGAAAGTGATTTTTCCAGCGGCGTTGCCCTTTATTTTAACAGGTGTTCGTACTGGGGCAGCCACAGCTTATGCTATGGTGTTTGTTTCAGAGTTGGCCGGTGCTTCCAGTGGTATTGGCTATAGAGTTGCCGTAGCTCAATTGGTTTATCGTACTGATCAGATGATGGCTGCTTTAGTTACCTTGGGAATTTTAGGAGCTTTAACTGATTTATTAATTGTTTTTATAAGCAAAAAATTAACCCCTTGGATTAAAAATCATGAACATGAGCCAAATTATCATCAAAAATTTATCAGTTAAACGCGGAGAAAATTTTATTTTAAAAAATCTTGATTTGGCAATTCAAAAGGGTGAATTTGTGGCAATAGTTGGCAAGTCTGGCAGTGGCAAAACTACTTTTCTTCACACTTTGGCTGATTTTTTGCCTTTTTCTGGAGATATTATTATCCCCTCTAATTTGGGAATGGTTTTTCAAGAGTATAGTATTTTTCCTTGGTTAACTGTGGAAAAAAATATTTCGCTTGGTTTGGATAAATATCATCCTGATAAAAGAAAAGAAATAGTTGAAGAACATCTGGTTTTAACAGAACTGGAACACAAGCGTGATTCCTACTCAGCTGAACTTTCTGGTGGACAAATTCAACGAGTAGCCATTGCCCGTTCACTAGCGCCCGATCCCGAGGTGTTATTAATGGATGAGCCATATAGTGCCTTAGATGCTCACACTAGATATAAAATGCAAGAATGGCTTTTGGAAGTGTGGCAAAAGAAACAAAAAACCATAGTTTTTGTCACTCACAATATTGAGGAGGCGATATTTTTGGCTGATCGTATATTGGTTTTGAACCAGGGTAATTTTGTTCATGAATTTATTGTTCCATTTGTTAGGCCCAGGGTAGATGATATGAGATTTACAATGGAATTCAATTTACTAAATCAAAGGATTAAGTCTTTTTTGTAATAAATGTAAAATGACATAAATAAACATTCTTATAAATGGGGTGTTTTTTTGTTTTCAAAAATGTGCTAGAATATAGGAGATAATTTTTATTAATCATTATATATGGGAAGACGAGGACGAGGGAGACAATCAAATTTAGACCCGGTTTTATCCCGGGGCATTTTAGCCATTGTAGTCGCGATTGCCGCCATTATTTTTGGGCTTAGTTTTTTTGGCAAAGCGGGCGCAGTGGGAATCATGCTTGATGAATATGTGTTAAGTTTTTTGTTTGGATCAATCCGCTATACTGTACCATTTGTTATGTTGGTGCTTGCTTGGTATTTGGTGCGCGACACAGAATATAATTATCATCCTACTCACGGCATTGGCGCGATTTTATTTTTTTTGAGTCTGGCCAGTTTTATGCATATCAAGTTTGAACCAAGTGAAATGTGGACGATGTCCCTGGATGGTTTTGGTGGTGGTATATTTGGTATGTTTGCTTGGCCACTCAAAATGTATTTGGGTGCGATTGCTGGTAAAGTAATTTTGGTCGGTATGGTGGCTGTTGGTTTCTTTTTAATTTTTAATACTTCGTTTGCGCATTTTGTTTTGATCAACAAAAAGATTTTTGCCGGCTTGGGCTGGGTTGGTAAATCAATTTTAAAATTATTTGGTTTATTTGTAGAAAAAAATAAAAAACATTTACAGGTTAACGGTGATTATGATGAAGATGGTGAAGATGTGGATGATTTGGCAGATAATGAAGACGAAGGAAACTCTTCGGCTAACGCTCAGAGTGAAGAAGAAAATATTGATGAAGATGAAAATACTAAAAAAGTTTTTGCCAAAAAAATTATTGGTTCAACTGATGATAATTCTTCTGATGAAAATAATTCTTCGGAAGACGCAAAGAGTGAAGAGGATGGTGTAGCAGCTTGGCAGAGAAATGTGGTAATAAAAAATTTACCTAATTATGATCTGTTAAATAGTAAGCGAAGTAAGCCAACGAGTGGAGACATCAAAGCTAATGCCCAAACTATTCATGATACTTTTCAAGAATTTAATATTGGCGTGGAAATGGGCGAAGTACGCGTGGGTCCGACCGTCACTCAGTATTCTCTCAAACCAGACAAAGGTATCAAACTAACTCGCATTACAACTTTGTCCAATGATTTATCTTTGGCTCTGGCCGCTCATCCGATTAGAATTGAAGCACCAATTCCAGGCAAATCTTTAGTCGGGATTGAAGTGCCCAATTTTAAAGCTGCCATGGTGACACTCAAAGAACTTTTGGAAAGTAAAGAATTTGTAACTCGCGAACACAACTTAATGATTGCCCTGGGTAAAGATGTTTCAGGTAAAGTTTGGTTTGCGGATTTGCCCCGTATGCCTCACCTGTTAGTAGCTGGTGCGACTGGTTCTGGTAAAACAGTATGTATCAATACAATTATCATGAGTTTACTTTATCAAAATACAGCCGAGACATTGCGTTTGATCATGGTTGATCCAAAACGGGTAGAGTTAACACCATACAATGGTATTCCTCATTTACTTACCCCAGTCATTACCAATGTCCAAAAAACTGTTAACGCTCTCAAATGGTGTATTGGAGAAATGGATCGTCGGTTTGAATTATTTTCCAAATCCCATAGCCGTGATATTGGTTCATACAACAGCAAACATCCCAATGAAAAAATACCTCATATTGTGTTTGTAATAGATGAACTAGCTGACTTAATGGCCTCCGCTGCGTCCGAAGTGGAAGCCGGGATTATTAGAATTGCCCAGATGGCTCGGGCAGTTGGAATTCACCTCATTGTCGCAACTCAACGCCCGTCAGTGGACATTATCACTGGTCTTATGAAGGCTAACATTCCAGCTAGAATTGCTTTTTCGGTAGCGTCTATTATTGATTCACGGACAATTTTGGATTGCCCTGGTGCAGACAAATTACTTGGCCGAGGTGATATGTTATTTTTAACTGCCGAGTTATCCAAGCCAGTGCGTGTTCAAGGAGCATTTGTTTCAGAACAAGAAGTTCATAATGTTGCGGATTATCTAAAAGGCGATGGTAAGGTAGAATATGATGAATCGATTGTAGAAAAACCAACAGCCGGAACCATGAATATGTTTGGTGGTAGTTCTGATGACCAAGATCCTTTGTTTGAAGAATCCAGACAAGCCATTATTCAAGCTGGTAAAGCGAGTGCTTCATTTTTACAACGTCGTTTAAAAATTGGTTATGCTCGAGCCGCCAGAATTCTAGATGAATTAGAAGCAGCGGGAATTATTGGTCCAGGTGATGGCGCCAAACCACGAGAGATTTTGACCACCGAAGTTGAGGTGGAAAATAGTGATATGGGTATGGGACAAAAATTTAATGTTTTTGGTGGTAGTGAAGAAATCGTTGAAGAAACTAATAGTGATGAAGAGGTAGTTGAAGAAGAAAACAATCCAGATGAAGAAATTTTAGAAGATGGTGTTGAAAGTGAAGAAGAGAATGAAAATGATGAAGACATTGATGAGAACGAGGAAAAAAAGGAAGATGAAGTGGGGCTGTATTAAATAAAATTGTAATTAGTAATTAGTAAATAGTAATTGTGGTGTATTCGTATAGATTTTGGATTATATATAATAATTTGGAAATATAAAATTACTATTTACAATTTACTAATTACAAAACAACTTCAATATAGAATTTTGTTTTGTAATTATGACTTCAGTTTTTCACAAAAAGAAATTAACAACACCTCGTCGGGTGTGTTTGCGTTTAAAAGAAGCGAGAATAAAAGCTGATATTAGTTTGGAAGAAATTTCTAGAAAAACAAAAATTGATAAAAAACATTTACAAGCTTTGGAAGAGTGTCGGTTTAGAGATTTACCAGAAGCAGTTATTTACCAAAAGAATTTTGTAAAAAAATATATTGAAGCACTCGGATTAGATTCAACTCCTTTTTTGTCCCAATATGATAGTGAAGAAAAAGTTAATAAAAAGAAAAAACATCCTCACTGTGCTATTAAAGAAAATTTTTTATCGCAACTGCCAATGCTTGGAAAATATTTTGTTATGATTTTGGTGGTGGCGATTTTGGCAATTTATTTAATTTTTCAAGTGCGAAATATTATTGAACCACCTTTGCTCGAAGTTTTTTCACCACAAGATGGCTATGTGACTAGTGACTCGGTACTACCTGTTCGAGGTAAGACTGATAAAGGAGTAGAAATTTACGTTAACGGTAAAATGATTGGAGTAAATGAACAGGGAAATTTTGAGGAAAAAATTGATTTGAATTTAGGTGTGAATACTTTTATTATTTCGGCAAAAAAGAAACATGGTAAAGTGACAGAAATAACTCGGTATGTGGTTTATAAAGATACAGGTAATTAATTATTGTTTGTTGAAGTGAATTAAAATGTAGAGGAGTAAGGAATTAGGATAAGAAGCGGGAAAATTTTCTCGCCTCTAATTCCCAATTCCTAAATCCTGGTAGTTGTTGACACTTGTTTTACAAACCGGTATTATATAGGGTGAGGGAGGAAAAAACCTCACTTTTTTAATCAATGAATAATAAAAATATGCCAAAAAAAGAAGAAGATATTAAATTAGGGGCGGCTCAGACTGCGATTGACCAAATTAAAGAAAAATATGGTGATGGAGCGATTATGAGATTTAGTGAATCACGCGCTATGGATGTGCCAGCTGTCTCCACTGGTTCAATCTCTCTTGATATTGCTCTTGGTGTCGGTGGTATGCCTAGAGGTAGAATTATAGAAGTATTTGGTCCAGAAGCCAGTGGTAAGACTACACTAGCACAACACATTGTATCTGAAGTACAAAAATTGGGGGGAATTGCTGCTTTTGTGGATGCCGAACACGCTCTAGACCCAGATTATGCTAGAAAGATTGGGGTGGATGTGGATAATTTATTAATTTCCCAACCTGACACTGGTGAACAAGCTCTGGAAATCGTGGAAACATTGGTTCGTTCTAATGCTGTGGATATTGTGGTGATTGACTCTGTCGCCGCTCTTGTACCAAAAGCAGAAATAGAAGGAGAAATGGGAGACTCACACATGGGTTTACAAGCTCGTTTGATGAGTCAAGCTTTGCGCAAGTTGACTGGGATTGTTAGTAAAACAAAAACAATTGTGATTTTTATTAATCAGATCAGACATAAGATTGGTGTGTTTTTTGGCAATCCAGAAACGACAACTGGTGGTAATGCTCTAAAATTTTATTGTTCTGTACGGGTAGAAGTGCGTCGAGCTGCTCAGATTAAACAAGGTGATAAAATTATTGGCAATCGGGTAAAAGTAAAAGTCGTAAAAAATAAAGTAGCCGCTCCATTCCGCACCACTGAATTTGATATCATGTATAATGAAGGCATCTCTCTATCTGGAGATTTATTAGATACTGGTGTATTGCACAGAGTGATTAGTAAATCTGGTAATAGTTATGCTTATGGTGAAGAAAAACTTGGTGTTGGTAGAGAAAAAGCTAAACAATATTTACGAGAAAAGCCAGAATTGATGACAGAGGTTAAAGCCAAGATTTGGGAAGTGGTAAAAGCTGGTGAAGCTCCAGATGAGGAACAAGGTAATATTACTGATGATGTGAGTGTGGAAGAATAAATTCATGAAGCATGAAGTATATAACATGTAACATAAAATAATTAAAAAGCGGGCTTAAACCCGCTTTTTGTTATGTGATATGTGTCTCGTGTTATGTGTTTAAGTCGCCACATGGAAATATACCGTATCACCATCCTTAACAATATAATCTTTTCCTTCCAATCTTAATTTTCCAGAAGTTTTGATTCCACTCCAACCACCATGTTCAACAAAATCTTTCCAATCACACACATCAGCTTTGATATAACCTTTTATAAAATCAGTATGAATCACCCCAGCCGCTTCTGGACCTTTGGCGCCAGACTTCACTGTCCAAGCTCTAGTTTCTGGTTCGCCACTGGTTAAAAATGTGACAAGGTTTAGTAATTTATAACTTTCAGTAATCAATTTATCCAAACCACTTTTTTCCATACCTAGCTCTTTCATATATTCTTTTAATTCTTCGCCATTCAGATCAGCTAGTTCTGCTTCCAATTTAGCACAGACAATAATTTGTGGAATACCTTCTTCTATCTGCGGAATTTGGGCATTCAAATTTGAAGTTTCATCTACATTTATTACATAGAGCATGGGTTTCATAGTGAGCAAGTGCATGTCTTTCATTATGAGCATCTCATCTTCAGTGTATTCAAGCGCGCGCGCTGGTTTGCCAGCTTCTAGTTGTTTAAAAACTTTTTCTAAAACATCAATTTCTTTTTGCGCATCTTTCAAAGCTGTCCCCTTGGCGTTCTTTTTCGTTTTATCTAGGCGCTTACTCACAGTTTGCCAGTCGGCTAGGACTAATTCAAGATTTATTACCCCAGCATCTTCAGTTGGATCTACTTTGCCCGCCACGTGAATAATATTGTTATCAGTAAAATTTCTTACTACCTGAACAATAGCATCAGTTTCCCGAATGTGAGACAAAAATTGATTACCTAGGCCTTCACCTTCACTAGCGCCTTTGACTAGACCAGCAATATCATAAAATTCTATGGCTGTTGGGATAATTTTTTTTGATTTAGAAACTTGAGCCAGTTTTTCCAACCGTTCATCTGGTACCTCAACAATCCCGATATTTGGTTCAATCGTACAAAAAGGATAATTTTGAGCATCAGCTTGTTTGCTACGAGTGAGAGCGTTGAATAGAGTAGATTTTCCTACATTGGGTAGGCCGACGATTCCAAGTGATAACATAAATTTTATAATTATTTAAAAAATTTTTTATTTAGTTTTTGTAAGATAGTATTGCAATGGTGCTAGAATTACATTGGTAGCGACAATATATGCCACGACACCAAGCAAAGCCGTTGAATCAAAACTATTTAGGGCAAGTACCGTTGCCAAACCAGTATTTTTATAAAAATTAGTGATTGACCAGGTAATTTTTTCTTCTTTGCTTCGGCCAAATAAATTTCCCAAAATGATTTGGATAATTGCAATCAATAAAATAATTAGTAATGCTATTAAAAAAGAATGATTTTGCCAGGAAATTAAATAAGCTACTGGCGCTATTCCACCCCAATTAAGCATCGCTACAAAAATGGTATTGGATGATGTAATATATTTTTCCAAAAATTTATTCCATTTAAAATATTTAATAATTTCTGCCAAAATAATCGGAATAATCACTAACTTAAACACCAACCAAAACATTGATAAAATATTTATATCAATTACTTTGTGCACAAAAAGCCAGACAGTTGCTGGTATCAAAATTGGTGCTAGTAAATGTGCCAATGTAGTCGTGATTAATGCTTTGGTTGGTTGACCTTTGAAGATTATAGAAAAAGCGACTACCGAAATTCCACAAGGTAGAGCAGCCGTTAATATCAGACCGAGATAAATATCTGAATTAAGATGAAGAAATTTTTGACAGAGAAAAATTAAAAAAGTTGAAAATAAATAAATATTTATTAAAACTAAGACATAACGCCACCAATCATGTTTAAAATTTTTTAGTTCCTTCAAATCAATTTTAAGTGAACTTAAGGTCATCATGACCATAAGAATTATTGTCAGCCAATTTTTAAATATTAGACCCGGAGCCTGCCAAACATAGCCCAAAATTATTGAGAATAAAATTATCAGCCAAAAATATTTTTGTGTAAAATTCATAAGATAATAATATGGGCATATTTTAGGTCTTTTTTAATTAAAAGTCAAACAAAAATCCCCCTCTTTTTTAAAAAAAGAGGGGGATTTAGGTAATATAATTATTTTTCTAAGACGGGGTGTTGGCCAAACTGACCACGTAGAGCCGAGACTATTTGGCCAGTATAATCTGGATTTTTCTGAGATTGCTTTCTAAATTTGAGTGATTCTTCAATTACTTTGGTCTTTATTTTCATGGCCTTGGCAGTTTTAATGGTCCACTCGCCTTCTCCAGAATGAGATACTTTACCACTAATTTTTTCTAAATTAGTACCGTAAGTATGAAAGGCTTCATGGAGCCAACCAACCAGACGGGATTCAATTACACTACCCTCATTATATATGTCAGCAATGCGGTGTAGATCTAGTTTATAATCAGACTTTTTTAGAACATTAAATCCCTCGCCAATGGCTTGCATCATGCCATACTCAATTCCATTGTGAATCATTTTTACAAAGTGGCCAGCACCAGCGCCAGAAAAAAACTGATAACCATTCACTTGAGACATGTCTTTAAAAATTGGTTCACAATGTTCAAATAATTTTTTCTCCCCGCCGATCATAATGCAGGCGCCATTTCTCGCTCCACCTGGACCACCCGATACCCCAGCATCGAGAAATTTAATACCCAGCTTTTTTAATTTATTGGCTCGAACAGTCGTATCTTTAAAATATGAATTACCGCCGTCAATAATGATGTCGCCTTTATCTAATTTTTTTACTATTCCTTCTTTACCAAACAAAGTCTCATCAATTGGTTTGCCATTGGGAAGCATGAGCCAGATAATGCGTGGGCTAGGTAATTTTTTTATCATGTCTTCTAATGAATATACCGCGTTCAAATTTTCTTTGGCCATTTGTCTGGTCACTTCAGCGGTGCGATTATAACCAACTACATACCAACCCTTGTCAATTAATCTTCTGGCAAGATTGCCACCCATTTTTCCTAAACCAATAATACCAATGCGTTTATTTAGTTTATGTTTTTCTTCTTCTAGAAAATTTTTCGCAGTTTTCGTAATTTCAAAAGTATCTGGTTTGTAAGTATGGAGTGGAGTTAAATTATTTTTCCAAGCATTAATAATTGGATCAACCACACGCCACATTTGAGCAATTTCGGCATTTCTCATAAACCAAGTTTGATTACCAGCAATAGTGTCATGGAGTAATTTGGCGTATTCTTCTACATAGGGCAATTTGGTTTTATTTTTATGCAACATAAAAACAAATTCTCGTTTTTCCAATTGCATATCAAAACCAGGTTTTCTTTGCCAAAATTGAATTTTTATTTCTTGCGTGGGGTGAAGTTTAAAAATTATTTTATTTTGCACTGGACCAGCCGGTGGGCAAATGCAGGGTTCTGGGTGGCGGAAAGTGACGACAATTTCTTTTTTCACTTGTCCCATCCGTTTGCCACTTTCAATTGTAATGGGTACGCCAGTCCAACGCGGTGAATCAAGTTCGGTCTGCCAACGGAAATATGTTTCCACATTAGAATTTTTATTTACCCCAGTAATATTTTTATAACCATCATATTGGGCGCGGAAAGTTTTGGTTTTTATATCTTGCAAGCTAGGTTTAATTAATTGTTTCAAAACTTCTGCCCGAGCATTGCGCACTTCTTTGTCAGTATAGTTAATTGGATGCTCCATAGTTAAGAGCGCGAGAATAGACAGCAAATGGTTTTGTCCGACATCACGCAAAGCCCCGACACTTTCATAAAACGATCCTCTGGTTTCTACTCCAATTTCCTCCCACAGTTTCATACTAATTCTTTCAATATGCTTGTTGTTCCAAGCGTTTTCAAATAAGCCATTAGAAAAACGGAAATTTAATATTCCCTGAACCATTTCTTTACCAAAATAGTGATCAATTCTATAAATTTGTTCACGTTTAAAAACTGATAAAGTTTTTTCTAATTCTTTGGCAGAGGCACCATCATCACCAAACGGTTTTTCTACAATCACTCTAGCCCAACCAGTACTGTCATCACAGGGCAGATTTAATTTGGTTTCTTTCAATCCCTTGGCAATCGGTTTGATCATGGCTGGTGGAACAGCTAAGTAATACAATTTGTTAGCACAAATCCCCCATTGATCCTGAATATTTTGAATGTGGCTTTTTAATTCAGTATAATCTTGCAATTGGGAAAAATCGCCTTGTTCATAATGAAAGAGTTTTAAAAATTTTTCAATTGGTTGTCGGGTTTTAACAAATTCTTTTTCTTTTAAAATATTAAAAACATGGGTTCTAAATTCTTCATCACTCATTGCTCGGCGGGCAAATCCTAAGACATCAAAATGAACTGGAAGTTTTTTTTGTTTGTATAAAAAATATAATGAAGGGACAATTTTTTTTGTCATAAGGTCGCCAGTGGCACCAAAAACAGTAAAAATTGTTGGAACATTATCAAAGTATGGTTGTTTCATAAATTAGTAATTAGGTTTTAGTAAAACATTCTAATATGGTATGTAATATTATACTTTTATTTTTATCTACAATCAATATGTGGATATGGCATTAGTTGTCCTTACTTTTTGTAACCAATCCCGATTTTATCGGGACAAACAGTTTCGCCCCCGGACCCCCTTGGTGAGTTTGCTTGGTTTTAATTAATAATAAACCTTACAAGGTTTATTATGTGTTTCGTGGTTTGTGGTTTGTGGTTTGTGTTATTCTACAATTGCTTTCATTTCTTTATTAAATACAGCACTAGCTCGTTTCATGTAATCTTCTATATTATCAGCAAAGTATGGTGGATATTGACTTTGAATTTTTCCAATTACATAATAGACTACTGCCATGAGAGTGGCATAGTTGGCATTATTTGGTAATGGGAAATACAGACGATTTTTTTCTAAGCCGTAATGTTTGTTTTCAATACCAAAACTAATAAATAATTCCGTGTCAGACATAACAACATTTTTGGCGTGCATACTTTGATCTATAGTAAAAACCCTGCCAGACACTTTTGGTTGAAGGAGTTCATCAAACTTGGTTAAAAACATGTCGCGTATAGCATCAAACCTACTCTCAACTAAAATATAGTAAGAATCAAACTTGGAAAAATTGTTAGGGATTAAAGGGTTAATTTTTGTTTTTAAAAAATTATAAATATCTTCAGCGCTTTCTCCAGTATGTCCTATGATCATCCCCATATAAGTGCTCGTGTTGTAAGTATAAGGTTCTTTGTTTTTCGGAAAGACAAATACTTTGTCGTCATCCAAATATTCTTTGGCTGGAGCTTTTGGATTGTTTGTTAGGAGTCTGGTTTCAATATTTTTTTCTTTAAAAAATCTGGCCATCTCAATGGCATGTTTGTCACCAGAAGCCGAAATCAAAATTATTCCATCAATTCCTTTTATATTCTCAAATTTTTGTTTATAGTCACTCTCATTGGCAAGTATGGCATCACTATTTTCAAATAATATTTTGCCAGTAAAAAAAGCATTCACACTACCCACTACCATTGGTCTTTTGTAATTACCCAGATTAAGCTTTGGTACACCTTGAGAGATGAATAATTCTAGTGCTCCCATGACTGCTACATCTAAATTCGGAATATTTTTTAAAGTAAAATTTTGCATGGTTTGTAAATTTGTCATATTTCTATATTTATTATTTAACCCTACCATTATATATCTTATAACTATATATGAAAAGTGTGGATACTTGATTTATTTTTTTATATATGGTATTATGTTTGTGATTTATGGGCCGTTAGCTCAGCTGGCTAGAGCGCTTCCATGGCATGGAAGAGGTCGCAGGTTCAATTCCTGTACGGTCCACAATATGAGGGGGTATCTTTACTTTATTAGGAGCTGTAATTGTAAAAGACCTTTACTATCCACTAAATCACTTTTTATAGTGATTTTTTATTTAGGTTTATATATATTATTGTACGACGCATATATATAGCTTTAATTAGTGTAATAAAACTAAAATTACTACTTAACTACCTATTTTATCCCCTATTTGTTCTTTGTGGAACAATTTCAGTGAACAGTGGCCAGTATGCAGTATTCATAAAATACTAAATTATAAAAAATACGTTAGTTTTATTGTAGACTGAAAATTTGGTGTTGTTGTTCTTGCGATCTGATTTGTTGGGAAGCATATTTATAATTAATATGTTCTATGTGGAACAATTATTTATGGTTTATACACAGATAGTGGCACTTATACACAAAAATATCCACTTTTGTGGATATTTGTATAGGATATTGTAGACAATAATACAAAATACAATATACACGGAGCAAAATACAAAATCTATGTTGTTGTTTGTATATTGTATTTTGTTTTTGTGGACCTAGGCAGAATCGAACTGCCGTCTCAGCAATGCGAATGCTATATATTACCACTATACTATAGGCCCGCTTAGTGCCCCCAGCATGAATTGAACACACATCTTGTCCTTAGGACGGACCTGTTCTATCCGTTGAACTATGGGGGCATAATTTGTTAGACAATCTTATCACTTCTTTTTCTTTTTGGCAAGCCTTATTTTATCTCTGGGCAATGATCCCACATAAATTTAAACCAGGTTTTATAGCTAGTGGCCAGTGGACGACTAATATTTACAAAAATGGTAATATCGTCACTAATCTTTGTTATTCCGGCGCCAGTAAAAGACACAACATGATCACCAAAAATGTCTACCATTGAAGGCGTAGAATATTCTTTAGGTAGGTATTTGTAAGGTTTACCTACGGCTTTTGGTACATGAGGAGCTTGTTTTAGTACTTCAAAATCAAATAAATGTTTATATTTAATACCTCGACGATCCGCATCAACTAAAAATTTATCCAAAAAGGTATTGAGTCTTGGGTCGAACCAGGCTCCCTTGGCGCCAATACAATAAACATCTTCTTTAGTAGATAATACATCACGAAGAAAATTTTTAAATCCTTCCAGACCTTTATATATGTAGGCAGCCTCTAAAACAGGATGTTTTTGGTATTCGTGCATCAAGTGTGGCATTTCTTTTTCTAGCCTAGTACGTTTTTCATCAACCAGTTCCATTAGCTTGGCTGGTTCCACTGGTTTAAATAAAGTGTCGCCATGCCCAATAACTTGAAACACTAAACCTTTTTCAATTAAGCGATTCATTGAGTCATAAATATTCCGGCGATGAATTTTACTTTTTTTTGAAATATTAGAAACCGTAGTTTGTTTTTCTTGTAAAAGTGTTTCGTAAATTTTGGCTTCGTTTATTGACAATCCTAGTTCTGTTAAAATTTGGCTATACATAGCAAAAATATATTAAAGTGGTGTGAAGCCACACCACGTGGTGGTATTTGCCACTCTTTATATATTATATATAATGCCTTGTTACTTTGCAAGCCGCTGCTGTGCATAAAAGCTAGATGGTGAGCGGGTAATAAGGGGTTCTTTGATAAAACAATTTGAGAAGCGAGGGACAAATGGAAACTGGAGAAAGGCAAGATGAAGTTACTTGTTTGAAGAAAGAGTTGGAACATGACAAAGATGAGATATATTATTTGCGTTTGGCTATCCTTAATTTGAATAGGAAAAAGGAGTATGTCAGAATGCAAAGGATGTTCCGTGGTGGAGAAGCTGTTCTCGACATGTGGGCGCGCTATTAACACGGGAGAGGGCTGAAAAAGCCTAAGGAGGACCTCATGCGTACAATGTTAGTCGCGTTGCTGTCGCTGGTGCTGTTTTCAAGTATTGCTCAGGCCGAAACCTACAACACCAGGTTGCTCCTGCACGGTCACAAGACCGTCGGTGAGGGATTCGGAGTCGCGGGTTGGGTGATTGCGCCCAACATCACAAGCGTACCGAACAAGTGGGTAACCCTCGTCGGCCCGTGCTACGATGGACAGGGGTGGGGTGTAGAATTGTTGGCAGGAGCGGTTGTTTCTGGTGGCGAGAGCAAGTTTCTTGTAGATGTCAGAATAACGTTCACTCCAAAATTCTTCGGCATCCCCTTGAACACCTGGCACAACTTCCAGTGGATTCGAACCGGAGGCTCTGGCACGGGTTACTGGTATGGACAGGTTGACTGGGTGTTGCCACTCGGACTTGGACTTCTCGGTACAGAAACCGAGAACACGTTCAACGTGAGTGGCAATGACTGGTCAGTCGCGCCTCACGTCGTGATCTCTTTCGGTGATCACTTCGCGCTAGTGTTCGCTCCACAAGCTCATTTCAATGCACGTGGCTACACTGGCACGCAAGCGTGGGTTCGTACGGTCGTGAGTCACTAGTCGTTCTTTTATAGGGGGGAGGACTTACTTGAGACTAGTCATCTCACGTGGACCGGCACGTAAAAATCCGGGATTCTAGTTAGTACTAAGTAGATATCAAAAAACCACGCCTCATCGGCGGGTTTTTTGTTTACTTTGGGTAATTTATGATTTATTTTTTCTTTTTGGCAAGTTGAGAGAGTGGTACGGCCGTATTCCAAGCTAGTTCATATAGCGCTTTTAGAATTTTTACCAAAGATGTACTTTCTATCATTACACCAATTTTGTGTGGTTTATGAGTGACGAAGACAATTTTTGATTCAAAAATATTAATTTCACCAAAAAAGTCCTCAATTCCTGGTAGTTGATTAGGTTTAAGCCATTTAATATGAGTATAAGTCATTGATCCTTTATAATTCGTCATCCAAGTTCTAGCTGTAGGTGTATCCAAAGCAATAATACGTTCATGAATTTTACGTTTACTGCGTTCACGATTATAGCCTTCACCCCAAGTTTTGAATTCCGGCCAACTCCAGCCTTCAAAATCGGCAATAGAAAGAATTTCGGTTTTTGAATCTAAGCTCTCCCAATAAATATTTTTTAAACCCTGGGTACCTTCTTGATATTTGATAACTGGCTTTTCGGCAAACTTATAAATCGAAAATAATTTTGGTAAAACTTTTTCTACATTTAATAATTTATCTTCCCATTGCTTTTTTTTGTTTTTAATATGTTGAACCAGACGCCCTGGATTTTCCGAAGTATAAATCATTTTCGATCCTTTGCCAGTCGCGCGATCTACCAAACCATACCAACCTAACTTTTCCAAAGCATAATAACCAAGCGTTCGGTTGATACCAGCTTTTTTGGTTATCTCGGCTACAGTAGCAGGACCAAGTTCGAGCAAGGCTAAATATACTTTGCCTTCGGTTTCATCTAAACCTAATTGACTGATTAAATCTTTCATGTTTTTATTCTACTATATATTTGGAAATGTGTCAAATCTATTTAACAGAAAATTATTTATATAGCAAAATACTTTATAATTAGCCAAATATTAATAATTAACTAATAAAACAATATTGACAGTTATTGTAAAATGTGGAATAATAAGTAGTTCTAGAATGAAAATTCTGGAACCAAATTGATTGGGAGTGTCTGAACACTCTGTATATATGGTCTGGCGTTCTTTACACACGTGCTAGTTGGAGGGAACATCATGAAAAGGTGCATCAAGGCTCCGGGAATTAACGCTTTCAGTGGCGAGGGTGAAGTGGGGAAGTTAGAAGATGTCCCCGGAAAACAAGGTTGCCTTCCATTTGATCCTAGTCCGGCCGTAGGGGGTTGGATGAAGGACGACAATTGTAAAGTGGAGGCACCACCAGAGGGGTGCACGCTCGAAGTGCCCGAAACGATCCTATGCCCCAATGGAAAAAACATCCCAGCTGGAAAGTACAAGGTGGGAAAACTGCCTGATGACAAGATTCTGCATCGCTATCATGATCACGTTCTGCCCCTCACCGATGAGAAGGGGGTCACCCGGCATTATTGCATTGAAAGTTCCGGTAGGCATGTCGACTGGTCGGGATGCGTCTGCATCTTGATTCGTGTGGAGACGCGCGAAGAGCGACTGCTGATTCAGTAGCCATAAATTAAGGGGGGCAAGACGTAGTCTGGATTCGTCAACCAGTCCACCTGCCGGAGAGGTAGGCGTAGGCCGGCGCGTGAGCTCGGCACCGTGCGCCCGACACATTCAAAACGGGCAAATTCTAGTTAGTACTAAGTAGATAACAAAAAACCACGCCCTATCAGCGCGGTTTTTTGTTTGTTTTGAATAATTTATAAATTATTTTTTCTTTTTACTAGTTTTAGCAAGCGGTGTAGCTGTAATCCACGCCAGTTCAAAAATCGCTTTTAAAATATTAGATAAAGCCGTGCTTTCTATAATTATGCCAATAGGGATTGGTTTCTTGAATAAAGCCATCATTACTTTATTATCATAAATATTAATTTCACCACCTAAATCTTTGATAGTTGGTACTTGTTCGGGTTTTATCCAGCGATAATTAATATATTTTTTTGATCCTTGATAATGTTTCATCCAATCTCTTCCTTCGGGTGTATCTAAAACCAAAACGCGTTCAGAAATTTTTCTTTTACTACGTTCGCGGGTATATTCTTTGCCCCATTTAAAAAGATTAAACTCTGGTGTATACCAAGCTTGCAAATCCAAGACTGATAAAATTTCTGATTTGGCTTCTAAAGTTTCCCAATAAATATTTTTGGCACCCTCAACACCTTCTTGAAATCTAACGCTGGGTTTTTCGGCCACGGTATAGAGTAAATAAAAATCTGGCAATTGTGATTCTAATTCTTTTTCTTTTCTTTCCCAAGTATTAATTTTTGATTTTACAAAATGTTTTAAATTTTTGGGATCTTTGGCTACAAATTGAATGCGTTTCTTTTGTCCAGAAGAACGATTGACTAGGCCAAACCAACCAAGTTTTTCTAGGGCATGATAACAAAGGGTGTGACCAATGCCAGCTTTGCGGGCAATGGCGCTGGCGCCAGAAGGTCCAAGTTGTAAAAGGGCAATATAGACTTTGGCTTCTGTTTCTTCAAAGCCAATGCTTTTAAGAATTTCTAACATAGAATTTTATTTTAGAATTTATTAGATATATTTATTATAACACAAAAATAAATTTATTTCAATATCAAATTGAAAATAATTACTAGATTGTAAATTTTTATTTAAAATAAGCCAAAAATGGTTTATTTATTTTAAATTGAGTATTGACATACTCCATAATCTAATGCATAATTACTTGTTCTGACGATCGAGGATTGGCCTTGAGAGTTGGACGCTAACTGGGAGGGCATCATGGCCGAAGAGCACGAGGTACGGTGTGATAACTGCGCCCACCACCACGTAGGAAGCGGGGGTTGTTTCGGCAAAGTAGAGAGCAGGTTCCCCATGTACGATTTTCATAGAGGAGTAAAATACTGCATGTGGGGGGGGACCCCCAGCCGAATTGTGACCTTTTCTAGATTGAAGGGGTGCCCGCTGGGTGTGGAGTTTGTGCCACTCCGCTGGTGTGGTACCTGTGGCAACTTGGTCCAAACGGACCAAGGGTGTGCTCACCGGTTGGAGGGTTGCGAGGACCCCAGCTACAGGTGCTGGAAGATTCACCCCGACCTCAAGGAGGGTATGAGACAACAGTACCTCTAGACTACCCACCTATGGGTTAAACAGGCGTAGGCCGACGCGTGAGCTCGGCATTCCATTTTTGTCCAAAATATTATTTTTTGCATAAAGATGGAGGCGCTCTTTAAAAACAAACAATCCGCACTGGTGGTGTTGGTTGAAGAGATATAGTTCTGACTTAACGGAGGCTAGAATGGGATACGACCCAAACCAAATGGCCCAAAGGTATTTGAGGGTCGACTGGGCCGACGTGAAGGGCTATGCCGCTTACGCGGTAGAGTCCACGTTCGGGGACCAAGTACCACCACCCATAAAAAGGAGACTCGAGGTATTGGACGGTATAAGGGACAAGGAAGGTCCCGAAGCCGCCTGTCTCGAGGCAGCAAGGATCGAATGTGAATGCCAAGTCGTTCAGGAGAAAAGAACTGAACGACGGCAGTGGAGAACGGGAGACGACCCATACAAATATGGGTCTTCGTTCTCTTCGAAGTTTGTCATCATAGATTATAATGGTGAAAAAAGATTCTACATCGCTCATAATTGGCATATGCAGGCCGTTTTCGTTTTCGCCAAAATTCTGGTGGATAGAAATAAAAAAGTCGATTTTCACGTTCTGGGTGGGGGGTGGTTCCGTGCTAATCATCCCCTAACTGTTGGCGGTTTTAGCGGTGATTTTAGCTCGTTCAAAATCTCTGACTTGAGTGAGGCGTTGGGTGGGCTTGAATTCACCGACAAAGATCCCGGTGATTGGCGCACGAATTCCATGCGTGCCACCCATATTGATTGGGCTTTTATCGAAAAAGCCCGTGACTCCTCTGAGAAATACAGGGAGGTATGGAAACGGATCTTTGAGGAGGAATAATAGACGTAATCTGATTTCGTCAATCAGCGTAGGCCGGCGCGTTAGCTCGGCATTCCATCTTTGTATAAAAATAATTTTATATAAAGATGGTTGTCGCTCTTTAAAAACAAACAACTAACACTGGTGGTGTTGGTTGGTGATATATAAAAAGGACTGGTGGCGGACACAACCCTTGGAGAAGGAGTTGAAAATGAGTACTGTCAAGATACTCATCATCGACGACGGTGATGAGAAAGTCGATCGACTGAAAGGTTATGATCGACTTGGCCACCTCCATGGTGTGGAGGTGGTACGCCGATGGAATTTTAATTCGGCTCTTAAGGAAGGGCCGTACGCGTTTAATGATTTGGAGCAAACAAAGTTTGACGTGATTATTTTGGACTTTACACTGCCAATGGACAGATTCGGTCATGAGATCTTGGATAAAATTAGACACAGTCCCAGGTTTATTATTAACGAAAGAACGGTAGTAATTGGCATTTCCACAGAGTGGAAACGTCTATTACAATATGATTTCGGTTTGAATCTTGCGATCTACAAGGAGGAAACGATGGCTGACGAACTGGAAACAGCCATCAAGTCCTTCGTCGCCACTGGCAAAGTCAAATAATTTGGGGAGGGAAAGACGAAGCTTGGGATTTGTCACCCAACGTAGGCCGGCGCGTGAGCTCGGCAATCTCCTTTTTCGCGAAAGAAAGAGCAAAAAAGATCCAGTAAAACTGGGCTTTTTTGTTTGTGGATAAAATAGTTGACAATGTGTCTAATATCGTGTATAGTATATAATATATTATAAACTATATACTATAAACTATGAAAACAGACACTACTGACAAAATTTTAGAGTATATTAAAGAAAAAGGACAGGTTAAACCAAAAGATATAATTAATTATATTGGTTTTGGTGCGCCTGCTGTTTTTAGACAATTAAAAAAACTCATAAGTGAAGGTAAGATAGAAAAAAGTGGCACTCCACCAATGGTTTATTATCATTTTCCGATTGACATAAAAGATATAGAGGTTAACGAAAAGAAAATTTTTGATATAAAAATAAATTTAAAAGAATTTGGTATTCATCTTTCAGATAGAGAATCAGCCAAAAGATCGTTATTGTTTATTAAGATGAGGTATAAGAAAATTATTGATAATGTCAATAAAATTGAAATTAATTTTGAGGATATAAAAGTACTAGGACCTGGCTGGGCTGACGAATTTATTTCTAATTTATCAAAAGAGTATCCAGGAAAGATAGTTTTGTTGCCTAGTAATAATGCTAGCATAAAAGCTTCGTTACAATTTATTAATATAAAATAATTTAACATAATTAATTGTTATTTTATGAGCATTGTTTTTCTTGATGATGATGTGGAAAATTTTATTTATAGTCTAGAAAATAAAACAAAAGCTAAGGTTTTGCGAACGTTGGATTTGCTAGAAGAGTTTGGTTATAATCTGGGCATGCCACATACAAAAAAGATTAAAAATAATCTTTTTGAATTGAGAGTATTGGGTAGAAATCAGGTGCGATTATTTTATACATTTTTAAAACCAAATATAATTGTTTTGTGTGGCTTTAGAAAGAAGACTCAGAAAATTCCTAGTCATGAATTGGAGAAAGCCCTGCATAAATTAAAGTTGCTTGACAAGATATAACATATATGTTATATTATAAATGTATGAAAAATTACAATAAAATTAAATCAGAAATATTAAAAGACCCTAAGTTCAAAAAAGTCTATGACGATCTTGAGCCAGAATTTGAATTGGCTCGGCAAATTATTAAAAAGCGTTTGGAATTAGGTTGGTCTCAGTCAGAATTGGCTAGAAAAATGGGTACCAAGCAGTCGGCTATTGCCAGGTTGGAGTCTGGCGGATATAATCCAAGTATGGCTTTTTTGCAAAAAACAGTTAAGGCATTAAAGGCCGATTTACAGATAATTATTAGTTAAATTATGCAAAATACATTACTTATAATCCTGGCTTTTTTATTACTCGGAGCCATTGCTCTAATATTTTTGTTATACAGAAAAATGGAAAAAGTTGGTCAGCCAAAAGAAGGTGAACAAAATATGTTCTTACTTTTGCAACAACAAATGCAAGAGCTGAACAAAACCATGGATCAGAAAATGTCTGACACTCACAAGGTCTTGGGAGAAAATCAGTTGAATATAAATAAAACAATGCAGACCCAATTTGCCCAAAGTAGCAAAATCATTACTGATATCACAGAAAAATTAACTAGTCTAGATAAAACTAATCAACAAGTGATTGGATTTTCGGCACAACTATCAAATTTGGAAAAAGTTTTGAAATCACAAAAGCAAAGAGGAAATTTAGGTGAGGCAGGATTAAAAATGGTTTTGGAAAATATGATGCCACCAGGCAGTTTTCAACTGCAATATGAATTTCCCGATGGTGATACAGTTGATGCCCTGATAATAACCAAGGAAGGGAATATTCCAATAGATGCTAAGTTTTCTTTGGAAAATTATCAACGACTGATAGATTTGGTGGATGAATCTCAACGTGAAAAATTGGAAACAGAATTTAAAAATGATTTGAAAAAAAGAATTGATGAAACTTCTAAATATATTAAACCAAAAGATGGCACTTTGGAATTTGCATTTATGTTTATCCCGAGTGAAGCCATATATTATGACTTACTTGTTAATGAAGTGGGGGCGGTAAAAGTAAATACGCGAAATTTAATTGATTATGCTTTTAATGAACGCAAGGTCATTATTGTTTCACCCACAACTTTTGCTGCTTATCTCCAAACAGTCTTACAAGGTCTGCGGGCTTTCAAAATAGAAGAAGGAGCCAAGGAAATTAAAAAGAATGTAGAAGTCTTAGGCAAGCATTTACTGGCTTATGAAGATTTTATGAAGAAATTGGGTGTAAGCATGACCACGACAGTTAATCATTATAATACGGCTTATAAAGAATTGGGGAAGATTGACAAAGACGTGGTGAGGATTACTGAGGGTGAGAAAAAGATGGAGCCAGTATTACTTGATAAACCAAAGATTGAAAATGATTAATATTTAATTAATTTTTTATGTCAGAAGAAAACAATCTTGAAGAAAAAAAAGAAGAAATTATAGTTCCACCAGTCGTGGTAGCTACAGAACAAAAAGTAGAGGAGAAAATTAAAAGTGGTGGTTTTTTAAATAGCGGTTGGTGGCCGTTTTTTAGTTGGTTATTATTTTTTGGAATTTTTTGGGGAGTATTTATTTATTTAAAACCAGTGGCCAGTGATATTGTAAATAGTAAGGCCTTGGAAATTTTTACAAAATATAGCCAATATGTCGGTGTCGTGTTTGGTTTATTATCCATGGTGATTATTTATATTTTATTTGGTTTAAAAAAATTGATTTTAAAAGCCAGATTAAATTTTATTAATGCGATAATTTTGGCTTTGGCTTATTTACCTTGGTATTTATTTGCGCGATATTTAATTTTATACGAAAAACGCTATACTGATATTGGTCGCGGAGTAATTACGTATGTGGCTGGACCATTAAAAATGGCAGTACTGGTTGTGTTCGTGTTGGCCGGGGTGTGGTTGATTATTAGTTTGTTATTAAATTTAAAAAAAAGTAAATAATATGAAAAAAATATTTTTATATACCTTCATAATTATTGCGCCATTATTTTTAACGGGGTGTGTAGGAGATTTACAATCACTGTTGTGTGATTTTTTACCAGATTCTGATCATTGTTTTCAATCGGCCGCGATTCAAGAAGGGCAAGTAGAAGAATGTGAAAAAGTATCAGGTGAAAATTTTAAAGACACTGGTTCTAATCCACCACGCGACAAATGTTATTTATTAATTGCTGAAAATACGGGCAATCTTGATGCTTGTAAACAAATAAAAGGCGGACCAATGTCGTATACTCAAGAGGAATGTATCTTGGGTGCGAGTATAAAGAATGAAGATCCAGCTGGGTGTAAAATGTTGACTGGTTCTGCGGCGGCACAGTGTAGAAAAGAGCTTGGGGTTAAAATTGATGCTGTCAAAGTAATTGAAGTAGACAAACAAATTGAAGAAATAAAAAATTATTTGAAAGATGGTTCGGATCCAGATTTGGAAAAACAACTTAAAGGTTTGGAACAAAGACGCGAAGATATGTTGGGGGTGTTAACCAAGGCCAATAAGGATGAGTATGAAAAATTATCAGACCCGATTAGTCAAGAAATAATTGGGGACTTTGCCGTGGGTGATATTGACTCAGCGACTAAAAATAAATTATTAGAATTTAACAAAAAATTAAAAGATAGTGGGGTGAAAATGAGCACTGAACAATATGAATCTATTCGCGATTATTTGGCTTATGTAAATAATCCAGATAATGATATTGAAAATATGGATGGTAGTGGTATGACGAAAGATCGTTGGAATGAAAAAGTGGGGAATGCGGTAGACAAATTAAAATTTTGGAAAACTAATCCCAGTGAAGCCGAGAAGGGTTGGGATGAACAATTGCGTTTTTATGAAAGAATGCTAGAAAGACAGGCTGCTATAAATCAAGGTATGACAGAGTTGCAGGAAGATTTTAATCGTAATATGGGTATGGTGTATGACGCGGCTGGAAATAAAATAGTGGATGTGGCCAAGGATGCTTTTATTGAAAAGTTTTTTGGAGAAATTACGGGCAAGACTGTAGGTTGGACAACAATGGTTGTGGGAGAAGCGATTGATACGGTGAAGGCCGAAGCCAAATCAATGGAATTTCGTGGTTTAGCCAGAGCCTATGATTTGGGCATGGCTGAAGAAGTTGGTAAATTTGGTGGTGATGTAGAAAAAGCTCATGCGGAAGTGGTAAAGAAAATGATGGCTAATCCATATGAATACGAAGATGGCAATCCTTATGCCAAATATGGTAATATTTTGGAAAACAAAGATTGTGATGGATCAAATCCTCATTGTGTGAATAAAGAAGTGTTTTGGAAAGCTATGAAGAAATCATATAAATATCAACATCAGAGTAGTGGTAGTTAATTACCCAAACTTGACAATTAGCCTAGAATAATATATAATCCGAGCAATCTTAAATTATGGTTCTCAGCTGTAATTTAGGAAGGCTCTCAAATAATTAAAATTTATAATTTAAAATTGAAAATTTACAAGTATGCCTAATAAACAATCAGCCAAAAAGGCTTTACGTCAAACAAAAAAGAGAACAGAATTGAATCTTAAAGTAAAAGATACTTATAAGAAAGCAGTCAAAACTATTAACAAAGCAGTGGAAGCTGGAGAAAAAGAATTGAAAGAACAATTGAGATTAGCGCAAAAAGCTCTTGATAAAGCAGCTAAACGTGGAGTGATTAAGAAAAATACCGCTGGTCGGAAATTGAGTCGTTTGGCAAAGAAGGTAAAGAATGTAAAATAAAACATTAAAAAACAGTAGAGCCGTAGCAATGCTACGGCTCTACTGTTTTTTAAATGGTTTGATTAAATAGATAATCTTCCAACAAACAAATCTAATAATAAGTCTGCCTGACCCTGACCAGTTTTTATTTTTTTATCAAAATCTAATAGAGACTGGTAAATATTTTTTAGGGTTTGAAGATTATATTTTTTTACAAATGGCAGAGATTTTTTTACTACAAACGGATGCAATTCTAATTTACTGGCCATAATATTGCTACCAATATTATCCTCGCGGTCAAACAAATCACGCATTTCCAAAAGAATTCTAAACTGACGTAAGACCATAGAAAAAACATAATGGGGATCTTTGCCAATTTTGTATTGCTCGCGAATCATTTTGTAAACTTGCTTGGATTGGCCAGCGACAATTGCATCTACTAGATTAAATATATTGTCATCAGCACTGGCTTCTAAAAATAAGTTGACATCTTCAGTTTGAATTTCTTCATTACCTTTGTAAGCTAGCAGTTGTTCAATTAGAGAATTTATTAGCCAAATGTCGCCTTTGGTATTTTGGACTAAGAGTTGCAAAGCATGAGAACTGATTTTTCCATTTTTTTCTTTAATTTCAGTGTCAATCCAGGCAGATAATTTGGCGCCAATAAGAGCAGGAAATTCTTGAGCATATTTTTCTTTTTCTAAACGTTCATAAAATTCCTTGGCCACTTTAGTTTTTGGTTTGCCTTCACCTTCCCAAAAAATATAAACATTATCTTCGGGTAAGTTTTTTTCTTCCACTCGTTTGAGAATTTGTTCTTGTAGATCACCTTTTTTGGTAGCCGATAACAAATTTTCTAATACTACCATACGTTTTTCGGCCAAGAATGGCATGGACAAAATTTGTTCCATAATCAAACCCGGTTCTTCTTTTTCACAATCCAAAATTGTCACATTCAAACCTTGGGGGTCGCGATCAATTTTAAATTTTTCAATCATTTTTTTTAATTGTTTGCGACTGCGAAAAGTGTCAGCGCCGTACAAGAAGATTATCATATTTTTTTTGTAATCCCGATCCCGACTAAGTCGGGAGAGGGATCCCTTTTTAATGCATTTTAACTTGTAATATAAAGAATTTTATTTAGTTAGATGTTTTTTGTTTTGAAAAGGGATTCTTCACTTCCTCTTCCACTTCATTTCACTCAGTGTCAGAGTCCGTTCAGAATGACAGACGGTTATTTAAGTTCTCCCCACCTAGTACCAATATCCACATGGACTTCGACTGGGACATTTAATTTTACCACATTTTCCATAGCTTCTTTTACAATTTTACCTACATCTTCAGCCAAACTTTTTTCTACTTCCAAAACAATTTCATCATGAACTTGTAATATCATTTTTACCTTGTCTTTGGGAAACTGTGTACTTTGAGCGGTTAACTGTGAATCAATTTCTATCATGGCCATTTTCATCAAATCAGCGGCTGTACCCTGGATAGGCATATTAATAGCCATGCGTTCGCCAGCATTTCGCAATTGAAAATTATCTGATTGTAATTCTGGTACGTATCTTTTTCTGCCAAACAAAGTCTCTACATAACCATCTTTATGAGCAAGTTTTAGAGTATCATCAAGATATTTTTTTACACCACTAAAATTTTCAAAATATTTTTTTATAAAATCTTTGGCTTCCCAATTGGTAATACCAGTCCGAGAAGCGAGACCAAACGCACCCATACCATAGAGAACACCAAAATTTACTTCCTTTGCTGCTCTCCTCATTTCTTTGGTCACTTTTTCCAGTTTAACTCCGTTGATAACAGCGGCGGTGGCAGTATGAATATCTTTGTTTTGTTTGAAAATTTCAATCATTTTTTCATCTCTGGCGAGTGAAGCCACAATACGAAGTTCAATTTGAGAATAATCAGCCACGACCAAGACATTGCCAGGCTCAGCAATAAAAGCATTGCGAATTTCTTTGCCAAGTTCGGTTCTAATCGGAATGTTTTGCAAATTTGGATCAGAACTAGATAGTCTGCCAGTAGTAGTGACAGCTTGATTAAAAGTAGTGTGGATGCGATTAGTTTTTGGATTGATTAATTTTGGTAAAACATCTACATAAGTACTCTGTAATTTGGCTAACTCGCGATGTTCACGAATCATATCAATAATGGGATGGATACCAGATAATTTATCTAGTTCTGACTCGGCTGTGGAATAACCAGTCTTACCTTTTTTTATACCCTCAGCCGGTAGGCCCATTTTTTCAAACAAAATATCTCTGAGTTGAGTTGATGAGGCGACATTGAATTCTTCGCCAGCTTCCTTATAGATTTTTTTGGTGACTTTATCAATCGCTTTGGCCACGTCTTTGGAAAGTTGATTTAAAACCGGGACATCAACGGCTATACCATTTAATTCCATGTCTGCTAATATGGGAATTAGTTTCATTTCTACGTTGTTAAATAAACCAATGTCACTTTCTTCTTCTAAAGCTTTTTTTTGTTTAGAATAAATTTGTAAAATAATATCTAGCTCTCTAGCTACTAGATTTGGATCCACTCCAAACAAACTGCTTTGGTCTGAACCAGTCGGTAAATCAATCCCAAGTTCACGTAGAGCAATGGAACGTAAATCATGATTGCGGTTGCTGGAGTTGATTAGATAGGAGGCGATCATGACATCGAACAACACAGAAAACACATCAACAGAACAACACCTCAACACTTTAACCAATTGCTTCAAATCATGTCCAACTATAATTTTATTTTTATCTTGAAAAATTTTAAAAATATCTCTGCTTGGTTTTTCTATATAATAATTATTTTTGGCAGTAGAAAAAACTATACCAACCAATTCTCCATCCAGAATATTTTTTCCATTCAAGACCTCTTTACAAGCAATAATATTTTCGTTTTCTAATTCTTTAATTATATTCTCAATATTATTCTTGTCAGCAACTACAAGCTTCTTGGCTTTTGTTTTTTTTATGTTGGTCTGTTGTTCTGTTGACGTGTCTTTTTGTGTATATCCAGGAATCCTTTTTAACATGGAAAAGAACTCAAACTTTTTGAATAAGTCAGCTACAGTATTGATATCAAATTCATGAGTAATACAGTTTTCTAATTTAAAATCTAGATCAGGGACGTCGCGGATAATTGTAGCTAATTCATGGCTCATAAAGGCGTTTGTTTCGTCTTCTTCTAATTTTTTTACCACACCAGGTTTTAGAGTGGAATCTTCTTTATAATTTTTGTAAATTTCATTTATTCCACCAAATTTGGTAATAAGTTCAACCGCGGTTTTTTCACCAATGCCATTAACCCCAGGGATATTATCTGAAGTGTCTCCGCGCAAAGCTTTATAATCTACAATTCTTTCCGGTCCAAAGCCATATTTTTTCTTTACTTCTTCACTGTCATACATAACAATGTCGCTCATACCTTTTCTCAAAGCATATACCTTTGTATTTTTACCAACAATTTGTAACAAGTCCATGTCGCCAGTGACCACAATGTTTTCTATATCTGGATTTTTGTTTTCCAGGATTTTTGTAACCGTGCCTATTACATCATCAGCTTCATAGCCTGGTTTAACATAAATAGGGATATTAAAAGCCTCAACGATTTTATAACAAAGCGGAATTTGGTCGTAAAGTTCTTGATCAGCTCTGACACGAGTTGCTTTATAATCTTTGTAAACCTTGTCACGAAAAGTGCCACCAGCCACATCAAAACTAACCGCGATATAATCTGGTTTCAAATCAGCCATGACTTTTAGAAGCATGGAAGTAAAACCATAAACAGCGTTGATCATAGTACCATCTTTGGCAGTCAATGGTGGTAGGGCGTGATAAGCACGGTGGACTATGGCGTTGCCGTCTATTATTACAAATTTTTTTTCTCCGGACATAAGAAGTAAGACTTAGGACATAGGATTATTATGGGAGTATTGTAGCATTAAAAGAGTAAGGAATAAAGAGTAAGGAATAAGGAATAAAAATTAAAGGCTTACTGGGCTCACAAAGCTGACAAGGCTTACTAAAATTAAACTAAAATGTGATATAAATTTAACAAAAATCCGCCGAAGAGGCGGATTGAGGTACCGGTGGGAATCGCACCCACGCATAGAGGTTTTGCAGACCTCTGCCTTACTGCTTGGCTACGGTACCGTATGTAAATTTTCAAAATGATTATAACAGGGTTTGTATTTTTTTTCAAGGGGTTAAAAACCCGCCTGTTGGCGGGTTGTTTAATGTTATTTGTTATCTGAATTCTGATTAGAAGATTTCCATTTCAATTCTTTTCACGCCAAATTGTTTGGCTTCACTATATTCTGGTAACCAGACATCAACACGACCATGGCCATAGCGGGCGTTCATTCTATCGCGAACAATAAAAATTTTGTCGCCATAGATTTCAGGAAATTTGACCTGAGTACCCATAGGTAGGAAGTTGGCAGCAATTGTATTGCCAAAACCCTGTTCTTCGTATTGTTTACACAAATTATGACCATTGGCAGTAATACAAGGAGTTGAGTCAGTTTGTCCAACCAAACTATTATAAGCAGTGGCGACGACTTCTACTGTTTTTACTGGTTTTTTGTCTTCAGCTATTGGAAAATTGACTGGTTCAGTAGAAGTATCAGACCTGAATATATCTATAAAAGGAGTAAGAATAGATTGAGCTTCTACAGTTTGAATAGGTAAAGCAGAGACAAAGACTGATATAGCTACCGCCACGGAGATTGACATCTTCAAAGTCTTATGATAAATTGTACTTTTGAAAATATTCATACTTGGATTAAAAAATCCTGAGGTTAACTCAGGAATTGAATTACGCGATATATTACCATGTTTTTGGTTATTTGTCAACCCTATGAATGGTGGGGTAAAATGTGGTATAATGTATTTAGACTTGTTTTTTTGCTAAAATAAGGTAAATTTATCATAAAAAGTTATACACACTAATTATGTCTGAAATCAAACCAAAACGTCGAGTTTATGGTTATACCAATAATCATGATGAAAAAATTAACAAAATAGTTCATGGTTATAACAAACCTGTACAGACTAAAATTAATCATCCTAATAATAAAAAATGGCTAAAAATAGCAGTTTTACCTTTTCTTGTTATTGGATGGATATTCAAATTTTTGTGGTTTTTGTGGACAAAAAGACCAAGATTGTCTCAATCAATAAAGAAAAAACTGCGCGCTAAATTGGGCTGGGTGATTTTAACATGTATAGTAATAGGATTTTTATTAGCGACTATTTTGGTAGCTTGGGCAAGTAAAGATTTACCTGACCCAGACAAATTGACCGACAGAAAAGTGGCCCAGAGTACCAAAATTTATGATCGAACGGGGGAACATATCCTCTATGAGGTGTTTGCTGATCAAAAAAGAACCATGGTGACATTGGATAAGATTCCTAAAAATTTAGTTAATGGTGTAATTGCTACTGAAGACAGTCAATTTTATGAGCACCATGGCGTTAGAATTACTAGTTTTATTCGCGCAGTTGTATACGGTGTGTTTACTAGCAAACAAATTGGTGGGACTTCTACTCTTACTCAACAATTGGTAAAGAACGCGATTTTAACCACAGAAAGAAGTTATATAAGAAAGTTAAAAGAAATAATTTTGTCTTTGCGTTTGGAACAAAAATATAGTAAAGACCAAATTTTACAGATTTATTTTAATGAAATTCCTTATGGTTCTACCAACTATGGTGTACAGTCAGCGGCGCATAGTTATTTTGGTAAAGATGTTTCAGAATTAAATCTCCAAGAATGTGCTACTTTGGCTGGTTTGCCACAAGCCCCCTCTCGTTTTCTTGGTGATCCAGAAGCTTTAAAACAACGTCGAGATTTTGTTTTGGGTAGAATGTTTGCCGAAGGCTATATTACCGAAGAAGAAAAAAACAAGGCTCAAGCTGAACCAATAACTTTGGAAAAAAGATTTGGAGAAATTAAAGCGCCACATTTTGTTTTGTATGTACGTCAACAATTGGTAGATATGTATGGTGAACAGACCGTAGATACTGGTGGATTAAAAGTTTATACCACTTTGGATTGGGGAAAACAAGAATCAGCCGAAAAAGCGGTGAAAGAACAATCAGAAAAATTATTTGAAGCGGCTAAAGCTAATAATGCGTCTTTGGTAGCACTAGATCCAAAGACTGGTCAAGTATTGGCCATGGTGGGCTCGCGTGATTTTTATGATGACAGTATTAGTGGACAGTTCAATGTTGCCACTTTGGGCAAGCGTCAGCCTGGGTCTTCATTCAAACCAATTATTTATACGGCCGCTTTTGAAAAAGGTTATACTCCAGATACTTTGTTGTGGGATGTAAAAACTAATTTTGCGGTGTCAGGTAATTCTTATGAACCACAAAATTATGATTTGAAAGAACGTGGACCAGTGAGAATGCGCGAAGCTTTGCAAGGTTCTTTGAACATCCCCGCTGTTCAAACCTTATATTTAGTTGGCGCAAAAAAAGGCGTAGAGTTTGCCGAACGATTGGGTTACACCACCCTTAGTGAAGGTGAATTTGGTTTGTCTCTAGTCTTGGGTGGTGGTGAAGTAAAATTGATTGAACATACCAATGCTTTTGCTGTGTTTGCTAATAATGGTGTAAAACAGAATTATAATAGTATTATGAAAGTGGAGGACAATGACGGAGGAATTTTGTATGAATGGAAACAAAAAAAAGGTGAGCGGATTTTGGATGAAAAAATTTCAGCGACAATTTCTAATGTACTTAGTGATGATGAAGCTAGAGCATCTGTTTTTGGTGCGGGCGGAGTTCTTACTTTACCCGATAGAAAAGTAGCCGTAAAAACTGGTACGACAAATAACTATGTGGATGCTTGGACAGTTGGGTATACGCCAAATTTGGTTGCCGGAGTTTGGGTGGGTAGAACAGACAATAAACCAATGAATAAAGGTGATGGTGGTAGTAGATTGGCGGCGCCGATTTGGAAACAATTTATGGTGGATGCTTTGAAAGATATGCCTATAGAAAATTTTCCTGACATGCCAGCCAATGATGCCCAAAAACCAATTTTGCGTGGTTCAATTGGCGGGGGTATTACTTTGCCGATTGATAAAATTACGGGCAAGATTGCCACTAGTTCAACACCACAACAATATATTGTAGAGAGAAAATATTTACCAGCTCATTCTATACTATATTATGTAAATAAAGATGACCCACGCGGAGATCCACCACAAAACCCTAGTGATGATCCACAATATGCCATTTGGGAACAGGCAATTCAAGATTGGGTAGCGAGAAAAAAAGCTGAGAATCCAGATTGGAGTATTAGTTTTGAAGAACCACCGACTGAATATGATGATCTTCATTCTTTGGAACAAGCGCCGACTTTGGAAATTATTTATCCACAAGTTAGTAGCACACTTTATTCTCGACAATTGGATACAGATATACGAGCGACAGCGGAGCGCGGAGTAAGTAAAGTGAGTTATAAAATTGATGATAAAAATATTGCCACGATAAAAGATTATCCATTTAATCTTAGTTATAATTTGCGCGAGTTTGCCCCGGGTTGGCATACTTTGACTGTGACAGTGGAAGATGATATTGGTAATCGACGACAAGAACAGGTGCCATTCAATCTAGATGCCGAAGAAGAACCACCAGCAATTTATTTTTCTGAAAAAGATATAACACTCCAGGCCAGTGATTTTCCTCGGACATTTTTTATGAACCATTTTCGGATTAATGAAATTAGCGCCGTGGCAATTTACAAAAGACAAAATGACAATAATACTCTGATTGCTAGTGTAAATGATTTTTCTAATTTGTTTAATAATCAAGTAATGTTTAGATGGGACGAAACGCCAGCGCCAGGGGAGTATGAATTAATTGCGGAAATAAAATTGAAAGATGGAAGTGTGAGGGAGAGTGGAAGACTCCACGTTGTTATTGAATAATTTTTGGTTTGATGACTGTTTACGTACTAATTACGAAACTTACGAATCTACGAAACTACCATTGTTAAATTGCCACATTGTTAAATTGTTAATGATACACACAGAAGAAAGTCTGTTAATGTAAATTTTACGGAAATTAAACAAAAAATCCCTTCCTAAATGGTTGGGATTTTTTTGTCTCGTTTGTCGACAAGTCGAGATGCCGAGCTCACGCGCCGGCCTACGCCTATTTAATCCATAGATGGAGTGCCACTTTTGAATGTGTGTGGCGCACAGTGAAGAGGTGTGGAACAAGCCGGCCATGTTTATCAGATTTTGAATTCCTGATAAATCCTGGCCAGCACCTTTGCAGCCGTATGAACTCGTTCCAGGATGTTCGTGAGTGCGTCGGAGAATTCGTGCCACTCCCAGACAGTCTCTTCCCCGTCACTTTTCAGGTTGTAGCTACCCATCATGGCGGCAAACACTTGGTAGGCGTTAACGCTTCGGCCTGTTTTTTCCCCACGCAGTATACTGCCGTGTATGTGTTGCGCGTAGTTTTCAAGCCACTCAACCAAATCTTCGTTCCCCTCTATTTTCTGTAGAAGCTGGTCTGCGATTTGATCAACGCTTTCCTTACAACACTCTTCATCTGCGTCAAGTCGTAAGTACAGGCAAACGATGGCGATCAGATTGGGTGGAAGGTCATAGCATCCCTCAGGATAAGTCCTGAGCATAGGCTCGCCTTCTCCCCAGCTAGAAAGGTAGAGCATCACTCACCTCCTTGTTTACAAAGAACGTTGTCCAACTTTCGAGGTACATCCTCGATTGTCAGAACTTCCTCCATCTTTATACAAAAAATATTTTGGACAAAGATGGAAGGCCCGGCGCTTTGTTGACGCGCGGCCGGGCGAAGCGTGGCGGAGTGTGTTACTCCTTGGGTGTGGAGAGGTGGAGAAAGTGGCGGATTTTTTGCCAGAAGATTTTGTTGGCTTCTATTCCGGCTTCCTTTTTCGCTCGAGCCTCCCTGATGCCCTTGTTCCTTTCGAGGCCACACTGGGGGCAGTAGGACATGTGAGGTAAGAGTTCATTTCCACACAGGCATTGTGGAAGAGCAACTCTCTTTACACCACAATATTGACAGAACTCTGAGTATCCCACGTGACTACACATCGGGCACAGCCTACTCTCAAGCATTTCTTCCTCCAGAGTGTAAGGAATTTCGTCCAACTTTCGAGGCCCATCCTCGATCGTCAGAACAAGGAATTGTAGATTATTTATGAGTAATTGTCAAGATTAAGTAGTTCAAAAATGTATATAAAATAGGCTAAAATAAGCTAAATAATTATTAACACATATAATTTTGTCGGGATGATTTGACATATATTGTTATATATGTTATATTAGTTATGGTTTAAAACATTATTTTGTTTGCTAAAGTGGTTAATTGTAGGAAAGATTCACCCTTCGGGTATCTTCGACCTCTCCGCCAGTCGGCGGATCGGAATGAACTAAAAAAATGGAAAAAAATAATTTAGAAAAATTAATAGATTTGGGTCTACAAGAAAATGAAGCCAAAATATATTTGGCTTTGTTGGAATTGGGAAAAGGCAATGTGACCGAAATTAGTCGGCGCGCAGGATTGAACCGGACGACGGGTTATGATATTTTGGAACGTCTTGGTTTACATGGTATGGTGAACCGCGCCAGAGTGGGTAGTAAAAAAATTATTTATGTGGCCGAACCGCCATCACATTTGCGTCAGTACTTGGAAGACAAAAAACGCGCCATGGAAAGACGGATGGAAGAATTAAATGATTTGTTGCCAGATTTGCAATCACTTTATAAAACTGATATTAAACCAGTTATAAAATTTGCCGAAGGGAAAAGTGAAATGCAAAAATTGTATTTGAATGTTTTGGATGCGAAGAGTGAAGTTTATTCAATTCTTAATTTAAAAGGTTATGCCGAAGTTTTTGATGAACTGGGTGCTTATCAATCCAAAGAACGACATAAAAAAGGCATAAAAGAAAAAGTTTTGGCTATAAAAAATGATACCGCTCTGTGGTGGTATAATAAAACTTATAAAAATAAAACTGCCAAGGATAAAAAGTTAACCGAATATCGCTGGCTAGAAGATGCGGAAAAGTATTCTACCGCCGGAGAAGTAAATATTTTTGATGATAAAGTAATTGGTGTATTATCCAAACCAAGTGAAAATGTGGCATTTGAAATTCAATCACAGACATTTGCGGATTTTTTGAAATTAGTTTTTGAAATGGCGTGGAAGAATAGTGAACAAAAATAAAATAATAATTGTACATAAATTTTACGAAAATTAAACAAAAATTTTACAAATCATTTTAACAAATTTATAAAATATTAATACAATTCTAAATATAAAAAAGATTAATTTGTTTTGTTAAATTTATTTTATTTTTAATTTAGGGGGTATGAAATATAAAATGCCTGTCCGCAATGTATTTCGCATTTTAGCGAATAAAGGCGGGTCTGTCATAATATCCATATTTTTTGTTATGGGTATTTTTTTAATTATCAATTTAGCACGATCGGAAAATACTGATATTGTGATAAATGAAATTTGCCCCACCGGTTGTGCCGTGTCTGGTCACCAGTGGATTGAAATATATAATAAAGGGGATGTTGCGGTTGATTTGAGTGGTTGGAAATTTTGGGAAGGAGAAACAAACCATGGATTAGATATTTCATCATCTAGTTTGGAACAAGATTTTTTAATTGAACCAGGAGAATATGCCATTATTGCCCAAAATGATTTGTATTTTTTTGAGGATCATCCAGATGTTACATCCACTATATTTGATAGTTCGTGGGGAACATTGAATAAGGGTGGGGAATTGATTGGAATGAAAGATAATAATGGTGATTTGTTAGAAGAATTTATATATAAAGCAATTAATAATTTTTCTTTAGAAAGAAAAGATGCTAATGAATTAATTACAGATGAAAATAATTGGCTAGAACATCCAGATAGTAATTCTGTGGGCCAAGTAAATTATTGGAGTGGGTACACGGATGACACAGGACACGGAGATACGGAAGATGAGGAGGACACGGAAGATGATGGAGATACAGAGGGCGATGATGAAACAACGACATCTACTCCACCCATTGCCACTTCAACTGATGCGGTTTTAGTTATAAATGAATTTGTCAGTGATCCAGATGAAGGACAAAATGAGTGGATTGAATTATATAATATTGGCACTTCTACTATTGATTTGGATGGTTGGACATTGTCTGATGGAGTTGGAGTGATATCTTCACCAACTGGTACGATTGATGCTAATGGATTTTTTGTGATTGAATTATCTTCAACCAAACTAAATAATTCTGGAGATATTATAATTTTAAAAAATTTAAATGAAGAAACAGTTGATCAGGTGTGTTTTGGTAATTGGATTGAAGGTTGTTTACCCGAAGCGACCAGTGCTCCAGACAAAGGCAATTCTATTGCTAGAATTGTTGACGGCGGGGATACAAATAATGATAAAAATGATTGGCAAGAAACAACTACGCTGACAAAGGGTTTAATTAATATAATTACTGCACCAGTGGTCAATCCACCGCCATCGGGTGGTGGTGGCGGAGGAGGTGGAACAGAAATTGTTTATTATAATGCCGGGGAAATTATTATTAATGAAATTAATTCTGATCCAGGCGATGGTGAAGATGAATTTGTTGAATTGTATAATAAAACTAGTGATAGTATTAGTTTGGACAATTGGTGGCTAGAAGATGGGAGCGAAACCAAAACAAAATTAAGTGGCAGTATTAATGCTCGTGGTTTTTTTGTAATAGAAAAACCGAGTGGCAATCTAAACAATGCTGGAGATTTGTTAGCCTTATTTTCTCCAGATGGTAAAGAAATTGACAAAGTATCTTATGGTACATGGGATGATGGTAATATAAATGATAACGCCCCAGCCCCAGAAGATCCATTAAGTCTAGTGCGTAAAGTGGATGGTCAGGATTCGGATAATGATTACTATGATTTTGTTTTAACTTCATCTATTACCAAAGGCAAGAGTAATAAAATTTCTGCCGTGTTGGAAGATGGAGAAATTTTGGAACAAATAATTGGTTCTAGTAAAATTATTCTTAATGAAATTTTTCCCAATCCAAAAGCGAGTGACAATGATGAAGAATTTATTGAATTAAAAAATATTGGAGAAGAAACAGTGAATCTAAAAGATTGGCAATTGAGTGATTCAACCGCTAGAAAATATAAAATTACCCAAGGCAGTATTCCGGCTGGTGGTTATATAGTTTTTAAACGCATTATGACGGGTATTGCTCTTAATAATACTGGCGGGGAAGAAATAAAATTATTTTTACCTAGTGGTAGTTTGGTTGATAGTGTAAAATATTCTGGTAGTGCAGATGATAATATTTCTTATGCGCAACTGGAAGATGGTGGTTGGAAATGGACTACAAAATTAACTCCAGGCAAGGATAATATTATTGAAGGTAAAGCAGCTTTGCCAATAATTTCGATTGATGTAGATACAGAAGTGGCTGTAGGTGAGTCAGTGGTTTTTGATGCGTCAGACACGACTGATCCAGATGGTGAGAAGATGACTTTTGTTTGGAATTTTGGTGATGGCGAAGACGATACTGGTGATGTGGTGGAACATAGTTTTAATACCGAGGGAGTCTATACTGTAATTTTAAATGTGACAAATAAAAATGGAGCAATAGCAGAAAAGAAAATAATTATTACGGTAAAAAATAAATTAAGTTTTGTGGGTGGTTATTATCAAGCTGATGATGTAAGTAAGATTGAAATTTCAGAAATTTTACCCAATCCTATAGGCAGTGATACTACGGAATTTGTTGAATTGTATAATCCGACTGATAAGGATATTGATTTGGGTGGAATAAAAATTGATGATGAAGAAGGTGGTTCACGTGCTTATACTATTCCAGATAAGACAATTATTCCTGCCGGTGTTTATCTAGTATTCGGTCGACAAGATACAAAACTAGCCTTGAATAATACGAGTGATTCAGTTCGTTTATTATATCCAGATGGGACAATTTTTAAAGAAGTAAGATTTGATGATGTGTCTGAAGGGGCAAGTTATATCCAAGATGAGAATGATAGTTGGCAATGGACAAGCGCAATTACTCCTGGTGAAGAAAATATTGATACTTTGGTAGTGGAAAAGGCAACTACTAGAACACTGAGTAAATCAAAAGGAATAAAACCAATAATTAATACCACTTTGGAAAAATTGCGCGATGAAGATATTGGTGACAAAGTAAGAGTGACTGGGGTCGTGGCTGTAGAACCAGGAGTTTTGGCTTCACAGTATTTTTACATTGTCGGTTCACCAGGCGTACAGGTGTATATGTACAAAAAAGATTTCCCTGATTTAAAAGTGGGAGATAGGATTGAAATTAGTGGAGAAATTTCCGAGAGTTATGGTAATACCAGAATAAAATTAGCCAGCAAAGATGATATTAAAAAGATTGATCACCCGGGTGATCCAGAGCCATTGATAGTGGAAGTGGCCGATGTGCAAGAACAGATGGAAGGCTGGCTCGTGCAAGTGAGTGGAGAAGTTACAGAAATAAAAGGTTCATATATGTATGTGGACGATGGGACTGAGGAGGTACAAGTTTATTTTAAACGTGGAGCCAATATTAATAAAAAGATTTATCAAGTGGGGGATATAGTAAATGTAAAAGGTTTGGTGGCACAAACAAAAGCGGGGTATCAGATTTTACCACGGTCGCAAAGTGATATAGAAAAAACAGGCGTAGCCGAAGATGCTGTGATCCAGATTGCGGCGAGTGAAGAAGAAGGAAAAAAAGAAGTAGCGGAAAAATATTTAACAGCTACGGCTGGTGGATTGACTTCACTTTTGTTTGGTTTGTTTGCCAAAGCACGAGGAAAAATGGCTTTGGGTTTTGTAAAAAAAGTTGGCGTGGTGGCAGTGGATGTCATAAAGAGGAGGACGAAAGGGTAAAAAACTCACCCCCTAACCCCCTCTCTTAAAAATAGAGGGGGGAAAAAGACAAAATCAAAAAAATTTGCTATAATGTAAACAATATACAAAATACAAATAATAATATTAAAAAATATTTTGTATTTTGTTACGTGTATATTGTATTTTGTTTTTATGGACAACATTTTTCTCCAAATTTCAGTCTTAATGGGAATCACAGTTAGTATTGCACTCATAATGCGTCTGCTTCGTCAGCCATTAATTGTCGCCTATATTATAGCTGGTCTAGTAGCTGGACCATTATTTTTAAATTTGCTTGGCCACAGTGAAGAATTTTTTAATACCTTTGCCAAGTTTGGGATTGTTCTCTTGTTGTTTTTGGTAGGTTTGAGTTTGAATTTTACTTATATAAAAAGAATGGGAAAGAAAGTTGTAATTGGTGGTGGTGTTCAATTTATTTTGACTTCAATCATTGGAGTAGGGGTGGTAATGTTGTTAGGTTTTAGTTTTCAATCATCATTATTTTTATCAATCGCAGTCGCTTTTTCTAGCACGATTATTGTAACCAAATTGTTGGCTGACAAAAAAGATTTGGAAACAGTTTATGGTCGCTATACTATTGGCGTGTTGTTGGTCCAAGACATTATTGCGGTTTTGTTAATGGTATTTTTTAATACTCCTGATGTCCAAGGCGATATTTGGTATAAGACTTTATTTATTATTTTGAGTAAGGGCTTTATTTTGTTGAGCGTGGTTTATATCATGGCAAAATTTTTATTACCAAAATTAATGGATCGAGTGGCGCGTAATGGTGAGTTATTATTTATTTTTACGATTGCTTGGTGTTTTGGGGTGGCGAGTATAGTTTATCTGGGTGGATTTAGTATAGAGATTGGAGCGATTATTGCGGGTATTTCTCTTGGCACTTCACCATATCAACCAGAGATTAGCAGTCGACTTCGTCCTTTGCGAGATTTTTTCTTAGTATTATTTTTTATTGTGCTTGGTAGCGAATTACAATTTAGTGATATTGGTCGGGCAATTTTTCCAGCGATTATTTTATCAATGTTTATTTTAATTATTGATCCGATTATTTTATTTTTTGCCATGAGGCGGATTAATTATACTAGACGCAATTCTTTTTTGGCCAGTATTACGGCGGCTCAGGTAAGTGAGTTTGGATTTATTATAATTTTTACGGCTAGTGGACTAGGTTATTTACAAGGGGTAGAATTGGCAGTATTAACTTTGACCGCTCTAATCACGATTATTGTTTCTTCATATCTTATTACTTACAATGAAAAAATTTATCAATGGCTTTTACCATTTTTTATTCTTTTTGGAAAAGATAAAGCCACTATGCAAGAAGAAGTAAAAGAAACTTACCAAGTATTTGTTTTTGGTTATCATCGGATTGGTTGGAAAGTATGTGAAGCTTTGGCACGTAAAAAAATAAAATATGCGGTGATTGATTATAACCCAGACGCGATCACTCGACTCAAACAGCGTAATATTCCAGCTTTTTTTGGTGATGTGGCTGATGTAGAATTTTTATCAGAATTGCCATTAGAAAAAGCCGATATGATTATTTCTACTATTCCTACAGCCGATGATCAAATGACTATGATAAAACATATAAGAAAGATGACTAATAAAACGGTTATTATTGCTAATCTATATTATAATGATCATTTGGATGATTTGTATGAAGCTGGGGCTAATTATGTGATGATGCCCCACCTACTTGGTGGACAATGGATAGCCGAAGTTTTGCATAATCATGCTTGGAGCAAATCAACTTTTGAAAAATTAAAAAAAGAACAACGAGAGGAAATGAAGTTGAGATTTACAGTAGGGGTGCATGAATAGAAAAGTTGTAAAGTTAAAAGTTATAAAGTTTCTAAAGTAAAAAAATTACCTCTAAACATAGAGGTAATTTTTTATTGACATTGTCGACCTGTAGATACTATACTTGAACTATATAATAATGTACTAAATAACTTGGAGTTGGTGACTAAATGGAATACTTCAGTTAAAGATTTTTGCAAACAAGAGATCAGGACTAACACACTTGCTTTTAGATAAAAAGTGGCTTAAAATAGGGTTATATAATGTTTAATCACTTAAAATATGAACTCACAAGACACTTATAGCCAAAAAGACAACCACACAGATGTTGCCGAAACACTACCAAATACTAACAACACACCAAGTGATAACCAACCAACAAACAGCCCAAACCAGCAAGTGGTGGCAAATGACGGAACTACTGTAACTTTAGGCCAAAATGGCCATTCTCATAAGACCAAATAACTATAGGGCGATTTTCATTGAACTGTAGTTAATATAATAATACTATAGTTCTATGATTGATAATCAAACAAAAGAGAAATTCATCGAATTAAGAGCACAAGGAAAAAGTTATAACACAATCTCTAAAGAGATTGGTGTAAGCAAACCCACACTTATTCAGTGGAGTAGAGAGTTTGTGGACGAAATTTCCAATCTTAAAGCAATAGAATTTGAAGATTTACAAGAAAAGTATTATATACACAAAAGAAAAAGAATAGAAATTTTTGGCACACAACTGGAAGCCATAAAGCAGGAACTTTCTTCAAGAGATCTAAAAACAATTTCAACTGAAAGGCTTTTGGATTTATTGGCTAAATTTACGACGGTATTGAAAGCAGAAGAAACAACTATAAACTTTACTACAAAAGTCAGTCCCGTTGATGATTATTTAGATCTATCAGTTGTAAAAAATTGGATTGGATAAAATATTACCAAAACTTTACTATTTTTTGACCGAGATATTCAAAGAAAGTATATATTGCTTTTATCTCGTTTTTATGATAATATAGCGGTACTAAACATTCAGTAGACTTATAATTTTATGAGTAATAAATATAACAAAAATTTCATTGGAAAGGTTGCTTTTCGTTTAGATTTCTCCGAAAATGTTGCAATTGGTTCATTGAAAGATCTTCATGAAGAAATAAATGATGTTTTTTCAATAAAAGAAGAAAAAGAGAGTGTGACAGGGTTTGTTCAATTAGATTTTAAGAGCGGTGAAATGAGAAATGAAACTGAAAAAATGGCTTCTTGGTTATTTAGCAATACAGAAAAAAATAAAAGAATGGAAATAAATTCGAGATTTTTGTATTTAGAATATGATAAATACAATGAAAAAACTGAACTATTTGACGATATAAAAAATGTAGTTCAAAAATTCATATCAAAATATAATATAAAAACTTTTAATCGTATTGGTTTAAGATTTATAAACGAAATAAAGTTACAAGAAAGTGAGCAACTGGATTGGACTAAATATATTGACAAAAACCTAATTGCTAATCTTATTTTTGTTAAAGATCAAAATAAAAAATTAGCTCGTGCAATGAGTGCCTTAGTTTTCAAAGAAGAAAAAGGTGATATAAATTTTAATTTTGGTATTTGGAATAGTGAGTATCCAAACGAGGTTAACAGAAAGGAATTTGTATTAGACTATGATTGTTTTTCAAATTTAGGAATTTCTGATGATGAAGTTTTAGAACGCACAGAGCAGTTTCATTCATATATTGAAAAACTATTTGAAGCAAGTATAACGGAAGAATTTAGAGGATTGTTAAATAAATAAAATATGAATAATAATTACTCGCAACAGTCTGCCCAGACAGCAGGTTCAAATGACTCTGGTTATTTTGCAAAACAAAATAATTCTACAGTAACGAGTGATTATATAACTAAAACCAAGGAAACAGCTGAATTTGTAGTTGTTAATGGTTCAGGTTATTCACAAAGACAGGCAAGAATTGTGAAAAGTAAATATGTTAGAAAGTAATATTAAATCTTTTTATAAAAAACACAGCAAGGAGCGATTTTGCCAAGGTGATATTTTGAGAGATGTAAAAGTTTCAATTGACATTCCAATCGAATGGCAACAATCAGAGGGTAATACCACAGATTATGATTTACCGTATTGTGTTATTATGACACAAGATTGTGACTTGGATAGAGATTTCGAAAGTAAAAAAGGTGAAAAACTCACAAACAACGACAAACATTTACCGACAATTTTAGTTTGTCCAGCATATCGTGATCTTCCTTTTTATGAGGGTAAACATCTTGTAGGCTGGAAAATGCAGGAATACAAAGGCAAGGCATTAGAAAAAATACAAAAAAACGATGAAATAAACAGGTGCCACTTTCTAAAAGGTGACAGTACCTTACAAATACCAAATCTTGTAATTGACTTCAAACATTTCTACACATTGCCAACAAGTATACTTTATGAACAATACAACGATATTTATTTAGCAACTATAAATGAATTATTCAGAGAGAGGCTATCACAACGTTTCGCTAATTATTTATCGAGATTTGGTTTGCCAGAATTAAAATCATAGATAAAGATTTTATAAAATACGATAATATATAACCAGCTGATAAAGCTGGTTTATTATTGCTAAATAAACATCAGTATGGTAAAATCATAATGCTAACCCACAACTTAATATACACAAGAATGAATGAGGTTCTCCTCATCTTTTGTCCGTTTGCGACCAGAGATGGGGTAGCAACCTTCCACAAACGGGCATTCTTGTGTTCGCAAAGTGGGTTAGCAGGTATGCTATCCCTTTTTTGTTTTTAATTTAATAAAAGATTACACAGTCTTTTACAATTTTACACAAAAATTGGACAAAATTGGACAAAAATCATTCAAGTTCATACACAAATTACGGGTTTCACATTAACCCGACTAATTATTAACATAGATTATATGAAAAAATGTCAGTTTTGTGCTGAAGAAGTGCAAGATGAAGCCATAGTATGTAAACACTGTGGCAAAGAATTAAATAAGCAGGCTGTAAAAAAGAAGGAGTATAATTGGACATTTCGCAAAATTAGTTGTGCGGTTATATTAGTCCCAGTAGTCTTGATTTTTGTAATTACCATGGCGGGCGGATGCAATAATTCTAAATCAACCCCAACAGATAGTGCATTATCAAACGTGGGCGTTGGACAGGAAGGTTTCTTACGTACGAGTGATACTGGTGCGGATGTTTTGTTAGCTACTTCAGAAAAATCATTTGATGATTTAATTAATGCATCGGTTGCAAAAGATACAATTGGTATGGCACAAATTGTCCTTAATGGTAATGCTTTTTACATCCCTTATAACACAAAAGTATTAGTGATCGAGTCTTCTTTTGCTAAAAGAAAAGTACGTATTTTGGAAGGTGAGAAAGTAGGCGAAACTGGTTGGATACCCTATGAGTTTGTTGTTGCAAAATAATGGAAAACAAACAAAAAACCTGCTATATTAATAGTAGGTTTTTTTATTAAAATAAATATTATGACAACCACACAAGATTTGTACAAAATGATCGGAACTGCACAACAGCAGGAAGAAGATAAGGATGACGTTTCAAAATATCGATACGTTATTTATGCTCGAAAATCTACAGATGATAAAGAAAAACAAATCAGATCATTAGGTGATCAAATTAAAGAATGTAAGGATTATGCTGAAAGAAATGGACTTAGATGTTTACCGAAACCAATAACGGAGTCAGAGTCTGCCAAGGAACCAGACATAAGGCCAGAGTTTAAGAAATTAATTGATGACATTAAAAAAGCTAAATATGATGGTATTTTGGCTTGGCATCCAGACCGTTTGGCCAGAAATATGAAGGATGCTGGAGAGATAATAGATCTGTTGGATAAAAAGATAGTGAAAGACCTAAAATTCGTAACATTTACGTTTGAGAACAATACAATGGGTAAAATGTTGTTAGGGATGGCTTTCGTGCTGTCTAAGCAGTATTCTGACGCTTTAAGTGATAATGTAAAACGAGGAACAAGTAGAAGTATTGAAGAAGGTAGATGGTTGAACAAAGCTAAACATGGTTATTATAAAGATCGTAATCAAATACTGCATCCAGATGGTAGATTTTTTAATCTGATTGAGAATATTTTTAGGATGAGAATAGATAATAAAAGTTTGGATGATATAGCTGATTATTTGAATGAAAATAGATATTGTTGTGCCCCACCTTCTAAGAATGAAGCTGACCGTAGCCCATTTCAAATGACCAAACAGATCGTCTCTAAAATTGTGAGAGACCCATTTTACACTGGCATTCTTAAGTATGGAGAAAACAAGGTTGATTTAACTGAAATTTATGACTTTACTCCTGCTGTAAGTGTGGATGATTTTCTGAAAATAAACAACTTTTCTGATATTGAAAAAGCTCTAAAATTAACTGGAAAAATTTATAAAGACAACGCAATCAAGGCAGATTTGATGAGAGGAATGATAATTTGTGGTGAATGTGATGGAAGTATGACATCTGGAATTACTCCTAAAAAAACAAAAAATGGTAAAACTAATTATTTTTATTACAGATGTGATAACCCTGTTTGTAAAAATAAAGGTAAGTCTATAAGGGCAAAAGTAATTATTGACTTTGCCTGTCAATATTTGGAAAAAAACAAATTTACCTCTCATTCTATATATGGGCATTATATCCAAGAAATGAAAAAAGTTGTAATGGAAAAAGAGAGGTCTCTCATACAAAAAATTCGTTCATTGACGGAGACCAGAGTACACAAAAAAAATCAATTTGAAAAGACAAAAAAATCTCTTATACAAGAGACTGACGAAGACATCAAGGGTTTTTTTAAGGAAGATTTGAAACAATTAGAAAAGGACATCAATAATTTAGAAACCGAAATAGATGAATTGAAAGATGAGAAAGAAAGAAATAATAGCGTCACGCTGACTTACTCAGAATACCTTGAACTGTTCAATAATTTAGCTGAGCGTATTAAAAAAATAGGCGTTATGGAAGACCTAAATTTTATAATGAAAAAAATCTTCTTGAACTTTACTATAAAAGAGGGAAAAGTGGCTCTATATACACTAAACTCCCCATTCGGGGAGTTCGTGAAAGACCGTATTGTCTTGACATGTCGGGGTGAAAGGACTTGAACCTTCGGCCTCCTGGTCCCAAACCAGGCGCTCTAGCCAACTGAGCTACACCCCGTTAAAGTTATAAAGTTGAAAGTTTTAAAGTTCAAAAAAATAACTTGGTGCCGAGGGCCAGGATCGAACTGGCGACACGTGGATTTTCAGTCCACTGCTCTACCACTGAGCTACCTCGGCTTGTTTTGTGGACCTGAGGAGATTCGAACTCCTGACCCCCTGCTTGCAAAGCAGGTGCTCTAGCCAGCTGAGCTACAGGCCCTTTTTTAAAAACCCAAAACAAAAGTGGGGATATTATAGCAACTAGTGATATTTTTGTCAATCTTATTCTCATTTATCAGTTTTTATGGTAAAATATAAACAATTATTAATAAATTATAAAAATAATTATGGAATATTTATATTTTACTTTACAGATTTTATTAGCCATAGTTTTGGGTGGAGTATTAGGTTGGCAAAGAGAAAAAATTGGTAAGCCTGCTGGTCCACGTACTTATGCTTTGGTGGCTGCTGGGTCAGCTTTGTTTACTCTTTTATCTCTTTCGGCTTTTGGCACAGTCAATACAGTACAGGTGGCCGCACAAATTGTGACAGGTGTGGGTTTTCTTGGGGCGGGAATAATCATTCATCGCGATGGTGGAATTGTAGAGGGTCTCACTACAGCAGCTGGTTTTTGGGCAGCCGCTGCTATTGGTATGGCAGTGGGGGCTGGTTGGTTGATTCAAGCGGGGATAGCTACTTTATTATTACTAATTATTTTATCTATTGATGATCATAAATTTTTAAGAAAGAAAAAGAGATAGATTTTAGCTTATTGACAAAAAGTGAACTTATTGTTAAAATAAATTCACTTTTTTATTTAAACAAGCGGGTATCACCCTCCTTCGTCCATCCTTCGCTAATGCTTCGGAGGACTACGGATGGGCAAGTATAACGGTTATTACCTGCCCGACATGCCTGATGGCAATCAAGGTAGGTGGGTCCGAGTTTTCTCCCGCCCCGAGGGCGGGATCCCTCTGTGGAGGGACAAACTCATGAAAGAAAATTAATTTTACAATTTAACACGCGGGTATCATATATGTTCCATATATAATACTCCTCGTTCGGAAGAGCGAAAATAAATTTTCTCTCTTCACTCACTGCGGGTATCATATAACGGTTATTATCCGAGTTTTCCAAACTCGTGAAAGGAGTTCGACTCTCCTTACCCGCTCATTGTCAAACTTCGCTTAAACAGCGGAGTTTTTATATTTTTATCTATATGATATAATTGAATCAAATTAGTTTTATAAATATGAAAAAAATAATTTTACCAGTTTTTATCGTTATAATAATGCTTTCAGCAGTGGTAATATTAAACATTCACGTAATTAAATATAATCGACACTTAGTTCCGGAACCACTATATAAATATTTTACAGATAGTAAACTTCGTGTAGAATATAAAAAATATAAAATTTGTGATTCATATACCAGTAAAGAAATTTGCACCTCTCAGCCGAGTTGTACATGGGCCAATTTTTGGTTTGATGGAATGGAAAAAGCAGAAGAATATTGTTCGACCAAATAGATTAAGTAACCATCATATAGGTTCTAACATCTTCTACCAAGGAACTTAAAAACAAAACAGGGTATTACTCCTGTTTTGTTGATTTTATAAATAACTAAACCAATTATTTTTTTAAGCTGAGACAAAGAACACATCTTCATTTTTTTCAATTGTTTTTTCACAAACCAATGTTAGTGAATCAATTACTTTATCTAGGTCATTTAAGAATGTTTTATCCAGATTATTTAATAATTCTTTTAGTTTTTTTATTTCTTCTACTGTCCAATAACCAACCGTTGTTTCATATTGATCACCCATTTGGTGAAAGCGTTCGCCATCAGTCACGCGTCGGCCTTCTGTAATGTAACTTAGTAAATCAGTTAATTCTTGATCCACGTTTGGGTTAGAAATCAATTTTTCTATTAGATCCCAATAAGCTTGGTTAGTCCAATTATCATCAATATTTTCATGATCTATAAATTCCAATAAATACGCTGGATAATAATCAATTCCGTCAATATTGCCCTCATCAATAATTTGGTCAATAAATTGACTACCTTCTGGATCATCGCCAATTAGTTTGTCCTTTACATCTTCTCTTTTTGAACCAATTAAAGATTTTAAATCATCTAATTTGAGAGAATAGAAACTAACGCTTGAGCTCATATGAATTAGTATTAAGAATAATATAGAATTATTATAACTTTTTAATGTAATGTCGTCAATTTAGCGTAATTTTTTACTGTATAAAAATATCCCCTTTTAGATTGACAGGATATTTTTGTGGTCATATACTATTAATATATACTAAATTGGTATGAATTTAATCAATAATCTTTGTTTTGAAAAATGCTTATCATTTTTTAGGCCAAAGGTCGATGATAATTAACTAGACCGCTATATATCTAAAAATAATAGAATAATTGTAATTTTTAATAAAACATGAGTAATAGAATATGGCGGTCTAAAATTAATAAATATAAACATATGAAAACAGAATTATTCAGGAAAGCCAAATTTTCCAGCTCATTGCTAAAAGTAGTTATGTCTCTTGTTTTAGTGGCATCTCCCTTTTCGTTAGTGGGTTCAGCTCTAGCCGCTCCAGTAGATAGCTCGGTGCCAGCCACATCAATAACAACGCCAACTAATAATAGTACGGTTTCTGGTGTAGTTGCTGTTTCAGCTTCAGCTACAGATGTTTATTCATCTTGTGTTGTTACGGTTTCTGGGCAATCGTACGATGTGTCATCATTAAAATCTGACCATTCTGGTGGTGATATTTTTGTTTGTGGAACAGATATGACAGCTGTTTACCAGGCAGTTCATGGTACAAGTGTAAGTCGTATAGCATCATTTTTGATTCCGTCAACCTATAATGGTGTTACACAAGTTGAGTTATATGTTGATAATAGTTTAGTATCAACTGATGTTTCTACCCCATACTCATTTTCTTTGGACACAACATCACTATCCAATGGCGTTCACGTACTTACCGCCAAGGCTTATGACCAGGCTGGTAATGTTGGTACTTCAACCAATGTTTCTGTCACAGTTAATAATGCAGTAGTCACACCAGTTTTAACAAGTGTTAGTTTGAATCCAGCAACATCATCGGTTGTAGTGGGAGGCACTCAACAATATACAGCTGTAGCTAAGGATCAAAATGGCGTAGCTTTATCACCTCAACCTACAATTACCTATACTTCTAGCGATACAGCCAAAGCTACTGTTAATGCGAGTGGCTTAGCAACAGGCGTAGCAACTGGTACTGTGACTGTGATGGCTACTAGTGGTTCAGTTTCAAGTACAGCGAGTTTGACAGTGACATCTGCGCCACCAAATCGAGTTTTGACTACTGTTGTGGTGACACCAACAACTACAGGTTTATCAGTTGGAGATAGTCAACAATTGACAGTCACTGCACTTGATCAGTTTGGTGAACCAATTACGGTTGCTTTGTTATGGAGTTCAAGTAATCCTTCCGTAGCTACAGTTGATTCTAATGGTAGGGTGACTGCACTTTCAGTAGGCACAACGACGGTTACTGCTACTAGTGGTTCTGTTGGTGATAGTGCTACGGTGACAGTTACGACTCCGTCAGCTCCACCACCTGATAGAACAAAAATTTTAGTAGAAATGAATTTAGGTGATGGAAAATCAGAAATAAAGATTAAAATGGGAAACTCTGAATTAGAATTCAAATTGTTTACTACCGATAAAACTGAAATAGTTAATGCAATTGCTCAAAAAACCGGTTTGAGTACTAGTACGATATTGTCTGTGGCAGAATTTAAAGTTGATGGTGCAGATGATGAACACGAAGATGAGAATGATGAAGATGTCTCGCACCATGGTAATAATGGAGGGGCAGGACATGAAGGAGATGGTAATGAGTCTGTAAATGTTGATGATGAAGAAAATCATCATAATCAAGGTAGTCAGCAACAGCAATCCGAACAGCCACCAACTAATAATGAAGAACATCATGAAGATGCTGACCAAAATCAACATAACAGTGATGTAAAAGAAGATGATGACCACCATGAAAAAGCACAAGAAGTTCATCATGGTGAGGATCATGAAGATTCTGATTCCAATTCGTCTGAACATGAAGACGGTCAAGATGATTAATATTTAATATATTAAATTATGGATAAGTCATGGTTGACTAACGTCCTCTGGTACTAAGATCCGCTTCAACAATTATGTAGGGGCGGATTTTTAGTTTAGATTATTGCCTTTTCTTATCTGCTATTGACAAACTAATACTTTTCTGGTATTATATAGAATCTCTTATGAGATTGTGTCACCCTCGTCGGGTGGTCACTGACTCACACCTCTCTTTTTTGTCACATTGATGGCTCGAGCAGGAAGCGGGTCATCAATTTTTTTATGACAAAAGAACATGAAGCTTCTGGCTTTAGTGAACTGGGAATTTCTCCCAAGATTCTTGGTATTTTAAATTACCACAAATTTAGCAAGCCAACACCAATTCAACATCAAGCGATTCCTGTGGCTTTGGAAGGCAAAGATGTTATTGGGATTGCTCAGACTGGTACAGGCAAGACCTTGGCTTTTGGTGTACCAATGATTCAACGTTTAGGTCTTTTAAAAGGACAAGGCTTAATCCTTTTGCCAACGCGTGAACTAGCTTTGCAAGTAGACGAAACTTTACAAAAAATTGGCAGTGGACTTGGTTTAAGGACAGTAGTTCTAATTGGTGGTGCCTCTATGCATCAACAAATCAATGCCATTCATCGTGGTCCACATATTATAATCGCTACGCCGGGTAGACTAGTTGATCATTTGGAAAAAAGAACTTTAAATTTGAGTCAAGTAAAAATTGCTGTTTTGGACGAAGCTGACAGAATGTTGGATATTGGTTTTGCGCCACAGATAAAAGAAATTTTATCTTTATTAACTGTGGAACGTCAGACTATGTTATTCTCGGCCACGATGTCGCCCCAAATTGCCAAACTAGCCTCTCATTATTTAAAAATACCTTTGAGAATAGAAGTCGCACCATCAGGTACGACCGCGAGTCAGATTGAACAAGAAGTTTTCTTGATTGAAAAAGAAAACAAAATGCAATTGCTGGATAAAATTTTGACGGAAAATAAAGGTAGAATATTAGTTTTTGCCCGCACAAAACATGGCGCAAAAAAAATTACTAGTGCTTTGAGACAAATGAATTTTTCGGCCATAGATATACATTCCAATAAATCTTTGGCTCAACGCAAAGATGCTTTGGCTGGTTTTAAAACTGGGCGTTACCGAGTTTTGGTCGCCACTGATATCGCCGCCAGAGGCATTGATGTCAAAGAAATTGAAATTGTGGTGAATTATGATATGCCTGATGATTTGGAAAATTATGTCCACCGGATTGGCCGGACAGGACGGGCGGGAGAAACTGGTAAAGCGATTACCTTTGCCACTAGAAATGAAAAGTCTGATGTCAGAAGTATTGAAAGATTAATCAGAAAAACTATTCCGATTTTAGAAGTTCCAGTCCTACCCCCAAGACGACAACTGGTGGTAGAAAGTCCATCATATAATAATGATCGTTTTGCTCGTCGGCCCTCAGGTAGAAATTTTTCTTCAGGCAGGAGTAATAATCAAACTAAACAAAATTCGTTTGGTTATGCAAAGAGAAAGAAAAATACTGGATATAGACATAAATAAAAAATAATAGAGCCGTGGCAATGCTACGGCTCTATTATTTTAATAGCATTTACTAAATTGAATATTTTGGAAAAAGTAAATACTCGGTAAAGTAATATACTTGTTTACCAACAAATTTCCACCTCTTCGCCGATTTTTTCTTTTAAATAATCCTTAACTTCAAATATTCCACCAATTTGATCAATCAGATCATTTTGTAAAGCCATTTCGCCTAGCATGGTAGAGCCATCGGCTAATATTTCAACTTTTTCAATATCTATTTTTCTATTTTCTGCCACCATTTTGACAAAATTTTGGTGTATGATTTTTATGTCGCGCATCAAAAGATTTTTTTCTTCCTGTGATAATGATTTGTTTGGATCGCCTGTATCTTTAAATTTTCCGGAACTAAGCGAAACGTAGTTTAGTCCTTCTTTAAGATTTTGTTGGGTGTTATCCAAATATGACATGGTCACGCCAATACTACCGACAACTGAATTTTTTGAGGCAAAAATAATATCTGCTCCGCTGGCGGCCATATAGCCAGCTGATACCCCACCTTCTCTAATAAGGGCAATTGTTGGTTTCTTTGCATTTTTCAAAGCCGTTGCTACTTCTTCACCAGCCACAGGATAACCGCCATAAGAATCAACTTCTAAAATTATGGCTTTTATACTCTCATCATTTTCTGCATCGTTAATGGCATAAACAATATTTTCTGAGGCTGTTGTATCATATGTATTTTCTTCAGTATCTGTGGGTGGAATATATGTAGTCAAATCGCCGTGTAATTCAACACCTAACACATTACAATCATTTTCTTCCGCCATTTCTTTAGCACTTTGTCCTTCTGTTAAATATTCTTCTTCAGAACTATCGTCCCAAAACACATCGTGGATATCCCAAGCCAGACTTATCAAACCGACTATGGCTAAAATAATTAATACTGTTTTTATTATTTTCCAAGCGGAAATTTTAGCGGATAGGAAGTTCATATTTTTTTTTATTGATTAAATAGAAAACCTAAAAGGAATATTGTAATTATAGAAATTGCAATTTTTAGAAAATCATTTACTTTTCTTATTTTTTCATAATGTCCATATAAATTTATATATGATATAACCATCTCAAAAAAGTCCCGTTCATCGATACGATAATATTCATACTCGAATAATTCTTTTAACTCCATAAATGACATCCGGCCCTCTAATGTTTTGGGTAACCCAGATAAATTTTTACTATGTAATCTTAAAAAATAGATACATTCACGAAAAATGATTGGTTTTTGGTTTTTATTAAATTCTTCTATATTACTATCTAGTAAAGTTAGAAAATTTTCTTTATATTGGTTTTTATCAAAATTTAAAATATCAAATCCGTTTTTTTTAGTAAGTTCTATAAAATTTGGTAATAATATTTCGTCGTATATTGCTAAACCATCTTCATCATATCCTGCCGTAACACTCCCAGTCACAGGTAATTCATTCGGCATTTTATTATAACTAAAAATATTTAAATTATCACTATAGTGATAATATCCTTTATTATCTAAATAAAAATCATTTATTTCTTTAATAATTTTTTCACAGTACCCAGATAAATTTTCGGTTTGATTTTTCATAATTTTTATTTATTAGGCAAATTTATTTTTACAATGTTTTTCATTTTAAATATACTCACAAAAATTATTAGCGCTCCAATGATATTTAATACTGACCAAATTTCACGAGTGAGATAAAAAGGTGTTATTGGATTAAATGTTATTGCTGTAATCGCCAAAATCCATAACCAAGTTTTTTCACTTTGTTTGTAGGCGAGATAAGCGGAATATCCAGCCACGCCAGCAGTTACCCAACGCAGAATTTGATAGTAATAGTATGGATTATCAGCTAACGCCCACAGAAGCATTAGAATGACAATAATTTTTGCAATTGTGATTGGCTGGGTTTTGTTTTGCATAGAAATATATTTAGATACCATTTTTTATCTATCGTCATTAGATACCATCAAACATAACATCAGATTTAAGGTCGTTACGACTATACAGCCCTAAGTTCATTTTTTCCGCAAATGATAGGGTACTATTATCAAGTGTATACCCGTATTGTTCTAGAAAGTCTACCCCTTTTGCTATTGCGGTCATTGCGTCACTTTCATGGATCATTTCTGATATAAATTCTGGATTGGTTTTGCCAGCATCTTTTTTAATAGTAATTATTGTTGTATGCCCAAGTTCTTTAATAATCATATATACAAATTTTGCTTCATCAGGTAATTCCCATTCGATAGAATTTTTACCAGGTGCTTTGCTTTCAATACGTGGAAGAGATATTAATTTTTTATTATTTTTATAAAAAAATGGATGTTTGTGTTTTACAACATCACCATTTTCATATCTGATTATACAAATATCTCCATTAATAGAAATCATTCCTTTGCCTCTAGATATGCCATTAATTTTCTCTCCTTGGTCAGTTATAAATCCGCCATGATTAAAAGTGTTTAATAATATTTTAGCATCATCATCTGAAATATTTTTGGTAATGTCATTCATAAAATTATTGAGATTATAAATATTTATGTTTAATAGATTAGTAGCCATTGTAAAGGTAATAAAAATGGTAATATAAAAAAGTTAATAACGTATGTCATCAATAAAATAAGTCCGAGAATAACAAGAGAACGTCCAAATTTTATGATAAAATTGTTTTTTTCAATGTCAAGAAAATTAGAACCCCATCCATGATAATTAAATAACCATGTGAATACACCAACGAACGTGGCAATACTAATACCTTTTTCAATGCCAAAAAATATAGAAATCAAATAAGTAGTAGCAAACCAAATAAGTATTACACATAATAACTTATAAATTCTAATTACATTTTTATTATTTTTGCACCACAATATTATTTTGGTATTTTTGAATTTTTTTGATAAAAGTATTGGTGTGACTACAAAAATACATAAGATAAATGGTAAAACAAAGAAAATAAATTCTATATTTCGTAACCATGGAAATAATATCCAAAATGTACGGCCAATAATTATCCATAAAAAAATGATAATCAAATAAGATGAGATTTCATCAGCTGATTTTAAAATTTGTTTCATAAATTTTTGATTTAGATTAATCCGTCCCGCCCGAGTATATGACTCCGTAATTGTTTGCTGGTAGGAATTTTGACCTGTTATTTTATATAACATTTGTCTACGGATAATTCAATATACAGTATACTTGATTATTCTATTTTTATCAAAATATGCTTTATTTTGTTATTTTATAGTTTTTTGCTATAATCTTGATGTATCATATAACTTATGTCCATATTTATCACAAAAAATTGTTCAGACTGTGGCAGTGCGCCGACAAGTCACTGGTCAGAAAGAATGGAAGCAAGGATTTCATATTATATATTTCCATTTTTTAATGTATTTAATACTTGGGGACATTTTTTTGGCAAGATTTTTTTGCCTTTAACCAGAATAATCTTTCCTTATTTTATAAAATTATTAGTGGTGTTAAAAATAATCCAAATAAAAAATGAGCCAGATGAGAAAAATAATTGGCGGAGTAAAGTTTTGTGGGAAGAAGCTGAAAAGAGAGGAATTAAAATGACTGAACTTAGGCCATTTGGTAAATATGTAGATAATTTTTGGGCAGAGTATAAGGGAGAAAAGATTTTTTTTGATGGCTTACCTCGACCAAAGGATAAAGTTTATTCAGCTCTAGATTGGATTGATAATAAAACCGAAATGGCGAAACGATTTTTGGCACAAGGTTTTCCAGTAGCCAAAGGTGGAATCGTCACCAGCTTGAAACAAGCAAAAAAAGTTTTTCAAAAATTATCCAAACCAGTTATTACCAAACCAAATGAAGGCTCACGCAGTCGTCATACTACAATTCACATTACCAATGAAGCTGAATTGAAAATTGGCTTTGATAAAGTAAAACAATTGTCTCCTTGGGTAGCGATTCAAGAAGAACTAATTGGACCAGTTTATCGGGCGACAGTAATAAATAAAAAGTTAGTGGCGATTTTACGGCGTGATCCAGCCTGTGTGTATGGTGATGGAGAGAGTAATATAAAAGAATTGGTTATAAAAGAAAATAATAATCCACTACGGCATGGTCCATTATTTCATGAATTGGTTTTGGATAATGAAGCAATCTCAGAACTTAGTTATCAAAGTTTAATTTTAGATTCTATTCCTACTTTAGATCAAAGAGTGACCCTAGGTACCAAGACCAGTCGAGGTTCAGGTGGATCAATTGTGGATGTGACAGAAGAAACACACAATGATACAAAAAAATTATTTAATGATGTCGGTGAATTTTTAAATTATCCTTGTGTGGGAATTGATTTTATTATTTCGGATATAAAAAAATCTTGGGTAGAAACTCCAAGATGTGGAATAATTGAATGTAATAGTTTACCCTTTATTGATCTTCATCATTTTCCTTTATTAGGCAAACCAATTAATGTGGCTGGCGCGATTTGGGATTTTATTTACCCCGTGTCATCGGGAAAATTATTTACTGATGTAAAATAAGTGGATAATTTAACTTATAAAATTATCTGTTCAAATCCGTTACAATCTGCTTAATCTGCTGTCTTCTCCAATTTAACAGCAGATTTGAACAAATTAAAGCAGATTAAAACAGAAAATTGATATAAAGTTTTAAGAGTTTATTTTACTAGGTTTGTTAGGATTCTTCAACTAGATAGTCACCTAAGAATTTTTTGAAATCTTCTATTTTTGGAATTGTGCCAACATCATGAAGATGACCGATCGGACTATATTCCGGACTCAGTTCATAATGTCCGCGAATTTCACTATCAGCAAAAAGACGAATATGATATTGATGTTCAAAACCGTCCATTCGTCTTACACTCAGAATTTCTTCATCATCCACCCAAGCCACTTTATTAATTTTAAAATTGTGTTGTTTTAGATATTCTTCTAATTCTGTTTTATCCACACCAGCCCTAAGATAACCAAGATGAAAATTTTGGCGAGGTGGATAAGGATGGTAACCTAATTTTTTTGCCAGATCTCTACAAATCGGGAAAAAAGGGGAAATCAATATCCAGAAGATTTTTTTTGCAAAGTTTATAATATTCATAAAATTGTATATATTTTATCATTTATTGTATGGGAATGGCAATGACATTGGTAAAAAGCAAAAAATCCCTTTTCGGGATTTTTTTGCCATACAGTTTTGGGCATCTTTAGATAACTAAATTTAACCCGTTGATATTATACACTATCCACAAAATTGTGTAAATAGTGTATAGAGCGGTAGACCAGATTCGAACTGGCGACCTTCTCCTTGGCAAGGAGACGTTCTAGCCAACTGAACTACTACCGCACTTGTTGGCTTTTTGTAAAAAAGATTATACCAGAAACTTTTTAGGCTTGCAAGCCTAGTTGCGGAGCCGGGACTCGAACCCGGAACCTCCGGGTTATGGGCCCGGCGAGCTGCCAATTGCTCTACCCCGCGATGATATAATTTGTGAAGACTATTATATATGGTAATCTCAAAAAAATCAAGTCTGTCCTGTGGGTATATAGTGCGGTGGTGTTTTTATTGACTTTTGTTTAATTTTAGGGCAAAATGGTTTCTGTTATGACACACGTCTATCATATTGCGAAAAACAAAAAGAATTTAGAACTACGCTTCCAAATTATTAGATTAATTCGGGAATGGTTTTGGGCACAAAATTTTGTTGAGGTAGAATCACCTTTGATTGTAAAATTGCCTGGTCAAGAACCAAACTTATCCCCAATGAGAGTTAATGTACATAATGAAAGACAAGAAGAGTTTGTTGGTTATCTCCATACTTCTCCAGAATATACTATGAAGAAAATGCTTTCGGCTGGTTTTGAAAATATTTTTTATTTGGGCAAGTGTTTTCGTGACAAAGAAAGTTTTGGGGGAACGCATAGCCTAGAATTTACGATGTTGGAATTTTATAGAGTGGATTCGGATATGTTTGATTTGATGAGAGATGTGGAAAGTCTTTATAATTTTGTAAGTGAAAGATTGAAGATTGAAGATTTAAGATCAGAAGAGCAGAAGATCAAATTTAAAAGAATTTCAATGAAAGATTTGTGGGAAGAATATGTTGGAGTAAACTTGGACGAATATTTGGAAACGAATAAAATGTTAGAACTATGTAAACAGTTTGGCTATAACGTAAGTGACGATGAAACTTATGAAGAATTATTTTATCGGATATTTTTAAATAAAATTGAAGCCAATCTGACTGAACCGACAATTGTGTATAATTACCCGGCTCAAATGGCCGCTTTATCAAAAGTATCAGAAGACAATCCAGGTTATGCAGAAAGATTTGAAATATATATAAATGGAATTGAACTAGCCAATGCTTTTTCTGAGTTAACTGATCCACAAGAACAATTGAGACGATTAAAAGAAGAACAAATGGAACGAGGAAAATTAGGTTTGGATGTTTATGATATAGATATGGAATTTATTGAGGCTCTAAAAAATATGCCAAAATCAGCGGGGATAGCTCTGGGGGTGGATAGATTGGTGATGGTAATGGGGGGTTGTCAGGAGATAAATAATGTGATAACATTACCGGCGTCAGAACTTTTTCAATAAAGCAAGAAAGCAAAAAAACACAAAACAAAGTTTGTTTTTATGTTTTATTGTTTTTATGTTTTAATGAATAAAATATGGGCGACACAACCGACATCAGAAAAGGGGCAGTCATTCGTCATAATGGCGATTTGTTTGTTGTCACTTTTTGTCAATTTGTTAATCCAGGCAAAGGCGTGGCTTTTACCAAAACCAAGATGAAAGGTATTTCTTCTGGTAAAACCATAGAAAATACTTATAAGAGTGGGGAATCAGTGGATACAGTCCAAGTAGATTATGTAAATATGCAGTATTTGTATCACAATGGCAGTATCTATTCTTTTATGAACCAAACAAGCTACGAGACAGTAGAGGTTGATGGTGAATTATTGGGAGATGATGCAAAATATTTAAAAGAAGGTTTGGAGTTAGTTATGGCTACTTTTGAAGATCGAGTAGTGGCGATGCAATTGCCAAAAAAGATTCAATATAAAGTTTTGGAATCACCACCAGCTGTAAAAGGTGACACAGCGAGTGGTAATGTGACCAAAGAAATAAAATTGGATAATGGTTTGGATATTTATGCGCCAATTTTTATAAAAGAAGGTGAAGAGATTTTGGTTAATACTGAAACGGGTGATTATGCAGGGAGAGTTAATGAATAAACATTGACCCACCTGCAACGCTTGCACTAGCATTGCAGGCAGGTTTCACAGATTAAAATTTAGATTTCACTGATTATAAAACCCGCTTGATGGCGGGTTTTGTTTATGTATGGTTTATAGTTATTACCGTATTAAAAAATATATCAATAAAATTTGTCCAGCAAGAATTAAAGCTAAAACAGCTTGAAAAGAAATCTTTTTAGTTTTATGACGAAAAAAGTGCATACCAAGTAGGGCGCCGACTGAACCACCAACCAAACTAAGAATCCACAAAGTTTTTTCTGAAGTTCTACTCTTGCCTGGTATTTGTGATTTTATTTTATCTAATCCAAAATAAAAAAAAGTAATAATATTTATTACTAAAAAATAGATCAAAATTATTTGCGTGAAAATATTCAAACTAATAAACCAAGCAATCATATTTTAGGTAGTTTGTCTGTGGTGTTTGGCATCTTCATCAGACAGGTGAATAAGAGCTTGGCGGACTTCATTGGGGTGAGGAATATTATAAAATACCATGTGAATATTATTGGAAGCCGTTTTTACAGTTAAATTGCCATAGTGAAGAATCGTCGCCCAAAAGCCACTGACATCTACGGTTACATCTTGAATTCTGAATAGATCAGCTTCTGACACTGACCGAGAAAATAAGCCAAACTGTTCTATATCAACAATTCTATCATTGGTGACGATCCAAATATCTAGATAAAAATCAATAAATTGGGCATAGAAAAATAAAAATAAACTAAGATAATAAATACTAGCAAACAGAATTGACAATGGATAAAAAATTTCTCCAGCTAACAAATGAGGGTAGAGATTATTAATTAAAAAATATATAACACCTGGTACCAAGATTAAAATTAAGAAAAGCAAAACCGTAGGTACAAAGGTAATATAGTGTCGGCGGAGTAGATATTCTATCCGTTCGTAGGCTTTTTGTTTTATAAGGTGAGAAATTTGCATAGTATTAAAATATTGGAGTGCTAATAAGCCAGTCAGAATTAAATAAAGTGACTGGTATGCGCCAATCGACATCTATTAACAAGTTCCAAGTAAAATACATAGTAAGCACAGTTAAAGCAAAGACAATAAAAGTCATGACAAAACTAACCAATGTAAAAGAAGCGGTGATGGTAATGTGATAAAAGTTCATGATAGAAAAAGCCGCAAAAATTGCCAAGAAAGCGAAATAGATGAATAAGAAAACGTAGAGAGGGATGGATAACATATTTTTAAATTTACTAATTTTCAGTTTTCAATTTACTTTTTGATGTTTTGATTATTTTGGCAAATATTAAATTGAGTTCATGAGCCTCTTGCCAGAGAATTCTAGAGCGCTCTCTAGCTGGTTCGTAAGCATTAGCAATCAATCTTAACCATAATTTTGTTTCTTTGACTTCCTTTTTGCTAATATTTACTTTGTGTGTAAAATCTTTTGTTGATTCAGCTTCATTGGCTTCATAATAATTAGCCGCTTGACTGGTTCCAGATTTAATTATTTGTAAAATTAGATTTTTGGTTATTTCATTAATTGGTATAGTTTTGGCAAAATTTATTATATTTTCAGCAAATTTGGCAGTTCTTTCTTCTAGATCATATTGTTTTTTATTGTTGTCGCCCTCCATATTAGAAAATTGAAAATTATGAAAATTGAAAATTTACAAAAGTTCATTTTGTGCTGTATATTTTTTCCCCAAATGTTCATACGCTAGTTTGGTAGCCTTACGACCACGGGGGGTGCGTTCAATCATACCAATCTGGAGTAAATATGGTTCATAAATTGTTTCAATTGTATCCATTTCTTCCGCAATCGCAGCCGCCAAAGTATTTAGCCCGACTGGTCCGCCATTAAATTTATCAATAATAACTTCTAAGATTTTTCTGTCCACCTCATCTAGTCCATGTTTATCAACATTCAACATGCTTAGAGCTTTTTCAGTAATATCCTTATCTATTTTACCATTATGTCGGACTTCAGCATAGTCCCGCACGCGTTTTAAAAGTCTGTTAGCGACTCGGGGTGTTCTTCTAGAACGTGTAGCAATAATTCCACTGGCTTCAGGATGAATATCTACTTCCAAAATTTTGGCATTACGGTTAACAATTTTGTTGATATCATCATGTTCATAAAAATTGAGATGAAAAACATGACCAAATCTATCTCGGAGTGGACCAGATAACAAACTCATTTTGGTAGTCGCACCAATGAGAGTAAACTTTTCCAAAGGCATACGCATAGTTCTCGCGGCTGGACCCTTGCCAATAATAATATCAATCACAAAATCTTCCATAGCAGAGTACAATACTTCTTCAATAGTTTTATTCATGCGGTGAATTTCATCAATAAACAAAACATCACCCTGACTTAGATTGGAAAGAATCGCTGCCAAATCACCAACGCGTTCCAAAGCTGGACCGGCAGTCACTTTTATATTCACACCCATTTCTTTAGCAATAATATTGGCCAGAGTAGTTTTTCCTAATCCAGGGTTGCCGTATAACAAAACATGTTCAATTGGTTCAGTCCGTTTTTTGGCGGCTTCAATCGAAATATTAAGAGGATCTTTGATGTGGTTTTGGCCAACAAATTCACCCAAGGTTTGTGGTCTTAGGGTAATTTCAATTATCGCTTCTTCATCTTGAACTTCGGGTTCCACGAGACGTGGTTCTAGGTTTTCATCTAATTTGTAGGTTTCCTCATTAATCATAGTTATTACATGATGCATGTGGCAGATAACAGATAACAATTGTCTTATGAATTCTGACGTCTATATTGTACATTATTTTGTATTTTTATTCCACCAGCCATCCCAAATACTTTTCATAGACATAGCAATGGCGCGATCCTCAATAATAATAGCAGTGTAAGGTCGACGAAAACTCATTAATAATACTTTATTGTCGTAAATATTTATTTCTGTATCTAATTGTAGGTCTTTAAATAATTTGGTTTCGCGTAATTGTTTTTTGTCTTTGGCTTTTACTTTTTTGCCTTGTGAGCCGTCTTTAGCTACGCAATAAAAAAAGATATTTTTTTTCACGCGCGTTTCTGGTACATACCACAGCCAGTCCTCGGGGAATTGATTAAACATTTTTTCATAATCAGAAAAAGCATAAACTTTTGCACCGGCTGTTTGGGTTTCTAACAGATCATCCCAACCTTTGCGTAATCCCTCGGTGCCTTCGTAATAACGTACTTTTGGTTTATTGCCAGGGGTATTAAAGATCCCCATCAATTCTGGCAAAGCAGTTTTTATTTCTTGATAATTTTTTTCCGCGCGCTTTACCAACACATCAGGATTTTCTGGCACTAAAATTATTTTATCATCTTCTATTACTTCGCTAATAATGTTTTTTGTTTTTAGTGGACCAATGAAGTTGTAAATATTAGTCCGCTTCACTCCAGATTTTTTTGCCACTTCTTGCACTGTGCCAGAGCCTAATTCCAAAAGAGCCAAATAGATTTTAGCTTCTTTGTCGTCTAGACCTAGGTTTTGTAAAACGTTATTAATATTTGTCATATTTTTTGTTCCCCTCCTCAGAGGAGGGGGGGTTAGGGGAGGTTGATAATTCGCTACAAGCAATTTCTATTTCAGCTATTACTGTTTCTAAATTATTTAGAGTTTTATAAGCAGAAAATCTAATTATATTATAACCTTCATTTATTAAATAATCTTCTCGTTTTTTATCTCTGATTATATTTTTTGGTAATAAGTGTATTGGTCCATCTAATTCTACAATTAATTTTACTTCTGGACAATAAAAATCAACTATATACTGTCCTATTCCAAACTGTCTTCTGAATTTATAACCAATTTTTCTATTTCTTATTTTAGACCAGAGCAACATTTCTGGTTTAGTTTGATTTTTTCTAAGACTTCTTCTAATGTTTTCTAACTTTTTAGTATTGTGGTGTTTTTGGGGCATAGTGGACAGATTTTCAACCTCACCTGTCCTCTCCTGCTCTCAGGAGAGGAACATAATAAGAGAATCTGTTGATAATTAATAGCATTATATAGCCAAAATATTATCTTGTCAAGTTTTTTGACACAAAATATATATTAAAATAATCATAAATTTGGCTAATTATAAATAAAAATTAAACAATTACAAATACTGTATATATTTAGTAAATAATATTGACATTAACGTCAATTCGCAATAAACTACCCTGTTCCAACATAGGTGTGTTGGATGGCTCTTTACAATGCATGCCCGAGAGGGCGAGGAGGCGGAGATGAGATTCGTTGATTGGGTCCTGAAGCAAATTCGAAAAATAAATTTGGTAGCTATCCTTTCAGTTATCTTTTACGGAATATTCTTCGTGTTCGCGACAGTAGCGGTCATTTCGATGCTTTACCTTATTGTGTGTGGTATCCATGCATCTACCGAAAGCACACCATGTGACAAGGCTATTATCGTTGCAGAAAAAAATTTACGTCTAATACCCGATCACATAAATAGTTGTAAGGGGGGAATGTGCTACAAAGGTGCAAAGTGGAAAGATATGCTGGAAGCATTGCAGTATACAAAAGAGCTGATTGACAGTGTCCCTGGTTGCTATAAGGCACATGGGTATCGTGACCGAGTTATAGAGCTCATTAACTATCTCAGTCTACCAACTCCTCACAGATAGCCGGTCTCCTCGGGCGCTACCGGTTCAATCAAAACGCGCCCACTCCATCTTTTTACATAAAATATTTGTGTACGAAGATGGAGGTGTTCTTTAACAACACATGCCCGGAAGGGCAAGGAGGAAGAAGTGACTCATTTTTGGAATTGGGTGGCTGAGGGTATTGAATACTTTTTTATTTTTCTTATTTTTTATCCTTTGTTTGCAGGATGGATATTCTTGGGTCTGATTGTAATTCTGCCAATGAATTTGGATTTTATGAAATTGTTGGTACCTGTGTGTAGTGGAATTATCGCAATTCCATTTGCGATAAAAATGACGCGCATTTTGAGAAAGAAAAATGAGTAAAATTTCTAACCGTCCCCACCCGCTGGCGGTTAGAAAAATTCCACATACAACAAGGAGGTGTATGGTGGAGAACAAGCGGGACTCCATCTTTTTACATAAAAATATTTTGTGTATGAAGATGGAGGTGCTCTTTGAAACTTAGATGCCCTGAGAGGGCGAGGAGGATTGGAATGTACGTTTTTCTTCGAGTTTTGCTTCGCGTAGTTCAACTCGTTGGTGTTGTTAATGCTGTCATGATAGTAGTTTTTGCCGAAAAAAATAATCAGGAGGATTGGAGGATACTCGCTGGTTTAATGGGTTTTATTACCTTATTTTGTATTCAGTTGTTTATGGGTGTTTGGTATGCATCTTCTAATACATCAACTGAGGCAGAGGAAGTCTCTTGTAGGGTTAAAGCCAAATTGTGCGTGGATTCGGCATTTCTATATTTTTGCTACAGCGTTTCTGTTATGTTACTAGGATGTGGTGTTATTATATGTAAAAATATATTGAACCACATGTAGTAATTGCTTTTAGCCGTCTCCACCCACTGGCGGTTAGAAAATATTCCACTTGGCATGAGGAGGTGTCAGATGGAGAACAAGCGGGACTCCATCTTTTTACATAATAAATATTTGTGTACGAAGATGGGTATAGGTTGACAGCTTCATATTTTGTTGTTATAATAAGTAGGTAAATTATGACCCTAACTTTTATGTCACAAATATATAAGAAAATCATCAAAAATAAGCCATATTTTTACTTAAGTGAAAGAGTTTTAATAAATGGAAAATATAAAAAAATTCAGGTTTATTTAGGTAAAACTACCCCTAACAATTTAGTTGAATATAATAAGATTTTGGTTGAGAAAGAAAAGAAAGTGATTAAAGAAAATTTACCTAAAATTTTTAAATTTGAAAAGATTTTTGATGCTGAGCAAATATTAAAATTAGAAAATTTAAGACTGAACTGGAAGTACATATTTAATAATTTATCAGATTTTAAAAAAGAACAATTATGGACACGTTATGCTGTACAATTTATTTTTGAATCCAATGCTATAGAAGGCAGTAAACTTAGCCAGCAAGAAGTTGGTGCAATTATAAAAAAACAATATTTAAATAAATCAGTAGAAAAAAGAGAAATTAAAGAGGTGCGAAATTCTATCCTGGCTCTAAAAATAATTAGAGATAAAAAATTTGTTTTAAATCAACACAGCATTATCAATCTGCATAAATTATTAGTTGATGGGTTGGACATAAACACTGGGTTTAAGAAAGTTGATATTGTTGTTAATAATAAACAGACAACGCCAGCAGGTCAAGTAAGAATGGAAATGAAAAAACTGTTGGATTGGTGGAAAAAAAATAAAAAAAGTAAACAACATCCTTTGGCTTTGGCAGCTGATTTTCATCAGCGTTTTGAGAGTATTCATCCTTTTGAAGATGGCAATGGTAGAATTGGGCGTTTATTGTTTAATTGGATTTTATTACAATATGGCTATCCACCAATTTTATTTTTATACCAGAATAGAAAGTTGTATTTTAATGCCCTGAATCAAGCGGATGAAGGTAGAAAGAATAAGTGGCACTGGTTTTGTATTAGAGTATATAAAGATAGTATTAAATGGTCACTTGAAAATATAAAATAGAAATTTTTAGCTAGTATTTAAAAAACAAAAACTCACTAGAAATTGGTGAGTTTTTTGTTTACAAACTAAAATTATTTATCAAATCTATAAATCATGATTTGATTATCAATATTCCAAAAACCATTTGATAGAGTTTGTGCCTGCTCCATACTGTTGGGATACATTGGCCAGTAGTCGGTGATTACTAGATAGGCTCGATTAATATTTATTTTTTCCATAGTATCTTTGACAAGGTCATATTTAAATTCTTCGCCATTCATTATTTGTTCATAGCGGATGTTTAGTTCGCTAGCCATTGGCACAGAATAATAATTTAACAATCCCCACGGACTATGATAATAAGGTCCGAAACCATAAGTCTTCATAGCGCCCGCGCCTAATAATTGGTTCGCAAAAACTAAATAACCTTGTTTGCCTTTTTCAATATTATATATAGTTTCAATGGCTTTATAATCCACAGCGCGGATATTATTTATATTTGGTCTAGAAATTTGATCAAAACGCGGGTAAGTAAGATACCAACTGATTAAACCCAAGCCAGATAACAAAAATATTAAAATAATTTTTTGCCAGATTGGTCTTTGCTTAATATTAATAAAAAAATTATTTAGAAATATTATTAGTAGTGGCCAGAGCAACCATTTACTATAATTCATTAAACGATAAGAATAATTAAAATGATCACCAAAAGTGAACTCGGCCACCTCTATAAGAGAGACAAATAACCAAGCTGAGATAAGAGCTGTGTCAAAGGCTAGAATGATTAATTTTTTTTCTGGTGAAGTTTTAAATTTTTTAAAAAAATAAATTAATAAGAATATAAAAATAATTAGAATATAAAATTTTTCATAACCATAAATAAGTTTTTGCCACCAAGAACCATAATTAGTAAAATACCAAATTGGGTCATTGAATAAACTAAAAAATTTATAAATATAAAATAGAGGATCGGCAATTGTAATATCTTTACCAATGAACCAATTATAAAAAGCAAAAGTAAATACCACAGCTATTGATGCTAGGATAAAAGTAATTATCGTTGTAGTTTTTTTAAATTGGCTTTTGTTATAAAACCAATTACTAATGGTTATTATCAAGATATGAAGTCCAATAAAAGGATGAACTAGGATTGAAGTAATGGAAGCGCCAAGAGCTAATAGCCAATAATTATTTTGTTTTAATTTTATAAATAAATAATTATTAATTAGAGCTGTCAAAGCGAGTAGTATGGCAAAGGAATAAGGTGAAGTGGAAACAAATTGATTGGGGATGAGAAGTAAAATTGATAAAGGGATTATAATAATTTGGCTTTTTAATTTAAGTTTTTCAAAAAAATATTGTCCTAAATAGGTTAGAGAAATAATAGACAATAGAGGTAGGAAAAAACGTTCAATTGTGGTAAATGACCAATTGGTAAAATAATGAATTATAATTTCCAATACATACTGACCAATATAGAATGGTGTAAGTGGAGTGATACTGCCATTATTCGCAATATGATCGAGAGCAGCTTGGTGTAATAGAGTGTCATAGCCAAAGGACAAAGAATAGCGAGCTGTAATTATACCGAGAATAGAGGCTAGAGAAAAGAAAGTTGTTAATCTGGATATTTTTTGTTGATTAATTAAGCTCCAGATTATAATTACTAAGTTTATGAAAAATAATAAGAAAATTAAAGGATGAATATTGATCCATGGCGATGGCAGGCCATTATAAATTGGTTTGGAGAAAAAATAGACAAGTAAAATAGTATTTATAAAAATTATGGACAATTCAAATAAGTTTAGTTTATCTATTTTTGGTAGATTAATTATTAATGTTTTTTTATTTAATATACTTAACAGTAAGATTGTCATTATTAACCATAGGGAAATTACTAATTTTGTGACACCAAAAATATAGTAGAGTCCAGTCAAAGAAATTATTGTATAAAAAAGTAAAATCCAATATTTATTATTAATTTTGTAAACCGGCCAAATTTGACTGATGAGTTGCCCTGCTAAAAATATTGAAAATAACAATGTGATCGCTCCGAGCCAATTGGATAGAAAATTAAAAATACACAATATACTTAAAATTGTAGTAACGCTGGTAATAAAAAATATTTTTGTGCGATTGAGAGAAAGAATAGGAAGCATAAAATTTGTTAACTCTATGTTATCACAATTAGCTTGATTATTAAATATTGACCCAATAAAAAACCCGAGTATTGACTCGGGTAATTTTGCAATGTTTTTATCTACCACGGATTGTTATTTTGTGGTAATCAGCTGGAACAGTTTTGGTCATTTTTACTTTAAAGTAAGGATAGACGTAGGTATAAGGGTATGGTTGCATTCGGCAAGCGTTATTGGCACAGCCATATTCACACCAAATACTTTTATTTTTTACCATGCCATTAATACCGCAGGTAGCTTCTGATAAAAGGGATTGACTAGTACATTTATCGTTTGTGATTTGATATAAACCATTAGTATTAACACTACTTACAGATCCTTTGGTAAAATAATCTTCTTTATCAGTATCGGTACAGGTTGGACATGGCCCCGTCCATTTTACTTGGTATTTGTTATTAGCAGTGCAATTTAAGATATAAAAACGTTTACCATAACCAGCATCACGACAACCATTGGTTAATTCGTAGGTGCGTCCAAAATTTGTAATTTTAACACCGTTGACAGTATTGACACACTTGGTCACGGAGACAGTATTTTTGGTCCATTTTATTGAACCACCAGCACTAACAGCTGTAGCGCCGAGAATTAAGACGGAGAGACCTGATAGGATAACAATTTTTAGATTAGTGTTTTTCATAAGTAGATATGGTTATTTAAAATATATGTCCATACACCTTATCATATTTTGGGTTTTTTGTCAAGGTGGTGCGTTGTTTAAGTCTATCTTTTGGTTGGTATATTTGTAAATGAAAATTACTAGAAATTGGTGATTTTTTTGTTGGTGATGCTTGCACCGCATCGAACCGACTGTAAGGAGGTTCTGGTGCGGTGTGGATAACTAACTCATACTAACCAAGTACAATTTCAATTCTTAACTAAGTCTAGCCAAAATTTAAATTTTGGAGTCAGATTTGGCGGGACTTTTTTAATATGCTATAATTGTTAGTGCTTGTCATAAACACAACCTATTGTGGTTTGAAACTAATTTGAAACACTATATATAGTAGTTTAGTAGAAAGAACAAAAGACGCCATGCAAGCAATTAAGGGCGTTTTTTTATCCCCCTTCGCCTTTCAGGCTTCGGGGGACAGGTCCACCTTCGCCCGTTGGGCTACAGGGGACAAGTCCCCTTTATTCCTTTGTGTCTACGGGTAATAAATTCCCATTTTGTCTTCTGTTTATTGAAAATATTTTAAATTTTGACATTTAAAATAGGGTATGGTAGACACATTTAACTGTTGATTAACTGAGGACAAATAATCTTTGCAGGTTTGGGAAAATAGTGATAAAATGGTAGCTCGTTTGTGGTTCGAAATACGGAAACTTTGAAAAATACGAAATCAATAATCAGATAATCAATTTACTTATTAATTATTATTTAATCGAGTAGATCGAAGCAGTGAAAAGGGATTCCTCGTTCGCTTCGCTCTCTCGGAATTTTTAAAAATATGGGACCAACTGATTCCAAATTGATCCAAGGTATCCACTTTGGACAAGAACTTGATGTAGAATTTAAATACAATCCAGAATTTGGTTTGCGTTTTAAACGGGTTTTTAGTAAAGATAACGAGAGCCCGTTTGATAGTGTGGTTTATGAAAAACGTCAATCAGTAATTCGTGAACCAGATGGTACGGTTGTTTTTGAAATGAAGGATATTGAAATTCCCGCTGGTTGGTCACAGGTAGCCACAGATATTATTGCCCAAAAATATTTTCGTAAAACTGGCGTGCCACAATATGATAATAATGGTATGCCAAAGTTGAGCGCTGATGGGTCGCCCGTGCTTGGGCCTGAAACCAGCGTGAAACAAACCATGCATCGCTTGGCTGGTACTTGGCGTTATTGGGGAGAAAAGTATGGCTATTTTGCTAGCCAAGAAGATGCGCAAATTTTTTATGATGAGCTCGTGGTCATGCTTTTGAAACAAATGATGGCACCAAATTCTCCTCAGTGGTTTAACACAGGTTTGAATTGGGCCTATGGTATTAATAGCACTTCCCAGGGTCACTATTATGTAGATCCGGATACTGGCGTAATGACTAGATCAAAAGATGCCTATACTCATCCTCAACCACATGCTTGTTTTATCCAATCTGTTTCTGATGATCTCGTAAATGAAGGTGGTATTATGGATCTCTGGGTACGAGAAGCTCGTCTTTTTAAATATGGTTCTGGGACTGGGACTAATTTTTCTGGACTTCGAGGAAATGGTGAACCATTGTCTGGTGGCGGAAAATCTAGCGGTCTCATGAGCTGGCTTAGAATTGGCGACCGAGCGGCTGGTGCTATCAAATCTGGTGGTACGACTCGACGCGCAGCCAAGATGGTAACATTGGATATTGATCACCCAGATATTGAACAATTTATAAATTGGAAAGTAAATGAAGAAAAGAAAGTAGCCGCTTTGATTGCGGCTGGCTATTCAGCTGATTATGAAGGTGAAGCCTATGGTACTGTATCCGGACAAAATTCTAACAATTCTGTACGGGTGCCACACAAATTTATGGAGGCAGTAAAGAATGATAGCTCTTGGAATTTGACTTGGCGGGTAGATGGTAGTACTTGCAAGACTTTGAAAGCGCGCGCTCTGTGGGATCAAATTGCTTTTGCGGCTTGGGCTTGTGCTGATCCAGGGTTACAATATGATGGAACAATCAATGATTGGCATACTTGTCCAGAATCTGGTCGAATCAACGCTTCCAATCCTTGCAGTGAATACATGTTTATTGATAACACGGCTTGCAACCTAGCTTCATTTAACTTGGTAAAATTTTTTAATACTGATACTAAAGAATTTTTAGTGGCTGATTTTAAACACGCCACCAGAGTAGTGACTACAGTTTTGGAAATTAGCATTCTAATGGCTCAATTTCCAAGCAAAGAAATTGCTCAGGGTAGTTATGATTTTCGTACGCTTGGTTTAGGCTATGCCAATGTGGGTTCAGTCTTAATGATGAGTGGTATTCCTTATGAATCAGAAGATGCTTATGCTTTTACTGCTTCTGTTACCGCTCTCATGACAGCCGAGAGTTATAAGACTAGCGCAGAATTGGCCAAGCTTTTAGGACCTTTCCCAAAATTTGAATTCAATCGATCTGATATGTTGCGCGTAATTCGTAATCATCGTCGAGCTGCTTTTAATGCCGATGACAGTGATTATGAAAAATTAACTGTCAAGCCAAAAAGTATTAATCCAGAATTTGCTCCAGCCTATTTAGTATCAGCGGCCAGAGAAAGCTGGAATGAAGCCTTGGCCATGGGAGAAAAATATGGTTATAGAAATGCTCAGACTACTCTTCTCGCCCCAACTGGTACGATTGGATTACTTATGGATTGTGCAACTACAGGCGTAGAACCAGATTTTGCTTTGGTGAAATTTAAAAAATTGGCTGGTGGAGGTTATTTCCGGATTGCCAATGAAGCTGTGCCATTAGCTCTAAAAAATCTGGGTCATAATGAACAAGAAGTAATTGATGTTATCAATTACATGCGTGGAACTGCTGATATAAAAAATGCACCTCATGTTAATGAAAATAGTTTAAAAGCCAAAGGTTTTAATGATGAAGATATTGAAGCGGTTAATAAAGCTCTCAAAGGCGCATTTGAAATTAAATTTGCTTTTAATGTTTGGACACTTGGTGAAGATTGTATGAAGCGAGTCGGCTTTGCGCCTAGCCAATACAATGATCCAAATTTTAGTATGCTCATTGCCCTTGGTTTTTCTGAAAGTGAAATTGAAGAAGCCAATCAATATGTGTGTGGTACCATGACCATTGAAGGCGCGCCACATTTGAAAGTAGAAGATTATCCAGTATTTGATACGGCTAATAAAAATGGTAAAAAAGGCAAACGTTATATTCATTATATGGGTCATGTAAAAATGATGTCGGCTGTGCAACCATTTTTGTCTGGCGCGATTTCCAAAACTATCAACATGCCTAATGATGCCACCCTAGAAGATGTAAAATTTGCTTATGAAGAATCTTGGCGTCTGGGTCTAAAAGCGGTCGCTCTATATCGCGATGGTTCCAAATTGAGTCAACCATTATCAACTAGTTCAAAAAATAAAGGTGACAAAAAGTCCTCCTCTGCTGAAGCTACGGAGGATGAAGAAGTGGAAGTGAAAGTAATGGCTGAAGATAGAAAACCAGTCATTACTGAAGAAGAAGTAATGCAAGTCGCCAAAATGATTAATACTGATAATGTAGAAGACGCGGTAAGACAAGCAAGCGAAATTCTTTCCAATCATGTTGGTATTCATACTCCAATGGAATCATACACTCGTGATGGTCAAATAGCTGAACGTCGCGTTTATCTTCATGGTGAAAAGAGAAAACTTCCAGCCAAGCGTAGTGGTATTACAGTCGCAGCCAAAGTTGGTAATCAACAAATCTGGCTTCGCACTGGAGAATATCCAGATGGAAAAGTCGCTGAGATCTTTATTGATATGTATAAGGAAGGCGCAACCGTTAGATCACTCCTCAACATGTTTGCGATTTCAGTTTCTATGGGTTTGCAATATGGGGTGCCGTTAGAAAAATATGTAGAAAATTTCTTGTTTACCAATTTTGCTCCAGCTGGTTTTACTGACCACCCCAATATCAAGTCTTGCAATTCTATTATTGATTTTGTTTTTCGTGTATTAGGTATGGAATATCTTGGCCGAACTGATTTTGTTCAAGTACCACCAAAAGGAATTCAAAAAAATAAATTTGAAAATCTAGCCAAGCTAGCTGAAAATAGTTCCGCTCAAGAAACTATGACCCTAGAAACTAAAGTAGAAGTTGAGACTAGAGTAGAGATGGAAGATGGTGAAGAAATAATGCTCGCAGAAAAACAAGAAGTCTTGCCAAGCCTAGGGAATAAACCACTCAATGCCTCAGATGAAGCTTTGAAAAATATGATGGGGGATGCGCCGGCTTGTCCTACTTGTGGACATGTGACAGTTAGAAACGGGGCGTGTTATAAGTGCTTGAATTGTGGGGAATCGCTTGGTTGCAGTTAAATAATAAAGGCGTCTTCGTAGACGCCTTTATGTTCTTTTAAAAGTAACTGTGAGATATACTATTTGATAGGAGGTGATAATTATGGTTGTTAAGTTTAAAGTTGGTAGAAGTGCAAAGACAGGTAAATTTATTAAAGTTAAGGATGCACAGAAAAATAAAAATCATACAGTGATTGAAACAATCAAGAGAAAAAAATAAAGAGAGGTACTAACTCTCTCTAAATATCCAAGTCCTCACAGTTACTTCTATAAGAACTTTATTATAATAACATTATTTTAGTTTAATTAAAAGTGGATAAATATGTTAGCTGAACAAATGCAAAATTTAAGTCAAATCGCCATTTTGGTTGGTGTGGTAATTTCTGGCCTAGGTGGTTATGGACATTTTTATTATGGTAAGATGATTAATAATTCAAAAAATATGATAGAAAATAACTATTTAGTAACAAATAATGGTAATAACTACGGATTAATGGCTGGGCAGATAAATATTGGACAACAGGATCGTAAGTTGAGCCCTCAATTTATAGAAAAAGTTCAAACTGTTTTGCCTGAGGACAAAAATAAATATATTTATATAATAAGAATAGTGCAAGATGGTGAAAGTCTTCAATTAGCTGAACAAGTAAAAGAACATTTGTTGTCACTTGGTTATGTAAATACATCAATACCTCAAAATACAAGAACGTATAATGATGATTTTTTAAATAGGCTTAAAAATGATCTAAATATTACAGTTGATGTTGATGGAAAATTAAAAGAGATTATAATTGCACCAAGAATGTAAAAATAGAAAATCGCCTTCTGGCGATTTTTTTGTATAGTGATTTTGTCCTTACTCTTTTATAACTAAAAGAGTAACAGAAAAGTTTCGGGGCGGCAGAACTCACCTTTCTTATATATTTTTATTTACCAAGCGTAGATTGTTCGGACAGCTGTCGCCCCGAACCCCTAAGGTGATTCTAAATATTTATTTATAATGTTTTTAAATAAATTATAACCTTGCGTTTGTAGGCGCGCATTGGTGGTTGGTTTGTCGAGCTCCTCCCCTGTAAGGGGAGGGTAGGGAGGGGTCTTTTATATAAAAAAATTTTGTGATGTAGAATGACCCCCTCTGTCACTTCGTGTCAGCTCCCCCTCATAGGGGGAGAGCTATGTAATTGAAACAAATTTTTCTATTGAAATCCATGCCATTTTGTTATATGATATATGTTACGTGATATGTGATTCATGATTCATGTTATATGATTAAGATTTACACCAAAACCGGCGACAAAGGACAAACCAGTATGCTAGGCGGGAAACGAGTTTCCAAGTCATGTTTAGAAATGGAAGCAATTGGTGAAGTGGATGAACTAAATGTTTTCTTGGGAATTTTGATTGAGGAAGTAGAAGAAGATTTTAAAGTCGAAAAAAAGAAATTGATTAATATTCAAAATGATTTATTTATAGTTGGAGCAAACTTGGCTAGTCTACAAACCAATTTAAAAACCATTCCAAAATTATCAAAATCCAAAATTACTAAATTGGAAAAATGGATTGATAAAATGGAAAAAGACTTACCAAAACTGACTAATTTTATTTTACCCGGTGGAAGTGAAGAAGCGAGTAAGAGTTTTTATGCCCGGGCGATTTGCCGACGAGCCGAAAGACAGGTGATTGCTTTGAGTTTGAAATATAAAGCTTTGCCCCACAGTGAAAGAAGTTCTACTGTCGGGGTTGATCAGAACATAATGAAATATTTAAATCGGTTGAGTGATTTGTTGTTTGTTTTGGGTAGGTGGTTTAATTTAAAAAATGGAATAGAGGAAGTGAAGTGGAAGCACTAATTTTAACACTAATCGGCACTAATCTACATGAATAAAAAATCAGCAAAAGCTGATTTTTTATTCTTAATTATCTTTTAATGGTTTTTGTGGTAGAATACCTGTCACTAGGTGTAGATTAAATTTTGAAATAACCCGATGGTCAAATATGATAGAAGCCACTAACCTGACAAAAAAATTTCCAGCCCGAGGCTGGTCCGCCTCTGGAGGAAAAGATTTTACTGCTGTAGACGATATTTCTTTTTCTATTAAAAAAGGTGAGATTTTTGCATTCCTCGGACCTAATGGCGCGGGCAAGAGCACGACAATAAAAATGCTTACCACTTTATTAAAACCAACCAGTGGTAAAATTATGATCAATGGTGTAGATCCAACAGTCGAGCAGGACAAAGCCCGGCATTCTTTTGGAATTGTTTTTCAGGATCAAAGTCTAGATGATGAATTGACGACTTGGGAAAATATGGAATTTCATGGTGTATTATATGGCTTAGAAAAAAAAGCCCGGCGAATAAAAATTGAAGAAATGTTGAATTTTGTGGAACTGTGGGACAGACGAGATGATTTGGTAAGTAAATTTTCTGGTGGAATGAAAAGACGATTGGAAATTGCGCGCGGACTTTTGCACGAGCCAGAAATTATTTTTCTTGATGAACCCACTATTGGTCTTGACCCACAGACTAGAAATCATATGTGGAATTATTTACGTGATTTGAATGAAAAAAAACAAATTACAATTTTTTTTACCACTCACTATATGGAAGAAGCCGAAAAAATGGCGCAGAGAATCGCGATTATTGATCATGGTAAAATCGTTGCCAGTGGTACACCAGAAGAATTGAAACAACAAACCAATAAAGCCTCTTTGGAAGAAGCTTTTTTAGATTTAACGGGTAAAGTAATTCGCGAGGAAGAGGCTGGTAGCGCCGAGGTAATGCGCCAGCACCGTAAGATGTGGCGACGGTGATTCGTTCATTCTGACCCTGAGCGAAGTCGAAGGGGAAGAATCTTTTTTACTTCGGACATTTTTAAAATCAATAGCTAACGATTCAAAAAATTTTATTTTAGGAAAGATCCCTCGCCTGTTGGCTCGGGATGAATATACAGTATGAAAACTATTTACATTCTTTGGTTAAGACAAATTAAACGTTATATGCGTTCTCGAGCTAGAATTATTGGTTCTTTAGGTCAGCCTTTATTGTTTTTGATTGCTCTGGGTTTTGGTTTTGGTCCGGTGTATCAAAAGGCCGGCGGTGGAAACTATTTAGCATTTTTAGTACCAGGCATTGTGGCGATGAGTGTAATTTTTACAGCGATTTTTTCTGGTATTGAAATTATTTGGGACAAACAATTTGGATTTTTAAAAGAAACTTTGGTCGCGCCAGTTTCTAGACTCAACATTATGATTGGTCGAACTTTTGGTGGAGCGACTGTGGCAACTATGCAGGGTTTAGTTGTTTTACTTATTTCTTTTTTACTTGGTTTTAGAATAGATAATTGGTTGTTATTTCCTTTGGCTTTATTATTTATGATTTTAATTGCTTTGCTTTTTACAGCCATGGGGACAGCCCTGGCTTCAGTTTTAAGTGATATGCAGGGTTTTCAATTGATTATAAACTTTTTGGTCATGCCTTTATTTTTTCTCTCTGGCGCTTTGTTTCCATTGGATAATTTACCCACTGCTATTAAAATCGCCACGAGGATTGACCCACTTACCTATGGTGTAGATGGACTACGTGGAGCCTTGATTTCTTCTGCTCATATTGGTATGACGATAGATTTATTGGTTTTGTCTCTAATAACTGTTTTTTTCGTGGTTTTAGGTAGTTATTTGTTTAAACGGATTGAAATTTAAACATTGATTTCCTGCCTGCGCAGGCAGGCACAGATTAATAATTGATTACACTGATATAAAAAAATCTCCAAATTGGAGATTTTTTTGGTGCCCGAGGCGGGAATCGAACCCGCACTCTATTGCTAGAACAGGATTTTAAGTCCTGCGCGTCTACCAATTTCGCCACCCGGGCTAAATTAACGAACACAATATATCATATTTAATTATTTTTAGCAAGAGCATTTCTTGGTAGTCTTTTTTAGAATCTTTGAATTTTTTATAATAGTTTGATATGATACTCTCATAATTTATATAAATATTTTATGTCAGAAACAGAAAAATTAGCTGCTGACAAAAAAGTTGGCAAATGGTTCTTTTTAAAATTAGAAAAAAAATGGATCAATTGGGCTGTGCCACGTTTACCTAAATGGTTAGAAACACAGCATCTTACTCTTACAACGATATTGTGGTGTGCTTTAATAATTGGTTTTAGTTATTTGGCCCAATATAATCCCCATTGGATGTGGTTAGTTTCACTCTCAATTATTGGTCAATATATTACTGACGCTCTAGATGGTGCTTTGGGGAGATATCGTAATTCTGGCTTATTACGGTGGGGGCATTATATGGATCATTTTTTGGATTACATGTTTTTGTGCGCTGTCTTAATTGGTTATTCTTTTTTGTTTAATGACAAATTTAATTCTCTATTTTTTATCTTAGTAGTTTTTAGCGCTTATTTGGTAAATTCTTATTTGTATTTTTCGGCCACTAACAAATTTAAAATTTCTTATTTAAGTATTGGTCCGACAGAAATTCGTTTGCTATTTGTAATAATAAATACTTTATTTATTATTTTCCACAAAACATATTTAGCACAATTTTTACCCTATGTTTTGGTATTTTCTTTCTTAGGTTTGTGCTGGGTAGTTTATGATGCGCAAAAAGAAATTTGGGAAATTGATCAGAGAAATAAATTAAAGCAAGAATAATTTTATGTCATTTGAATCAGAAAAATCTGACGTACGTCGGTCAAGAGAAAGTCGAGAATATGGGGCTGAACGAAAGGAAAGTAGAGAAGGTGAAGTGAATAAAGAATTGCAAGCGGCCGCAGCCATGGAGCGCGCGGATGTTATGATTCGTGAAGTAAAGAGTAGTAAAAAACAAATGCAAAATATTGTTCGCCATATGCAAGAAGTACAGACAGCGATTAGACAGCTTCGAGCCCAGCTTCAACTGGCACAGACTGATGATGATGTTTCGTCTCTAAAACAAGATAGGAAAAAGGTGGAAGAATTAAAAAAGAAAATTGGGGGTTATATAGAAGAATTAGAAAAGATGCGTGGTGATCTAATTCGAGAACAGATGGAAGAATTAAAAAATGGCATTGGAGTTGGAATGACGAGTGCACAGTTGCAGAAAAAAGCCGAGGAGATGGTGGAGGATTTGATTAATAGCGTAAAAGAATAATTTCTATGAAAGCACCAAAACCAGAATTTGAAAGTCAATTACCACACGAAGGCAATCTAGATGGTTTATTAGACACATTGGAGAATAGGGGGATAGTTGACGAAGAGATTGCTTATGATTTACAAGCGGGTCATGTCGACAAAGGTGTAGTACAAAGTTTTCTTGGTAGATTAAAAGATTTGGGAATTAAATTACCAAATCAATTTTTAACTTTATTAAAAGAAAGACCCAGTTTTGCTGTTTTATTAACTGTATTAGAAATGTTGGCAGTGTCTCCAGCAATGGCTTTGGCTGAGGATGTTGAAGAAAAAAGTTTTTCTGAACCAGCTATATTTGTTAGTCCTGAAAAATTGAAAAATATTCAGCGTGATGCTCCAAGAGGGTATTTAAAATCAAATTTGGAAAAGCCACAAGATTTGGCTAGTATTGGAAAAATGTTGGTTGAACCAGCGACAGTGATGATTTCTCTCCCGACTAATGATGGCATTACTAGAGAAATAGCCAAAGTAGTTTTGGGGAAAAAATATGAAGACGGTTCAGTTGAAACTACTATTGATTTTACTGTACCTTATCAATACGCTAGTGATTTTGCTTCTTCTGACCCAGTAGATAAAGAAAAAATGAAAGATGATTTACGGCAAACAGTCGTAGCTTTATTAGAAAAATTAACTCCAATGATTTTTGGTGGTTCTTTTTATGAAGAAGATTTTTCTGGTGTAGCCAAAACAGAATCACAAAAAGTAAATCTGAAAAGAATAGAAGTGACAGGGTTTGCTTCGCCTGAGGATCCTTTTCCATATGATTTTAGTCACAAAGACCCAAGAAATGAAAAGTTGGCAAAGATGAGAGCAGAAAATGCTGCTAATGCTTTGACAGAATTACTAAGAGATAAAGGTGTGGATGTGCAGGATATTATTACTCATAAGGGCAATGGCGAAGTTCAATTTGATGACGATGAAAAAAATAAACTTCAAGAATTGAGTGAAAAAGTTAAAATAAAATTACCCAAAGGAATAGATAATTTAGGTGATGCAAAATTAATTGAATTGGTGCACAAATATAATCGAGGGGAATTGAGTGATGAAGAAGCCAATGTTGAATTGGCAAAAATGTTAGGTTCAAAAAGAAAAGTAGAAATAAAAGTGACAATTGAAAATCATAGAGTAGAATTAATTTTACCAGTACCATATATACTGATTGCTATTGGTATTCTAATGTCCATTCCATGGACTAGAAGGCAAAGAGAAGACAGGCGTGAAAGAAGATGGCGACGAGCACAAAGATATATGGATTTAGAAATGAGAAAACCTTTGCCATACAATCCTCCGCCAGAACCGCTTGTGGGTTCTCATGATCGTTATATTCCGCCACCCCCAGCAGCAATAAATCCCAATTTACCACCTCCAGTTCGTGGTCAATCTGGCCGTAGGCCACACAATAATCATCCATAATAAATAAAATCTTCAACTAAGTGTTGAAGATTTTTTTATGTTACGTGATACGTGTCTCGTGGTGTGTGTCAATTAGTTTTCACTCAACTCACTATTATAATGATGTTCGTAAATACTCATAACGGCTAGAAATAGTGAAGCTAAGACTGGTCCAATAATAAAACCAGAAATACCAAAGATTATAATTCCACCCAAAGTAGAAAATAGAGCCAGCATAGGATGCATCTGAGTATCCCGACCAACAAAAACTGGGCGAAGGAAATTGTCAATTAAACTAATTACGAGTGAACCAAAAAGTAAAATTACTATACCTTGCCAAATATTACCCATAGCCAGCATGATGATACCGGCTGGAAACCAAATCAATGAAGATCCCACAGCCGGGATCACAGACAAAGCAATCATAATTGCACACCAGACCAGGGCACCTTCTACTCCTGTGACCCAAAATAATATACCACCCAAAGCTCCTTGGATACCACCGACTAACAAAGTACTTTTTAAAGTGGCTCTAGTGGTAGAAGAAAATTTTTCGTATAGCATGGTTTCATACTTGTCACCCAGAGGAGATAAATGCATCAAACCTTTTAACATCCTTGGTCCATCTTTTAAAAAGAAAAATAAAGCATAGAGCATTAAGAAAAATCTTAATAAAAACCAAAGTGAATTCTGAGTAACGCTTTTTATATTATCAAATAAAAATATACTAATTGTTTTTGTAAAATTAGTGGCATATTGTGCCCAACTATTTTGGATAGTTTTTATATAAGGAGCTAATAATTGATTGTGACTTAACCAATTACTGACATTGTCTACAGTGTTTGTTATTCCAGTATTTGTGACTTTTTGATATAGGTTGATTGATTCATTGACTAATAATGTAGACAAACCAGCTAAAGGTAAAAATATTATGGCCACGACTAAGACAATAGTAATTATTGAACTTAGGGTAGCTGATCTAAAAAATTTTAGTAGTTTTTTGTAAGTTGGATAAGCTAAGACTGCTATTACGGCTGCCCAAAAGATTGGATAAATAAATGGGCTAATAACGTATAGTAGGGCAATCCCTAAAATTACAATTAAGCTAAAAAAGAAAACTGTTCTTATTCTAGCAAAGTTGGCTGATGTTTTTGGCATAGAGTTAAATATTGAATTATTGAAGTGTCTGTATTATAGCAGAATTTATGAGGAAATGCCATTAGAACATATAATACACACATATTATTAACTTGCTATTAACTCGCTATTGACAAAGTTGGCTAAATTCGGTATTATTATGGCACTTTATTAATCCCTCACCTTTTGCATTTTTTCCTCTCTACAATCACTTGTTAGAGTCGCAATTGGGAGGACAAAGGAAAAAACTATGAAAATTCCTAGTATCATGGAAATGTTGAAGGCCGGTGTTCACTTTGGCCATCAGATTTCCCGCTGGCACCCAAAGATGAAGCAGTACATTTTTGGTCAAAGAAATGGCATTCATGTCATTGATTTGGAAAAAACCCAAGAAATATTGAAGACTACTTTGGAGTCAGTAAAAAATCTTGCTAAAGATGGCAAGGTTATTTTGTTTGTGACTACTAAGCCACAAGCCAGAGAAATAATTAAATCTGCGGCTTTGAGCTGTGAGATGCCATTTTTGGTAGATCGTTGGATTGGTGGTTTATTGACCAACTTTGTAGAAATCAAACGTTTGATCAAAAAATATAATCGTCTTAAAGAAGAACAGGCGACTGGTGAATTGGAAAAATATACCAAAAAAGAACAATTGGATATTGCCAGAGAGTTGGAAAAAATGGATAAATCTTTGGCTGGTTTGGCCAAATTAGAAAAGAAGCCAGATGTTTTGTTTATTCCTGCTTTGCAAAAAGAAAAAACTGCCATGCTTGAAGCAAAGAGAATGGGAATTGAAATAATCGGCGTTTGTGATACCAATGCCAATCCAGACAATGCTGACTATATTATTCCTGCCAATGATGATGCGGTTAATTCTATAACTATGATTACTAATTTGGTAGCTGAAGCAGTCAAAGAAGGTTTGGCAGAAAAAGCTAAAATTGCTGGACAAGAAGTTACAAAATAATAAAAATAGTTAATAATATACTTTCTAAAACAAAAATATGGAAATAAATGCTAAAATGATTGCTGAGCTCCGAGCCCAAACAGGAGCAGGGATGCTTGATTGTAAAAATGCTTTAGTTGAGGCTGACGGTAATAGCGAAAAAGCGGGAGAAATTTTACGAACCAAAGGGATTGCTAAAGCAGCTAAACGTGCTGGCAAGATTGCGGCTGAAGGTTTGGTTTACTCATATATTCATGGTGAAGGTAAAATCGGTGTGCTTTTGGAATTAAATTGCGAAACTGACTTTGTGGCCAAGACTGATGGTTTCAAAGCTTTGGCTCATGATATTGCTATGCATATTGCTGCAGCCAATCCAAAATATTTATCTCGAGAAGAAGTCAAAGCAGAAGACATGGAAAAAGAGAAAAATATTTATCGTGAACAATTGAAAAATGAAGGTAAGCCAGTGGAAATGATTGAAAAAATTCTTGAAGGCAAGATGGGGCGTTATTATAGTGAAGTGTGTCTTCTGGAACAGCCTTTTATCAAAGATGAAGACAAAACTATTGAACAACTGCTTACTCAAAAGACTGGTGAAATGGGAGAAAAGACTACTTTACGTCGGTTTACTCGTTATGAATTAGGAGAGGGAATTGAAAAGAAAGTGTCTGATTTTGCTGCTGAAGTGGCAGAACAATTGGCATAATATCATAAAAACATTAAACATAAAAACAACTGTCTTTGTGGATGGTTGTTTTGTTTTTTTGGTGGTATTTAGTCTTGAAAGTATAAGTGTTTTCTGCTATAATTAAATTCACTATGAAAGATATTCGTTTACAAAAATATATAGCTGATCAAGGAATTTGCTCCAGACGCAAGGCTGAAGTTTTGATTGCTGAAGGAAAAGTAAAAGTAAATGGTGAAATAGTAAAAGAAATGGGAATTAAGATAGATGATGAAAAAGATAAAGTTGAGGTTGAAACTTCTAGTGGCGAAAATATAGAGAAAAAAAAATCTTCTCAAGACAAGATTTATATTGCCATGAATAAACCGGTAGATTATATTTGCAGTGCTGATAATGAACAAGGTCAGACGGTGTTAGATTTATTGACGCCAGTCAATTTTTGGAAAAATGATAAACAAGAAATTCAGACACGGGTATACCCAGTGGGTCGGCTAGACAAAGATTCTGAAGGTTTAATTTTATTAACTAATGATGGCGAATTGACTAATAAATTGACTCACCCTAAGTTTGAACATGAAAAAGAATATGAAGTAATGATTGATAAACCTTTATCACGGGATGCAAAAAAAGTTTTAGCTGGTGGAATGGATATTGACGATGGGGAATGGGTAAAAGGAATTAAAATTATAAAGGAATTAAATTTGGGTAGGCGGGTCGTAGTGACAGTAATTTTGGAAGAAGGAAAAAATCGACAAATTAGAAAAATGTTTGGTAATCTTGGTTATCATATTATTAGTCTAAAAAGAATGAGAATTGGGAGATTATCACTGGGGACTTTACCAGTAGGTAGATGGCGATTTGTAAGAAAAGAATCCATTGTTTAGCTGTCTACAAAAGACTGTTGACAAATCTTAAAATATGGTATACTATTTGTGTTTAGTATTATACTTTTAATTATGGAACCAATAAATTCTTCAGACTATATTCAATTAAAAAAACCATGGTATAAAACAGTTGGAGGAATATTTTTTTTGGTTATTATTGGTCTGATTGTGGTGGGGGTTGTTGGTTTTATGGCACTTTTTAGTTACTATAGTGTGCAGATTAAATATGGTGGTTTGGAAACTAAAGATAAATTGGATAAACAGTTTGGCTATAATTTTACAGTGGATACTTCTCGTGCTAATGGGGCGCAAGGTAAAAATATAGTGACAGATTATGCAAAGTATACACGAGAGCATGATCCAGTATTTGGTAGTAATGAAGCTAAGGTGACAGTTCTAGCTTTTATAGATTTTGAATGTCAATATAGTCGGCAAGCTTACTTTGATTTTAAAAAGATGATGAATAAATATGAACCTGTAATTAAAGTAATACATAAGGATTTTCCTCTTATAACTTTGAATCCAAATGCTTTATTAGCGGCTGAGGCAGGCAGATGTGCACATGGGCAAGGAGTTTTTTGGCCGTATCATGATTTGGTTTTTCAATCAACTGAATTAAATAAAAATGTATTTTTATCTTTAGCCAAAAATTTGCAATTAGACGAAAGTATTTTTTCCACTTGTTTAGATTCGGGAAAATATATAATTAATATTGACGAAGATATCTCTGATGCTACTATTTTGGGGGTGAGAGGCACTCCAACTTATTTTGTAAATGGGGTTAGATTTGAGGGGGTTTTGAGTTTAGAAGATTGGGATAAAATAATTTTATCTTTTTTAAATAATAAATAGTTTTTTATGCGTCCTATTTTGAATAAAATACTTCTATTTAGTTTCTTATTGTCTTTATTGTTTGTTAAACCAGTGTTTGCCCAGCTTGATCAAAGATGTTGGACTGAAAAGGAATGTACAGGTAGAAGGGCTGAAATGGAAATTAGTGCAACTGCCAAAGAAATAAAAGAAGGTTTTATTGCTAATACGGAAACAATTGAAGCTTGTGGTGATGAAGACCTGCAAGGTAACAAGTTGGGGTTTTGTCTGCCAGCTGGTCAAGCTCATACAGCTATATCTTTTAATAATCAAAATACTTTTACTAATATTGGTGATTTTATACAAAAGATGTATGTTTATATAATTTATATTGCCAGTGGTTTGGCGGTAGTAATTTTAATTGTATCTGGGTTTACTTGGATGGCTTCTGGTGGAAATCAGGAAAAAATAGGTAGTAGTCAAAAGAGAATTGCTGGAGCTTTGATGGGTCTTTTTTTGGCTATTATGGCTTATTCTATTTTGGATTACATAAATCCCTATTTATTAAATTTACGTTTACCCCAGACTTGGTTGATAAATGGTTCTGGTTTGGCTCCAACTTTTTGTGATCAATTAGAACCAAGTGCAGAAGTGGCACTTTATAAAAATAAACCAATTATTAATCCAAGCATGACCGAGTCAGAAAAATTGGCAGCAAGTAAAAAACAGATTTCTGAATTTAATAAATTGACTGGTGGTGACTATACTGTAAAATCTGAAACACCAACTTTGTGTGGTCAAGAATATTTTGTAAAAGATACTCCAGCCTTGGCTTGTAAAGGTACTGTTTGTGCAAAAAAAGGTGAGATGTGTCTACCATTTAGTGTAGACGGTGAAGGAAATAAATCTGATGTAGGAGTGTGTCGCAAGGCTGATCTGGTTTTGCATTATAAAATATCATCTTTTTTACAGAGTATTTTAGAAAATATGAGTTTTGCTGGTTTAGTAACACTTAAAGCAGAAACAGATTGGCTGGATGATGATATTTTTGAAATTTATGGAATTTGTCAGCAAGAGAAAGGTACTGATTATAAAATTAGTACTTACACAGTATTGAACTGGGATGACAATACAAAATGTTACAAAATTCCAAAGGAAAATGACCTGAGTGAATATTTGTGTGTTTTAACCGGGTTTGATACTATTTTAAATAGTAGTCATTTTCAAGATACCGAAGAAAAAAAGAGTGGTTGGTGGGCCTGTCAGGAAGGTTATAAGAGAGTAGGACTTTTATTAAAAAATGAATTAGGTGAAGACTGGGCATGGACTGATATTAATTTTGTTGTGGGTATGTTGGATGGTTCACAATATGCAGCTGTAGGTCCATTTGGTCAAGGTGTGGATTATAATAATTTTATTCCGTTCGAAGAATTATCAAAAGGAGTTTATCTAGATGTAATTTTGTCTGATAAAACTTTGTTAAATGTTTCTAATTATAAAAGCACTAGTCCTGGCAACTATAGTTTTTCAGAAGATCAAAAAGCAGATTTTATGAATTCAGTTGATCCTATTATATAAAATTTTTATGAAAAATGATTCAATAATTATCAAGAACGCCAAGGTTCATAATTTGAAAGGCGTTTCTCTAGAAATACCAAAAAATAAATTAACAGTGATTACAGGACTTTCCGGCTCAGGGAAGTCCTCTTTGGCATTTGATACTATCTATGCCGAAGGCCAAAGGCGTTATGCCGAGAGTTTATCATCTTATGCTCGGCAATTTATGGATGTGCAAGACAGACCAAATGTGGATGAAATAAGGGGTTTATCGCCGACAATAGCGATTGATCAAAAAAGTGTTTCCCAAAATCCCCGTTCCACTGTGGGAACAGTGACTGAAATTTATGATCATTTACGTCTTCTTTTTTCTCGCATGGGTGTACAGTATTGTCCAGATTGCAATTTACCAGTAAAAAGTTTTTCCATTGGAGAAATTTCTGAAGCAGTAAGAAGTTTGGCCCGTAAGAGTTCGGAATTAATTATTTTGGCTCCAGTCGTAAAAGGTAAAACTGTCAAAGCCAAAGATTTGCTGTCTCACTTGGAACAAACTGGTTATGAAAGTGTGCGTTTGAATGGTATAATTATGAAAATGTTGGAATTGGCCAAATATAAATTTGATGTGGAAAAAAATTATACTGTAGAATTATTAATTGGAAAAATAACTGATATTAAAAAACAAGATGTGGTGGTATTGGTTGATAAAGCAATTGATTTGTCAAATGGTGAGATCGTGGTTTTGGATGAAGATAGTGGGGAAGAATATTATTATTCTACAGAGCCGGTTTGTCGAGGGTGTAATCGCCAGTTTAATCCAGTCGAGCCACGGAGTTTTAGTTTTAATAGTCCATATGGTGCTTGTCCCCGTTGTACTGGTTTAGGTCGGACATTAGACGTTGATCCAGAATTAGTTATTCCTAATCCTCGCCTGACTTTGGCCGAAGGTGCGATTCAACCCTGGACGAGAATTGTGGGTAATCAAACTTTTTATCAAAAATTATTAGTAGAAGTGGCCAAGACCCAGGGTTTTTCGATTGATACTCCTGTTAAAGATTTGCCAAAAGAAGTAATGGATATTTTATTTTTTGGGACCGATGGTACAGTTTATACTGTTGATAATAAAAAAATTAATTTTGAAGGCATAGTGCCCAATCTTACCCAGCGTCATGCTGAGACAGATTCTGATTACATTAGAAAAGAAATTGAACAGTACATGAAAGAAAAAGTTTGTCCGTCTTGTAATGGAAAAAGATTAAAAAATGAATCTTTGTTTGTAAAGGTTGGTGATCATTCTATTGCCGACATGGTGGAGATGAGTGTAGAAGAGGCTGGTGAATTTTTTAAAGAATTGCAAAATGTTAAAAGTAAAATGCAAAGTCAGTTTTCTAAGACGGATTTGCTGATTGCTTTACCAATTGCCAAAGAAATCAGCAAGAGACTAGAAGATTTATTAAGAGTAGGTTTGTATTATCTTACTTTAGATCGGTCAGTTAGTACTCTGTCTGGTGGTGAAGGTCAGCGTGTGCGTTTGTCTACCCAGCTTTCTACTGGTTTGACTGGAGTAATTTATATTTTGGATGAACCATCAATCGGTTTGCATCCTAGAGATAATGATAAATTAATTACCACTCTAAAAACTTTGCGCGATCAGGGTAATACAGTCATCGTTGTTGAACATGACAGCGCGATGATGGAAGCCGCGGATTTTGTGGTGGATGTTGGTCCAGGCGCTGGTGAATACGGTGGAGAAATTATGGCGACTGGTACAGCGGCACAAATAAAAAAGAGTCCAAAATCTTTGACTGGAAGATACTTGACTGGTAAAGAAAAAATTGATATTCCAAAAAAATTACATAAGGGCAATGGCAAGAGTATAGAAATTATTGGTGCCAAAGCTTTTAATTTGAAAAATATTGATGTTAAGATTCCTTTAGGACAATTGCTCTGTGTAACAGGTGTGTCTGGTTCTGGTAAGTCAACTCTGATTACAGAAATTCTAGGAAAAGCTTTGAATCAACATTTTTATCGGGCCAAGGCCGAGCCAGCCGAGCACAAAAAAATAAAAGGTTTATCTAATATTGATAAGGTGATTGTGATTGATCAAACACCGATTGGTAGAACACCTCGTTCCAATCCAGCCACTTATACTGGTGTGTTTAGTGCCATTAGAGATTTGTTTACGGCTGTGCCAGAAGCCAAGATGCGTGGTTATGATGCGGGTAAATTTAGTTTCAATGTCAAAGGTGGCGGTAGATGTGAAGCGTGTGCAGGCGAGGGTTATGTTCGGATCCCAATGCAATTTTTATCAGACGTATTTGTAGAGTGTCCCGAATGCAAAGGCAAGAGATATAATCAAGAAGCTTTGGAAATTCATTACCGGGGTAAAGATATTGCAGATGTGTTAGATATGACAGTAGAAGAATCATATAGATTTTTTCGCGACACTCCAGCCATTGCCGACAAATTGCAAATCTTGCGTGATGTCGGTCTTAGTTATGTTCATCTGGGTCAGCCAGCGACAACATTGTCTGGTGGTGAGGCCCAACGGGTAAAATTAGCTACCGAATTAGCGCGTCGGGCTACTGGCAAAACATTGTATATTTTGGATGAACCAACGACCGGTTTACATTTTGAAGATATTAAAAAATTATTACACGTCTTGAATCAGTTGGTAGAAAAAGGTAATTCAGTTTTAATTATTGAACATAATTTGGATGTGATCAAATGTGCGGATTGGATTATTGATTTGGGACCAGAGGGTGGTAAAAAAGGGGGAGAAGTCGTGGCTCAGGGTACACCAAAGGATGTAGTAAAGGTGAAAAAAAGTTTGACTGGGTTTTATCTTAAGAAAGTTTTGAAGTAAAGCATTGATTTCACCCGCCTGCTATAGCTTAGCATTGCGGGCAGGCTGGTTTACTAAAAGATTACACTGATAAGAAATAATATTTGTTTAATTCTATAATTTTTTATGAATGAAATATTGCTTACAGTAGATTCTGTAGTGATAATTAATAATGAAAAAATATTATTAATCAAACGTGCCAAAGAACCGTTCATGGAAAAGTATGCTTTTCCTGGTGGTCATGTTGATTTAGATGATATTGATACTAAATCTGCTTGTGCGCGTGAACTACAAGAAGAAACAGGCTTGAAAGTTAATCCAGAAGATTTGGAGTTTTTAATTATTTTAGATGAATTAAATCGTGATCCACGTCCAGGGAGAAGAATTTCTATTGTTTACAAAATTAATTTACCATCAGAAGATTTGTTAAAGGATTGTAAAGCCGACAGTGATGCCAAAGAGTTAATTATAAAGAATATTGATGAATTGAAACCAGATGATATGGCGTTTGATCATTGGAAAGTGATTGAGATATTAAAAAACCGCTAGTCAGCGGTTTTTCTTTTTTCAATCTCTTTAAAAACATCTTCCAACTTAATATTTTTTTTATTCAGCAAAACAAAGAGGTGATAAATCAAATCCACAGTTTCTTCAATTAAACGTTTTTTGGTTTCACGAATTGAAGCGTTTATTACCTCAGTAGTTTCTTCCATTATTTTACCAATAATTTTATTTATACCACCTTTAAATAAACTAGTAGTGTAAGAATTTTTGGGTAGATTATTTTTTCTATTTTCTATGGTAGTAAATAATTCAATTAAGGGATTGATTACAGGTTTTTCTTTAAAACATGAATAACTGCCAGTGTGGCAGGTTGGGCCAGCTGGTTTTACTTTTATAAGAATGGCATCTTTATCACAATCAAAGTTTAAACTTTTTACTAATAAATAATTTTTACTAGTTTCACCTTTTTGCCAGAGACGTTTTTTGGAACGACTATAAAACCAAACTTTGTTTGTTTTCTTAGTTTTTTTTAAAGCTTCATTATTCATGTAGCCTAACATTAGTACTGTGTTGGTACTTTCGTCTTGGATAATGGCAGGAATTAGTTTCATATTCGGACATTAATATTATTTTTGTTTAATTAATTTTTGTAGCATTGATTAAAACAGATTTAAATTGATTTATAAACGTATGTTAGTTGTGTTTTTTGCTAGATATTTTTTTAAATCTTTAATTTTCAATCTTCCACTATGAAATAAACTGGCAGCTAAGACGGCGTCAGCTCGACCATTAATAAAAACATTTCTAAAATCACTTAATTTTCCGGCTCCACCAGAGGCAATAACAGGAATATTTATTGTTGCTGTAATCTGCCTTAGAAGATTATTATCAAAGCCAGTCTTGGTGCCATCACGATCAATGGCAGTTAATAGTATTTCCCCGGCGCCAAGCTTTTCTACTTGTTGTACCCAATCTAGAACTTTTAATTTGGTTTTTGTGTTTCCACTATTAATATAGACATAATAGTCATTACCAATTTTTTTAGCATCAATCGCCACGACAATACACTGAGACCCAAATTTTTTACTAGCTTCCCTAATCAATTTAGGATTTAAAACTCCGGCTGTATTAATCGCAATTTTGTCAGCGCCGGCTTTTAATACCGCTTTAATATCTTTGATTGATTTAATGCCCCCACCCACAGTAAAAGGAATAAAGATATTTTTAGCAATTTTTTCCACCATTGAACATAGAGTTTTTCTTTTTTCTAAGGTAGCAGTGATATCTAAGAATACTAATTCATCCGCGCCAGCATTAGCATATTTTTTTGCCAATTCAACAGGGTCACCAGCAAAAGTAAGATTTTTAAATTTTATGCCTTTTACTACTTGATCATTTTTTACATCTAAACAGGGAATAATCCGTTTGGCTAGATTATTGGCTACTTTAGTTAATTTAAGTGCTTTAATTAAGTTGATTTTATTTTCATACAAGGCTTTGCCAATAATACAACCATAGAATTTTTGGGTTTGTAATTTTTTGATTGTATTTATATTGGACACCCCGCCAGAGATTATCACATTGAAACCTAGGGCTTGGAGTTTTTTGATTGGTTCTAGGTTTGGACTTGAAAGCATACCATCACGAGAAATGTCAGTGCAAATTATTTCTCTAATTCCAAGTTTTTTTAATTTTTTAGCTAGTGATAAATAATTTTGTTTGTTAGTTATTTGCCAGCCGTTAGTAGCAATTTTATTTTTATTTAGATCCAGACTAATAATTATTCGTTGACTTCCGTATTCATTAACAAGTTTTTTTATTAATTCTAAATTTTGGATTAGACTGGTACCGAGAATAATTTTATCAACCCCAAAATCTAAATAGGCTTTAACGGTTTTTAGATTTCTTATGCCACCACCAACTTCAAGAATAACTTGGGTAGCTTGTCGGATTTTTTTAATAATAGTGAAATTTATTGGTTTGCCAGTTTTAGCACCATCTAGATCTACAAGGTGTAATCTGGTGGCGCCAGCTTGGGTAAACTGTTTGGCAATTTTTATTGGATCAATGGAATATTTTTTGACTAAATTAAAATTGCCCTGAGTCAAGCGGACACATTTACCATTCATAATGTCAATTGCTGGGATGATTAACATAATTTACAAAAATTATTTAATAATTTTAAACCAACGTCACCAGATTTTTCAGGGTGAAATTGCGTGGCATAAAAATTGTTTTTATTTATAATTGTTGGGTATTCAATATCATAGCTGGTTGTTCCAATAACATATTTGTTTTCAGCCTTGAAATAATAAGAGTGGACAAAATAAAAATAACTATTATTTTGTATGCCTTGCGTTAGGAGTGATGATTTAGTTAGTTTTACTTTATTCCAACCAATTTGTGGAGTCTTAACTTCTTCGGAAAATTTTATTACTGTGCCCGGGATAATATTTAAGCATTTTGTATTATCTTCTTCAGAAGATGTGGCCAATATTTGCAATCCCAGACAAATTCCCAGAAAGGGGACTGAAGTGTTTTTAATTACATCAATCAGCCCCGCTTTCTTTAATTCATTCATGGCTTGGCCAGCTCGACCTTGCCCAGGAAAAATAATTTTATCAGCTTGTTTTATTACATTTTTGTCAGAAGTAATTACATAATCTATGCCTAATTGGTTTAGGGCATTGGCAACTGAGGTGATGTTTCCAGCTTGGTAATTAATAATAGCGATCATAAACATTGATTTCCTGCCTGCGCAGGCAGGCACTGATTAATTAATGGATTTCACAGATAATAATTGTGATATATTAAATGAATTATAGATTTCCTTTTGTACTGGGTATCTGATTTTTTATGCGTGGATCAATTTCAACGGCTTGACGTAGGGCTCTACCAAAACATTTAAAAATCGCTTCTGCCATGTGGTGTTCATTCCGGCCGTAACGAAGATTGATGTGGATGGTGGCTTGTAGACTATTGGCAAAAGCGCGGAAAAAATCTTCAAATAATTCGGTCGGCATGTCCCCAATTTTTTCTCTTTTAAATTTTGCATTCCAAACTAGAAATGGACGCCCGCTCAAATCAATGGCTACTTCTGCCAATGCTTCATCCATGGGTAATAAAAATCCATAACGATTTATACCTTTTTTGTCCGTCAGAGCTTTGTTTATAATAGTTCCTAAAACTAAACCAACATCTTCTACTGTGTGGTGTTCATCAACAGGTAAATCTCCAATACATTTTATAGTTAGATCAATTAAAGAATTTTTGGCAATTTGTTCTAGCATGTGGTCAAAGAATTTTATGCCAGTTTGGATATCATAATTATCTTGTCCGTCTAGATTAATTTGAACTGTTATTTTTGTTTCTGTAGTTATTCGTTCCAATTGGGTCAGGCGAGGAAAACTACTATTAGTTTTGGCTTGATAGAATTTTATGCCAAGGTTTTCAGCAAATTGTTTGTCAGAATCTCTATCGCCAATCATAAAAGATCTTTCAATATTCATTGGTTTAGCCAATAAAAATTCTTTAATCAGGCCAATTTTTGGTTTTCGGCAAGAGCAATTGTCATTTGGTAAGTGTGGACAAATAAATATTCTATAAAATTTTATCTTTTCTTTTTTAAGTTTATCTAATAATCTATTTTGGACTAAATCAAAATCAGCGCGCGGGAAACTGGTTGTGCCCAAACCATCTTGGTTGGAGATCATGATTAATTTATAGTTGTTAGTTATTAGTTGTTTTAGACCGGTGAGGACATTATCAAGAATTTTTAGTTTATCTAAAGAGTCAATTTGCTTTGTATCTGGCGGTTCATAAATCATAGTGCCATCGCGGTCTATAAAAGCGTATTTGTTCAACATATGGTTAATTTGTCTAATAGTTTAATAAGTTTTTTTGTTTGAGTTAGTGTACCAAGTGTGATTCTAATGGTCCCATCAATATTAGACCCAGTGCGTGGTCGAGTGAGAATATTATTAGTTTTGAGATGATTGAAAACTTTTTTTGGATTTGTTGGCTTGATCAAAATAAAATTAGCATTACTGTTGTAGTATTTGATATTTTTTTGTTTTAAATAATTTTCTAGCATTGGTTTGGATTTGGTCATGGTTTCACTCACATAATTGTTTAAGCCGGTTAAATTTTTTAATACATATTCAACTGCTTTGATACCTAAAGTATTAATATCATAAGGTCCACGAACTTTTTGCATTTCTTTTATCAGTTTTTTGTTGGCAATAATATAACCAATTCGTAGTGAAGCCAGACCAAAGGCTTTGGAAAAAGTTCGGCTGATAACCAAGTTAGAGTATTTTTTTAGTAGTGGTACAGTTGTTATGCCAGCAAATTCAAAATAAGCTTCGTCAATATAGACAAGAGAATTTTTGGCTTTTTTTAGAATTTGTTCAATTTCTGTTAGGGAGAGACTGGTGCCAGTTGGATTGTTTGGATTGCAAATGATTATTAGTTTAATTTTGTTAGAAAAACTTTTAAGAACTTCTTTTAGTGGAAAAGAAAGATCATCCTTATTGTATTGTGGTGTGATGATAATATTATTACTTATGTTTGCATTTTGATAAAATCTAGCAAAGCTGGGTGATGGAATAATAACAAGATCATTTTCTTTGGTAAAAGATTTAAAAATTATTTCAATGGCCTGACCAGAGCCATTGGTAATTAAAATATTATCTTTTTTAACGCCAGCATATTTGGCAATTTTTTGGGTAATATTTTGGTACGCTGGATAAATGTTTAATTGGTTTTTGTCTAAATATTTTTTTAAATATTTATTTATATTTTTGTCATAAGGTTCGGTTCGTTCATTAAAATCTAATAATAGATACCCCAAACCCGCCCGGCCTTCAAGGGGCGGGTTGTAGGGTTTCATTTTTAGTATATTGTCATTAACTAAGTTTTTCATATTATTTGAATCTGACTGAACAAGAATATTGGTGGGCTGGTAAATTTTCTACTTCAGCAAAGGTTTCAATGGTTTGTCTAATATTTTTTAGGCCAGTTTTGGTACAGCTTTGGTATTCCACCAGACGAACAAAGTCCATGACTGATAACCCAGAAAACATTTTGGCTGAGCCACCAGTTGGTAAGACGTGGTTTGCACCAGTGGCATAGTCGCCAGCCGATTTGCAAGTATATTTTCCAATAAAAATTGATCCAGCATTGGTGATTTGTTTTGCTATGGCTTTAGAGTTTCTTGTTATAATTTGAATGTGCTCTGGAGCATAGTCATTGGCAAAGTTAATACAATCTCTGATAGAATTGGCAATTATAATTTGGCTGTATTTTTTTATTGATTGTTTGATATAATTTTTGGTACTGAATGTATTGATTTGCGTCTTTATCAATTGCTGTACTTCTTTAGCTAATTTATTTGAGGTGGTAATAAGAATGGTGGCTGAATCTTCACCATGTTCAATATCACACATTAGATCAGCGGTAACAAAATTTGGATTCGCAGTATCATCAGCAATAATTAAATTTTCTGATGGTCCAGCCGGTGAATCAATAGCAATTTTACCGCTCATAAGGCCAATCATTTTTGCCACGGTCACATAAGCATTGCCTGGACCAACAATTTTATCTACTTTGGATATGCTTTTGGTTCCATATGTGAGAGCACCAATAGCCTGTGTGCCACCAATCTTATAAATATTTTTTATACCAATCATGTCAGCGGCGACTAATATTTCTGGGGCAATTGTTCCATCCTTTCTCGGTGGAGTAGTAATAAAAATATTTTTACAGCCAGCGATTTTGGCAGGAATGCCATTCATTAGAACGGAAGAAGGATAAAGGGCTTTTCCACCTGGGACATACAGACCTACCCGTTCAATTGGTTGCCATTTTTTCCAGACCCCTATTCCTTTGCTTGGTTTAATTTTTTTTTCACCTGATAACGGAAGTTGATTTTTGTGTACAGCTGTAATATTATTTACGGCTTGTGTTAAAGCAGTTAAATATTTTTTACTGATTTTTTTGTAAGCAGTTTTGATTTCATTTGGGCTGACTTTTGGTTTATCAATAACTACCCCATCAAATTTTTTGGTGTATTTTTTTATAGCGGTATCACCATTGGTTTCAATATCAAGCATAATTTTTTTTACCATAGGAAAAAGAATATCATAGTTTTGGCAACTGCGTTTCATTATAATTTGATAACGTTTGGTGGTTTTAAATTGATCTAATTTAACTATTTGCATATTGTTTTATAAGGTCTAAAAAATTTTGTTTTTCTTGATTTTTTGATTGACTTTGAATTAAGACAGCTTCTGATTTGAAAACGGTCGCGAATTGTTTTAAGCCACATTCTCGTAGAGTATTACCAGTTTGGGTAAGATCGCAAACTGCATCAGACAAGTTTAATCGTGGGGCTACCTCTACTGATCCGGAGACAGTTATTATGGTGCTTTGGATTTTGTTTTGTTTAAGAAATTTTTTTAGGATATTAGGATAAGAAGTAGCAATGGTTTTATTTTGTAAATTATTAATATTTTTTATTTTACTATCTTTTGGACTAGCCATGACTAGTTGGCATTTGCTAAAACCAAGTTTTTTCACTACTTTAGTCTGGTTGTTATTTTCACTAATTACATCTTCGCCAATAATACCAAAATCAATTAGATTATTATTTACATAATTGGGAATATCATCATCGCGGAGAAAGACTATCTCTATATTTGTCTTAGGGCATTTGGTTATTAATTGATTTTTGTTTTGTAAACAAGTTATACCTAAAGAATTTAGAAATAAAATGCTTTCATCTCGCAGATGTCCCTTTTTTTGAATGGCGATTTTCATAATATAAGGAATAAAGAGTAAAGAGTAAGCCTGTCCGCAATGCAAGTCCCGATAAAATCGGGATTGCAGGCGGGGAATAAGTTTTTGTAAAATACCGACTTGAGTTTATCCTGAGCGGAGCCAAAGAGTTCGGGGTAAACAAAAAATCGCCTGATTTAGCGATTTGTATGACCTCAAAATAAAACCTGTCTTTGGTTTTACCAGAGGCCTATTTTGTGATGGCTTAAATTTTGCTTGAATTTATTGTTCATATTCTTGTATTAACATATTAATACAAATAAAATGATTTGTCAAATATGGGGTGTGGATAACCACTAATTTTTACACTAATTTGCACTAATAAAAAACTGGCTTATTTGGCCAGTTTTTCTAAAGTCTTTTTATAACCACCTTCACCATGTTTTAACCAACGGGCGATACGAGTGACAGTCGCGGTACTCATACCAGTTTTGGCGGCGATTTCTCTATAAGTTTTTTTATTATTTATCATCTGAACAGCTTCCCAGCGATGGGATATTTCGGTTAACTCTTCCAGAGTGCAAAGATCACGAAGAAAGTTGGCGATATCTTTTTCATTGTCTAGTGTAGCTAAGGCTTTGGATAAGTTTTTAAGTTGGGGGGTTTTCCAGGTTAACATATAACACGGATTAAAAGGAATTAAAGGATTATACGGAATGTTTTGATTGGTCGTCTGTAATTATTAGTAAGGCTGGTAATAACCAAAATAAGACTGAGAGATCGTTTTTGATATAAGGAGAGTCAACTAGACCTGTAATAATTATTGTTGTCAAAGAAGCAATTAGAAAGAATCGTATGTTGGGCATTTTTATGTGTTTTTTGAATAAGGAATAAGGAATAAGGAATAAGGAAATTAAAATTCCAGTAAAACTTACTAGACCTAATAAACCTAGATTAACCCACATGGTTAAAAATATATTATGGGGATGATGAAAAATTTCTATGCCTTCACCATTGACTGTGGTGTGGTAAGATTTGATTTTTTCAGAATAAGAAGCCAGACCAGCACCAGAGATTGGGTTATCTTTGAGAAATTGCCAAGTTTCATTCCAGATAGATAGGCGAATTTGACCAGAGCGATCTCGGAGGAGAACTTCATTCTTCAGGCCTGAGAGGCTTGAAAGGCTAAAAAGGCTTAAAATGCCAATTATGCCGACTACTACAGTAATCCAACGAGTTTTTTTATAGAATAAAAGTAAGAGACCGATGCCAGAAATTAATCCGATTAAAGGACCGGTGCCTTTGGAATAAATTATGGCCATCAGATAGCAAATAGCAAATAGCAAATAGCAAATTAATAATAACCAATTTTTTTGTTTTATTTTGTTCCATTCATGGATGATTAAAAATAGTATTAATGGAATTAAGGGCGCTAAAAATAGTCCAACAGCATTGGGGAAACCATACCAAGCGGTGACACGGAAGGTATTTTGATTTTGCCAAAAGGCATAAGGAACTAGCCAACCGGTGAGGTGTTGGTAGATGGCGAGAAGCGATGTTAAAAAACCGGAAAGAATTAAAGCAAAAATAATATTGTTTACAAAATTTTCTTTTTTTGTAATTAGTAATTGGTAATTAGTAATTAGGATAATAAATAATAGTGTAGGTTCAATATAGAACGCTTTCCATTCTCCAAGGGCTGAGCGTGTGTCTGTGGAAATGAATATAGATATAGTAGAAGCAAGAATAAAAAATGCCACACCAATAAACAGTAGCCAGTGATCAGTGATCAGTGATTTGATTTTTGGAATTATATTTTTATTAAATTTTACAAACCAAATGACAATAATAATCCAAAGCATTACTTCCAGTAGAGTCGTGGGAAGTGGGCCGATGTTAAATCTAATTAAATAAGTTGGTAAAAGGAAAAAGAAAAGATAAAGACCCCAGGAAAAATTTTTCCAGGTAAAATAAGTAAACAGTAAGCAGTAAACAGTAGGCAATATTATATTAGTTATGAGCATATCTGGTTAATTTTGGATCAACGGATTTTCTTTTTATAGTAAAATAAACCCCTATGGCCATAAATATTATACCTATCCATTTATAAAGACTAATTTCTTCTTTTAAAATAAATATCAAAATAAACAAACTAGAGATTGGGAAAGTCATAATTAGGGAAATAGTTTTTGAGATATCAAGTCGTTTTAAACCCTCATAGAATAATATACTAGATATTGCCATTATGGCAGAGCCACTTATAAATATTATTAGTAAATTATCAGTAAGAGTTTTTTTAATGTCTAAATCAGGTGATATAAAATGTGATATCGTTAGCAGTATTAGGCCACCTATTAAAAAACGAAAGAATAAAATTACTGATGGAGCAACCAAATTGAGAGCTTTTTTTGCATAAAAATTTCCAAAAGGATAACATAGAGTGCTTAATACTATAAGTAGATCCCCAGCATTTAATTTTAGGCTACCATTGTACATTATAAATAGAGCACCAAAAAAAATTCCACTCGCACCAAATATTTTGTATAGACTTGTGCGTTCACCAAAGAAAGGAGTTATAATCATTGTAAAAATTATCTCCGATAAAAGTAAAAGTGAAGTGTTTAATCCGGATGTTTTACTAGCACCAATGAAAAAGAGATAGTAAGGAATAACTATGATTAATAGAGTTACTAGTAAAATATAAAAATAACTTTTTGTATCTAATAAACTTTTAGTATTTTTAGTTAATATAACATAGATAAGGCAAGTTAGGCTGGCAAAAATAGATGAAATCCCTGCATAAAAAATAGGATCAATATGTTTTGTTCCACTATTTATTACTATTGCAAATGCTCCCCAGAGTATTGATTGAGTTAGTAAGAAAAACACCCCAGTTGTTTCTGGTTTTAATTTAAACATCTTTTTTAATAGAAATGATTTCTGAAATCGTCTGTTTAGAAATTCCTTTGGTCAATATTAATATTAAACCATAGACGACAATACCAATTATGGCTAACACAATAATATTTAATTGTTTTAAATATAAAAGTGTGATTCCCATCACTAGACTGGCAAAAATAATCTTTCCAAAAGTATTTAATTTTAATTTTTCTTTGGTATGTTTTTTTATTACAAACCATAATAAAATTCCCGCATAAAGTTCAGAAAAAACTGTCATCCAGGCACCGCCATACATACCATAGAGGGGAATAAATATTAAATAACCAACTAAAGTAATAATAGAATCTGAAATATATATCCACATGGTTTGTTTTTGTTTATTAATGGCTACGGCTGTATGACCAAAGACCGCACCAAGATAAAGGCCAAAAACTGCCAAAGATAAAATTTGTAAAATTGGAGTGGCATCTATAAAATTTACTCCGCCGACTAACAAAATAATTTTATCGGCCAGAATTATGGAAGCCACTAAAATTGGCACAGCCAAGAGCATAAGAGTATCAAAAGACATTTGGTAATATTTTTTGAAATGATCTTTGATATCACGTGACCAATGGTAAGCCATGAGCGGGAGCATGACGCCCATAATCATCATAGCGGTCTGAGAAAAAATATCTATTACGCGATAAGCCGCGCCATACAGACCAACTTCGGTTTGAGTTTTGAATATAGACAAAAGAATAGTATCACCTTTGAGATAAATGACATTGAAAATAATAGAAATGGCAATGGGCCACATTTTTATAATAATACTTTTCCAAATTGTTAGATCAAACCCAAAAGAGATGGGCGTATATTTTTTGGCGGATAACAAAAGAAAAGCGGTGTAGGCCACGCTGTTCAAAACCACAACCCACATAACAGAAATAAAATCCATTTGTTGTTTTATCAACAACCAAAGTCCGACCACCAAAACGATTCTGCCAATGTTTTCACCAATCGCTTGAATATGCATTTTTAATCTGGTTTGAAAAAAACCAAGTAAGACTTGGTTCATGGCTACTGACAAGAAAGTAATAGTACTGATAGCAATGGCGATTTTTATTTCTGTATTATAAGGAAAAAATAACGCAATGGCTGGAGCTAAAGCTAAAAATATTAAAGCGGTCACAAATCTAAAACCAAGTAAATTTTTGAATAGTTTAGCTTTGTCATGCTCAGGCTCACTTAACATTTGGGCACTAACAGGGATTAGACCAAAATCAATCATAATGCCAATAAATTGCAAAAAAGCCATGGTCGTAATATACCAGCCAAATTTTTCTTGACCTAAGTATCTAGTCATCAACCCTAAGGCCAAAAGACCTAAAGCAGTAGAGAATATTTTGCCAATTATTTGATAAATTGTGTTGTGGGCGATTGTCCTCGTTGTTGTCATATATTAGTTATTTAAAGTAATCTTATCATTTTTTCTCTAAAATTACAACAATATTTGTTAATATTTAAAAAAAGTTTTGGATATGTTATAATATTCATCTATGAATAAAAAAACCATATTTTTCGCTATAATATTTAGTCTATTTTTATCCAATTCAGTTAAAGCCGTTGAACCAGAGGTAGTAGTAAAAGATGAGGCCTATACTGCCAAATATGTCTCTCAGTCAGTGTCTGATCCAATTGAAATTGAGGCTGGGAGTACAAAGACTGTGGTAATAAAATTTAAAAATACCGGTACGGCTATTTGGAATTCTTCGGGTAGTCGTTTTATTTCTGCCTATACTATGGAGCCAAGAGATCGTGTGTCTGTTTTTAAAGGTAAAAATTGGACTAGTGGCAAACAAACTGGAAAAATATCAGCCCAAGTAAAACCGGGTGGAGTGGTCGAACTCTCAATTGATCTTCAAGCGCCAGAAAAAACGGGTGAATATATAGAAAAATTTTATTTAGCTGCCGAAAATTATTCTTGGGTAAAGAATGGTTATTTTTATTTCAAAATAAAAGTTGTGCCAAAAAAGATAGTAGAAACACCAGTAGAAAATGAAATAATTCCGAGTGTAAATGATTCTAGTTATGTTGCCAAAAGATTAATTTTGAGTAAGAAGTCGGTGACAGCTCCTGGGGGAGAACAGACCAAGATTGTTATTGGTTATCAAAATAATGGCAAGAACACTTGGAATAAATATAAATTGACTAATGAAGATAAAAATTATTTTGATAGCACTTGGGGTAGTAGTGGAAAAGTATTGGAAAAAGCCGAAGAAATTTTACCAACTAAGTTTTTAAGGGAAACTTTTTATTTTCGTATCCCAGCCAAAAAAGGTGATTATATTGCTAAGTTTAAATTAGAGATTGATGAAGGAAAATTTATTGATGAAATTAATATCCCAATCACAGTGACAGCTGACGCTCCAGATGATTATCAAGTGTCAGAATTAGAAACAGAAGTAGAAGATAATGGTGTAATAAATAATATTCGTTTGGAAAATGAACCAAGAGTAAGAGTGGGAATAACGGCACCAGAAACAAATTTTATTCAATTTCGGTCTTATGATGATGATTACAATGTTTTTGATGGTAATAAATTACAGGGCGTTTTGGCAAAACGAAAGTTTGCGGTTATTAAATATAATGATGGCGAATATAATTTTAAAGGTGGAGATTTAGATTTTGATAGTGATAATTTTATCCGTCTGGAACCAATTACTAATTCTCATGCGATTTTTCATATTCCAAATTTAAATACCCGGGTAGCCAAGTGGGTGGATCCAAATAAACTATTTAATAAATATCGCGGAGCTGTAGAGTATCGTCAAGGTACAGTTGATAAAAAAATGTATATAGTGAATGATGTCTTACTTGAGGATTATGTAAAAGGTATGGCTGAGGTGGGGAGAGCAGATCCAATTGAATTTATAAAAGCGAATCTGGTAGCAGCGCGTAATTATGCCTATATTGCCAAAAATAAATATCCATTTTTTGATGTAGTGGCTAATACTTATGACCAACTTTATTTAGGGTTTGAAGCGGAAGAAGTTTTGCCAATGGTAGTAGAGGCACAAGAGGCGACACGGGGAATGTTTGTTACTTATAATAATGAAGTAGTGACTACACCATATTTTGGCAATAGCAATGGCAAGACTAAGAGTTTTTCTAGTGTTTGGGGTGGGGCCAATAAGCCTTGGTTAGTGTCAGTGGTGGCTGATTATGATAAAGGAAAAAAGCTGTTTGGTCATGGGGTGGGTATGAGTCAGCGCGATGCCAATTTACGCGCAAAAAATGAGGGATTAAATTTTGTGGGATTATTAAAACATTATTATACAGGGGTGAAGGTGGAGAAGTTGTATGAATAACACATATCACATACAACATATCACGTAACACAAATCATATATTTTTCGGTTTGGTTTGTAAATTAAAAAATCCTGATTAAAATCAGGTTTTTTTAAATCTATAAATTGTCCGGCCAACATGTTGTTTGGGTCTGTGGTACAAAAGTGATTCTTCTTTGTCAAATGGCATAATGGCAAAACCCGATTTTAAAATAGTTTTTATACAATCTATTTTTATCCATTCGTCTTGGTGTCTAAATTGAGGAATTACAATCACAACTGTGCCATTGTCTTTGAGAATTTTGTAAAAAGATTTGAAACTTTCTATATATAATTTTGCTAGTTCATTGGCTTGTTTTTGTAAAGTGATTTTATTTTCATTCCCGCGCAATGGTTTACCCAAATATGGCTCGGTTACGATAGTACTGATAGAATTGGGAATTATAATCTGATGAAGTTGTGTTGCGTCGCATTCATGAAGTTTGTATTTTAAATCTATTACTTGATAAGTATCTTTTATCCAAAGTATATTTTTTTCTGTATCATCAACAGCTTTGGGAGAGATATCAGAACCAAGCAGATATTTATAACCCATGACCATGGCTTCGGTCAAAACAGTTCCAGAACCGCAAAAGGGATCTAGAATGGTTTTTGTTTTATCTACCAAAGACAAGTTTATCATTATTTTGGCTAATTTTGGTGGCAACATCCCAGACTTATCATCACTACCAGGGCGATCAAAATCGCGTTCACCCATTGCTTCAAAAGGCTGAATTGCTGAAGTATAAAAAAGTTTTTTGTCTACTACTGTTAAATCAGTTTGTCTTTTTACTAGATTGTTGTGGAGAATTGTGGCCGTGTTTTTGGGTTCTACATAGCGAGCCGATAGACCAGCTGATTTCAATTCTTTTTTAGTGTTAATACCAAGGTTTTGATCATTAATAGAAAAAATAATTTTTCCATATTTGGTTTTTAGATAATCAACCAAGCTTAATTCCACTTCTTCACCAATCTTTATAATACCACCCAATTGATTAATTAATTCATCAGTATCCAGCTTTTTTTTAATTTCCAAAATTAAATATTCATTATTTTTAAATATTTCTTTATAAGAAATTTTTCTTTGCGAAAACACTGCCTCAAGTTCGGCAGTGGAGATGTGAGGTTGGTGTCCAAGTTGAAAAAGATATAGCATAAAATTATTCTGGTTTTTTTTCTTCTACTATCACCTGGGGAACATTAAAAGGATCTTTGGTAAGATTTATTGGTGTACTATCATTTTTTTCTTCCCAAGCTTTTTTGGTGGTTTCATATTTATTAAAATCAATTATTTCTACCATGGGGCTATTTTTGGCCATAATAATCATCTCAGCTTGGGTAATGGTATCAAAAATATTTTTATAAATAAAAATAATACTAACAGTGGAGCCAATTAATAACAAACCAATAAAAATTAAGCTAACAATACGTAATTGTATGAATTGGCCGTATTCTTTGGATTGGTAAGCATCTTTTTTTTGAGTTTTATTTATTGTCCACATAGATAATGGCGTCAAAACGAAGAGTAATTTTATTTAGTTGTTTTTCATCATTATTTCTTTTTTCAAAATTCAATTTGTCTATTATCATATAGTATGGTAGCTTCTCTAGAGTTTGCAAGTATTTTATGTGATCAGAAAAATAACCATTATTTAAAAAAGAAAATTTGTAATATTGAGGCAAGGATTTTTCTACACTGTCTTTTTTTGCGGTCGTATTTGTAGGTTTGTCTTTTTTAGTATCAACAAAAACCAAATCAGTATTTTGTTCAATATTATTTTCTAGAGCAATTTTTTCTAATTCAGTAATAACATTTAATTCTTCGCCTGGTTTGATAGTAATGGCAGAAAATTTGTCTGTCTCTGATTTTATGTCTGGTAGTTCTTGAATAGATAGTTTTAATGATTGAATTTTTTCATAACGTGATTCCAATTCTCCCTCAATATTATTAATATCATTGCGCAAAGATAATATTTTGGCTACTGTAGGCGTGATAATAAAACCACCGACAATAATTACCACTACAGAGATAGCGAGAATGTAAATTAAAAGTTTTTGTTTTAGAGACATGTTCATACTATTTCATGAGTGGGGTAATAGAAAATTGAATTTTATTTTTTTGGATTAGTTGATCAGGAGGGACTTCGACTGAATTTATCCATTGTATACTTTCTAAATTTTGTTTAAACAAAAGCAAATCATTGCGACTGACGGCTTCACCAGTGATATTTATTTTTTTATTATTTTTGTCAAATGACAACCCCGTTAGAGTAATTCCGTCAGGGATAATATTGGTCAGCTCGGCAATTTTTGTGGTCCAGACCGTGTATTCATTTTGAATTTTTTCGGTTTGAATTAAAGTTCTGTTTATATTTTTTATTTCTTGATTTTTGTCAGCGTATTTATTATTGACCGAGTTAATTTGGCCGGTAATAGCATAAAAATGATCTTGCAATACCCATTGTCCGCCGAGGAGGGCAATCCCAAATATGCTCAAGAAAAATAAAATCATTTCTAATAAACTTTTTAAAAATTGGAAATTAACCATTCTTTTTAGTAGGTTTCTTTTGTCTGGTGATAATAAATTTAAGCGGTGGGGGATCATAAAGCGTCGTAAGTAAAAAATGGATTATCCGCCGCCCTTAGGGCTAGGCCGATAGCAGTAGAATAGCCAATTGATTCTTCTTCGGACATGGGGATGGACTTATTTGAGGAAAGATTTTTCCAAGGGTGTCCCGGTCGAGTCGTGATTTTTAATTTGGTAGATAATATTTTATCTAATTTTTTTATATTAGCGGTACCGCCACACATAGTAATTCTCGTTATTCTATTTGGATTAGAAAAATGAGAATAATAAAATTCAATGGCTTCTTGTATATTTTTGACTAAGTCATCAATTATTTTGTTGTTTACTCGCCACACTTTATTACCTTTATTATATTCCAAACCTTGCTTTATTTTTATAGATTCGGCTTCCTCATGGCTAATGTGCAGTTGTTGGGATAGAGCCGTGGTAATAATTTCTCCAGAAAAAGGAATACTGGTGCTAAATTGAACAATGTCATGATCATAGACAATAAAGCTTGATCGCGCTGCCCCAAGGTCTAATAGCGCCCTGGCTTCGTTTTCATATTCTTTGCTCGCTGTGATCATAGACCGAGCAATCGGCAGGGCTTCAATTTCTAGAGCCACTACACCTAAGCCCAGGCTTTCTAATAAATAAGTATAACTATCGGCAATAGTTTTTGGTACAGCCCCAATTAGGATTCTATTTTTATCACCAACTTTTGGCATAATTTGCCACTCAATATAATAACTGCCATCATCATCATAAGGTATGTGTTTTTTGGCCAATTCTTTTATATCTTCATCTAGTAGATCTTCAATATTTTGTTCAGTGTCAATTAATTTTATAAAACTTTGCATTTCTGGTAAGACTGATACAACCCAGGGGTCAGTAATTGGTTTTTGATTTTTATTGCCTTTTAGTAAACGTTGAATCCGTAGTCTGACCTCTTCTGGTTTTTGCAATTCACCATTAACAATTAAACCGGGTGGTAAATTGATAGAACGAAAATTAACTAGTTGATAAGTTGGCTTCCTACGAATTAAGGAAACATTTCTAAGTTGAACAAGTTTTATGGATAGATCACCCAAGTCTAAACCAAAGGCGTTGGGGAAAGGGTTGTTGAACATAACACAAGGCTTACAAGGCCCACAAGGCAGTAAAGGCTCACAAAGCATTGTAAGCCTTGTTAGCATTTATAGCTTTGTAAGCTTTGTTTATAATTATATCACAAAAACTCCTTTGTGGGGAGTTGTTTAACAAAAAAACATTTAAACATGGAAACATACAAACATCTAAATGAACTGTTGTTTAAATGTTTAGGCCATAAGGCCGTGTGTTGTGGTGTTTAATTGTATTAAAAATTCTGCACCAATGTGTACATCGGTGTGATCACAGCGACTGCCATAATTGCAACCGCTATACCCAAGACAAGAATGATAATCGGTTCTATTACCTGAGTAAAATTTTTCATGGTTTTGTCTACCTCACTACTATAAAATTTTGCCAGTTCCTCTAACAAATGATCAATTTCACCTGAGCGTTCGCCGACCATAATCATTTCTGTCACCATGGGAGGAAAAAGTTTAGGATAATCAGCCAAGATTTCTGATAATGGTGTACCAGTCTTTATCCTTTCGGCGGCTTCGTGCAAAGCATTTTTATATAATACATTGCCACAAGTCTCGGCCGTAATATCAGTGGCGTCCACAATTGGAATGGTACTTTTCAAAAGTGAAGAGAGAGTAAGAGAAAAACGGGCTAGGTTTATTTTTTTTACTACCATGCCAACGATAGGCAGGTGGAGATTTAATTTATGAATAAATTTTTTGAATTCAGGGATTCTTTTTAAAGACATAACAAAAGCCGTGATTAAGGCCGTAATAACCAAAACCATTATTATCATATTTAGGGGTTTGCTCATAAAGCCAGTGACCGCCATCAACATTCTAGTGGCCAGAGGTAATTCAGTATCAAATTCTTCAAACAAAGTCATTAATTTTGGCAAGACTACGGTCACCATCATAATTCCAATTCCACCCATAGCGACCAGGATAACGGCTGGATAAATCATGGCACCGCGGATACTAGAGTTTAGTTCTTGAGTTTTTTGCATTTGTTCTACGATTTGAGTCAGAGATTCTTCTAATTTGCCAGACACTTCGCCCGATTCAACCATTTTTACATAAATTGGTGGAAAAGCTTGGGGATATTTTGCTAATACTTCACTTAGCTGATTACCTTTTTCTATACCAATTTTTATTTCGGCAATAATGCCTTTTAATTTTTTGTTTTCAATTTCTTTGCTCAGAGTATCTAGTGATTCAGTAATAGACAGTCCCGCATGAATCATGGTTTTTAAGTGGTCAATAAAAAACATTTTTTGGATAAAAGGAATTCTGGTTAGATATTTGGTCACCCAGGCGTTTAGTTTTATTTCTAGGGAGGATAATTCGCGTGGTTTTTTCATAGTGATTTTTGTGATGTGAGATTTTTGTTTTTAGTTAATATTATGAAATGTAATTAGTAATTGGTAAAATAGTAATTTTGCTACAAGCTTAGTAAGAATATACTTAAAATAGAAATTTACTACTCGTGTATCATAATTACTAATTACTATTTACTAATTACTATTTACTAATTACTTTTATTAGCAATTAAATATTTAGGTGAATTTGGTCTTTTGTTAATCTTTGCTAACGCGCAATATTTCTTCAATCGTCGTAATTCCTTGCTTAGCTTTTACAATTCCGTCTTCCATAATTGTGGTCATACCTTTTTCTCTGGCAAATTCTTTTATTACATCAGCGGTAGCGCGTTCATTAATTTTTTTGGCCATATCTTTATCAATATCCAAAACTTCATAAATACCAACTCTACCTTTATAGCCCGTGTTATTGCAACGACGACAACCTTCACCGCGATAAAATAACAAAGTACCAACATCTTTTTCTTTTTCGGCTAATTTTATTTTTTGTTTATTAAATAGTCCTTTTATTTTTTTGATATCAGTAGATTTTTCCAATTCAGAAATTTCGGTTTTGTCTAGATAATATTCTTTTTTACAATGTTCACAAATTTTTCTCACCAATCTTTGCGCCACAATAATATTGGCAGTAAAAGCCACTAGAAAAGGCGGAATATCCATATCTAATAGACGAGGCAGAGTAGTCGGAGCATCATTGGTGTGGAGAGTGGATAGTACCAAGTGTCCAGTCATAGCCGCATGAACAGCAATTTGGGCAGTTTCATTGTCACGAATTTCTCCGACCATAATAATGTCTGGATCTTGCCGTAAGAAAGCTCGGAGACCAATAGCAAAAGTAAAACCAACTTGCGCATTTGTTTGGCTTTGATTGATGCCTTTGACATGATATTCAATTGGATCTTCAATCGTAGAAATATTTACATCAGGCTGATTCAAAATTCCGAGTAAAGAATAGAGCGTGGTAGTTTTTCCAGAACCAGTTGGTCCAGTCACTAGGATCATACCATGAGGTTTTTTGATGGCTTCTTCCACTAATTTTCTGGCTTCGGGCAAAAATCCAAGCTGATCTAAGTTTAGTGGTTTTTGACCTTCGTGTAAAAGACGCATCACGATTTTTTCTCCGTCATAGACCGGCATAATAGAAACACGGAAAGATAATTTTTCATCTTGAATTTGAATTTTGAACCGACCGTCTTGAGGCTTCATATGTTCATCAATTTTTAAATTTGATAGCACCTTGATACGAGCCACAATTCCACTCCGCACAGTTTTTGGTAGGTTCATCACATTTTTCAAAATGCCATCCACCCGATAGCGCACGACAATTTCTTTTTCAGTTGGTTCGATGTGAATATCAGAGGCGCCTTCATAAACTGCGTGTTCCAAAATACTATTTACAATGTTTATAATCGGTAATTCTTCAGCGGCTTTTTTCAAATCTTTTTCACTCGCGACTTCGCCATCAGACAATTGTTTGATAGAAACATCGCTTTCTAGATCAGCATGATAACGGTGGAGAGCTTCTTTGATATCACTCGGGGTAGTAAAATATACTTTAGGAATGAGACCAATTTTTCTATGCAAAAATTCAATGGTTTGGATATCCATTGGGTCAAGCATGGCCAATTTTACTTCTTGTTTATCTTTATCAAAAGCGACTACATTGTGAGTTTGGGCCAATGGTGGTGGAACTAAATTCAAAATCTCTTTTTTAATTTCTGTACCTTTGAGAGTGATAAAGGGGGCTTCATAACGATGGGAAGCTTTGGTATAGAGTTCAACTTCATCAACAATATTTTCATCAAATAAGTATTGTTCCAAAGGTTTATTTAGTTTTTTGGCTTGAATTTCGTATTTTTTATAATCTTCGGTTTTGATATTAAAATCATTCTTTAGAATTGTGTGCAGAGTTTCGTTTGGTAACATAGAATTGAGTTGAAAGTTTGTAAAGTTTTAAAGTATAAAGTATTTATATTATAGCACAGTTGGTTGTGATAAGGAATAATATATAAGGAGTAAGGAATAAGGATTAAGGAGTAAGAGGCGAGAATGTTTATTTATTCTCGTCCCCTATCCAATCTTTTATTCCCTCCCTATGAATTTATTTAGATTTAGACAAAATATAAATTATTTTGTGTGTGGTGGTATAATTTGACAATTTTCTTACATTCTGGTATATTGTTTTCATTATATCAGCGCTTACTTTGCATGCCCCGAGGTCGAAAGGGGTAGGAAGGATGCAGAGATTAATGATATAAAATTATGCAAAATTACGAGTTAATGTTTATTTTGCCCGGTACTCTCTCAGAAGACGAAGTGCCTGCTTTGGTTTCCAAAGTAAAGACAATCGTTGAAGAGAATGGTGGAGCAAAATTGACAATGAATGATATGGGCAAGAGCCGTTTGGCCTACCCAATCAAACATATCCGTTATGGCTATTTTCATCTTGCTCATTTTGAAGCAGAAAATAATGCAATTGCGGATATCAATGCTAAATTACGTTTGATGTCAGAGTTGTTG
>JBAQFA010000010.1:0-29841 GCA_049287025.1 Candidatus Magasanikiibacteriota bacterium
GATTAATACTGTTTTCATCTGTACCATAAAAAATTAAATTATTTTCTCCCTCATCCAAGTTTAAATTAATTTCCCAAGTAGTGGTGGATAAAATTGTGGTAGTCGTAATTTCATTATTTCTATTAAGAAAAACATTAGCCACATTTCCCGCCTTTTCACCAGACGCCATAATAACACTAGAACTAGTATAATAAACTGAACTAGTGGTGGGGTTCAGAATAATTGGCGCTGACAAATTTACTTCTTCTTGTATTTCTTCCCCACGAATAATATTTACTAATAACTCGGCGCTACTAGTAGAAAAATCTTCATTCCAACCCACAAAATGCAAAGTGTTTGTTCCCATGTCTAAATTAATATTAAAATTCCAAACACCATCACTCATAGACAAATCAATGGTAGTTGTACTATTTACCAAAATATAATAAGTAGAAGTATTATAACTACCAGACAAACTATATGAAGTTGAGGTCGTGTAAACAATATTTGAAATAGAATTATCCAAAGTAATTTCTGGTAAGTTTTTTTCTTCCTCAATAATTTCTTCTCCACGGATAATCTCTACTGACAACTCGGTACTGCTCACTGACAGATCCTCATTCCAACCAACAAAACGCAAAGTGTTTGTTCCAATGGCTAAATTAGCATCATAAGTCCAAGTGCCACTAACCATAAAAATATTATCATTAGCTAAACCATTTACCAATATATGATAAGTAGAGGTGTTATAATTTCCACTTAGGCTGTACGAAGTTGAAGTAGTATAGACAACAGTCGTGTTTGGCACTAACAAAGTAATTTCTGGCAAAATATTTTCTTCTTCATTATTATCTTCTGCTGGTGGAGTCCTGGTCCCTTCAAAATAAAAAATCTTTTCCACTATTTTTTGGATTTCTTCAATCACTTCGTCCACTTCTTCACCAATCTTTTCAGACAAGTCTTTAATTTTATCTTGAATACGAGATTCCTGTTCTTCTGCGACTACCACTGTTGGAGTTTTAACAATAATTTTTACTTTCCAAAAGCCGGTCGGAATATTAGAAAAATTATTATCCACCCGGACAACTTGAATTTGAAAAATGTATTCCCCTGGATTTTCTGGCACGTTTATTTTAAAAGAAAAACTACCACTCCCACCTGAGGGAACATCTTTGTCTAGTAAAGTCGGACGCAAGGCTGTAAGCCAAGAACTATGATGATAAACTGCATTTGGTATTAGCCCACCGACTACATTGGCCGAAATATTTTTTCTTTGCCAATCGGCTGACCCAGTGTTTTTTACTTGTGCTTGCAAATTTATTATTTCACCAGGTACGGCTTCCACAGTTTTTCCTGAATTTGTAAAAGATAAAAAATAACTAGCTGACATGTTTGATTCTTCTGGTTTATTTTTTTCTTCACTCTGAGCGTTAGCCGAAGAGTCCTCCTCATTTTCATTGCCAACTTCTGACGTACCGACTGTACCAGCGTCTTCATTGTCATTACCAGTAAAAAAATCTATTATCCTTTGCCAAAATGATCTCTCAGGGGAAGCGGGGGTGTCTTGGGGTTCTGATTCTGTTTCTATTTGTTCCAAATATTTTGGTGGATCAAATTCCCATAAACTACTAGTACCCATTTTTTCAGCAGACTCATTATACGGATAAAATTTACCAACTTTATACAAATCATAAGAATCAATTTTATCCATACCATATAAACCCTTGGTAGCTTCAAAATGTAAGTGTTGTACAATAGTTCCTGTATTTCCACAATCTCCTATATAGTCACCCTTCTTAATTCTAGTCCATTCGGCATATTCTGTATTGCCTCTTTGTTTTTCAGGGTAAATTTTAATGTCATCATTTACTTTACTTAGATGGGCATACAAAGTGGCAAAACCGTTTTCATGATTAATAAAAACAAAATTTCCATAAGCATAAGTTGAATCTAATTTTTGTGTAGAATGCATTGCCAAGCCATCAGCGGCAGCATACAAAGGATCACCTATAGTACACCTATAATCAATACCTTTATGAATTGAACCATCATTATAAAACCACCCCTGCAAAAGGGTGGTCTGGTTATAAAAAGGCAAAGTTAAAAAATTTTCAGCTGATACTAAATTGAAAATAAACAAGGAAATAATAATTGATATTCCCATTATTTTAAATTTTCCCTCCATATTATTTTATTTTAAAAATGAAAAGGCACTTAAAACTTTTTTATAATCTCTATCTTCTGGGGTAGTTATAACATAAATTTTTTCTCCATTAGCAAAATAATATGAATATACTACAGGATCACCTTCCTCTTTTATTTTATAAAAAATAATATTATTAACAACTAATTTTTCTTTACCATCAAAATACATTAACCAACTATCCTCATTATATTTATTTAACCATTCATCTAAACTAGATTGATTTACATTGTCTAATACTTGTACTGAATAACTTGGTAAAAATTGTTCTACTGAACCAAAAACTAAAACTGAATTACCTTTCATCTGAACACTTTCATTAATATCTAAATTCAATTCATACCCCTCTGCCAAATTTTTTACTGTTTTGGTTCCATCTTGGTTTTCAGTTATTTCAATATTTGAATTATTTTCCATACCATTATCCAAATTCACCTCACACAATGCTGGATCAGCACATGGCACAAATGTTAAACGATAATACAAATAAAAACCTCCGGCCACGCCCAGAAGTATAACCCCAACTATTACCCAAAACCAAGGTTTTTTTAAAACATTTTTTGGCATTTCATTTTGTTCGGTCATAATTTTAAATTAATAAATTAAATCTGCCTGCGCAGACAGGTTATAATTATTATAACATAAAATAAATTACATTAAAATTCCAAAATGATTATTTCGGTCGCGCCACCATTTTGCCGGATTATTCCGAATATACGCGCGGATATTATGCAGGGCAATTTCATTTTTAATTATATGATCATAAAATCGTGATTGCCATTGAAATTTTATATATGGACATTGTCCGTTGATTGTTTTTGTAACGGCGGATTTGTATGACCGCACAATCGTTGATAATGAACCGGATTTTGGTGATATGGATGACATGAATTCGGTTGTGATGGCGTTGTTGGTTGTATTTAATGTGGATGTTTGTCGCGTTGGTGTTTGGGTTGATATATGTGTTGTTTTATTCGTTGGTGTAGAGACGTTGCATTGCAACGTCTCTACCGATGCCACACCACCATCCCACGTGACACCACAAACCGACATTGCACCATCAATGTCATCAACCGACGTTTTTTTAACATCAATATTGGTATTACAATGCGCATCATTTTTAAAATGTCCCCACCGTTTTTTGTCCCATTGACAACATTCATGGCATTCACCAAACCGTGATGCCAAACCATGATTAATATTAATTATCCCATGCACATGATTCGGCATAATAATAAATTCGTCCAAACACACATGATGAAAATGCCCTGGTATTTCCTGCCAACATTTTTGCGCCACCAAACCCAATGGCGATAATTTCATTTTTCCATTCACCACCTCACCAAAATAATGTTGTTTTTCATGAACACAAATGGTAATAAAATAATTACCATTTTGCGAATAATCATATCCGTCCAATCTGGACGATGGTATTCTGTATTTATTTTTAAAAAATAATTCCCCCATAATTATTTCAAAATATTTAATCTAAAATCGTATGTCTTACACCTTACACATTCGTCCTCTTCAAACCACCCACCACCATTCTAATTTTTTCATAGCCAATACTCTCGGGCAAAATTTCTTTAATTGGTTTTAGATATTCCACACTGCCAATTTCTTTAATCGCAGATAGAATTTGTTTTTCTTCGGCCCCGCTGACAAAATCACGAATATTCAATTCCCCACCACTGGCATACCAATCCGCTAAATGGGTTATCACTGTCTGCATACTAATAGATCTGGCTTTAGCAATCTGCTCTGGGGTATATTTTTGTTGATATAATTTAGCAGTTTCCAAAACAGTATTGGGACGAGCCTTCACCTCTGGTCGCTCAGCTCTGGTTCGATGACGAAGCGGAGTGGCATTGGTCCATTTGAAATTAAGACAAATATCACAACCCTCACAATTTGATTTTAAAAGGGACAAATCGGGATCAGCAAAATACTGCAAAATATTTTTCCGCCGACAGACAGTGGAATAAACATAATCATTCATTTTTTCCAAACGGTCATACTTTATATTACAAATCCGATTAATTTCATCACGATTTTTACCCTGGCTCGCCATTTCATCTCGGCTTTTTAAAATAAAATAATTGTGTAAACCATAATCACGCTTAGCCTGAAGCAAAATGCAATAGGCCTGTTCACCATCACGCCCTGCTCTACCAGCCTCTTGATAATATCCCTCTAAAGTTGCCGGCATGCCAGCATGAATGACAAACCGAATGTCGGCCTTGTCCACACCCATACCAAAAGCAATGGTCGCACAAATAACTTTAAAATTATCCTCCATAAAATCGTTTTGAATCTGAGTCCGACGATTGGAAGCTAAACCCGCATGATAAGCAACCGCCTTAATGCCATTGTCTGATAAAAAATTCGCAATGTCTTCGGTTTCTTGACGAGAGATGCTGTAAACAATCCCTGAACCAGGCAAGGTCTGAATAATCCGCAAGACTTCTGTTTGCCGTTGTTGCTTTTTCAAATCCGTTTGCACAAAAAATTTTAAATTAGGCCGGTCAAAACCACGAATAAAAACTTGGGGATTTTTTAGATCCAAATTTTTTATAATATCAGCTTTTACTTCTGGTGTGGCAGTGGCAGTAAAAGCGCCTACCGTTGGCCGAATTTTTAATTTAGCGATGAAATTTTTTATTTGCAAATAATCTGGTCGAAAATCATGCCCCCACTGCGACACACAATGAGCTTCGTCCACGGCCAAAAAACTAATTCCTATATTAGTAAACAAATTATTAAACTGCTGATTCATTAATCTTTCAGGTGCAACATAGAGCAACTTAATTTGACCACTTTTCACTTTTTCTATCACCAACTGCATTTCTTTTTCGTTAAGCGAACTGTTAATAAAACCAGCTTCAATTCCGCGCGCCTGAAGGCTGTCTACTTGATCTTTCATGAGGGCTATAAGGGGAGATACCACAACTGTTAAACTATTTTTTATCAAAGCTGGCAATTGAAAACAAATTGACTTGCCTCCGCCAGTCGGCATCAGAGCCACTACATCTTGGCCAGCCAAAATCGCCTGGATAATTTCTTCTTGTCCCGGACGAAAAGTAGAAAAATTAAAATGTTTTTCAAGATGCTTGTGCAACATAAAATGTTTTGACATTCAAACCAAATTACCATCCAATTCGTTTCTGTAGTTTGTATTCCAAAGTAGACAACCAAGTACGTAGATGCCTACGCAAAGGATCATCAGCATTAGATTTGGCCTGACCTCGAGTAATGTGGATCAGAGAGCCCACAGTTATTGTTTCAAGCCGGACTGCCATCTCGTTTAAAACATCTTTGTCAGGATGCTCAGCAAATTCTTTTGCCCAAGCAGTACGAGTGTTTTTTTGCTCTTCAACATATTCATTCCAGCGTAATTTTATTAATTTTTTCCAAATATCCAAATTCTGTCCATGAATGCCCAAACTTTTTAAATAATTGACATACACATCTGGGATCATATCACGAAGATCCATCCAAAAATGGATTCTCTCTGCCTTAATCTTATCTTGGGTAATAGCAAAATCTATCATGGACATGAGATAAACAATCGCTGTCACCACCAGTTCATTAAAAATTCTGTCTTGCTCTGTCTGACTTTGACTATCAAAATCTACCAGCTGACGAAAATCTGGATTGATAAAAATTTGATAGGCTGAGGCATTGGTGCGTTTTAGTAAATAGTCTGCTTCCTTAACAGGAGGAATGTTTTTGAATAACTTGCGGAAAATAATGTTCATATAAATTAGATAAAAATACAAAAATATTATAACATAAAATAAACAACAAAAAAACCAGTATTTCTACTGATCCATGTTTTTAAAAATATAAATTTAAACCAAAATTATTTTACTGTCAAATTATTAATAAGAAAAAGTACAATACTATTGGCACTCAAAATTATAATTAACCCGATAATCGTCCCAATCATTGAGCCTCTGGCTTGGCGAATTTTTTCTTCATCCCCACCAGACAGCATCCACCTAGCGCCAGCAGACAAAAACATTAATACTGTGATTATACCCAAAAAACCCAAAGCTACATTTATCAGTCTAGCTGCAATTAATCTTGGATCATCTCCTCCCAAACCCAAACCATCACTCAAAAAATTTAATCCGAACAAATCCTGAATTGTTATGTTATTATTCATACTAATTTAGTATATATTATCTAAACCCCTTTGTCAAGGTAAAACAAAATAAGTCCACGTTATTGCAGACTTATTTTTTATTCAAAAATAATTTACAATTTCTTCCTTTTTAATAGCAAAGAATTCAATACCACACTTACAGAACTCATAGCCATGGCAAGCCCAGCATATTCAGCGCGAAGTAATCCTAGAGCAGCAATTGGGATACCAATACTATTATAAAACAAGGCCCAAAACATATTTTGTCTGATTTTACTCATGGTCTGTCGGCTTAGTTTAATGGCTTTGACCACATCGCGCAAATCATTTTTTACTAGCACTATCCCCCCAGTTTCCATAGCCACATCTGTCCCACTACCCATCGCAATCCCCAGGTCGGCCTGAGCCAAAGCTGGTGCATCATTGATGCCATCACCGACCATTACTACTTTTTCTTTTTTTGCTTGAAATTCTTTTATTAAATTTAATTTATCTTGGGGTAAGACTCTACCTCGCCATTCTTTAATTCCAACCTCTCTGGCAATTGATTCGGCTGTCTTATTATTATCACCTGTGGCCATTATTGGTTTTAAACCTAATTTTTCTAAATCTTTTATCGCATCAAAACTTGTAATTTTTAATTTGTCTGCTACAGCAATATAGCCAGCCATCTGTCCATCAACAGCGACCATTAAAACTGTTTTACCTTGTTCTTCTTCGCCCAGCATGGTTAATTTGAAATCTTCGTAACTAATATTATTTTCTTTTAACAAAGCGCCATTACCAACCAACACATCTTTACCTCCCACTTTTGCTCTAACCCCGCGCCCAACTTCGGCTGAGAAATCTTCTATTTCCAAAAATTCTAATTTTTCTTCTTTAGCCTTTCTCACCACGGCTTCAGCTAAAGGATGTTCGGATTTATTTTCCACTGATGCCACAATCTGTAATAAACTTTTTACTTTTACCTTTTTACTTTCTACTATATTTGTCACAACCGGTTTTCCCTCAGTCAATGTACCAGTCTTATCAAACACTACCACACTTACTTTTCCTGCCACTTCCAAAGCTTCTCCGCCTTTTATCAAAATACCATTTTCTGCGCCTTTACCAGTGCCAACCATAATTGCTGTTGGAGTAGCTAGGCCAAGTGCACACGGACAAGCAATTACCAATACGGCTGTAAAAGCCATTAAGGCAGTTACAAATGGCGCGCTAATAATAAAATACCAAACTAAAAAAGTAATAATCGCAATTAAAATTACCACTGGCACAAAAATGCTAGAAACTTTGTCGGCAAATTTTTGAATTGGCGCTTTTGAACCTTGGGCTTCTTCTACTATTTTTATAATTTGCGCGAGCATGGTATCTTTGCCTACTTTAGTTGTTTTAAATTTGAAACTGCCGGTCTTATTTATAGTCGCGCCAATTACATTATCGCCAACTTTTTTTTCTACTGGAATACTTTCACCAGAAATCATGGATTCATCAATACTAGAATAACCCTCTATTACTTCACCATCCACGGGAATTTTTTCACCGGGACGAACAATTACAATATCACTGACTTTTACTTCTTCAATCGCAATATCAATTTCTTGACCATCTTTCAAAATACGGGCTGTCTTGGCTTGCAAACCAATTAATTTTTTTATCGCTTCGCCGGTCTTACCTTTAGTTTTGGCTTCCAACCATTTGCCAAGAATTACAAAGGTAATTAATAATGATGAAGTCTCATAAAACACATCACCATTAATTAAATAGGTGGTAGCTAAACTATAAAAATAAGCGGCTGAAGTACCAACAGCAATAAGAGTGTCCATGTTGGCGGTTTTATTTTTTAATCCATACCAAGCGCCACGATAAAACCTAAACCCAATGAAAAATTGCACGACCCCAGCCAAAATTGATTGAATGATTCGGCTCTGTACTGACATATCTTTCACAATCATAGCTAATACAAACACTGGCAAAGACAACACTAAACTAAGCAAAAAGTAATTTCGCTCTTTTTTTATTTCTGCCATTTGCTGAATCTGATGATGATCATGTTCACCATGTTTTGATTCCAAAATTTGTTCTGCCTTATAACCAGCCTGTTTTATGGCTTCAACTACTTCTTTGTGTTCATGGTGACTATCATTAAATTCCACTGTAGCTTTGGCTGTAGCATAATTAACATTAGCGGTTTTCACCCCAGCTACTTTTTTCAACGCGCCTTCAATTACCAAAGCACATGAGGCGCAATGCATACCAGAAATATTAAATTGTTCTACTTTTTTCATAATATCTCTATTTTATCTCTATTTTATCTCTATACATTTTACAATAATACATTGAGATAAATTGAGATAATATTTAACAAATACTCTTAATTAATCACTAAAAACTTCCCCCGATACATCCCCATACTGCAAGAAAATGGAATCTCACCAGTTTCAGTCGGAGTAAATTCAATTATATTTTCTCCTTTTTCTAAATTCTTGCTAATACCATATTTTCTCATTACCAGTGATGAAGCACATGAATAGGGATTAGTAGAATTAACTATCCAGCGTACTTTAATGCCTTTTTTTACAGTCAAAATATTTGGGCTGTAACCCGAATAATCTTGGGTCATTCTTATTTCTTGTACCTCACCATTGTCTACTTGTTCTACTGGCTGGGGTTTGACTGTGGTAGTAGAAAACAATCGCAAAGAATTACTAATATTAAATAAACCTAAAATTATTACTACTATGCCAGCCGTACTAAAAAATATTTTTGCTTTTTTACCTCTAAAAGCTGAGCTAAGCACACCAATTCCCAATAAACCAAAACTGGTACCAAAAGCAAAAATCGCCAAACTAAATCCCCCTAGCCAAAAACTACCAGTGGACACAGCAAACAATTGCATGGCTTGAGTAAAGCCACAGGGTAAAAAGAAAGTTAAAACGCCAGACAGCATAGCTCCGCGGTGAGTGTATTCTTTCACATCTTTGCCCATGCCTAATTTTTGACTTATAAATTTTGGTAAAGCAATATTTTTATTTTGTAAAAATGGAAAAATGCCTAATAATTTTAGGCCCAAGAAAACCATTACCAAACTAACTGCTATAGTTAAAAAACTTAATAAATTCGTAGATAATTTGAAAGCTGAACCAAGCCAGCCGATTAAACCACCTAGAATAAAAAATCCACCAATTCTACCCAAATTAAAAAATAAATGGGGACGAAATTTTTGCCAAGCAGTCGCTTCGGGATGTAATTCGGCATGACGTGCAGAGAGACTCAACACCAAACCGCCAATCAAAGCCATACAAGTAGAGACACCGGCCACGAGACCAATAAGTAAAGCTGCGCCCAAACCAGCCTTATTACCTAAGCTAGCTCCTAAATTTCCCAGGCCAATCATTTTCCACAAAAAATATATTAGAACCAAAATCACAATTGCTTTTAGCAAATTATAATAATCATTTCTGTCTTGAGAAAACCACGACAAACTATCTTGCTTACCCAATTTATAACCAGCATCTTCTACTGCTTTGTTAATCAATTTTTCGTCTGGTGTTTCACCACTAAAAAAAACTTGGGCTTCACCAATTTTTGAATTGACTTTAACATCACTAACACCTGGCACCTGCCTTATTTTTTCTCCAACCAAGATTTCACACGATTTACAATGCATGCCTTGAATTGGAATATTTAATTTATTCATAAAAAATATAATTTATTTTCGTAATTTCGTACTTTTCGTATTTCGTATCCCTATTTTTTAGTCTGATCAAACACCTTCATTAATTCTTTGACAAATTCTTGTCTAACTTTTTCGTTTTTAGATTCTAATTTGCTGGCTCCACAAGATAGTAGGTGACTCTCCAGAATATGATTATTAATTTGTTTGAGCATACCAATCGCCGCATTGACCTGTTGAGCAATATCTAGACAATAACGATTTTCAGTCATCATCTTATCTACCAAGTCTAATTGCCCATGAACTTTTTTTAGATTAATTTTGATTTTGCCGGTATATGGTTCGATCATATGAGAAGGATTAGAGATTAAGGAATAAGCCTGCCCACAATGCAAGTCCCGATAAAATCGGGATTGCAGGCGGGGAATAAAGAATTTTTTAAAATTTATAATTTATAATTGTGAATTGATTACAGTATACCTCCACCCCAGGTATAGGTCAAGAGCAAGCCTGTGGATAAACAAAAATCACCCCAACGCTATGTCGGAGTGATTTTGTTCTTCTAATTATTTTGATTAATTTTATTTTTATTCTTGGCTGGTGGTATTATCAGTAGTATTTTGTCCCCTCATCATTCCTCGGCCACCATGCATCCCTCGACCAAAACCCATACCCTTACCCATGCCTTCACCTCTGTCTGGTAAACCAAGCTCTTGTCTGATTGCATTGGCTTCATCAGTCTTTCCCTCTTGCATCAGATTGTGCATTTCTGTAAATTTAGAAAAATTATTTTCATTCACCACGTCCATAGTTTTTACAATTGGTGAATTGTTCAATCTTTCTTGCATCAAGGCTTGCCAAGCGGTGTAATCTTTATTATCCATAATCGTTTGCATTTTTTCTTGTTGAGCCTTCATCTCAGTAAAATGAGCCTGAGCCTCGGCCGGTAAATTGGCTGGATCAAAATTTTGTTTTGCTTTCTCGCCTCTGCCAGGGAAAACAGATGCCGAAGCCATAGTTACACTGGTGAGAGTGACAATTGCTGCCACCACTAACCCAAGGGTAAATAATTTATTGCGTTTTTCCATATAATGATAGATTAAAATGAATTAAGTAGCTACTAGAGTTTGTTAACTCTATCTATTAATACGCATCTCATCAAATTTTCTTTCAAAATCTGGTGGGGGTGGATTCATCATTCTAAACCTAGGACGATTATTCATCCTATGTTTGAACATATCTTCTGTCATTATCATATCAGCCACAAAAACACTATCATCTTTTTTTTCTCCCACCACTCTAACAATATCACCAACTTTTATAATAAAAACTGGGGGTAATTTTGCTTGTTCAATTGAAACTGTCCATTCTTTATCTTCCAAATCAAGCAATTCAAAATCTTTTTCTCCAACAGACAAAACTTCTCCAGCCAAAAAACCCTCTCCTGGCCTAGCCCACATTCTAGCTCGCCGATGTTCCAAACCAGGATAAAGAGGAATTCTATTAGATAAAGAATTTTCTAATCTTTCCCCCCAACCAATTCTAAAAGCCAAAACACCTAAACACAGGGTTAAAAACAAACTAACACTAATTATAATTAAAATATTATAACGATAACCAGTCTTGGTATGTTTAAAATTAAAATAAGCCACAACTATAAACAAAATAAAAATTACCAACCAAAAGTAGGGCAAAACCTGAAACAAAAAATTAATTGGCCCACCAGAAATTTTTTCATACACTTCCCAATCGCTATTTTTGAGATGAAAAATAGATACAGCTGTAGCCAAGGCTCCAATCACCACACTAAAGCCAAACAAAAACCATACCAGCCAATCTTTTAACAAAAAATGCCACCGAGCTTTTGGCTCAATTTTATCGTGCTTAATTTTGGCTAGCACTTTATTTATAATTTCTTCGGTCATACTAATCTATTTTAATATTTTGTTTAACTAATTCTTTTTTAAATTTTTCCTTAGCTCGATTGATCAGCGTCGCTACTGTCCCCATTGGTTTTTTCAAGATATCAGAAATCTCTTTGTAGTCTCTTTCTTCCAAAAATTTTAAAAATAAAACTTCTCTATATTTTATATCCAAATTATTTAAAACTTTATTTATTACTTCTTGACTAAGTTTTGCATCCACTTCGTGAGCAATATTCAAATCTGAAACAAAATTATGCCAATCCTCTTCCTCAGACAAAATTATTTCCATTCTATTTCTCTTTTTTCTAAATTCACTAATAACATGATTGTGGGCGATTCGGTATATCCAGGAAGAAAATTTTAAATCTGAATCAAACCCATACAAATTTTCATAAACTTTTATAAAGACCTCTTGCAAAATATCTTCTGCATCCTCATAGCGTACGCCAGAGATACGCATAATATATCTGAGTAATTTACTTTCATATTTTTCCATCAAGCACAAAAAATAACTTTGGTTTTCCAAAACTAATGGCACTAATTCTTCATCGGTTTTTCCCTCGCATTTTATAATATAATTCATACTAACTAGCTATAGTGCTAGTAGACATTACTGGCGACATATTTAAAGTAAAAATTTTTGTATTACTCGAATAAAAAATTATTTTTGAACCCCCATCACGAACCTGTATTACCAAACTAGTATCATCTTTTTTTATTATCTTACCATTTATACGAGACACACCAGTCTCTCGAGCACGAAATTGTCCGCCAGAACCATTTTGTCCTCCACTCGGTCTCTCGCCAATAAAATTACCTCTGTCTGGACGCTGTCCACCACTATTTTGTTCTGGATTATTTTGATTATTAAACTGTCTGGTACTAGAAGGTCTTTCACTACCAAAACCAAATGATGAAGTTGGGAATTGACCAATTATAATTTGCAGAGCATTAATTGTGCCATCAGTATTTGTTTTTCCCATTACCATAATCTCTTTATCGATGAGCAAATCTTCGGCTGTACTTGTGACACTATTTTTCAAAAAACTATCAGTACTAGAAGCAAAATTAGAATCATTACGCCCAGTTGTTGGTTGTAAATTATTATTACCTTCTTTAGGTTGTAAATTTGGGTTGGTAGTGCAACCAGAAGTAATTATAACAAATAATAACAGTAAACTAAAAGTTAAAATAAATCGACGCATAAAAATAAAATTAAAAATTATTGATAACGCAAAGCCTCAATGGGGTCAAGCTTGGCTGCTCGCCGAGCTGGATAATAACCAAACACAATTCCAATCAAAGCGGCAATCCCCACTGATAAAAAAACCGAACTATAAGTAATGGCTGTGGTTAGTCCGCTAAATTTATTTACAGCTAAAGAAGCCAACCAACCAATTACAATTCCCAAAACACCTCCAATAAAAGTAAGGGCGACTGATTCGGCCAAAAACTGAACACTAATATCATGTCGATTAGCTCCAAGTGATTTGCGCAGACCAATTTCTCGGGTTCTTTCCGTAACCGTAGTCAACATCATATTCATAATACCAATACCGCCCACAATCAAAGAAATACTCGCAATCGCTCCCAAAAGTAAAGTTAGAGTATCAGTGACCGATGAAGCTGAACTAAGCAAATCAGCTTGGTTAACAATACTAAAATCGGCCTGGGTGGTGTCGCTAATGTGATGTCTTTGTAAAAGCAAAGTTTGGACTTCTTGCTGAACCAATGTCATGGTTTCGGCCGAAGAGGCTTGGATATTTATATTACTTACCCCTTGATTACCAGTCATGTATTGTTGCGCTGTAGTAATTGGCACATAAATCAAATCATCCGCACTACCAAAACCTGTACCACCTTTGGCTTCCGTAATGCCAATAACTGAAAATTGTTGATCACCAATTCTAATTTTTTGCCCGACAGAATTGGTTCCTTCACCAAACAAATCAGTATTAACCGTTGGACCTAAAATGGCTACTTTGGCGCGTGATTGAATTTGATTCGCGCTAATCTCTGCTCCCATATCCATAATAATTGCTTTCATGAGAAAATAACTATTATCAATTCCATAAACGTTAGTATTGGTATTTGCCCCTTTGGCTGTCACTTGTTTACGTGTACTAACAGTGGGCGCGACATTATCAATATCAACCACGCTTGCTTTTATGGCATCAGAATCTTCCAAAGTTAAGCTCTGGGCTGAACCACTACTTCCCCTTACCAAATTACCGGCCTGACGTTGAAAACCAGGTGTCACTACTAACAAATTGGTACCAAGTGATTCAATCCGATTGGTAATATCTTGAGAAGCTCCTTGACCAATAGAGATCATGGCAATCACTGATCCAATCCCAATTACAATTCCTAAAATCGTCAAAGCCGAGCGGGATTTGTTGGCCGCCAAAGAAAAAAAAGTTTCATTTAATAAATCTCCACCTGTCATATATGATTATTTTTTTTATCAGCAATAATTTGACCGTCTTTTATTTCAATTGTACGATTGGCAAAAGCGGCCACCCCTTTATCATGAGTAATTAAAATTATAGTATGACCTTCTTTACGATTGATATCACCAAAAGTTTGCAAGACTATTTGTCCAGTTTTGGAATCAAGATTACCAGTTGGTTCATCGGCCAAAATAATATGTGGCTCATTGACCAGTGCACGAGCAATCGCCACTCTCTGCATCTGACCACCAGACAATTGATTGGATAAATGTTGCCAACGATCTTCTTCTAGTCCTACAGCCTTAAGGGCTTTTTCGGCTTTTTTTAGACGCTCTTCTTTTTTGGTATTACGATCATAAATAAAAGGCAACATAACATTACGCAATACAGTCGCGCGAGGCAATAAATTGAAAGATTGAAAAACAAAACCGATTTCTTGAGAACGAATTTGAGCCAATTCTTCATCTGACAAAGTTGAAACATCTTTATCATTCAAAAAATATTTACCAATAGTCGGTCGGTCCAATGCGCCTAATATGTGCATCAAAGTGGATTTGCCTGAACCGGATGGGCCAATAATAGCCACAAATTCTCCTTTATCAATATTAAAATTAATATCTTTGAGAACGGTCAAAGCATTATCACCAGTTTGGTAAGTTTTACTAATATTTTCACATTTGAGCATAATTTTATCTTAGAGCTCGGAAAGCTTCACCTCCACCCAAACCACCAGTTACACGCGAATTGGCTGGACTATTAGCCGTTGTACCAGCACTAGTGGCCGAAGTATTAATAGTCTGAGTAATAACATCTTCACCTTCATTTAAACCACCCACAATTTCTGTCATAATATCATTACTTCCTTCCACTTGAACATTTTTTTTCTCTGGCACATTATTAACCAAAATTTCCACATAACTCGCCCCGGCTTGAGTTTTGACGGCACTCATTGGCACCATTAAAACATCTGGTTTACTATCAATAATAATACTCGCACTCACACTCATACCGGGTTTTATTCTTTCATCCTGAATATCAAAAGCAATTTTCACACTATAACTAACTACTCCCTGACTAACCGTACCTAAAGTATCCACCTCGGCCACCTCGCCAGTGATAGTTAGATCTTCCACCGCATCAAAAGTTAAATTAACTTTTTGACCAACTTTTACTTTGGCAATATCAATTTCATTGAGAGTAATGGTAGCAATTTTTTGTTTGGTGATAAGAGAACAAACTGTAGTATTGGCACTAATTTCATCACCCCGACTAATAGCCGTACTTACTATTACACCAGCAAATGGCGCGCGTACACTTCTATCAGCCAAACTTTGTTGGGCTGACAACAAATCGTTTTTCTTTTGTTCCACAGCCAAGCGCTGATCTTCTATATCCAATTCAGTCGCGCCTTTTTTTAAATCTTCCAATTTTAATTCTTGTTCATTAATACTTCTTTCCGCTTGGGCAATATTTAATGGGTTATTCAATTTCATTTGTTGTAGACTACGCTCTACATTCAAAATACTGTCTTTATCATCCTGGATCGTTCGCTCGGCACTTAACAAACTGGATAAATGACTATTAACTTTTGAAGTATAGGAATTAAGATCTGATTGAAAACTTGTCACACCACTCCACACGGATAATTCTTGGGTGGTACGGTAATCTACCCAAAAATCCAATAAATTAGATTCATCTTTTACCACATCAGCTGTTTTTCTCACTGTCTCTATGGTTTGAGATAACAAATTTTCTATTAAATCTTTTTCTGAATAACGATTGGAATTTTTATAAATAGTAAAATTATCATCAAACGATTTTTTTGTCGTTGTGTGGGAATCCTTAGTATTATTCAACATACTTTCAAACTGATCTCTCTCACTCCAATTATCCGAAAGAAAACTATTCAACAAATCATAATCATTTGAATCATCCGAATTTAGAGATGGCTCACTCTTACTCAGACTATTATCATACAAAATATTGTATATACCACTAAAAACATCAGGCAAATCTAAAAAAGTATTAGTAATAGTATTATAAGCGTCTTCATAAGCTTTATTTAGATTATCTTCGGCTTTTTTCTTGCTTTCCAATGTCTGGTCATAACTAATTTGCTGATCCAATTTTGTACTAGCCAAATCTTCCTTGGCTTTTTTCAAACTATTTTCTGCTTGAACTATAGTAGTCTGAGAAGGTGGAGTGATTAATTCTTTTAAAGACAACTCGGCCAAATCAAGACTGGTCTTGGCTTGGTTAACATTCAAAATTGCCTCTCGACTATCTATCTGGGCTAACAAATCACCTTCTTTAACTTCTTGACTATTCTTTATATTAAACACTGTCACTGTACCAGCTGTTTTTGATTTTATATCTACTTGATTATCAGCGGCCACTTGCCCGGTGCCACTAATAGAATTAACCAGAGTACCTTTTTCTACTTTGGCTGTTTTGTAACTAACAGTATCTGCCGTTGTAAAAAATTTTTGCCAACCCCAATAGCCACCACCAACCAAAACAATAATGGCGATTGCTAAATAAAATTTATGTTTTAATAGCTTCTGTAAAATTTTTAACATAAAATAATTAATAAATACTTAATCTTAAAAAATTTAACTGTCAGATACCACTTGGTATAATCAAAGTAATACGTAAATTATGGGCTTTTTCTTTCAAAATTGACAATTTGGCCAATAAATCATAGAATATCTAGACTATGATCAATATAACCATACTAACACTTGGCAGTCTAAAAGAAAAGTATTGGATTGAGGCTGAAGCTGAATATCTCAAGCGTCTTTCTCCCTACGCCAAAGTGGAAATTAAAGAATTGAAAGAAGAATCTTTTACTGACAAAAATAATATTGAGGTCATAAAAGAAAAAGAAGCCCAAAAATTAAAAAATATCCTAGAAAAAAAGGATACTTACATTATCGCTTTGGATAGTCGAGGCAAACAATTAACTTCAACCGAACTTGCCAAACATTTTACTGAACTTTTTAACAATCAGATTTCTAATATCACCTTTGTAATTGGTGGCCCTTTGGGATTGGATGATTCTATTCTTGAACTAGCTGATTTCAAACTTTCTCTGTCAAATTTAACCTTCACTCATCAAATGGTACGAACGATTTTATTGGAACAAATTTATCGCAGTATGATGATTTTGAATAATCGAAGTTACCATTACTAATAAAATAGAGATAAATTGAGATAGGCTCGCTTCGCTCGCGAGATAATAATATTTTTTATCTCTATTTATCTCTATTTTATTATCACACAACTTCCCCCATCCTCCACCACATCCTCCACCATCGGATGTTTTTTTAAATAAGCTAAAACTTCTTCTCGCAATTTGCCTGTACCACCACCATAAATCACTCGGCACATTTGTTTGTCTTTATTAACAAATAAAAAAAGCTCTAGTTTTTCCAAAGCTTCGGCTGGATAAAATCCGTGCAAATCTAATTCTGGCATTTTTGCCCCAAGACTGGCAGCAAATATTTTGGCTTGTTTGTTATTCATGTTATTTATATCTTTTAGTTAATTCTTTGAACGGAAAAGCCGCCAAATGCAAATCTGCACATTCCAAAGCAAATATTTCTACACCCTTCAATTTAGAATTACCAACCATTTCTCTTGCTTCATCCACGTGTTTCAAAGGTACACCAATCGCTCGTATAGAAAATGGTTCAACTTTTTGATCTGTCCTAACTTCATGAGATTCGGCATGGGGCATATCAATTTCTTTAATATCTCCTGCATCAACACACAAAACCGCACCCCAATTGTGAAAAATATCAGTATGACATCTTAAAATTTCATCTACTGGTGTACGCGGTAATAGATTACTATTTAAACTAGATACCCAATCGTATAATAAATTACTACTGCCATCTTTCCTCTTTTTTTTCATTTCTTTAATTGACCCCCAGTCCACTCTTTTCCTCAACAAAGCAATCTTACTAATTTCATCCTTAACTATATCAGCCATAGTAAAATTAAACCAATCAATGGGATCTCCTAGTTGCCATTCCAAACAATTCTCTGGATCCATATATTTATCAGCATACCACTTGGCATAAAAATAATTGGCTGCTAAAGATACAGTCTCGACATCTTTTGTTGGTAACCACAAATCGTGATGCGGCACTAAACCATTTTGTAAGACATTGTCCAAAACTGAAACAACTTTTCTGTGGCTAATTTTTTCTCCACCTTTTCCATATTTCTCACCTTCATATTTTAACAATCCTGTACCATGAAAAAACAAATCACTTTTTAGCCCCATATCAGCATCACCAAAAAGCTTTGTTAATAATTCTTTCTGCTCCACATAGGCATCAGACACTTCTGCTGATGGTAAACCTTGTTCTTTCATAAAATCAACAACTTTCCCTTCTAATAAATCTGGATTCCTAACCTTATTAGCCTCTTTCATGTAATCAATTTTTTGTCTTAAAAAACTAGGACTAGGAGACCATCTGTCCATTTCTTCAATCCAGTTGTTGACTATTTCTGACATATAAATAATATTACTTATATTTTACCTGTTTTTGTTTTTTTAGTCCAGAAAACAAAAAATACCCAAAAAGAGTATTTTATCCTCCGTAGCCCAAAGGGCGAAGGGGGAGTGCCGACGGAGAGACTCGAACTCTCAATCCTTGCGGAACCTGCTCCTAAGGCAGGCGTGTCTACCAATTTCACCACGTCGGCTTATTTTTTTTAAAAAGTACAGGCGTGTCTACCAATGTAATTTACCCGTCCGTAGCTTTAGCGAAGGCGGGCCACGTCGGCTTATTAAATTGGACATATTAAACCATACAAAAACCAATTTGTCAATGCAAATCATGATACATGATACAGATAACATGAAACAACCAATTACCAAAATTCACTGCCTCATGTACCATGAAAAAAGACGCCAGTAAACTGAGCGTCTTTTTTGAATATCTTATGTCCTATGTCTTAGGTCTTACGTCTGGATTATTTATCACGACGGAAAAAACCTTTCTTAGCTGGAGCGCCACCAGCATTACCGCCAAAATTTCCTCTGTCCATTGGTGGTCTGTCTGTCATACCTTCTGGTCTTGGCAATAGTCCTTTGATAGTTAGATTCACTCTACCAAGATTATCAATTTCTTTTACTTTTACTTTGGCTGTATCACCAATTTTCAAAACATCACTTGGCCGACCCACTCTGTTCCAAGAAATTTCTGACACATGGACCAAACCATCTTTACCTGGCAAAATATTTACAAACGCACCAAAATCTTCTAGACGAACGACTTTACCTTCATAAATTTCGCCTGGTTCAATTTCTTTGGTTAGATCCAATACCATCTTAATCGCTTTTTGCATACCTTCGGAATCAACTGAGGTAATAAGAACGCGACCATCTTGTTCAATATCAATATCCACACCAGTTTCTTCAATAATCTTTTTGATTGTCTTACCACCAGGTCCAATAACATCACCAATTTTTTCTGGATCAATTTTGATTGTTTCAATTCTTGGCGCATAAGGTGATAATTCTTTTCTTGGTTCAGCAATCACACTAGCCATCACTCCCAAAATTTGCAAACGAGCTTCACGCGCTTGTTTCAAAGTTTGTTCTACTAAATCCCAAGGTAAACCGTGAGTCTTAGTGTCCATTTGAATAGCCGTAATACCATCAATTGTCCCAGCAATTTTAAAGTCCATTCCTCCAGGACCATCTTCGACATCTTGCAAATCAGTCAGGACTTTCCAATTTTTTACTGTACCATTATTTTCAGCAGCGTCTGATGCCAAACCCATCGCAATACCTGCGACTGGTTTCTTGATTGGTACACCAGCAGCCATAAGAGACAAAGTAGAACCGCAAGTAGAAGCCATAGAAGATGAGCCATTGGAGCTCATTACTTCTGACACGACACGAATCGCATAAGGAAAACTTTCTTCTTCTGGCAATACTGGGAACAAAGCCCGTTCGGCCAAAGCCCCGTGACCAATCGCCCGACGTCCTGGACCACGCATCATGCCGGTTTCACCATAAGAATATGGACCGTCATTATAATGATGCATATAGCGTTTCTTGCCTTCTTCTTCCATCGTGTCTAGAGTCTGCATATCACCAGGCGCGCCTAGAGTGACAACTGACAAAACATGAGTATCACCGCGTTGAAAAAAACCAGTACCATGTACCCGAGGCAACAAATCAATTTCGGCATGCAAATCACGAATTTCAGTTAATTTTCTACCGTCTAATCTCTGATCATTGTCCAAGATCTTTTTTGTCACCACTTCGGATAATAAATATTTTACTTCTTTGAGACAAGGTTTTTGTTCATCAGGAGTAAATTCTTTTTCTGTTAAAATTTTGGCTAATTCTTTTTCCAATTTTTCAAACAACTCAATTCGTTCGGCTTTGGTAATTTTTTTGGAATTAAAAACCATTTCATCAGCCACGGTCTTTAAAAATTCTCGGCCAATATTTTTGGTTTCAACCACACGCTTCTTGGCGTCAACCGCTTCATCCAAAATTTTCTCTACATCATCTTTGGCTTTGCCAATTTCTTTTTGAATCTTTGTAATCAATTCCAAAACTGGTTTCAATTGTTCCGAACCCCATTGCATGGCTTTGAGCATAGTTTGTTCATCTACTTCATTTGCACCCGCTTCTACCATAATTAATTTGTCTGGTGTACCAGCCACGACCAAATCTAATTTGCTAGTATCCACTTTGTCAGCCGAAATATTCAAAACAAATTCATTGTTTTCATCCAAACCAATACGGGCCCCTGCAATTGGACCATCCCATGGCACATTTGAAATACAGATTGCACAGCTAGCTGCTACAAGTGAAGTAATGGCCGCATCATTTTCTCCATCAATTGATAAAGCAGTCAAAACTACTTGGACATCATTTCTTAAACGTTCATCAAACAAAGGACGAATCGCTCTATCCACCATTCTCCCAGTCAAAATCGCTTCGTCTGATGGACGACCTTCGCGTTTTATAAATCGAGAACCTTTTATTTTCCCGGCAGCATACAACTTTTCTTCAAAGTCTACCATGAGAGGGAAATAATCAATATTATCCCGTTCACCTTTTGATTTAATCACAGTAGCTAGCATGACGGTATCGCCATATTGGACTGTACAAGAACCATGTGCTTGTGGTACAAATTTACCCACTTCAATTGTGAGCTTTCTTCCACCCCAATCGGTGGACCAATTTTTTATTTCCATATATTTTTTGTGGAAGCTGATCTAGAAGAGGTAGATCCCGACCCCATTTGTTTCAATGGATTGGGTTTGAATCTAATTTCCTCCAGACCAGTCTTCACTTAATAAATTAATTTAATTTTTATTGTCAATTTTTTCAAAAACTAATAGTTTATCTTTGCCTTCACCAATAAATTTTATTTGCAAGCCAAGTTTCCCTAATTCCAATAAACTACTGGATTTTAACACACCAACCTGCTCCAAACAATCAGCTGTTGAGGTAGCACAACCTGTTTCTTCATATTTATGAACACCAACTTCAAAGGCATCAACTACTATTTTTCCATTTACCTTTAGAATTTCAGATAATTTTTCCAAAATTTCTAAAATTTTTTTTCTCAACACTTCTAAATCGGCATTAAACTGAATGTGACCAGTTTCATCATTTAGGCTGTGCCAAATAAGACCGAGCTTATCAAAAATTACATCCACACCACTCTCTGTCAAGGGTAAATTATTCGCATCGGCACTTATTCTAGAAAATTCTACATTTTTTAAATTTGGCAATTTTTTTGGCTGTATACCAGATACAAAACGATCATAACTACCATCTTCTCTTTCATTTTCCTTTTTACCTAACAAATCCATAGCAACCACTTTTGGCGGATGAATAAATTCTTCATCCTTAACTTCTTTATCCAATACAGATGCAAATTCAGCTTCCATATCTGCCCGATTCGCACTAATACTAGCAAAAACAAATCCATCTAGTTTATTTCCTTTAGGGATAATTCCACTATTATTTAGTGTATCAAATAATTGTTGCGGATAATCAGGCCTGTTTTTTAATCTTTCTTCATACCAAACTATCCCTTCTTCTTCCGCATATCTTTTTTGAAGATAAGAAAATTTACCATCCATACAAATTAAAATTTTAATAATTTTTATTTGTTTTTTTGTAAGTAGTATTATTAGTACGGATATTTTTCCTTTCCACCTGTCTTTTGGCTGGAGCTGATTGTGGGTAAGGTGGAGTATTGAGCGTACCAATCAAAAACTTTTCTTTTTCTTTTCCTAAATCAATAAAATCATCCACTGATTCAATTAATTTTGCCGATGAAGTATCACCAAAGGCGGCCACTTCTACTTGCTTACCAGTACTTTGTAAATATTCTACCAATGGAATATAGTCACCATCCCCAGATACGATTACAATTGCATCCAAACTAGGAGAAAGACGAATAGCATCTACAGTGAGACCCACATCCCAATCCGCTTTTTTCATGCCACTAGAAAAAATTTGTAAATCTTTTTCTCTGGTTTCAATCCCAAGATTGTACAAAGCTTCAAAAAATGGTTGTTCATCCTTTGATTCAGTGCGAACAACATAGGCAATTGCGCGAATTAATTTTCTGCCCGCGACCGCTTCACTCACAATATTGCCAAAATTAACCTTTTTGTTATAAAGGTTCTTGGCCGAATAATACATATTCTGCACATCAATAAACACCCCTACGCGTTGCTCGGGGTGTTTTAATGGGTTTCGATTGTTATTCTTCTTTAACATCTTCTTCTTCATTAAGTTCATCCACCACTTCTTCAGTCGCTTCAGCCTTAGCCAATTGTTTGGCTTGTTTTAATTTCAATTTTTTGACCAATTCTTCGTATGATTTGTTGTTTTCTTTCTTCAAATAACGCAATAATCTGCGTCTTTCTCCAACTTTGCGGAGTAAACCACGGCGAGAAGAATGATCTTTGTGATGAGCCTTTAAATGCTCTACCAACTCATCAATTTCGGCGGTCAGAATGGCAATTTGCACTTCTGAAGAACCGGTATCTCCTTCGTGAGTCTGAAATTTCTTAATTATCTTCGCTTTTTTTTCTTTTGAAAGCATACATGCATATTTTTTATCGAGCGCAACCCAAGCATGATTCTAGGCTGGTCCGATTCACTATTTCTAGCGAGTTTATTAGAATGTAAAAAGTATACCAGAATAAACCCCAATTGTCAATACCTAGTCTAAATGTTATAATTCTCCTATATTTAACAAATAAACATATGGAAATCAATTACCCCTTATATATTGCCTCTGATCATGCTGGTTATCAGCTCAAAAAACGCCTAGTTAGATACTTTGAAAATGAACTAAATATCAAATTTGAAGACCTAGGACCACATGAATACAATGAGGAAGACGACTTTCCTGACTTTATCATGCCGGCAGCCAAAAAAGCTGTGGAAAATAAAGGAGAAGCCATTATGATCTGTGGTTCTGGTATTGGTGCCTGTATTTCGGCTAATAAAGTACCTGGTATGTATGCTGCCCTAGTTTATAATATTGATGCCGCCGAAACATCTCGTAAACACAATAATGTAAACGGCCTCTGTCTAGCTGGCCGAGTTTTGAGTGAAGATCATGCTATGGCGATTGTAAAAAAGTGGTTAGAAAACAAGGGGGAGTTTATTGGGGGGAAATACCAGAGACGGATAGAGAAGATAGATGAGTTTGGAAAATAATTTCACATAAATTTTACCAAAATTAAACAAAAATTTAACAAATCCTTATGGAGGAAAGTTATATTAAACTTAATGATTTGTTTGTTTACAAAATATCACTAGAACTATGTGACTTAGGTTGGAAAATATATGAGACTCTAGACTGGCGAGATAAAAAAATCATGGGTGATCAATTTATTACTGCCGTTGATTCTAATGCTGCTAATATTGCTGAGGGCTACGGTAGATACCACTATCTTGATAAGATTAAATTTTATTATAATGCTCGAGCTTCATTATTAGAGACAAAACATTGGATTTATCTCTTGTATAAAAGAAATAAAATCAGCCAAGAAAAATACGATGAATTCCTTTACCTAGCCAACCACGTCAATTTTCATTTAAATAAGTTTATAAAATCTCAATACGATTCAAAATATAAAAAAGATTAATTTGTTTTGTTAAATTTCTGTCACAATTTCTGTTTAATTATTGTTAAATTTATGTTAATCATCCCTTCCATCCTCGTCCAAACAAAGGAAGAATACATCTCCCAAATTTCTGCTGTACAACAAAGTGTTGACATGATCCAACTTGATATTGCTGATGGTAAATTTGTGCCAAACATTACTTGGGCTGACCCAGAAGTCGTAGAACAATACACAAATATTGATGTGGAATTGCATCTGATGGTACAAAACCCTTTGGCTAAATTAGAACGCTGGACAGCAACGGAAGTAGTTAAGCGAATTTTGTTTCATTACGAAGCTGTCGCTGATTTTAAAAATACTCTAAGAGCTATAAAAAAGTTTGATTGGGAAGTTGGTGTAGTTTTGAATCCTGATACTGATTTAGAAAAAATAAAACCATTTTTATCTGACTTGAACTGTGTCATGTTTATGGGCGTTTTTCCTGGTTTCCAAGGTCAGAGTCTGATTCCAGAAGTTTTAGAAAAAATTGTGGAGTTTAATTCGGAATATTCTCATATTTTTACAGAAATTGATGGCGCTGTAAACTTTGACACTCTACCAGACATTATCCAAACCGAGGTAAAAGCCATCTGCCCTGGCAGTGCTATATTCAAAACCGGCAATCCTGCAGACAATGTAAAAAAGATGAGAGAAATTATAAACAACTTGACGAACACTAATTAAAGTTATAACATTCTGTAGGCTTTGTAGGCATTGTTAGCTTTGCAAGCTTACACAATTTGAACAAACGAAGTGATATAACATTTTAACATTTAGAACATATTATGAAAGATTTAATCATCATCGGCGCTTCAGCTGCTGGTATGTCAGCCGCGATCTATGCGGGTAGAAATAACCTAGATTTTTTAATTGTGAGCAAAGACATTGGTGGTGAAGTCGCTCTATCTGGCAAAGTTGGCAATTGGCCGGGAACTATTACCACGACTGGCACTGAACTAGCCAAAAATTTTCATGATCATGTCAAATCCATTAATATTCAAATTGATGATGGTTTTGAGGTAACTGAGATTAAGCAAGAAAAAAATTATCACATTGTTGTCGCCAAAAATTTTGCTGGCGAAGAAAGACAGTATGAAACCAAGTCAGTAATTATTGCCAGTGGCATCCACCCTCGCCGATTACCAGTGCCTGGTGATGATAAATTTTATGGCATGGGTGTCACATATTGTACCACCTGTGATGGTCCATTATTCAAAAATAAAATCACAGCTACGGTTGGAGCAGGTAATTCTGCTTTGGAATCAGTTCTCACCATGACCAAAATCGCCAGTAAAGTTTATTTACTAACTAGATATAGTGATGACCACGAAAATAATGGCGGTTTTCCCAGAGGGGAAAGAATTCTGATTGATAAAGTAAAAGCCTTAGATAATGTAGAAATTATTTATAATGCTGACACCCAGGAAATTATTGGCGACCAAATGGTGACAGGTTTAAAATATACTGACTTGATTACCAAAGAAACCAAACAAATAGACTTGAACGGTGTTATGATCCACATTGGCATGATACCAAATTCTGATTTTGTAAATTGTGTAGAAAAAAGTCCGATGGGAGAAATAGCCGTAGATCTTAAATGTGCCACTTCTTGCCCTGGTCTATTTGCTGCTGGGGACGTCACCAATATTCCATTCAAACAAATCGTGATTGCGTCTGGTCATGGTGTCACTGCGGCTCTAAGTGCGATTGGTTATATTAATCGGTGGAAAGCAGAATAACACGAGACACATATCACATAACACGTAACACATAACAAACCTGTCTATAAGACAGGTTTTTACTTGTCAGGGACAATAAAAACAACTATAATAAACTAACCAATATTTAATATTTTATGTATCCAGAAAGACACAGACCCACAAAAAGTGAAGTCTTGTATAACCCAGAAAGACTAGAAGAAATAATCCAAGAATTTCAAAAAGAAGGTGCTGATGGCATGCATGTTTTGGCCGATGTTGATCGCACTTTAACAATGGCTGAATCAGCTCCATCAATAATTTCCCAAATAAGAACTGGTGGATATCTTGGAGAAGATTACGAACGAGCCACTCGCCAGTTATTTGAACTCTATCATCCCATTGAGGCGGATTATTCAATTAAACCTGAAGAAAGAGCCCAACACATGGCTGAATGGCAAAGATTAAGTGTTGTAAATCTAAAAAAACACAGATTGACTAAACAAATTTTTGACCAAATAATTGCCAACCCCCAAGTACAGTTTAGACCTGGAACAGCTGAATTTTTTAGAATATTAAAACAACGAGGAATACCTCTTATTTTAATTTCTGGCGCTCCAAAATATTTAGTAGAAGGACATATGAAACAGGCTGGCATATGGCACAACGGCATCCATGTCATTGCCAATGATTATGAATTTGATGAGAATGGTAATTTAATTGGGCAAAAAGAACCCATAATTCATGTTGCCAATAAATCAGAAGTGGTTGAAGATGATTATGCTCACGACCAAGACATTACCAAAAGACGCAATGTTATGCTATTGGGTGATAATATTGATGATTTGAGCATGGTACAAAGTTTTGCCAAAAAACATTTAGAACAACTACTTTCTATCGGCTTTTTAAATGATGGTACAAATACAGAAAATCGCCGAAAATATTCTCTAGCTTTTGACGCAGTCATTACTAATGATGGTTCAATGGACTTTCCAAATGAAATATTAGAAAAAATTATTAGAGGTAAATAAAATTATGAAACAGCACAAACACATCGGAGTATATGCTCTAATTATAAAAGACGACAACATTCTTCTTATTAAAAAAGCGCGAGGTCCATATACAGGTAAATGGGATCTTCCTGGCGGAAGTTTGGAATTTGGAGAAAACCTCCTTGATGGTTTGGTAAGAGAAGTGATGGAAGAAACTGGATTATTATTTAAAGAAAGTAGTTTGTTAAATGTTTTAACACACACTGTAATCTACAATTTAGCAAATAATGAAAAAGAAGAAATGTATCATATCGGCATTATTTTCAAAGTCTCTTTAAAACCAAATCAACAAAAACTAAAAACAAATTCTGACGGAAAAGATTCGGCAGGGGCAAGTTGGGTAAAAATGTCTGATATAAATGAACCAGATCTTTCACCCTTTGCAAATCAGAGTATAAAAATGTATTTAAATTAAAATAATATGTCCAAAAATACCCCTTATGATCCCTGTGGCCATACAAAACTATCGGTTTCTGATTACAAAAAAAGTTATTCTTTTTATCAAGATATTTTTAATGAACTCGGCTATACAAAAATTTCCAACAGAAAAGATCATGCTAGCTGGGCAAGTCCCGATGGTTATGGTATTTTAATTGCTCAAGCCAAGATAACTAATTATCAATACTTATTTGATGCTCCCGGACTTCACCATATCTGTTTTAAGGCCAAAACAACCAAAATGGTAGACAAAATATATGAATTACTATGTAAAAAAAATGTTTTTATTTTTGACACTCCAAAAAAATATCCTGAGTACACCGATAAATATTATGCTCTATACTTTGCAGACCCTGATGGAATAAAATTAGAAATAGCCTATTATTAGTATTAAACAAAACCACTCTTAAAAGGTGGTTTTTCTTTATCTTTGTGCTATAATATATTTAATTTATCAAAAACTCTATGTTTCCCATTATAATCAAAATCATTGGTGCCATTGGTCTAATCTTCATCACCTGGGGTATATTTATAAAAAATGAAATAAAACAAGACTGGATTTTTATCTTGGGTGGTTTATTTTTATTAGCCTACAGTGCTTATCTCAAAGATCCAATTTTTATTCCTTTACAAATTGTCTTTGTTCTGGCCAGTCTTTACGAAATTTACACTCTTAAAAAACCTAAAACCTAATCACCTGCCTGCGCAGGCAGGCTAAAACCTAACTATATGTTCTTACAAAACCTCATTCCCCAACTTCCCCAGACCATGTCTGAAACTATAATTTATGTAGTAGCTTTTTTGGGAATCATCCTCCTTGGTTATGGCATATTTTTAGAAAGTGAACGCCGTCAAGATGTCATTTTTATGCTTGGCAGTGGCAGTTTATTTATTTATGCCTTATCTATTAATAATTTAATCTTTACCATTGCCATGGCTGTTTTATTTTTAGCTACTCTAACTGAGTTTGTAGAAATCATGATTGGCATACATGTAGACCATAATAAATATGATTTAAAACAAATCATTCGTGACGGTAGAAAAATTTTTAAAAAATAAAAAGTACTTTTAACTTTCTACTTTAAACTTTTAACTCTTTATGTTTAATATCATAACCATTGGTGATTCCACAGTTGATAATTTTATTATTATTGATGATGACGAAGCTAGTTTGCAATGTGATTTAAACACTGACACCTGCAAATTATGTTTTAATTATGCAGACAAAATCCCCATAAAACACACAGCTCATGCGGTTGGTGGTAATGCAGCCAATATTGCGGTTGGCTGTAAAAAACTTGGTCTAAAATCGGCTATTTATACTGAGATTGGTGATGATATTAATGGCGAAATTATAAAAGATGAATTAGCCAAAGCCAAAGTTAGTCCTGAATTTATAAAAGTCCTACACAATCAAGATAGTCGTTATGCGGTAGTGTTAAATTATAAAAGTGAACGCACCATTCTTTCTCACTATATAAAAAGAAAATATAAACTACCAAAATTAGCCAAAACTGATTGGATTTATTATAGTTCACTTTGTGGTGATATTACCCATGTCCAAAATAGCATTATTAAATATTTAAAAAATAATCCAAATACAAAATTAGCTGTTAATCCTGGCTCACACCAAATCAAAGCTTGTTCAACTGAACTAAAAAAAATTCTCCCTTTTACCTATTTATTGTTTGTAAACAAAGAAGAAGCCGGATGTCTGGTTGGTAAAAAATCTGATATTAAACAAATTATAAAATCTCTTCATACTAAGGGTATTAAAATTGTGATAATAACCGACGGAACCAAGGGTGCAACTGCTTCTGATGGTAATAATATATATCACATGGCTATCTACCCAATCAAAGCGACAGGAAAAACTGGTGCGGGCGATGCTTTTGCTAGTGGGTTTTTGTCAGCTATCCACTATGATAAAAATATAGTTGAAGCCATGCAGTGGGGCACAGCCAATGCTGGTGGAGTAATCCAACAAATTGGCGCGCAAAAAGGTTTATTAAATAAAACTAGCTTAGAAAAATTGATCAAAAAATATCCTAAAGTAACACCGAAAAAAATCTAATCCAAAAACAGTAGAGCCGTGGCGTTG
>JBAQFA010000011.1:0-3536 GCA_049287025.1 Candidatus Magasanikiibacteriota bacterium
AAATTGTTGCAAGTGTTTTGCTTTCCTGTTTAATTGGCACTCTTTCCTTTGCCTCGAGCGCTTGGTGTGAGCCCTCGCTATATCGTCGGCCTTGCTGTACACGTCCGGTGAATTGGTCAACAATTAACACTTCTTCGCTATGAACGATATAATCTTTGTCTAATCGGTACAATGCTTTTGCTTTTAATGCGTTATCCATATGACGGATAAAGATACTGTCGCTCCACACATCTTCTTGCCCAAACATTTCTTCAACTTTCTTAATACCCATGTCTGACAAAACAACTGCATGTCTCTTTTCATCAATGACATAGTCTTCTTCTGGAATGAGCTCGTCTGCAATCGTCGCAAATCGGGCATAAACGTCACTTGGTTTTGAGTCAGGCTCCGAGATAATAAGTGGTGTTCTAGCTTCGTCAATTAAAATTGAGTCACATTCGTCAACCACTGAGAAAACAAAATGTCGTTGTACTCTATCTTCTAAGGACTTTGCACTATTGTCTCTTAAGTAATCGAACCCAAATTCGCTTGCTTGCCCGTAAATTGCATCAGAGAGATAAGCCTCTTTTTTAGTAATCTTCTTAAGATTGGTTCCACTCATTGTTGACATGTTCGCCATATCCTTTTTATCGAGTGACGTTTTTGCGTCTGGACCGTAAATCTTGATGACCTCTTCGTCTGAGATGATTTCAAACGCAGATTCGGCAGTTATAACCGCTGTCTTCATACCGAGTGCAAGTAAGATCTGTCCGCTCCATTCAGCATCACGTCGAGCCAAATAATCGTTGACTGTTGCGATATGAACGCCGGAGCCTAAGAGGCCATACAGGTAAGTTGGCAAAATTGCAGAGTTCGTCTTTCCTTCACCGGTGAATACTTCTGTAATTTTTCCTTGTGAGAGGAGAATACCGGTCATTATTTGAACATCGAAATGTCTATGCTTGGCAACTCGCTTTGCTACTTCTCTTACCCTTGCGAATACTTCTGGTAAAAGTTCGAGTAACGCCTTGCGCTCAATTTCTAGTTTTTTCTTGTCAATTGTTGGATATTCTACGTCATAATAGATCTCTGCAGACTTACGTTTGTCAATATCGATTGACAGTTTTTGACGGAAATATTCAGAAGACTTTTGAAGTTCTTGATCTGATAGTTTTTCGACTTGTTTTTCAAACGAATTTGTTTTTTCTACAAGCTTTCGTGCTTTTACAATTTCCCTGCTATTTGGGGAGAATATCTTCGATAATAGGTTACTCATATTTCTGGTATGCATATACGCAAACTTATCTTTAAGGACTCACTGAAGTCAATGCAATTATACACTCTTTTCCCAATTCTTGTACTGTATTTTGCGATGAGTTGCCATTCCTCGATATTGACGTTTGAGAGAAGTATTTTAGGCGTTTCTGTCAGTTTTGGTCGCCAGAGTAATTGATGTTCTGCTCGATCAAACTGGACGTTGCCAGATTCAGATTTAATAAACTCCTGCGAAGTATCAGAAGTAATTTCTTGACACGGTGGCGTTTCGTTAGATAAATTTATAACAGTGTTTCGGGCGCAGCTATCGTTTTTAATTTCAGGAGCGGTACTCCAATTCAGTATGCGATGTTTCTTTGTGAGAAAAGGAAACAGCTCACGCAAAAGAAGGACCCTTCCCTTATGATAGGCATCCATTACTCTCAGCATCTCTAATGTAGCTGCAGATTCCACTATCGTTTTTGATGAATCATTTTCATCTAGCGAAATCCTATAAATCACACTCTTCGTGTCCTTAGGCGAAGTCGCATTCTTCTGCGCGCTAATAAATAGTAGCGACGCTTCGTCTAACTGAGAGTAGAAAAATGAGATAGGGGTAACATTTTGTGGAATAGTAAAAGAAAAAATCTCTTTCAGTTCATTGCCCTGCAGGAACTTCTCGAAATGAAGTACATTATTGCGCTGAAACACAGTGAGATTGAGTGAAGATGGCATAAATACATCAGCTGATGCTATTTTCTTTATGAGAACCTTCTTGCCTTGTACACGTATATACAGTGCTTCAGCGTCTTTGCAGAGCGTCGTCCCTGTGTTAGTAAGAAGCAATGGTATATCTTGGTCTTCGCATATGGGAACGAAAGTAATTGGCCGAACGGGTAATTGAGTAGGACGATTGGACATATTTCGAAATATATAGAATACGACAAAATAGAGAACTGTTAATGCAGCAATGATAAATAACGTTTTACGTGTCATGGTTAACAATCAAAATTTAGGATGAGGGTTATCACCAGATAATCGACCGGGGAATATATTTGCTCGAGATGTCCGAATACTATTCCAATCAACATTTATGTACGGAACAGGATTTACGTGAGAAGCTGGAAGAGCGTTTTTCCTTAGTTCAAAATGAAGATGTGCTGCAAGAGGTTCGCAATTGTATTGTCCAGAATTTCCTGTGATTGCTAGCGGTTGCTGTTTCTTAAGCCGATCACCCTTTTGTATAATTTTCTTATCAGGACGCTTAGCTGAATCAAGGTGAAAGTAATAGGAAAATAAACCGTTACTATGCTGAATACCGACATAGTATCCGCCTGAATAACAAGTCGATTGCTTGTTGTATCCGACTGAAATCACTCTACCTTCTGCGGGTGAAAGAATGGTCTCCTTACTTACGGAGAAGTCAATTCCACCATGTGGTCTTTGATAAGCGGTATTTCCGTGCCACTGGCTAACCTCTTTGAGTGATTTGAAAATCCAGGAGAAATAAGGTTCAATCTTCGTGTTTGCATAATTTGGTGTAAAGTTATCGTCACGTGTTGGAGATATTATTTCTGTACTGTATATTTCCTCCCCTACATTGGCTGAGAATTGAAGCAAGTATCGTGAGCTAATTACAAGAGAGCCAATCTTTTTGTGAATAATTGAGATGGAGAGGTTGCTCATCGAACGAATCTCTTGAGGGCTCGTTAAAAGTGGAGTTAGTTTCCCATCAATATTTTGTTCAAGAACTTTTTCTTTAACACAATATACCCAGGTACGAGGATCCCAGATACTCTTTGGCTTGCAGTTAAAGACGGTCAATTGTACCTTCGCTATTGCATTTATAGCGACTGTAAAATTGCTCTCAAAGATATCCTTTCCCTGAGAACTGGTCTTTTCGTAATGGAGCAATTCATCTCCCCAAGAACACGCAATATAAGAAAAGACTTTTGCATTCATATCAAATACAGCGCTACAAGTCTTTTGCTTTGGATGTGAATTAACATCGTTAATATAGATACTCCGCTCGCTTAGGGAACTGATGTTACCCGCCTTGTCGGACACTCTAGCGGTAAAGGTCGCATAATAGGGAAGTAAGAGCTTGTTTTTCTCCGAATACTGAACATAAGAATTTTTCTTGCAACTTGCGGTATGCACTAACACTCCATGCAGAAATAATTCACCACTACCCTCCTCTCTGCAATGTATTTTTATCTTTAGCGTGTTAGATTCTTTTGCAACTTCATATGAAATTGTAGGTATGCTCGGCGGCGTTGAATCAATGGTGAACATGATTGATT
>JBAQFA010000012.1:0-2319 GCA_049287025.1 Candidatus Magasanikiibacteriota bacterium
GGGCAAGAGCGGGGAAAATTTTATATTTAAAATCATTGCGCGATAAGCCAAAGTAAAGAGCTAATGGCATGGTGAGAAAAGCGCTGACTGGTACTAAGATTTTGTCTAGGGTAATAATTGATAAGTGAGTAATGGCATTATTCATTACTACGAGAACATATTGGCCAATATAATAGGGTTGCTTGGGTAAAATAAAACCATTTTGACTAATCCATTTTTCAGTTGCTTCATGAATATGTGGATCAAAACCAAAGCCATATTTAAATACTAATAAAACTACGCTCAAAATCAAACCCGTGTGGGTGGTAATTAATAATAAATTGGTAGGAATGTGTTTTGATTTTTGTAAAACCCATAACAACATTAAACTGACAATGAAAAAGATAATGAAAAAGTTATTACCAAACAAAGTCCAAGGGGAGATAATTGTATCAGAGTACTCTCTGTCATAAAGCGTGGCAAAAAGTAAGAATTGACCAAATAAAATTATTCCAGCCAAAAGCTTGGTAGATAAATAGGATTTTATGTAGGCATAGGATTCCAAATCAATTTTGGTTTCTACACCAGAAAAAATATCTTCTTCTGGGGCGCGTTGCAAAGAAATCAAAATTGGCATCAAGATTAAAACAAAAGTGATGACTTCTTTATTAATCTGGTAAAACCAATATATAATAGAGAGAATTATTATCATTAAGCCAGTCAAACCAATAGTGCCCCAAAATATCTGCCAAATCCGTTTTTCTTTGTTCAAAAAAAATTGACCGAGGTAATAGCCAAAAAATAGGAGATAGAGAAGGTAAAAACCTGTACACCAAGCAGGGTTCGTGAGCTTCCACAGCGATAGCAAAACTAGGGTTGAAATAATAACCCCAAGAATGGTATACTTGCCTGTAGACAGTACTAGCTTCATATTTGAGTATTGTACCAATAATTATGTTAAAAATCCAATCTTTTATCAAAAAACAGACTTATTTGTTTTTTTTGTTGATTAATCTAGTTTTATTGTATTTTAACCTAACTAGCTGGCATTATGTTTATCTGGGTTGGTTTTTGTTTTTGTCTTATTTAATTATTGTTGGCCAGTGGTGGCAAGACACTCTAAAAAGGGTGTTTAGTTTTAAGAAAAAAACTTGGTTAACATCAGTTTTGTCTTGGTTTATAGTTTTTAGTTTGATTAGCTTTATCAGCTCTGTTTTTATAATGGTTTATAAATTAGACATATTAAATATCTTTGCCCTTTATATAACGGTGGCCATGATTAGTTTATTACAGGCTTGGTATTTTGAGAAAAAGAAAGTTAATAATCGGGAAAATTTAGAAGCGGAGACAGATAAAGATTTTATTTTGTTTACTGGACATTTTAGTTGGCTCTTGGTTTATTTTGGGTTGTGGCTAGTCGGATTTTATTTATTGTACAGATCACAGGTGACAGGTGTTTTGAATTCACCTTGGCAAGCAATTAATCAATACTATTTATTAGTATTTTTTATTTTAACAATTTTGTCTGGAGTAATTTTGTTTAGCAAATATAAAACCAAAGTTATTTTGCTTATTTTTTTATTGCAATCAATTTTACTTCATCTCTATATACCTGTGTCGCATCAAATGCCATGGGGTGGTGATGTGTGGCGCCATATGGCTGTAGAAGAACAATTATTAGCTGGAGATTCAGTTTTGCCAGTCTTAGTTGGTCCAGAAGCCAATTGGATAGAGGTTGCCAAAGTTGATTTACCTGAAGTATTTTTTAATCCACAAAAATATTCTTACGGCGCGATGTGGGGTAGTAGTGTGGTGTTGGTGCAAACTTTGCACACAGATTTGATTACTGTGAATAAATGGCTCGTGCCAGTAGTGTGGTCAATAGTTTTTCCGTTTTTAATGTTCAAACTTGGTTGGATTTTGTTTGGCACTAGGCGTAGAGGATTGTTACTCGCTTGGTTATCATTTTTACCATTTTCTCTACAAGCACTTGGCAGTTTGACTTTGCCAGTTAGTTTTGGTTTGCTTTTCTTTTTATTTATCCTAATGCTTTGGCTACAGTATTTACGTGATGGCAATAAGTATCAGAAATATTTAGTGCTATTTTTTAGTGTTTTAATGCTCTGGGGGTATTCGTTGTATTTTATCTTGATGTGGCTGACTATACTGCTATCTGCTATCTGCTATCTGTTGTTTAATCGTTTTCATATAGCAGAATACAGATATCAGATAACAAAAAAAGTAATTTGGATTTTTGTTGTTTTTTTTAGTGTTTTAATTTTACCGGCGCTGGAAGTTTTAACTAAGATTAGTTTTATACCTGACAATATCGCGTGGTGG
>JBAQFA010000013.1:0-3633 GCA_049287025.1 Candidatus Magasanikiibacteriota bacterium
GGCTGATATTGGTAAATTTTTGGACAAAGCCAAATCTGTGGTAGATTTTTATTCTGGCGTCGGGGCAATTGCTTTGCCTCTACATGATAAATATAAGAGTGCGGTGTTGGTGGAGAGCAATGAAGAAGCCGTGGAATATGCTAAAGAAAATATTATTCTAAATAAAATAAATAATTGTGAGGCACAGTTGTCACCAGCTGAGAAGATTGTGGATTTGATTACTAAGGATAAAATAATTATTTTTGATCCACCCCGGGCTGGCTTGCATGAAGATGTTGTAAAACAAGTTTTAGCTACTTTACCTGAGCGGATTATTTATCTGTCTTGCAATCTCTCTACTCAAGCACGTGATATCAAGCTGCTTAGTGAAAAGTACCAAGTAAAGTTTTTGAAACTATATAACTTTTTTCCGCGGACGCCTCATGTGGAGGGTTTGTGTGTGTTGGAGTTAAAATAATTTAATAAAAAACAAAACTGTCCCATATTGGGCAGTTTTTTGTTTTAGAATTTTGTTTTATTTAATCGCGAACTAGATATATTGTGTTAGGTGATGTAAATTATTTATTCATTTTTCTAATGACAATTACAACTACTGATGCGATCAATAATATAACTAAAGATGTAGATACTACTAACATTTTTGTAGTAGATATATTTTTATCAGTATAATCACCAGTAGAATACCACGGATCACTTTCGTCTATACACAGTATATTATCTTTTTCACATTTTTCGTTTTGTCCTACAAATTTAAAATTTTTATTGCTATAATTTGGTGGGTTATCATTTTTTTTCTTTATTGTTTCTAGTACCTCGTTTGGCGGGTCGTCATAGGTGTAGTAGTTTATAGGTTCTTGAATGTTTGAGTCGTTATAATATTTATTAACAACTTGGCTTACTTCATTTTGTGATTTGTATATTAATTTTCCCCAATCTTCCACTTCTTTTACATTATAAAATAATTTTGGGAAAGTGCCTTGGGGGTATGTATATGTATCATAAGCCAAATTTTCATATGTTAGTTTTGTAAAATCTATACTTTTTATAATATTTTTATATTCATCTATATCTGTCTGGGTTATTTTTTTCGCCTTGAGCATTACTGTTATCGGTATTCTAGTGAAGTAAAAATCATAACCTTCTTTATTAAAACTATCATAGAGATAAATCAAGCCATTGTTCATTTCATATTCACCTAGTTTTATAATATTTACATCATCTTTTATTTTTTCTTTTACAATACCGTACAAACTAGCATCGTCAAAATACCAGTTGTAATTTCCCCCATTATATATCAGAATCTGTTTTAGGCTATCTTGTTTATTTATTAATAATTGACTTTCGTTTTCATCTTCCGTCAGTTCCCATTCTTTTGTATTGTAGGTAAAAGAAAATATAGGCCTTGCATATTTTAAAGTATCTAGACAGCCATATTTATCTTCTGAAAAACAAGCAGTTTTTTTGTATGTTGTTACTTTGTTTACACTATTTCCAATATTTTCCAATTGAGAAAAAATATATATTTTAGGAGACCTTGGTCCGGGTATTGCTTCTGTTATATTAGGAAGTAGGAATGTCACAACAAATAATAATATAATTATGAATTTATAATTTTTCATAGGTTTATAATTTTGAGTATTAAACATCCAATTAAAATGTATTTCGTATAACGTTCGCGTGTATGCGATGTCGCGATAGCGATATGGGAGAGGGCTTTTGTAAAAAGCCCGAACCGCATACACGCTGTTATGTGTTGTACGTTTTTCCTTTTATCCGTTAGGAACACTTTTTTATAATAACGAATTTGATTTTTTATCTTGGCGGAGGGGCAAGAGGGGTTGGGGGTGAATTGCCCCAGAGCCAAGATGTCGTTACACTTTTCGTTGTCTGGTTCGGTTTTTCAAGTATCGTTCAACCGCTTCTTTAGTAGTCAACCAATCTCGTCCTTCTTTGTGTGCTTCTAATTTTCCTTGTCTCGCGAGTAAATTTAAATATTTGGCAGAAAAAGAAGTGGTTTTAGATATTTCAGTCAGTGATACAAATTTTTCCTGTTTGGTGGTAGCAGGAGTTAATGTTTTGAGATAAATATCAAGTGATCGCTCTATGGATTGAGCAACAAATTTTACCAGCGGTTCATATTTGCCTTTATCCGCTTTATCCAGTACATCATAATATTTTTTTCGGTCGGTTTTCATAATTACCACTAATGGGTAACCAGCTTGCATTAGAAATAAATTCATTGTCAAGCGCGCTGTTCGTCCGTTGCCATCAAAAAATGGGTGGATGTAAACTAATTTATGATGCAGTAAAGCAGAAAGTTCAATAATATTAAGTTTGTTTTTTTGTGAATTTAGCCAAGTAATTAAATCTCGCATCAAATTTGGTACTTGTAGGGCATCTGGTGGAGTATGGTCTGCACCACCAATGATTACATTGGCGTTTCTGTATCGCCCTGCCCACTCTTTGTCAGTTTCCTGTAAAATGATTTGGTGTAAGTTTTTTATGAGCATTTCAGAAACAGTGTGCTTTTGGTCTTTGTCTATCAAGTCATACAAATATTCCAATGCGGCGTGATGATCTTTTGCTTCCAGATGATCTTTCAAAGGCTTTCCTTTTACTGTAAGACCTTCGTTAATAACCAAAAAGGTCTCTTTTAAGGTTAAAGAGTTACCTTCAATCGCGTTGGAGTTGTAAGTCATTTCAATTTGGAATTTTTCCCGCAGTTTCTGCACAGCAGATTTTGGCAGGGGACGGAGCTTGTTGAGTTTTTTTAGTTTTTCTTCCAAACGGGCTTTGACAATTGGGGATAAATAAGTCATATAAAATGCTTAGTATGGTTTAGTTGAATATTTACAGTATACCATATTAAGGGGATAGTGTAAATATGAACTGTGGATATTTTGCTTGTCAAAAGGTGTCGGGGGGGGGTAGAATAAAGGAGTAATTTAAAATATTATTTAAAAATATATGAGTGAACACGAGGACAATCACATGACACCAGAAGAAAGAGAACATTTTCAAACAAAAGGTGATTATGATAGAGATTTAACAAGCATTTGTAAAAGGGCGAGGGAAGCAGAGATGGTCTCTCAGGGTCATTATCATTATGTTGAACCACCAATTCGAGCAATTAGAGAAGGAGAAGGTGATAGTTGGGCTTCTGACGAAGTAAAACGTCTTTGTATAATAGAGATGTCTAGAAAACAAGGTACAAAATGGGAAGCTCAATATCATAGAGGTGATTGTAGTCATTCATTGAGTGGTTGGTTTGCAGTAGAAGTTGATAAAGACGGCAAAACAATCGGTTTGCAACCATGGCGTCCATGCGGTCGATGTTAAAAAGTGATGTTAAAAAAGGTCGGCACATTATGCCGGCTTTTTTAATCAATATTTTTTCAAACGTTCATTCACCCTCCCCTCAATCACCAATTCACAAAAAATCAAATTTGTTATTATAAAAAAGTGTAAATTGTTTCGCAACAATTAAAAGGAAAAACGTATTACACATAATGTGGTGCGGATGATCCAACGTCCCGACTTCCCAGACCACAGTCGGGAAGAGGCGGGATGTTGGATATCCGCTGTTATGTTGAGTCACGAAGCGAAGCGGAGTGATGAGACAGAACAGCGGAG
>JBAQFA010000014.1:0-2906 GCA_049287025.1 Candidatus Magasanikiibacteriota bacterium
GTTTATATCTTTGTGTAGGTTGGTGATTTGGGGAGCTAAATCGCGCAAAAAATGCCAATTAATATTTTCTGGGTTAATATCTCCAAGTAGAGCGGGATGAGAATAGGATCTTTCATCACCTTGCACCCCAACTGATTTGATTGGGAGTTTTATAACTGAATATTTTTTGTCTGGAGATTTTAATTTGTCAGGTTTTTCGGTTGAACCTTTGGAACACAAACATCTGATACCTAGTCCTGGCCCAGGAAAGGGGTGGCGATAGAGAAGATCATGTGGCAGGCCAAGTTTTTCCCCAATCGCTCGCACTCCATCCTTATACAATTCTCTAATTGGTTCAATAATTTTTCCCTCAGCGATCATTTGTAATATTTTTGGCACGCGGTTATGGTGAGTTTTTATTAGATCAGCGTTGGTTGTTCCACCAGATTCTATAGTATCAGGATAGATTGTGCCTTGGCCTAAGAGCCAATTTTTACCGCTTAAATGTTTTTTCTTCATTACTTTATCGGCAATGTCTAAAAATAAGTTACCAATAATTTTGCGTTTGGCTTCTGGATCAGCTTTACCTTTCAAAGCTTTTAAATATTCAGCTTCCGCTTGGTAAATATGCAAATCATTTAGGCCGATATTTTTTAGAGCTTTGTTAACTTCATTAGATTCATTTTGTCGCATCAAACCTTGGTCAACATGTAGGCCATAAACTCGATTTTTACCCAGAGTTTTTTCTAGTAAAGCAAAGCAAACTGTTGAATCTACACCACCACTGATTAACAAAAAAACATTTTTATCACCAGCTTCTTTTTTAATTTGTTTTTTTAAGTTAGAAAATAATTTATCTGTTGTCCAGTTTTGTTCAGCCTCACAAATATTGAATATAAAATTATAAAGCATTTGTCGGCCTTGGACAGTGTGGTGGACTTCGGGGTGAAATTGAAAACCATAGATTTTTTTGGCAGAGTGCCCCATGGCTGCAATGGAATTATTGCCAGTCGTGGCAATTTGTTTGAAATCTGGTGGAATGACAGAGACATGATCACCATGGCTCATCCAGACATTGGTACTAGTGTTGATATTTTTAAAAATTGGTGAGCGTTCATCTGTTTTTAATTTTGCCAAGCCATATTCACGCGCTGTACCACTGTCTACTTTACCACCAAAAAAATCAGCAATCATTTGATGTCCATAACATAGTCCTAAAATTGGCAAGCCAAGATTAAATATTTGTTCATCAATTTTTAATTTTGGTTCACGGACCAGACTTCTGGGACCGCCGGACAAAATAATGCCATAGGCATTTTTTAATTCTTTTGCATCAACATCATTTTTATAGATATGAGAAACCACACCTAGTTCACGAACTCGGCGGGCAATTAAGTGGGTATATTGTGAGCCAAAATCAAGGATGGCGATCTCGTTTTTCATATGGTGATAATGCTTGCATGATATCATTTTTTTTGTTATTATTCAAATATATTTAATGCTCACAATGCCTACAATGCCTACAAGGCTTACAAACATTTCGTTTGCCTTGTCAGCTTTGTCAGCTTTGTCTGCTTTGTAAGCCTTGTTTTATGTTTAATCAATTTCAAGAAACTCTCACTTTTGATGATGTACTACTTGTACCACAAAAGTCAGAGATTTTACCAAAAGATGCAATTTTAAAGACAAAATTAACTAATAGTATTGAGTTGAATTTGCCTTTTTTGGCTGCGCCTATGGATACAGTTTGTGAACATAAAATGGCGATTGCTTTGGCTCTAGCTGGGGGTATGGGAGTAATTCATAAAAATCTTTCTATTGAGGGACAGGTAGAAGAAGTAAAAAAAGTAAAACGTTATAAAAATGCTTTTCATGAAAATCCGACAACAGTTTTACCGAGTGATTCTATAAAAAAAGTCCACCAAATGCGAACTGAATTTGGTTATAAAAAATTTCCTGTGGTTGATGAGAGTGGAAAATTACTAGGTTTAATTTCTGATGTAGATTATTTAATTTCTTATGATTCAGACGCTTTGGTAAAAGATAGAATGAAAAGTTTGGAACAAATTGCAGTGGCCAAAGAGGGGATTGGTTTAAAAGAAGCCAATGAAATAATTAGAGAGCGGAGAACAAAAACTGTGTGCGTGGTAAATAATGAAGGTAAACTAGTGAGTATTGTGACACGTCGGGATATAGAAAAAAGTGAAGAATACCCTGAAGCTATTACCAATGCCAATAAACAATTGCGGGTTGGGGCAGCGACTGGTGTTGGTGTCAAAGGAATTGAAAGAGCAGAAGCTTTGATTAAGGCTGGAGTGGATGTATTGATAGTGGATACTGCTCATGGACATTCAATCGGAGTAATTAATACTGTTAAAGAATTAAAAAATAAATATCCTAATAGCCAAATTATTGCGGGTAATATTGCTAGTGCCGAAGCCGCTGAAGAATTAATTAACGTTGGTGTCGATGCGGTCAAAGTTGGAATTGGTCCTGGATCAATTTGTACGACTAGAGTGGTGGCAGGTATTGGTGTGCCCCAGCTTTCAGCGGTAATGGAAGTGGTAAAAGGGGTGAGAGGTCGCGTGCCAGTAATTGCTGATGGAGGAATAAAATTATCAGGTGATATTGTAAAAGCCTTGGCTGGTGGTGCCCAGGTGGTGATGATGGGGAATATGTTTGCCGGGACAGATGAATCACCAGGCAGAGTAGAATATATTGATGGTAAAATGTATAAAATTTATCGGGGCATGGGTTCACTAGAAGCCATGGAGCTTGGTAGTAAAGATAGATACGGTCAGGCTGATACTAATGATAGACAAAAATTTGTACCCGAAGGCGTGTCTGGCCGAGTATTATACAAAGGTCCAGTGAATAGAATTATTTATCAATTGGCAGGAGGACTTCGTAGTGGTATGGGGTATAAT
>JBAQFA010000015.1:0-42783 GCA_049287025.1 Candidatus Magasanikiibacteriota bacterium
AACTTATTATATATTACTTAACTCATTATTATATTATTATATCTATTACTTCTATTTATCTTTATTCTGTTATTACTTTCTGAACGACCTGACCAAATTTACTTAATTATTTTAGCAGATTGGTTAACACTTAAAAAAAGCAAGGAGAGAATTTCATCAAGGAGAGAACCGCCCGCCACAAAGCGGCGGAATTGAACTGGAGGATAAGAAATGGCTGACCACAGGAGCATATAATTTATATTATATGACAAACAAGGTTGGTTACATCTTATGGGTCGAAGTGATCCAAAAAATTCCACGGTGGGAGTGGACGCTGGGGATAATTTTTTTGTTTACTTTTATTTTTGGCGCAACTATATATTGGCTAATTAAAATTTATCAACTACAAATTTTCCACGCTTTTGAAAAAATCAAATTTAAACCAAAAGATTTAGAGCACTCGTTTAAGGACACCAGATATATTGAAATCATCATCCCCAAAAATTCGCAGGCGACAGCTTTTCAAGTACAACAAAAAATTCTTAAAGCCATTCATTCCACATATATTGACCCGACCGAGGGTCCACACAATTTCTCACGCCCTTGGTATTTCTTCCAAAAGTTATTTCGCCTCTGGCGGGTCTATTCAAGCCGCCAGGAATTTTTTGGTATGCAAATTTGGGCGCAATATCCGCTGGTGTCATTTCGTTTAAATATCCCCAGCGTCCATTTTGCTCGCATTGAAAAAGCCATTTTCAATGCCTATTCCAATGCTGAAATAGTTGAGCTAGATAAACATATCGTTATTCAAGAAATTGCCAAACATCATAAAAGTTTTTTAAGCTATGGCGAGTCCACTATTGAAGGCAAGTTTTATCATCGTGTAAAAACTTTTAGAGATGTCTCAAGCGACCCAGTAGATTCAATTATCTCCACTATGGAAGGCTTAGAGAAAGGCCAGTTTATGTCTTACAATATTTGTCTTTCACCAGCCTCACATTTCTTTAATCAAATTATTCACTATCTTTTAGAAGAGCAAGAGCGAATTCAAAACTTGCCTGATGACAAAAGATCTGGAGCATACAACCGAATGTATGTATCAGAACTAGTAACGTCGCTAACAACGGCCATGCTGGAAAAAATGAAAGCTTCGCTCTTTCAAATAATAATCTCCTATTGGGCTATTGCCCCGACACCTGAAGAAGCCAAAGCGAAGATAATTAATGTGCAGGCAGTTTTGAATGAAATCAACCAAAAGAACATGAACATGTTGAAGCACCATAAACTGTTTACCAGACAAGTGGAAGAACTTATCGGGCGTGGTGAGCTTTCAACTATTATTAACATGAGGCCAGTATTCAAAAAAATTAAATTTTGGTACTGGCCTTTTTCTTTATATAAAAACTACGGCCAAATAGTCGCCGACAATGAATTGTATTCGTTCTGGCATTTGCCTAATATCACGAGCGACACGGTGTCCTCAATTAAAATTATTAAATTCAAAAAACTGCCCATGAGCCATGAAATGCGAGAAATTTCCGAACGTTTTTTTGTCAATCTAGGAGTGTCTAATTTTCGGATGCAAGAACATACGCCAATCGGTATTTCTACATGGGAAGATATGAAAAAGCATACCTACATCCTCGGCGGCACAGGAGCGGGGAAATCTGAAACTTTAAAGACTATCTTGAATAATCTTTTACAAAAAGAAGGCGAAGAACAAACAGCTTGCTTAATCATTGACCCGAAAAATGATTTTGCCACTGATTTGTTAACCATGATTCCCGAACATCGCCAGGACGATATTATATATTTCAATCCACCCGCTCAAAAAGAAAAACCCTTAAGTTTTCCTTTCTTTTCCCAATTTTCGGGTAATAAAAACAGTGATGAACGGATTGAATTTTTAATTTCTATTATGAAACGCTTTGTGCAGATAGACTCAATGTATTCCTGGGGACCGGAATTAGAAAATATTTTGCGCCAGCTATTTGCCACTGCGTATTTACTGCCCGAGCAATCATTATCGGGTTTGGACATACTGCTCCATGAACCCAATCAGATTAAAAATATTTTAAAATATTTACCCCCACGGCTACAAAAATTTTGGGTGGACTCAATTTTAAAAAGAACCAATAATGACTTAGCCAAATATTTGGCAACGACTAACAATAAAATTGGGAAAATTTTGGATTATCCGGAATTTATGAACATTGCCGACCGGCTGGACACTAAAATTACTTTTGAAGAAATGATCAATACTAAAAAAATTTTTATTGCCAATCTGGGCTCATGCAGTGAACAAATGAAAAAATATTATTCCATCTATCTAACCGCCCACATTGCCGAAGCAATCTTTGGCCAAGCCCGACTACCCGCCGAAGAACGTCAGCCCACGGTATTTGTGGTTGATGAATTTCAACGCGTGGCTAGTGATATTTTTGAAACCTTATTTTCCGAAGTCCGCGCGTTTAATACTGCTCTCATTATTTCCAATCAATTCATGGGGCAATTGGATATAAAAATTCAAAAATCCATTGAGTCCAATATTGCCACTAAAATTTTTATGCGTACCCAATCAGTGGACGATGCTGAAATCGCCGAGAAAATCTTAGGTGAAAAAGTAACGGCCGAAGATATTATTAATCTGCCAACTGGCACGGCGTATATTAAAACCTTGGTCTACGGCACGCCTCAAGAAGCTATGTCTATAAATATCAAAAGAACTCTGCACCCGACCGATATTGCCAAAGATACGGAAAAATTATTTATCGAAGAAACTATGGAACGCTATGGCACACCGCTTGAAGTGATTAAACAAAAAAGAGCGATGATTAATAATATCTATTATTCCGCCGACCGCGAGCAAATTTTCTTTGAACAAATGGGTCGGCACACCACCTTTGATAGTCTACCCGAGCCCGAACAGGATTCAGCCAAAGTCACGCCAAAATTAACAACAGGACCAGCAACACCCATACAACCAACACCAATTAATCCCGATAATACTATCAAATCTATTTTTGATTTTTAAACTATGTTTCTTAATACCATTGACGTAACTTTAACTCCGAGAAAAGAGGTTAAAGTATATAACGTCCAAATGAATACAGCTACTTTAAAAATGTTGTCTTTGATTTTTGAATTTAAGTTAGCGACAGCTTGGCAGATAACCAGATTTCTTAAGCAAAGGGATAAGGTTAACTACATTTATTTAAAACTCCGTCGCCTGTGGCAAGCGGGACTCTTGGAAAGTTTCAAAGTCTTCACTGGTTCCCGTGCCGGCATGCCGGTATATTACATGCTTTCCAAAGGCGGATTAGAAATATTAAATGAAGCAGGTGGTTATGACAAACTTCGTTTAAAAAATTACCCACAAGCCAAAACTCTCTTATCTTGGAACTTATTTCGCCACGAAGCCGAAGTGGTTGAACTGGCAAGCTTGGAAGCCAAAAATACTTCGGGAAATCTCAAGATAATTTTCAAAGGGGAAACCGAATCACTGGAGAGAAATTTTCGGAGTGATAAAAATATTGAAGTTTTAACTCCTGACTACACAGTTTTTTATCTAGCCTTTGGTATTACAGAAAAAGTTTACAGTGAATATGAACGCACTCAGAAATCTGTTGAAGCCATGCTAAAGAAAATTGAACGCTATGTCCAATATTTGAATCCTGATGAAAATATCCACACCACCTTACGCTTTGTTTTCCACACCCCACAAATGGAACAAGCTTTTTGGCTAGGTCTCTTAATGAACAAAGCCAGCTTTTTACAAAAACTGCGGATCTTTACTACTAATCTCTCGCTCTTAGAATCATTCCCTCAATTTCTTGAACCAATTTATGTTTCTGAGCAAACCGTTAAATTAATTAGACAAGGCCGCCTAACTGCCGACTTAACCAAAAGGATAAAATTATTTTCTTTTCTATGACCAATATTTACGCCGAATTATTGGAGCAGATAATCGTGGAAATGAGGACAGCCCTGCCACACGAAAAAGACCTTTTGCCGGGCCATGAATATTTTGTTTGGCTAGATTTTTTAAAAAAGGTTAAACCAGACAGTAAACTTTTTATTCACTCAAATAACAAGATAAAAGAATACACTGACATCCGTGAAATTATGCTCCTAGCGGAAACTAATCATTATCCTGCTTGGTACATTCAACCACATTTTAATGAAGAGGATATTATTATTACTTATGAAAACGGCGAACTTAAAAATATTTCTTCGGAATTAACAGTAGATATGTCCGAAGTCTGGGCAGTGCCTAGACAAATCCTCAAATTTTCTGGGGTTATTAAAGGAATACTAAACGCTCAAAAATCTTTTATTGCCTATGACCTGGAATTAGCTGGAACTTTTTTACAAAAAAAGGAATTTCTTAAAAATGCTGGCTTTACCACACCTGAATTTGCCCTATTCCCGACAGCGGAAATTGCTAGCATTTCCAGCAACAAATTAGAAACATCCCTAATTAATTTTATTTCCCAAGCCCAGCAGTCTGGGTTAAAGGTCGATGGAGTCATTATGGTGAGTGACACTCCGCTTTTGTCTGGAGCTGTCACGCAAATTGTTTTTATTCCCCAAACAACCTAATTTAATTATCTATGAAAAAACTATTAACATTTGTCACAAGTATTCTCTCATCATTATTTCTTGCCTCAACCGCTTTAGCTCAAGAATTACCCAAGCCAGACATGTCAGTTTGGCAATCCGACCAAATGAAGCCGGTTCGAGATTTTGCCAATATTGCGATTGGCATCATTTTTGGTGTGGCTGTGCTCTATGCCGTGATTATGATTGCTTGGTATGGCATTAAACTGCAATCAGCTGGGGCCGATCCCATTAAATCACAAGAAGCCAAACACGGACTCAAGGCAACCGTGGTCGGTGTGGGCATTACCTTTGCCGCCATTTTCATTATTGGCATAATTTTGTATGTCTTAGGATTGGTCGGCATTAAAGGCAATTAAAAAATATATTCCTATGAATGAAGAAGTAAAACCAAAAAAACCATTGAAAGGGCCATTGTTTTGGTTGGATAATCTGCTCAAAAAATTTATTCCTAATTTCAATATTCGGGCGATTATCTATTTAAGTATCTTATTCTCAGTCGTGGTTTATGCCCAAATTTGGCGCTTTGATTCTAAACCAGAAACAAAGCCAATGGAAAAAAATCAAGAAATTGTCATTGCCGACCAAAGTTATTGGGATAGTAAAGAGTATACGGAAAAAATAAAGAATCAAACAGTTGAATCCTTTGCAGGTGAACTCAAAAACTGGCTTGAGGGAGTGGACAAAGAATTAATTAGGCGTAAGTTTGAAGATATCTTGTTTATTAATTCTGGCTTGACGCCCGACACGGGCGGCGACCTTAGCGAAGTGGTGCCCGAAAGTTTTGCCTATTTGGAAAACCACGCCCGTGCTCGCTATGGGTACGCCAAAGCCAAAAGCTTTTTAAGTGATGCTCCAACCTTGATAAAATTAGGAAACGTTGTTTGTAATATTGACTCAGCCACTGAGCAATTAACTAATATTGAGCTTTATGATTGGCGTTATGCTTCTATGCCGAAACTGGCCGAATTTATGAAAAGCCAACCAGATTGGAAAATGCAGATTGGTGACAAAATTCTAGATATTAGCGACCCCCAAATTGGAGACAAAGATATTCTTAAATACCGCAATGCCAACACCCAACCCGCTGGCTTGTTTTCTTTCCTGATTTTTCACAACACCAAAAACAATAATATCAGCTTGGCAGAAAATACTATCCTGGAATTAAACGGCGTCGATGCCAAATTGACTTTGGCCAGAATAACTAATCATTGGAATAAGCAGCCGAAAGTATATTTTGCTTATGGTTTTGAAGGCTGTAAGCATTTGAATACTTCTACTCCTGCCAATATACCTTATGGACAGTCTAATTAAGGCCGTACTCCAAAATTATGTGCCGACCGTTATCGCTCTTAGTATTATTATTGGCATTTTTGTAATTGCTATTGCGGGCGTGGTGCGTAATTCGGGGAGAAAAGATGACGTCGCTCGTTCCAACTATATGATCCAGACGGTGATTGTTGGACTCATTATGCTTTTTATTTCCGGAGCCTTTGTTTTTGCTTTTCATAAGATTTACATTAGCCACTTCTATAACAATATTGAACAAAATATTGCTAGTAAACTACCGAGTGATGGTAGCGTTAGTAATACTGATTTACTGAGTGCCGACGTTAAAAGCACCTCAATTACCATACCAGATCCAAAGTGTATTTTAGTGGTGGTTGATACTGTGGACTGCGTTAAGAAAACTATTAATGACATCATTGGGGTTATTATTGGTAAAATGGTGCGGGGCTTAGGTGTGACTCTGGTCGACGTTCTAGAAAAATTCCATTTCAATTTTTTGTTCACGCTGCCAACGGCAGTATTTGAAGCTAGTGACAATAACTCGCCCGATGCCGCGAATCAAGTAATTAGTTTTGACAGCCTCTTAAAATTGAGTGAAATTATTGGTTTGGCTTGGGTTTATCTATTAGTGGTCACGCATTACTTTAAATCCATTTTGTTTGCTATGGATAGTGACTACTCTGGTGATTTTGTAGGAGATATTAGTAAAATGCTTCTGGGTTTTGCTGGAGTATTTTTTGCCAGGTTTATGGCTGAGGCCATAATTAAAACCGCAGCGGCCTTTGCTGGCTTTCTCTTTAGTACGCCCCTAGCCAACGGCTTGACCATGACGCTTAAATCTTTAATCACTGACAGTTTGTGGAGTTCATTTAGTGTCTTTAATGTTTCCTTAGTGGCTTTGGCAATTTTTGTCCTGGTCTTTATCATTCTTTTTGGTTTTGTGGTTTTCAAAAATGCCAAACGGTATTTTATTCTACTCGTAATGATTTTACTTGCCCCTATTTTTTCACCCATGCTCTTTTTTGATATGACGAGAAATATGGGTCTGATTTTTTGGAATAAATTTATTGTCACTAGTTTTAGTTTGGCTTTTGACTTACTCATTCTGCTTCTGGTATTTGTTTTCTTAGGTTCAGGTGGATTGTCTCTTGGCAACTTAATACTTATTCTAATTGGTATGGCCGTGGTCGCAGATAGCAACAATCTAATTCAACAAATTGCCTTGGCTTCCGAAGTTTCTGGTTTTAAGTCCGTGGTTCGGCGTGGTTTTCGTACCAGTGCTGGTACTGTAATGGCTATTAAAAGTTACTTAAAATTATGAGCGAAGACAAACAAAACAAAATTGATATTCCGGAATCAATTGAGGGCTATAAAGTAACCCTGTTTTGGGGACTAACTACCACTCAGGTTATTTTGGTCTTTATTGCCACTCTCTTTGCGGGTTTTGGTGTCTTTGCGATTGTGTCCAAACGGTTTATCGCCATGATTTTTATGTTTCTCATTACTGGCCTGGCACTCTTAGGAATTGTGGAAATTAGAGGCCGTAATTTTTACCGCCATCTTTTGTTTATTCTTTCCTATTACCAAAGTAAACCTCGAGTATTAATTTACAACCACTACAGTGTGAGTGGCGATGCCCGCGAGCAAAACAAACATCTTATCTACGAACAGACTAATAACACAAAAACTTTCACGAGTATTTTTATCGCCATCGGCGTTGGCGTAATTTTATTAATTTTCATAGGTATATATATTTACCATGTCATACATACGCAATCTACTATTCAAAAGTAAACCCAGCTACCAAACTTTAGTAAATTTCTGGCAGTTTAAAGATATTAAAGACGGGGTAATAATTATGAAAAGCGGTGCCTACCGCATGTGTTTAGAAATTTTTCCCGCCAACTTTAACTTAATGGACGACGAAGAAAAACGGCGGACAGTTATTGGTTTTGAGCAAGTACTTCGAGAAATTGAAGTTAAATATCCACTCCGTATTTTAGTACAAACCAGAAAAACTAATGCCAATGACTACATCAACCAACTGGAACATGCCTATAGTATCCGTAGTCTTGGCACTTATGACCTGTTTAGGAAACACGCCGATTTTATCCGCGAAGTTAACAAAGATTATGAGATTATCACTAAGAAATTTTACCTCATTTTAGAATTTAGTGAGCTTAAATATACCCTGTCCAAAGAAATTATTAGCCGTGAAGAAAAAAACATCAAGAAAAAACGGGAAATTACCGAAGAAGAAATTTTTCAAGAAGTAAGGCAAAGCATGCTCGGTATTCTCGCCACTTTTAAATCACAATTCCAAGCCATTAATCTTAAAAGCAAAGTACTCTCAACTGGAGAGATTGTAAAAGTAATGATGGCTTATCTGGACGAAGAAAAATTTTTAAACAATCGCGAATTTTATGAGCATTTAGATGAACACCGACAACGAGCTGTTAAAGAGGGTTTGCCATTTTCGGTGATTAATAAAATCAGTCCTGATTTTATTGAAGACGAAAATATTGACCTCTTAAGTGTCAACGGCAAGCTATATCTGCGTTCCGAATTTTTAAGCGAGCTTGGCTCTCATGCATATATTGACTGGTTTAAAGAAGTGATCATGTTTCCTTATGCCAATGACCTCATGTTTACTTTCACCAGCAAAGACCCAGCCGAAGCGGTGATAAAATTAACTGACAAACGGCATAAAATTGAAGCCAAAATATTTGATGAAAATACCCAGCACAAACCAAAGAATATTGCTGATAATTTGGTGTTAGAAAGCACAGAAAAAATTGAGAAGCAATATTTGCGTTCAGAAATCAAACCAATTGATCTTAAAGTGGAAATGACTTTCCGCTCTGACACTATCCAAGCGCTTAATATCGTGCATATGAACTTGGAGCGACTACTAAACCGCAAGATGATGCGTTCCCGAATTTACCACTATGAACAGTTTGAAGGATTGAAAGGCACTTTTATCGCTGGCTATAGCGACACGGACACCAGAAACCATCGCGACATTAACACCGACGTCGCCGCCTTTACTTTTCCTTTTATCATTCCGCAAATTTCTTCCAGCACCGGCATACTCTACGGCGTGGACGAAATTAACCGTTCCTTAGTCACGATTGATAGAAAAGAATTAGAAAGCTACAACCGCTCCATTGTCGCCTCAACTGGTGCGGGCAAATCATATTTTATTAAACTGGATTTAATCCGTTCTCGCATGATTGGTTATCAGTCGTTTGTTTTAGATGTAGAAAATGAATTTGAAATGGTCACCAGTTATTTAAAAGGAAAATATATTGAGCTTAATGACAAATCCATTTATTACATCAACCCTTTTCATATTTCCGGACCAGAATACAAGCCACAAAAAATTGAATTTGTTAGAGAGCTGTTTAAAACTATGTATGGCAATGAAAAAATTAATGTCACTGACTTAACTCATATTGAAAAAATTATTAACAATGTCTATGAATCTGCCCTAGCAGAAAATACCCAACCGGTACTTATTAATTTTATTCAAGCGATTGCAGCTCTGCCCAAAAACAAAACTATTGAGGGACTCTTAACTGTGCTTCGGTCATACAACGACCCAGAACATCCCCAATATTACCTATTTAATAAACAACAAAATATTGATTTTGCCAATGATGACCTGATTGTTTTTGCCTTGAAGTATGTAGACAAACGGGATTTTGTCATTGCTGTTATCCTTGAGAGCTACTGGAACTATATCAATCACCCCAAGAACAAAATCAAATTTAAAAATTTGATTATTGACGAAGCCTCTCAACTTTTTCAATCGGGTTTAATTGTAGACAAATTGGCTTCACTCGCTCTACGAGGAAGGAAATACAACTCGGGTGTGACGACCATTGTGCAATCAATTAATCATTATTACAGCAGTACTTTCCCGAGAACCAGCGACTTGTTTGATCAGTCGTCCGTGACACTAGTCATGAAGCACAAAGTTAGCGACTCTTTTGATAAGCTCAATGAAAAAGTGCATATAAATAAACCAGAACGAGCATATTTGGAACGTCTGGAAATTGGCAAAGGCCTGTTAATTGTTAATGATTCCAAAATACCGCTCTCGATTAAAAGCAGTGAAGAGGAAGACCGTGTTTGCACTACCAAGCCACCATCATAACAATGTATGGGCGTAGCCTATTTAATTCAATTAATTTACAGTCAACGGCATACTTTAAAAAGATGTTGTATTTTACTAATTATCCTCATAGTTAGTTTTTTCTTTTTTCTCTATATTCTCATTGCCACGGCTTTTGCCGTTATCCAAGGTACGGGAAAAGTTTCTGATAATGAACAACAAAACTTAGCTTCTTTTGCCGAATTCCAAAGTTTTAATTACAAAACCATTTATGGTGAAGTGTGGTACACCTTTGCCCACCAATATACCTTTCCGACACTAGGATTTTTAACCCAAGGAGTAATTTTAGATTCGTCAGCAGTAGTTGGCTTAAAACATGTGGCTTGGGATATTGCCGACCACAATTCTAGACAAACAGAAGTAAGGGCTTTTGCCGACGGGACTGTGATGACAATAAAAGATAATATTTTGGAAAATACCACTAGGCGTTGGAAATTTTGTGATGATAATGACAGTGGTATTTGCTGGTATGAAGTAACCAAACCGGCTGACGTGCAGTATGGTTGTGGCTATGAAATTGATATTCAACACACAGATTCTTTACGAACACAATATTGTCATTTAACAACAGAATCAAGCCTACAAGTTGGCGACCGAGTAACTGTGGGAGAAATAATCGGCTACCAAGGAAGCACGGGTTGGGCCACAGGCAAACATTTACACTTCGCCCTGTGGCGAGAGGGACAACTGGTTGACCCTTCGTATGCTTTTATGCAGACCAGTTTGAGCAATTGGACAGATGAAGAATGAAGCATAAGCAAATGAAAAAAAGGACCGGATTCCTAAGAACCCGATCCTTTTTGTTTTTTGGCTTCAAGCCATAGCCAGCTCTGTTAAGTATTCATCCTGATTACATCTGATTTTGAGATTGCAATGAGAACACAAGCTGTCATTCGTAAAGTTCACTTCACTGCGAAATCCCTCCTCGCCACAGTCACCGCAATTAAGCCAGTTTTCCAACTTGTTATCACTATTCAACATAACAACGTTGTATTCTTCATCAACCAAGAAGACGTAACCACTGTTGGGGTTAAACTCTAAAGTTACTCCGTCCTCCAAATGGTCGGAAGGACTAGCCCAATTCTCGTTAGACCAGGCAATTAAAAGTTCGCCTGCCATGAAGCGTTCTCGGTTGCCAAAAGCCGAGAGAGATGAGAAATCTGTTATTCTCATATAATTAAAAAAACGGCCATTGTTTAATGTCCGTGCGAAGGCCGTAATATTTCCGCAGCGAACGGGCTTGCCTACAGCGGCTGATAGCTTGCCTTAGTCAAGGTGGAGATGAGGCACGAGTTCTTACCTTGACGAAGGATAAGCTGACGCTATAATACCTAGCCCTGATGCGGAAAAATGAAGGCCAAAAAAATATTTTAATAAAAATAAAAAAGATACCACATTTTTATGATATCTTTTATTGTATAATCAAAATTTATTAACAAATTATTTAAACCAAGAAAATACACCGCTTGTTTTCGTTTCTTTAATCACAGATTCTTTTTCAAATAATTTTCTTGGAAAATCTTTTCTACTAACTTTATGACCAAGAGAACCATCAGAACCTTTAACTGTATAATGCGTATTTTTATTTCTGGCAATGCTTATCCACTCAACAGGATCGTGCGTCTCATTAAGAATTTTTTTTAACTCATTAAAACTCAAAGTTACAATCCCGTCTTCGCCGCACACTAATAACAAAAATACTTCACCTAATTTATTTTTCATTTCTAAAATTTCATCCTGATGTTCCTGTGCAAAGCTAAATCTCCATGGGGACATTCTTTTGGTTGAATGTTTAATGAAAATACCAGTATTTTTATTTATAACATAAGAGGCGTTACTCTCACTTGGGAATGACTCAATTACCATACTTTTGTTTGACCCGTGGAGTAAATTAACAAGAACAGCGCCATGATAAAAAGCAAATTCTTTAATCATAGTTTTTTGGCGTTTTTAAAAAACGTATATTACCTCTGTATCTATAAAAAATACGAGCCTTCCCAGATTCATTAAAAAGAATATTTATATGATGAATTGCATTGGGATGTTTTGTTAATTCCATTTCTCTATCACCTATGAATCCTTTTGCACGTGTAATAGTATTTTTGTCCATCTCTCCTTCTTTTTCAGTGTACCCTGCTATACCTTTCGGAGAGTGTACTGCCAATGATTCATCCCCAAGTGGACAAAAGCCCTCAATATAACTAATTAAGTATGTGGGTAGACAACTTTTACCAAACAATTCAGAAAGGGCTTTCACTTTTTGAATTGGTTTTATGTTTTGGCTAAGTATTTCTTCAATGTTACCAGAGTCAAAATTGAAAAGTTCAAAACTCATTTCCCCTTTATCTACAACAACATTTGTTTTATCAATACTTGCTGCTGAAACAGCAGTAATCCTTTCACCATCCAGCCAAACAGGTGTTCGCTTGTCCTGTTTTCTTGATTCAAGTGATAATCTGTGAAAAATAAAACATTTTTGCCAATCTAAATATAGCGATTTAGGAATTATTAACTCAAAATATTTCAAATAATCATTCCGAGAGCCAAACATTCTGGCTCTCTGAATATAGGTATCTTGCTGTAATTTATGTTTAACATCTCTTGTAAAAAACATTGAAAGAAGGTTGTCAAAAGTGACACCGCGAGAAATAATATTTCCACCAATAACTACAGTAAAAGGAGCAGTCGGATCAGTAGCCGTCCGATTGTCCGCGGCGTTTACTTCCTTATCACTATTCATCACCACAATATTGTTCCTATCAATATTTCCAATGGTATATTTTGTTATTTCGTTTGCATGTTCTGGATATCTCGCATGAGCAATTTCCCAAATTTTTTTAAAATAAATTTCATGATTAGTATCATTTTCATCTTTTAATACTTCAAATATTTTAACAATTTGTTTGTAATCAACCGTATGGTCAGCTTTTTTACTGCTCGTATGAACAAGCATTGAATAGTTTTTTTCAGGATCATTAACTACTGTGTTTAAATATCCCACGTTAACTATGAAGCTAAACAATGCTTCTCGTAGATATTTTGGGTCGTCTCCTGTATCAGGCAGAAAAGTCAATCTATACGGCAAATTTTCAGTAGAAACAGGAAAAAAAGTATCTTGCCCCGTATAATTTAAATGTGGCTGAAAATCGATCCAATACTCATTTTGATTTTGGTGGGTTTTATTTAAGTCAAGACGAGCAGGTGTCGCTGTAACGCCAATGTAGGTACCATCCAAACTTATCAATTTTTCTGTTAGCTCGTTTATTTTACTTTTTTCCTTTTTGTTTATCTTTGAATTTGGTGTAGCATAATCAGCCTCATCATCAATCACCACTCTACTTGAATGTCCATCAAGTTTTTGAATAAGCTTCTGTAAATCCTTTGAATTTTTTTTACAAAAAATTATCCATTGGTGATCAGCAATTTTTACTTCAGGTGGCAAAATTTCACTAAACTTTTTTGGAGAAGGAGAAAGACCAGATCTTTGGAAACGTTCAAGATTTTGTCCCAACAATTGGACACTATCATTAAGTAAAGCAATAACTATCTTAAAACCAACGTCAAGAAGCTTGGCTGTTAGAGCAATCATCATTTCAGTCTTTCCACTTTGTGGTTCACCATAGATTACAAATGATCTTTGCCCTTTTTGAGTATTATCGACAGCGTTTTCAACGACCGCCTTGATTCGATCAACTTCTTTGTTCATGGAAACGAGCTTGGCCAATCGTCTTTCGTAACGATTATTATTTATTGTTTCTCTTTTTAAATCGTTTAAATTAAAGTTGGGCATATAGGTTATTTTTTCATTATTAAAATATACTCATATTCATAAGCACATTTTTTATTTTTATTATTTTTATTTGTAAATTTACCAGTTGATATATCGCGCCACGGTGTTATCATTTTGTTGATCACTTTTCGTTTTATAATTCTATAAATTTTAAAACCAATATTTATCATTTGTTCAGATGCAACTTCTGCATTGAGGATATCTATCCCCCTGAGTTGGGTATTACCAATAACCACACAAGCATATTTACCAACTTTAAGAACTCTGTACATTTCTTTAAATGCAGACTTCATGTCAATAAAATAGTTTGCAACATCTTTGGAAAGAGTCTTGTTTATTACGTGTAAACTATTTATTATTTTTTCACCAATTTCACTTTCTAAATTCCCAGCTTGTTTATTCTTAAAACTGGTCCCGATAAATTTTTTTCTAAATTCATTAAAATTATTGGAGTGCTTATGCCAATCATTAAATATTTTTTTGTCTCCCCCAAACCACAGCAAAGAAAGTTGGTGTAGGTCAGCATATTCATACGACGTCACATATGGTGGAGAGGTAATTATTAGATCGACTTTATTTTTACCAATAGGAAATTTTTTTGTTGAATCATGTAATAAAACCTTTGTGGGCACCTTTAAATTTTGGTTTTTTAAAAGTTCCTCATAAAATTCTTTGTTCTTCTTTACCATTGACTTTGTATGTTTCAAAAATGTTTCATAAACAGATGGGGTATTTTTATTTTTATCAACTGTGGGTTTTATACTTTTCATTAGCCATCTAGAGGAATTTTTCAAATTATGTGAAAAAGAACAAAGAAAAAATTTCCTAATTTCTTCATCCTTAATTTTTCTTATTTCTGAATATATATAGTCAAGTTTTTTTATTGTTTTTTTATCAAACCAATAAAGCAACCTATCATTTTTTAGATGATTTTTTAAAGTAACTATTTTTTTATTAAATATTTTCGATTTAAGCTTCTCAAATCCAATGTCTAATATTATGGGGTCAATTGCTGTAACCTTTACCTCTGCTATAAATTTAGCGACAGGATTTATATCAAATCCGATACTTTTTCTGCCTAATCTTTTACACTCGACCATTGTTGTACCACAACCACCGAATGGATCGAGAATGGTGTCTCTCTTAGAAGTAAAATCTTCAAGTAACTTCTCAACAATATTGGGAATAAACTTGGCAGGATAACGATGATAACTATGTGTAAAAGCCGTTGTCTCAGCTCTTGAGACTTCTTTAAAAGACCAATCTTTATCAGGTTTAAAATTTGAAAATTGTTTTACGAGATTAATTTTCACAAAATAATAGATTATTGACATCAAGTATATTTCTACTTAAGTATACATCTGTGAGTTCTTTTTTTCAATATTAAAAACACTTTAATAAACTATTGTATAAAATATTCCTTTAAGCATTATAAAAAAATAAAAACCCTCCGTTCATATCTACTTCAAATAAAGAAATAAACATAAACGGAGGGTGGGGTGAAGTCTGGCACACTTCACCCCTGTCGACAGTCGACGATCAGCGTGTGGTGAATCACGCCTCGCCAACACATTCGACTTTTCCCTCCTTGCGTTACTTGTTGGCCGCCATTGCCTTGTTGAGCGGCTTGGAGAAGGCCAAAATTCCCAAGCCGGCAGCGATGCCGATCACCGTGAGCATCAGAAAGAACATGTCCTTGTTCATCGTCTCGTAGAACGTCCCGATGTAGCCCGACAGGTAGTTCCCGAAGAAGCTGGACATGAACCACATGCCCATCATCATGGAAATGACGCTGGCGGGCGCGATCTTCGAGACGAGCGACAGACCCATCGGCGACAGGTAGAGTTCGCCGACCGTGAGCATAGCCGTACAGAAGAACGGCCAGAAGAGGCTGCCCTTGCCGTCACCGACGACCTTGGCTCCCACGATCATCACGATGTAGGACATACCAAGCAAGAAGCAGCCGATGGCCATCTTCTTCACGGTCGAAGGCTCCTTGCCTCGCTCGTTCTGCCAACCCCAGAAAGCGTTCACCAGGGGCATACCGAGCACAATCATGATGGGGTTGAAGGACTGGAACCAGGTGCTCGGGATCTGCCAACCGAAGATGGTCGGCCACACCGTGCTTTGATCGGCCCAGAGCTGCATGGTGTTACCCTGCTGCTCGTAGATGGCCCAGAACGGGATGTTGAGCAGGCAGAGACCAGCCAGGGCCATGATCTTGGTCCAGTCCGCCCGAGTGAGAGGTTGCTTCGAAACCTCGCCCTTCTTGGTGCGCGTGATGTTGTCTGGAGCGAGATGCTTCTGACCCCAGAGGTAGAGCAAGAGACTGAGAACCATGACCACACTCGCGGCCGCGAAGCCCCAGCTCCAACCTACCTTCTGACCCAGAGTACCGCAGACCAGGGGCGAGAATATGGCCCCGAGGTTGACACCCTGGTAGAAGATGCCAAAAGCCTTGTCACGACGAGGGTCCTTGATGTCGGGGTACAGGGCGCCGACCTGGGTCGAGATGTTGGGCTTGAACATGCCGTTGCCCAATACCAGTAACAGGAGACCCATGAAGAACATGTTCGGGACGGCCAGGAACAGGTGGCCAATGGCCATGATGATGCCACCCACGAACACGGACTTACGCTGGCCTAGATACTTGTCCGCAAGGAGACCCCCGAGGATCGGGGTGGCATAGCAGACGGCGGCGTAAATGCCGTAGATCTGCGAGGCCAGTTGCTGGACGGTCATGACGCCGAAGATGTACTCCAGCATGCCCTTCATCTGGACGAAGCCGAAGACCTGCTCGGGATTCGTCTTGAACAGGTAGGTCGTCATGTACAGCACGAGCAGAGCACGCGTGCCGTAGTAGGAGTTGCGTTCACCCGCCTCGGTTCCGAACAGGACGTAGAGTCCTTTCGGGTGCTTCATGATTCAGTCCCTCCCAACCCCGAACTTAATCGGAGTATCTGCGCACGTTAAAATGTTAATCATCCACAAGTGCCAGTCGTGGATGAACAGCTTAAAGCAACCCACAAGGTTGCGTTGGTAAGGAACGTATATATCCCCTTTAAAATAGGGTAAATCTATACTCATTTAAGCAGAGAGAGAGAGTTGTCAAGGGAAAAATAAAACAAAAAAAATCACTCATATTTCTATAAGTGATTTTATTATTAGTCAAACCATCCTCTCAATAATGACTTGTAACAAATCAGTATTGAGAGGGGGATGGCTTGGCGAAGAGATGAACTTGCCGTACCATGTGTCCCCCAAAACGGCAGGACCCAGATCTCCTATTGCGAGATCAGGGCGGAGGTGTAGAGCGGGTGGAGGTCGACCGGGATGTCGCCGAGCTTCGCCAGCACGTCCTTGGCTTCGGGCGGCATCTTGCCATACTTGGCCATGAACGCTTGGGCGGCCTCGTAGTTGCCCACGGCCTCGATGGTCAAGATCTCGTGCGACAGTGCGTTTGCGGCCTCGAGGAACTTCGCCGTGTCGACGGTGAACTCCTTCGTGGTCGGGTCGTAGCTGTAGAGCCCGAACTCCTTGAAGAAGTTGTAGTACATGAGGTTATTCACCCCGTGCGCCTCGTCCGCACCGAACCGTACCGCACGGAAGAAGCCGGCGAGCGAGGAGATGGCTGTCTCGTCGAGCAGATTGGGGCTGAAGAACCCGACGTCCACGAGGTAGCCGACTTCCCAGAAGCCCAAGGCGTCGGCTTTCAATTCCTCGAGCGGGCCGAAGGTGTCCTTGAGGGCCTTGCTGACCGTCGTGTTCTCGCAGGCCGTCTTCCCGTTCAGGTCGTTGTACGTGGTGCAGACCTGGATCTTGCCCGGCCCCATTCCGTGGGCCAGCTCGTGCAGCAGGTTGTGCCAGAAGTAGGCGCCCCATGTCACCATGGGTTGCTGCTCAGATACGAGCACAACCTTGGAGATCGGCACCAGGGACAGGTTGAACTTCTTCTCCTGGACGTTCCGGAGCATGACCTTCTTGGTCCCGGTGTGCTCTCGCACGTCCTCGTCGTTCGGCAGGTTGAAGGCGCTGGACTGGACGCCACGTCGACCTTCGCCAGCGCTGTAGACCAGGTCCACGGCGAAGATCGGGCTGTCGCTGGCGCGCTGGTAGCCGCGGTACTGGTCGTCCAGCGGGATCTTCTTCTCCATGTCGTCCAGGTAGGCCTTGACCTTGTCGAGATCGGCCGAAAGCTTCGGGTCGGTCACGGTCACGTAGGCCTCGAAGCAGGCCTTGTAGCCGAAGAGGCGATCCTCGTACGTCTCGTACGGGGCAATCACCACTTCGAACTTGGAGTCCTTGACCTTGACCCAGGCCTCATCGCTCGGATGGTAGTCGTTCGTGAGGAAAGCCTTGGCTTGGGCGGACATGAAGTCGGCCATGCTGGGGCTGTCCGCCACAAGCGACGCCGAGATCAGATACCCCGAGGCCACTCCCAGTTCGTCGCGGTAGAGCTCCGAGTATGGGACATAGACCAACTGGCCGTTGGAGTCACGTCGGATGACCGTGTAGGGGCTCTCGAAGTCCTTCTTCGTATCCGGGCGATCTTTGACCCAGCTCTGGAACTCTTGCTTGGTCATGTCGGACGGGTAGAAGGTGGCGCCGAGCGGCTTCTCGGTCGAGCCGATGAACGGACGATGCTTGTCCAGACGGTCGAACCGTCCGTAGTTGATCGCGACCAGTCGTCGCACGAGCGCCTCGACCTTGCTCAGGCCGTCGTTCGTGACGCCGTCGTCCATGGCTTGCATGACCTGTTGACCGTCTTCGGACGCCTGCATCCAGAAGATGCGATCGATGACGTTCGCGGCCTTGATCACGTAGCCGAGGAACTTGAGGTCTTCGGGGCTGTAGCCTTCGAGCGGGACGTTCAGCTCGACGTCGACGAACTGGCCGTTCATCTTCTCGAGTTGGCCCATGTCGGGATTGATCGTCCAGCTCTCGTTGCTGCAAACGACCAAATTGGTCTCGCTCGACGAAGCTGGTACGGACGTCGTTACTTCAGCCGTCGCGATGGTGGTCTGCTCTTGCTGCCGGAAGTACTTCACGAGCGCGGGTACGAAAACCACGGCCAGAAGGGCCAGGACACAGGTGGCGATCATGAGATCGATCAGGGTGAATCCTCGCAACCTTCTCATTGCTTCCTCCCTAGAGATTTCTACATCGTTCCACCAAAACGATGTTCAACACTTTCCTAACTCCGTGGTGGCGGAGTGACGCAACAGGACCGAACTTTCTCCTTCTGTGAATTGTTTAAACTTTGTCTGTATACAAGTGCCACTTGTGTACAGATATCATGAAGCAACCCTAAACACGGGTTGCATTATTAAGGAACGGATATATGCCCCTAAAATTGGGGTAAATCTATACTCATTTAAACAGAGAGAGAGTAAAAAGTCAATATTAAGTAACAAAAAAGACCTTAGTATATAAAGATCTTCTTTGGACATCCCTCCTTGATGCCCCCCTTTGGTTGAGAAAAGAACGAACGGTGTTGTTCTTCATCTGTCACACCGCATGAGTGTAGAAACAGATGAAGAAGATGGTGAGTGCTTCCAGTGAGAATCCACCGAAGAACCACCAGAAGATCTTGGCATCACGATCTGCCGCGAAGGTCGCGAGCATGGACACGAGGGCGACTGCCATCAGCGTGAAGGCCACGCCTACTACAGTAAGATCACCCCTCTGCAACGAAGAGAACGTAATGGCCGACACTGCCACGGCCATCGTGCACAGATACATGAGCGCTAGAAAAGCACCGACATCGGCGACTTTGCCCCAGTCAATTTGGTACAGTTGACGGCGAATTGTTTCCATGACTGCTTCCTTCCTCATGCTAGGTGACACCCTGACTCAGCCCTGAATCTGAGGAGACCGGCAGTGTACAACGTGGTGATTCTTTTTGGCTTGTCGTTGTACAAGCCAATCATACAACCACTTGCCAGGACGGCAACCGATGATGTACCCAATGAAGGTGACGACGAGAAAGAATCCTCCATGGATGTCTGGCTTTTGCGCGAACTGGCCTGCTACCCACGGTAGAAAGATCACCGTGGCGACGATGGCGAGCACCTGGAATCCGCGACTGATGAACAGAAGCGGTCTCCACTTGTAGATGTAGAACTCCATCGGAATCCTGATGATTCGGAAGATGAAGCCCACGACTACGGCGAAGAGCAAGAGCGCTAACAGGTACGTTTCCATGAAACACCTCGGTGGGTTGGTTCTAAAAATATACTAACACTTTTAATGTGTTTAATCAATGATTGAAGAAAGTATTTTTTAATGGTATAATTTTAATATATTAATTATTATGTAAAATAGCTAGAAATTTCTTTACGTATTTTAAATTTATCTATGAAAGATGAAAATAACATTATACATATCGATTTTCAAAGAAGGACCAAAACTACCGAAAAGAATAACCCGCTTACTGGGACTCCCGATGCCAGTAGCATTCCTGAAAGAGGAGGAAAAAATCAACCTGAAAGTTTGAGCGAAATTGAAAAAGCTGATTTTTACTTTTTTTGTTCTTCACCTACAGCAGAAATACTTATAAATTTACCAACTTCTAATACTTCAGTTTCGGAATCAGGAAAAGTAGTTCACAGCTATAGTAATAAAGAACTAATCGGATTATTAGTAAATGGTACAGAAAAAGAATTTAAAATAAAACCCTCTTTTTATAAAGCCATATATTTAGAGTTAGAATCAAGAATTGAGAACTGATAATTAAAATCATTTTATTTTTAAAAAATATATGCCAAAATTTTCAGAAGGAGGACAACCAACATCAAAAGAAAAAGTGTTGTCAAATGAAGAGCAACAAGAATTAGAACGTTTAACACGTGAAGTGACATCAGACGAAGCGAGAAGACATGTTGTCTCTGATGCAGCTGAGGAATTAGATAATTATGCTAGCTCAATTAAAGCAGGGGGAGAAAACACATCATCCACAAAGAGTGGAACTGAAATGACTAATGGAGAATTAGCTAAAATAGAAGAGGCTATAAGAAAATTAAAAAAATAAATTTTAAAAAATACCACTGGATTAAGTGTTATTTTAAAATTAAATAGTAATATATATATTTAGCCAAACAACTTATTATTTAAAACAAAAACAGCGACTTAGTTAGTCGCTATTTTTATTACAACAAAATTGAACTCAATTTGTGAGATTGAAATTTATCACCTCTTCAACTTTGTTATCAAGATTATCAAAAACTATTTTCAAATCAGACCCTTTAGCTTGTACAGTTTTTGTCGAGAGTATTGGACTAAATAATAGCCACTCTTGGTTATATATTCTGGGGTCTACATAAATATTATATTGAGTAGCAAAACCAAAAGGATAGGCACAGCCAGGCTTAGCACCAAAATATTCATTCAATTCTTCGGCTGAACATAATTTCACTTTGCTTACGCCTAATTTTTCTTTGATAATGTCAAAATTTACCTTTTCTCCTTGCAAAGTAATATAGACAAAAAAAGTATCATTGGCTTTTAATACCAGACATTTCATTTCGGCTCCAATGAATCCAGTTTCTTTTTGGACTTTAGCTAGATCTTCATAGGTTAGTGCCTCTTGATGAGAAAATAACTTATATTCAACCTGACTGTCATCAAGAATCTTAATTATTTTTTCGTAAATTTGATTTTGATCAATCATATTTTTATTATTAAATTTTTGTCCAAATGTGTTTGAAATATTGTCTTAATTATTTTTCCCAATCCAGCCTTTTCCAAATCAAAGCAAAAAATATAATCTGTAAAACAGATAAAATAAGAGGTGTTGTTTTTAAAGCAAAATCACCAGAAAATTTTAGGATTAGGGTTAAAAATATAAGCAAGCTAATTACTCGGCCAATATTTAAAAATACTTCACAATCAAAAATCAAAGCATACTTTTCTTGAGGATTGTTACTTAGCTCCTTGTCCATTATATCCAGTTGCCAAGGGTCATAAGCCAACATATAAAAAGTAATGGGTAGCCCTGCCAAAAGTACATAGATAAATATTGGTAATATTCCTTGACCAACAATTAAGAAGTAAGCTAATAAAAATGAAGTAGTTAATGCTACTACCAATACTGTACTGCGATGATTTTGTTTAGCCAGACGACCATAGAGATAGTAAAGAATAATGGTGAAAATTCCCACGGTAGCAGTAATAGTTCCTAATATTCCTTCTTTACCTAAGAAACGCAAAATCAATAAAGTTGAAATAAGAGGTACGATTGTCTCTAAAATACCAATGACTACATTTACCATTCTCACTGAATTCCAACGTTTAGAAATAACTGGTTGCCAAATCTGATTAACAGTGGGAGTTTCAAACTTAGCTCGCAGTAAATTTAATCCACCAAAAAGAATAGAAATTAAAGCCAAGATAGTAATACCAGTATAAGCAACCAATGGTGAATACAGTTTACTAATATCACCGAAGCTGATTAGCCAACCAATGGAAAAAGATACGACAATACTAATTATGGAATCAGTAAAAGAAAGTATAGCAAAGAAATAGTTTCTACCATTGGTAGTTGTTTCTTGAAAGGTTAAATAATTCCTGCTGGCCCAATATATTCCATTACCAAAGCCGTAAATAATACCAAAGACGAAGAGATGATACCACAGCGAACTATGAAAAAAGATTACCGAAGCCATGCCTAACAGAGAACAAAATAATCCTAAGAAATGTGTTTGATTAATGTGTAGTCTCTTTAATAACTTGCCATTAAGATAAAAACCTATAGGCAAAAATATAAAGTGTCCTAAACTGTATGCAACGACACTGATAATTGAAGTGGTGGTACGCCAAATGTAAGCGTTAAGGAAAAGAGACAAAATTGGATAAGCCACAGAACGTAAGTTATATGATAAAATCAATAGTCTAGCTCTGTTTGGTAGAGTTTTGTAATGAAGCCATTCTTTTTTTAGAAAACTAATTAACATAGTTATCAAAATTAAGAAATGTTGAACAATCCCAAATCAATCGGCACTTTGCCAAGACCTTTGGGAATTTCAATCATATATTTGGGTATTGCTAGCCCACTAATATTCCCTTGCAACTGTCTCATTAACTTTATACCATCTTTTAATTCTACCCGCAGATGGCTGGTACCGTAAACTTTATCAGTTTGGTGTAGATAGTAAGGAGTAACACCAATGTTTAAAAGAGTGTTAAATAATTCTTTTAGAGTTTTAACATCATCATTTACTCCTTTTAACAAAACACTCTGGCTAAACAACAAAATGCCTGCCTGGCGCGCCTGTTTTACTGCCTTTAAAAATTCTGGTGTTATTTCAGTAGGATGATTGATGTGTAAAACAATAAAGATGGGTTTGCCTAGTTGAATTTTTTTAAAGAACTTTAAACTGAATCGATTGGGTAAAGCAGAAAATAGACGAGTATGAAATCTAATTCTTTTTATATGCTTAATTTTATTAATTTCTTTCAGCCACGCCATTAGTTGCTGGTCATTCAGCATAAATGGGTCGCCCCCAGAAAAAATTATTTCTTGGATTTCTTGGTGAATTTTTAGATATTTAATAATTTGTTTAATTTCATTGTCGGACAAAGCCCAGGCATTTCCAACAATTCTTTTGCGAAAACAAAAACGACAGTGAATTGCGCAATTACTGGTTGGCCAAATTAAAGCACGGTCAGGATAACGATGTGTTAAACCTTTTAACGGACTAAAATCATCGTCGCCAATTGGGTCTGCCAACTCTTCAGAAGTTATGTTTAACTCTTGAATAGTAGGAATAAGTTGCTTGTGAATGGAACCCCTGGTTTTTTCTTTTTTTAATAAACGTAAATATATTGGCGTTATCAGTAAACCAAATTTCTTTTCTGCTAAAAGCATATCTTGTAACTCTTTGCCTTCCAGTTTAAGTTTTTTAGCTAGTTTACTTACACTGGTAATACTATTGGCTAAATCTTTTTGCCATTGTTGCATAAGATAAGGTTTTGTTTGGTTATAATGTTTTTTTCCATCAATTTATTAATTTCTTGTTTCCACCATTCTTGCACTGCTTTGGTGTGTACCTCTGGTCCGGCTTTCCTTAAAAATTTTAGCTTCTCTTCAAAAAGCTGATGATATTTTTTCAAATTTGCTGAATTTTCTAAAGCCCATAAATCATGCTTTAGTACCAGCCGTTCTTTTTCAGTTAAGAACTGGGGGTCGAGATATCTGTTTGGTGAGGTGTCAAAATCAACCGGAATAACAGTCAAATTATATTTTTTAGCTAAAATCTTTTTTGCTAAAATTTTTACTCTTTTAACTCTGGTTTGTTCGCAAAATACATATAATCTGGCTGATGTTATTTTTTGCTTTTTCAAAATATTTTTACAATATAAGAAATTTTCTAAAGTCGAAAGTGAAGTTTTTTCGGAGATAAACAGCCAGTTTTTGGTTACTGATTTTAAGAATGATTGATGGCATAGTTTTTTAAAAAACTTAACCATTTCGTCGCCTTCAGTTCTTTGGTATGGTTTAAAACAATCTGTTTTCCCGCCACTACAAATGATCAAGGGGTTGTTGATTTTATTTTTTATCACCAAATCATACACTTGATTAAAAACTGTCTTTAAATAAAGATTGTAATTTTCATCCGTCAAAATATTTTTGGGAATCCCATAGCCAAAAATTAAGAAAATGTATTTCATAAGTAATTATTCAGATTGATTTCTATAATATAGCTCTGATTTTGTTTACCTGCAAGAAATACTACTGTACCATTTTCATAAATTTTAAAGAAATATGGAGTGGCACAACAGCCAATGTCAGAGATTCCATCATATTGATAGGGAATTTGTTTTTCATTGAAAAAAATATACCAAGCATTATTTTTCTTTCCGATAAAACCAATTTTATCTTTGTAACTAAACAAATGTTTACTTTCTTCAACTCCAAATTTTTCGTTAATAGTAGTGTCATCATAAAAAATGTTTGAGATGGCAGTTACTTTGTTGTCAACACTATATTGGCAAGCTTCTGAAAAAGTAAAAGATATTTTTTCTTCAATTGATTGAAATAATTGGATTGGTCCTTCTGCCCCATAACACATTTCATGCTCAAAAATAGTTTTGTTATTGAATTTAAGAGCATATTTGTCTGGCACATTATCTCCTGTATTTTGATAATGGACACCAACTAATTCATAAATTAGACCACTTACTAATGGAAATTTTTGGATTATATTTTTTCGAATTTCTTTTCCTGTTGGTTCATATTTTCCAGCTTCTAAAAAATAAATAGGTTTACTATTTTTACTTAATGCGCCATTATTTATTTGAATTTCTTCAACAATACTGTCTACTGGACCCATAAGATCATTCGAAACAGGCCATTCTCTGTATCCGGTAACAACGTTTTGTTGGTTGTCTGTTTTTTGTGAACAACCAGTTAATAAAAATAATGCAATGATAAGAATGATAAATTTTTTCATAGTTGCTTAAAATTACTAAGGCTTAACCCACTTGTCTTCTGAGTTTTTAAATTCCAAAACTATTTCCGCCCAGTCTACTTCATCAGGTTTTTCTATTGTTGAGTCTGCTTTCATAATAAGGGTGGCTTCACTAGCACCCATTGGTCCGTGCGTTCCCTTAACCATGTATATATACCAAATATTCCCACACTTCTTTTCTCGAGCGCGTTCTGGTGTCGCCTGCATGGAAAAATAGAGTAAATTTCCTTCACTATCGTACTTCCCCCCCTGGTTCTGGCTGCAAATCACCCGCTTCGATTCCGTTAATATGAGCAACGGCTATAATTTCTCTAACCACTTCTTCTTTAGAAAAATACTTTTCTTTTTTAGCTTCACCCTCTAAACTAGTCGCGTGTTTGTTTGGACAATCCGCAGGGCAGGCTTGAGGTGGACATTGATGAATTGGACATAGTCCACTATCTTGGTGTTCTGTGATCATAGGTTTATTTTTAATTATTTAGCTACGAAAAATTATTTAAATTGAATCTTAATGCTTTGAGCGATACGATCCGCTACGCCGTCGACATCAAAAACGGAACGCTCATTTTCACACTCAGTCATCTGGGGATTATCATAATTTTTACATTGGACAAAACGTAGACTGAAAGTAATGTTGACCGTCTTATTATTTTTGGTAAAGGTGTAAGTGTAACTAGTGTAAGTACTTCCTGCCGCTCCTTCACTTTTACGAGTTAGACAATAAGCCCGGTCGTCAACCAAACGAAGCTCTGTTTGACCGTTCGCTTCTATTTCTGCACCAGATGGATTGCAAACAAATGGCGCATCTGAAATTTGCACTTGCGGTGGCCATTCTGCCTCACTAATATATTTGGCTAAAATTTCTTTTGGATAACTAAACGATATATTGTCGCTGGTAGTGATATTTTGCCAAAGTTTATTATTTGTTTTAATTGGTTCTGGTTGTTTGTTCACCGTTGCTTTATTTTGAAACATAAAATAAACTCCTCCGCCGATAATAAAGATGGTAGCAATGACCAGCAGAATCACTTTATTTTTTGAAGAATGTTTTAACAGCATATTATTTCGTTTAAGGATTAGAATCTTGTATAGGGTTTGTCTAACTTTTCTAAATCATCATAAGCGACCCATACACTACCAAACTTATCTACTACCTCGGTATACTCCTTTATACTCATAAACCAAGGATGAATATTGAATTGCAGTCCCGATTGGAGCAAGTGTGATTTTAGATTTGTATTTAATTGCCAGCGAAATACTTTAACAATATTAACTCCTTGTGCTTTGGCTTCTTGTATACCTTTTTTAAAAAATATAAAGCCAAAGTTATATACAAATTTGTAATTATTTAATACAGATTTTAATTGTCCCAAATATTGTAAATTACAACTGGCTAGCCAATATTCTTGGTCATATTTTTCACAAACCTTTTTTAAATCTTCGGCAGTAATTTGTTTATCTTTAATATCTAAAAATATAATTTTCTTGGTTGGAATAACATTCAGCACTTCCTCCAAAGTGTTTACTTTAAATTTTTCCTTGATTAATCTAAAATTTAGATATTTTAATGTCCATGCAAATCTTGACCAGTGATGACAAAACAAAATCCCATCTTTACTTTTACGGATATCTAATTCAATAATATCCAAGTTGTGTTTCAATGCGCCAGTTATGGATTCAACAGAATTAGGTCTGCCGTAGACAGAACTGTTGCTGTGGAACATGGTGAGTGTTTTGTCTGGCATACTTTATTGAAATAATGAAAACTTCCCAGTAAATTCCTTTAATTCGTCAGTTGCCCCAAACATCACAATACCATAATACTCAAGCTCTGCTTCGGGAGTTTCATGAGTATTGTTCTGTTGTTCTGCGGAGGTGCCAATAGTCATTGTGCTACTAAAATCTGAAAAAAGAACACCTCGAGTGATACATTCATTACGAACGGAACGAATTTTATTTGAATTATCTGCTTTGAGTATTATAAATGGAAAATGCGAAATATTCGGATGGCTACCACCATCTTTATCTTGATATTGTAAAAAACACATTTCCTCCGCCTTTCCATTACCGCCTGCCAGACCGGCGGTCATATGGCCCAAGGCATTCATTAGTTTACCAATGTCAATTTTTTTATTTAAAATCGCGATAAAACGTTTGGATTTTTCATCTGGTAGCATATAATTTAGTAATAAATATTAAATAGTATTGTTAGTTAATCACAAAAATTAAAGCCAGCAACATAATGGTGAAAAGAATTAATTTCTTTAATAAATTACCTTTATCCATCTTTTCTTTACACTCAGCTTTAGAAAATTTTTGAATTAAATATGTAAACAGAATTACAAAGAATGGTTGGGTAGCAAACACAGCTTTAACCAAAGTTATTTGTGCCATTGAAAATGCGATTACCGTCGACAGGGTCGAAACAAAGGCCAGGGATGAATTAAATATTACTAATTTAAAGTTAGCTTTGAACTTGCCAAATTGTTCTCTAACTTCTTTGTTTTTTATAATTGCAATAATAATAAAACCGAGTATGGAAAACAAGGTGACATAAACAAACCCTGATACCCAATCCACTGATTCTAAAACATATTTATAGATTACCCCTTCAATGGAATGAACTAGGGATGACAAAAACATTAACAGTAACGATTTATTAAACATAATTTTTCCGCCACTACTACTTGCTGTAAGTAAAGTTGAGGAAAAAATAATGACAAAAAAGGCTAAATACTGTAGTAGGGATAATCTTTCACCAACAACGAAAAAAGCTAAAATCGGAACGAATATTTTACCTAGTGAGAATAAAGAAGCAACAATTGAGGTGTCGTCTTCTTTTAAGGCTTTGTAATAAAAAATTAAAGTTAAAAAATCTAGGAAAGCTATAATTGGGAAAAATATCATGACTTTAAAAGAAAAAATAGCTGGTAGTCTATACAACAAAACAAAAGGCAAGAACAACAGTTCCATGATTCCAGAGTAAAACAATAATACCCAAGGATTGTGAAATTTCTTGTTTGAAAGATGTCCGTCAATGATATTGCTTAAACCATCACCAACGGCTGGGATTAAAGCGAATAAGAGCCAGAGCATAATTTAGTATTGGATTTAATACCAGTATTTTATCATTAAATTATGTAATTTAAAAGAGAAAAAAATACCCCGTTTTTTTAAAACAAGGTATTTTATAATTTTATCCTCCGCATTCCATAAAATACAACGCCTTGCATATTATGGAATGGGGCGGAGGATGGGAGATTTCCCTAGTTATGCCCCTATTCATAGAGTTGGGGGCAACCGTGATTGCCGTTCTCTTGGGCGAGAACTGCCACAGTGAAGGAACGGCGCCGAACAATCTCAGACATCTGTTGTTCGGTGTAATGTCCAAGTATCCGCCGTCTTTTTTTAGCCTGTTCTGCTGTTGCTCTCAGTTCTTCCAGTTCCGCGTGGGTGATAATGCAGTCCATACTTACTCCTACTCATGCAGACACTGGGCGATCAAACATTACACCTAATCTCTGCTCGCAGACAGCCAGAACACCGCTGTACGAGAACCAGTAGCCGTCGTCGTCGCCGAGGTCCAGGCGGCGATTCCGCTCGTCCCCGCTGACGAAGAACGCGTGGGACGTGCTCTCGACGAACGCGAGCATCGGATGGTCGCCACGACCGACCTGATGACCATTGGCCGGGACCAAGAGAGCCTCGGCCGCGTTGGGGAAATGCATCCCACCCATGGCACGGAACTTGGCTTCCGCATCATCCCGCCTGACGTTACCATCGGCGGACTTGAGCTCTTCGCCCGGAACGATGCAGAACTCGACCTGCACAATACCCGTTCCACTGACCGCGAAGTTGGCGCTGTTGATACCCTTGTCCCACCAGCCCCAAGGGCCACCCTTCTGAACCAGGTGATCGATGAGATTCACCTGCGAATAGTCGAGTGGCATGGTGAATGTCCGCAACCTTTTCATCGCTTCCTCCCCGTAAATTCATGCACTGTTACACTAGGTTGTATTTCTTGCCATTTGTAAACACTGTTTACAAATGGATATCATGAAGCAACCCTAAATTTGGGTCGCATTATCAAGGAACGTATATATCCCCCTAAAAATGGGGTAAATCTATGAGTATTTAAACAGAAGGAACAAAATATGTCAATAATAAATGGTTGGATTTAAAAATATTTCTTAATGTATTGGCGTATGCGAAGTGACGCTGTGTTTTTGTCACCCTACACCCTTGTTATTGGTAGTCTACTATAAATACTTCAAATCCTCAATATTTATTGCGCCATTTGTGTAGAACAAAAAGAGAATATTGGATAATTTACCTCCTTACATAATTATATCATTGACACCATATGTAATATATGCCAAACTATTAGTAGTTCAGTGGTTCTTAATTGAAAAAAGGAAGGTGGGGTATGACAACGTGGCGGGAAATCCTGGAACGCAATGACGTGGTCGGTGGATATCTCGAAATGCGTGAGGGGTCATTCGTGTACTGTGGCCCCATCATCAAAGTCGAGATCGAGGGTGGTGTACTCAAATTCACCCTCGGGTGGAAGGCTGTCACCGATGATGGGGAACACTGGAGGAAGGTCCCCGGCGACGACATCACCACCACGGTGGAACATGGACCCATGGTGGAAGCCAACAGGGTGAAGTTCTACCGCCCCTACTTCGGAGAAACGGTGATTCACCTCGTCGGTGGAACCAAGCTCGACCCCGCCAAGGTGGATGGTCTTCAGCAGGTCTGACCTGCGAGATCGTCCTATCCACTGAACGTGACCCGTCAAGTCTTACTTGGCGGGTTCGTTCGTTTTTAAATGATATAAATTATTCAATATTTTCCTTTCGTGTAACCGCATACGCCGTGTTATCGTTGATGTGTTGACGAGTATTAAAAAACAAAACGAACGGATTTAAACCGTTCTTTTTTAATACACAAATCTTTGGTTTATATAAAAAATATTTACCTTAACTACCTATAATCCTATTTAACACAAATCTTTCTTCAAGATCTTCGTCATAGTTAAAATATATTAAAGGAATTTTTAACTTTTTACAGATATCCCTTTTCTTTTTATCTCGTTGTTTTAGTTTTTCTAAAGCTGGTTTTCCTCCCCAATGTTTGACTTCTTTAAAATGTTGAATACCTTGATATTCAATACCAATGTTTTTTTCTTTAATAAAAATATCAAATTCTAAACCCTCTAAAAAATCTGGTCGATAGTGTCTGAGAATAACAAAGTCAGGAAAAAGTTTCGTGATTATGTAGTATAAAATGGTTTCACTAGTCCAGGCTTCGCCTATCTTTTTGTGACCGAATCTTAGACGCACGTCATCCTCGGCTATATTCCAAATTTTTCTTTGTTGTTTGTGATAAAGAGATTGAATTTTTTGCAATTCAGTAAAATTATTATCTATGTTCAATTGGGAGACTATTTTAAAATATTTATTTGGGTCAATCTCGAGTAATTCCAAGATTTCTTTTGGACATAAATCAAAATCAACCTTGTCTAAGCCCAACCCCAATTCATAACCTCTTTTTTTAATATACCAACCATAATTCTGTTTAAAGGTCTGACCGTACATTTCATGACAATAACGATAAGATGGTGTGGCACCATTACATTCATGACAAATCTTATCTTTAAATTTTAATTCGTTGATAATGCTTGCGTTTTCTGGAACATTTAATTTTATCATTTTTTCCACAAAACTTATGGGAAATTCTAAGCTGTCGAGCAAATACATTCTGGTTTTGTGTATGTTAATTGGTATTTTATCTGATAGACGAATTTTAATATAGTTTTCTATTGCTTCTTTGGAACAAGAACAAAAATATATTTCATCACTATGTTCGTCTTGTTTAAAACCAAAAAATGCACCATAAAATCCTGGGTATAAAACGATGGGCAAAGGTAGACTCTCTTTTGCTGTAGTGCCTTCTTGAAAAGCAATATCTTTCATGATAAATTTAATTTTGTAACATCTCTCTAAGTAAATCTAACCAGATCACCATTCCAGCATGAGCTTTATTCATTTTATCGGGGTTATCCCTAAGAACTGGGTCAGAAACAATGCCATCAAGACTGCGCATGATCCCTCTCGCTACCTCTGATTTTATTTTGTCAGGGTCAGCTTTTCTACTCTTGGCTTGTTCGCCGATCATTTCTTCTGTTATTCTTTGATACATCATTTTGTCTGTCCCAAATTTCTCACATATTAAAGCATGAAAATTACGTCCAGAGTTTTCGCGTCGCATTGCATCAAACTGAGTTAATGTTAGATAACCGCCATCGTTTGGATGTTCAACTGTCATATTATTAATTAAAAATTATTATTTAAGTATTTTATCATTATACTACTTTTTGTTTGAGTTTACGTCATTTAATCTATTACCATTTCAGTATTGCATTAGTATTTGAGTATAGCGAAACCAAATACACCACGTTAAACAATTTTATTTGCGAGTTCTATACATCTTTTGTTCGAACATTTACTCCATCTATTGTTTTATATTCACGTTTTTTGTTCTTCGCAACTTTTTTCAAAATTTCTGTTTCAATATCAATGCCTAATATGGACGAAAGTCCCAAAAGATATATTGCCACATCTGCTAATTCTTCACCAAGGTCGGGCAATTTTTTGCGGTAAGCATTAAAGGCCTCAGCCAGCTCGCCATAAGTTAGGCCAAACTCAAAATTAACATCTGTCGTATTAAATCCTTTAGCGATTTTATTATCGTAAATATCTTTTTGAAGTTTTTTTAGGTCAATCATAGATTTGTTGTTTTAGTGAATAATTATCAAGCAATGATTATATAATAATTTTACACCTTTAAAGTACATTTTGAAAGAGCAAAAATGCTGATAAATCACTTTCTTTCATTTGGTCATTTCGAGCTAATAAAATAAAAGACTTCGCTGTTAAGCGAAGTTTATATTTGAGCTTCTTGGTAGAGGATGTTAGAACTATTTTGATGAATACAAAACAAAAACCGTCGACAGAACTCCTTTCAAATTATTTAAGGTGATTAAATAATCTGAATGAATGTCGACGGTAGATGTGGTACCGCATAGCCTCGTGCCTGGGAGCCAGCGTCCCAGGACTTCCGCAGTAGCTTCAGTTGCCCCACGACGTGTGCTCTGGTCCACACTCGCCGACCGGATGCTGCCAGCCACACCCACCACAAACGGACGGGTCGGGCAACTTTAGCAACTCCAGTACCGCGTCCAGCAATCCTTCTCCAGGTTTGGTGTTTTGTGGAGCCTTCAAGTTCCCCTCTCCTGAAGTATCAGCGATCTTTTCCATCTGTTTCTCCGGCTCAATTGTGGTACATAAACAATGTTAACAAAATAATAATTATATTTCAAGGTTAATTTGACTTCTTCTTACTGGTAGAACAAAAATATCGCTTAGTTTAGCGATGTTCTGTTTTGAGCTCCTTAATAGAGAATGTTAGAACTATTTTGGTTAAAAATGAATGTTCTAAAAATTTATATAAACGTTTATAAACAATGAAGCCCCGGACATCTTAAAAAATAAATGACGCCGGAGCAAATTTAACAATGGGATAATGTTAACAATATAAAGACTTATTTCTTCAGGATCTGTCGTTTGACCCCCTTGAGTTCGGACAAAAGCTTTTCAGCCTCGTCACTCAAGGTCGCTCCGTCAGGAACGTCTCCGTCTTCGACGGTTACGCCGTTATCGTGAGCGATCTGTTGACCAAGCTCCTCCGCCTTTGCGAGGAAAGGTTGCTTGACTGCGTCGGGCATTGAACGAACGATCGCTCCGCCCGGACCTCTGATGACCAGAACTGCGTCTCTCACTGTGGACATTGTCCCTCCGTTGCCTTTCGGGATTGCAGACCGCGACATTGCAGTCGAGCATCACCGATAAGACAGACTATAATACCAAAACGGTTGTATTCTGTCAATAGTAGAGCCACAATTTTCGCTAAATTAAGCCAAATGTATTAATTTAAGTATAACAAAAACAGTTCTGTATCATTTATACAGAACTGTCCCACATCGCTCCGCTTAGTGGATGAAGTTAAAAACCTTTTTCTTAATCCAACTATACACGACGCCGGATTTGCTTAATCAATTAAAAACAAAAACCATTCACAAATCTCCTCCCCAAACTCTCAAACATTTAAGAATTCAGGGCTGGTGTGAATGGTTGATGTCTCCGTCCTCCTCGCCGCTTGTTCATTCTTTGTGTCCCTTCCCAGGCGTGAGATCGACATGAACCGGGTCGACACAACTGGCTTTGGCCATGAAGGTACGAGTCTTATCGGCATGTGCCTTCCTGGACTCTTCACGCTCTTGCGGCGTGAGTTGACGCCAGTCGCCGAAGTATTCGTCGAGCCAGTCGATCCACATCTCCTGGTTTTCATCGAATCGCGCGTAGCCCGGGAAACCCGAGCTTGCCTTGGTGCCAGGATGTCTGGCGTTGAAATCCGGCATCCGGTCGTCCGTCCTCGTCCACTGTTCCGACTTACTCATGTCGGGTGAAGTGTAGAAGACTTGCTCCAAGGGCAGCTCTTTGAAGAGAATACTCTTCATGTGCGACTCCGAGGTGGGTTTGTGATTATTTAATCACAATAATTGCCACAAGTCAACACGGACTATTTCTTATTAAATAAAAATAAACCCCGTTTTAAACGGAGTTTAGTTGATATAAATTTAATAAGATCTAACTTATTATTTTTTTATTTCTTTCTTCTAACCAAATATCATAAAGAAGTTTTGCCATTTGATATTCCAGTTTTTTTTCATAAATATTTGTTATCTGTACTGTAAGTATAACATTTTTACGCGATTTGTGATATAATTATGTTAATGCGTTAAGGTCGAAACGCAAACTAAGTAATTTTTAAAATAAATTTTTTTATGAACAAACTAAATGCTTTTGACTGGATCGCTTTGGTATTGGTAATTGTTGGTGGTTTAAATTGGGGGTTAGTTGGTATTTTTAAATTTGACCTTGTAGCCACTATTTTCGGTGACATGTCAATGCTTTCAAGAATTGTGTACGCCCTTGTAGGACTTGCCGCTGTCTATTTTGCCGCTATATCGATGAAGCTTGCTAAACAGTAGGCTTTTTTTAAAACACAAAAACCGCTTTTTCAAAACAGGAAGCGGTTTTTTGTTTAGTATAATTTAGTACACATATATCATTATATCAATTTTAGGAAGCAAACAAATCGTTAACCTTTTGTTCATCTTCATATTTACCGAATTGATATTCTTCTAATTCCATATCAGCCGTTGCATCTTCTGCTCGATTTCTTTCATAGTTGTTACTAGCAATCAATTCGGTGTCTAAATTTAATACTTTATCTAATGTCTTTACATTATTAAAACCTAGCCTTTTATTAAAATTTTTCCCTTTTGAATATAATTCATTAAAATAAATATCAAGCTCGGATGATTCAGAACACGAACTGACATTATCATCTGCATCAGAATTAATCAAATCAATTTTATTTTCCCAATAGTACTCAAGACTTTTTTCTACGATTGATTTACTTGTGCTATTTGCAATGTAAACATTATAATCCTGTGAATAGACTTCAAATATTTTTAAAACCGATAGAAAATCCTCCTCCTCATTAACGTGTGAAAAAATAGAATCAATTATAACTTGCCAATTATCTATAATATATTTTTTTATTATTTCAAAACCAGAGAAAGAATCTAGCAGCAAAATCAAGGAATAAGAGTTAAAAGAATTATTAATTGCTTTGTTGAATTTAATTTTTCTTAAAATGCGTATAATATCGTTTTCAATTTCCGAAATTTTAAAAAAGTGACAATAAAGTTCTAATAATTTTAACTCTACTGATTCATTTTTACAGCTTGTTAGTTCGTTTTCTTTAATTTTAATTAACTCATAAAGTATTGGCTTTTCTTTGTCTCCAAACAAAATGTATTTATTAAAAAAATCACTCTGGAATCTTGATGTAAACTGTTCTATAAAAACAGCAGACTCAAGTATTCTCCATTTTTCATCTGGATAATTTGTAATATAATTTATAAGGAAGTCTATAATTGATGGATTAAAAAAATCATAGGTAATACGACCATTAATATTATTTGCCATTATAAAACTTCTTGTGAGCTCTTTAATTTTAATATTATAAATATTATTTTCTCTTTTAAAACCACCCTGACTAATCTCATAGTCTAATCTGCTGTCAAAAGCTTTTTTTAGGCATTCATTATCCCCAGAAGGAAGGCTAAATAGAGTGACTATTAAAAACCTTGCGTAGCTGTCTATTTGCTCTTCATATGCATGGCTCCAGATTAACGATGGATTATCTAATTTATCTAATATAAATAATAAATATTTATCAAAATTTACTTCGGCTAAATGGGTTGGTTCAGTAATAAACTCAATTATGCGAGGACTATAATTTTTATGCTTTATAATTTTCCAATAATTTTTATTCTCAACTATCTTATCAAAATATCCCTTGTTTATTTTCGAAAAAAATAAATGGTTATAAAGAATTTTGGCCTTATCCCACTCATTATAATCTTCTATACTCACCTCGTGTTCTGACATTTTTATTTTTTGATTTTGTAATTTATAAAATTTTTGCATTGCTTGGTTAACAATATTAGTTCTGCTTGTAAGAATTAGTCTTTTGCTCGGGTCCTGTATAACTCTTTCAATAAAATTAATCAATGAGGAATCACTGTTTTTGGGTTGAGTAATTTCTAAATAATTCGAACCGAGAAAATCATCAAAATAAAATACTTGTTTCTTTTCTGATTTCCACATTTTTTCGCCCTCGCTAATCTTTTCATCAATGTTAATTAGTTCATAACCTTTTGCTAACAAACTATAAATCATCATCCTCGCCATTACAGTTTTTCCGACACCAGGTTCCCCCATAATTGTTACAAAATGTTTTTTACCTAAAATTTTTAATGCTTTTTTATATTTTTTATTTGGTACATATAATGAAATATTTTTTCTTATATTTTCAGAGATAAATTCCGACCTGCCATCAATTCCGTTACTTATTATTTTATGTAAAATATTTGTACTGGACAGCCATAGCTTATAATAACTTTTTTCAATTTCAGGAAACTTGCCTAATAAGTTATTCAGTTCATCTTTCCCGTATATATCCGAGGTTGAAATTATAAAAGACTTAAAAATATTAATGATTTTATCTTTATCGGCGACGTTTAATTCTACGCTGGTTGTTATTATATATCTTTGTGGGTTTAGCTTTTTCACTTTAGGCAATTCAACAAGTTCAAGTTCTCGAAGTAATTTTTTTAAACCACTTTTATACCAATGTTTTGCTTGCACAATCACAACATCACATCCTTTGTGGGATGGTTTGGAATATCTCAAATCAATACCTTTATCACGCCCCGATTTGAACGACTCGAAGGTTATTTTGAGTTCCGATTGCAATAAATCTCTAGACAATTTTTCGAACTCCTTGTCATTTAAAGTCTGAAAATTATATTCAGGCATAACATTTTTTACCGATTTACTAAAGTAAATTATCAATAATTGTTTTCAGCCCTAGTATCTTACCTTCATCTATCAAACCAGACTTATATTTAAACATTATATTTAATGGCTTTAAATCTCCTCTTGCTCTCTTGTCTATCCCTAAAAATTCCTCTAAATCTGTTTCAAATGAGTACAGTCCTGCGGTTAATTCATTCTTATTGCTCAATATAAAATTATTAACGATTTCTTGAATATCCTTATCTTTGTCACTGTCATAAATAACAGAATGTTTTATTCCAAGTTCTTTAAACAAATTCATATACCTATGTATATTAAATTTGCCCATAGCATCTAGAAAATACAGATGCTTACATTTATAATCGACCCATTTATTACTAATTAAATAATCGAAAAAAACTTTTTCTGTCGCACCTTCACAAATAAATACGTGTTTAGCAAAAAAAGAGCAGGAGCGTTCGCTATCCATCCATAAAAAATATTTAAGTGACTCTTCTTGTAATTTAAGGTCAATATCACCCTCCTTATTTCCGTAACCTTTACTTTGAATTATATTCTTAATTTTAGAGTCTGTATTGTCGTCATTTAACAAATCAGAAAACTTTTTAAATAATCCACTGTTTTCATTAAACAGTTCGCTAATTTCATCACGATTTATTTGAAAAATTTTGGTTTTTCCATCTGCTCTTATTAGTTTGAGTAAGGATGGAAGGGATTCTACATTTTTACTAACAAAAATTGGAGAATGCGTTGTTATAATTATTTGTTCTGATTCATCTTCTGAAATCTTAATCAAATTGTAGTTTAACAATTCTTGTTGAGTTGGATGCAAAAAAGCTTCTGGTTCTTCAAATAGTATCAAGGTAAAGTCTGGTGAAAATTCCTTTTTCTTTTCTGACTTTTTTTCAATATACTTTGCCCCAACTTTGAGTAAGGTGTATATGAGATGACGTTGCAAACCTTGCCCAAAACAATTTATATCTACTCGTTGATTATCCAACTGAACATCTTCTATATAGTGTGAAACCAAATTTTTTACAATACTATCTGTTGTCAATGGATTAATATCTAAACCAAACTTAATACCCCATTCTCCAACATTATTATTTATGTCATTTTTTAATTCATCGAGAGATACTCCGTCGGCAGATGATTCTTTTGGAAAATCAGTATTAAATTCACTAAATGCTTGTTTAAGGTTTGAATAGGTAGTACTTTTATCTACAACTTTTTCCATTACAAAATTTATCATATCTCTCAATGGTGATGGCCCAGACATCTTGAAACTATCATCAGTTTTATAAGTTTCTGGAATGTATAAAACTTTTCCTAATTTTGCGTTAGATATATTTTTAGCACCATAAAATAAATTTTTTGATAATTGCCCAGATTCATAAGCGTAAATATTGCTTTGGCCATTTTGTATCAAGTCTTTATCATCGGATTTAAAATATTTTCTTACCTTAAGCAAATTATCTGCCGATTTGTATTCATCTTTTAAATTTTGCTGTTCATCGATATTGGTCAAGAATATTAATTCCACCCAGGATTCATTATCAGCAGTACCACATTTTGGAAAATCATTTTTTTGTGTAAACTTAATTCCACCATCTTCATAAAAACATCGCAAAGCCGTTATGACGTTGGTCTTACCCGAATTGTTTTCACCGATAAGCAATGAATAGTTTTCCAATTCAAAAGATTCCTCAATTATTGACCTAAAGTTGTGAATAATAATTTTTTTTAATTTCATACTTATTTAAACAAAAACTTAAGTAGTTTAATTATCCACCCATCACCACTCTTTGCTTCGATGGGGGTTTGGCTTTTAACATTATTTACCAATGGTACAGTCTCCACCTTTTCAACTTTAGGTTTTACTTCTGTGGTTACCTTCGAAGTAGGAATGGCTGGTTGTTTGTACTCTGGCGCTGGCGTGGTGTAGCCTCCAGTCTCACTAAAATGGCTCTTAATTGGCTCCTTGGGCTGTGGCAGGGTCTTTGCCCTATGACAATGATATTCTCCTGTGCTAAGGCCCCATTTAGTGCAGTTGGTACGGCAGGTATGACAACCAGAAGAATCGGTCCTGCCTGGATGTGCAAAACTGGTCATCGGAAAAAACACCGATATTGCAAAAATAATAACTAACGATAGTCTTTTCATACTGAATATAATTACCTTAATTTTACTCCCTTTAAGTCCGGTGGTCAATTAATATTTGACACGAAAAATTATAAAAATATTAAAATTTTATCCTCTTTTTAATTTTATTTCACTCATCTTCTTCATTTAATAACCAATAAACATTTTGTAAATCTTCTTGGATATGATGTGTATCGCCGTGACCAAGTAGGCCTAAGTAAGATTGATAAACTTCTGGCAATGGTCTGTCAGTTATTTTTTTAAACATTCTTTGTTTGGTTTTATTCCTCAATCTTTTGTAATCGGGGAAATTATTCCAGCCCAAAAAGTCAACGCCCGAGTTATATGTTTTCAAAGATATTTTTGTTGGGTGCAAGGTTAAGTTCAATTTTTCCAATAAAACATCCCTGATTTGGGGAATAATATCTTCTAGCCATTTCTTATCCACCGCCAGCACTACAAAATCATCGGCATATCTGATATAATGCCTGGTTTTAAGTTTGTGCTTGGCCCACTGGTCAAAGACATTCAAATAAACATTGGCAAAGAGTTGAGAAGTTAAATTACCAAGAGGCAAGCCCACACCGTGTTTTGATTTATTATGGTAACTATCAACCACTTTTTCTAAAAGCCACATTATATCTTTATCCGGTATGTAGTCGTTTAAAATATCCAATAAAATTTTATGGTCTATGCTGTCAAAAAACTTTTTAATATCACACTTTAATACCCAACAAGTTTTATTCTTATTTTTACTTATTTTATATGACTTAGCCTCAAAATTTTCAATCGCCTTGTAAACTCCTTTGCCAAGACGACAAGAAAAAGAATCACTAATAAAGGTTCTTTCAAAAAACGGGTAAAGCAAACGGTAAATAGCGTGGTGGAGCAACCGGTCCCGAACATCAGCTTTGTGGATATGCCGACGCTTCGGGTCATTGATATAGAAACTATAATATCCGCCATGCTTGTAGGTTCTATTTACCAAATCATCGTGCAGTTTGGCAATATTATCAAACAAGTCAAGAGTAAAAGCCTCTATATCATCTTTATGACTTTTGCCGACCACCAGTTCCTCCCAAGCCGAAAACAAGTTATTTAATCCAATAATATCATTATAGCTATGGCTCAAACTAATTTTCATACGCAAAATATTAGTGTTCATACGCAGGAGGATATCCCTATTATAGCTAGACTGAACGAAGCTTACAAATTGTGGCATTCATTTTTAATCCACTTGCCTAAAATTACCCGTTACACTTTGGGAGAAAAAATAGACAGACTTTTTACTGATTGTTTGGAAATTGCTTTGCTTGCCAGCTATCGGCCGAGAGATAAAAAGCTGGAATTAATAGAACAGCTAAACGCTAAATTTGATACTTTAAAATTTTTTATAAAATTACTTTGGGAAATAAAAGAAATTGACACTAATAAAATGACAGCCATATCTATTCCTCTAACTGAAGTTGGCCGAATGATTGGTGGCTGGATAAAATTGTTTAAAGAACCTGTGCCACAAAAAACTTTGTTATAAAGAATCTCCCCCGAATTTATTCGGGGGAGAATGATTGAACTGGCGGACGGCCAGGAAGCGGCAGACGTCGTTCCAGTCGTTGTCGAACCAGTTGAGGTTGAGCTTGCGGTTGGAAACGTTCCTGTTGAGGTAGGGCACGTTGCGGTTGCCGTTCGGGTTGACCCAGGAGGAGCCGTCAAAACATATAAGACACCATCCATTTCACCACCCTTCGAATACTCTCAGGGCTGTATTTTATTCGGGGACATGATCCCACTGATATCTTATACCAAGTTCATCATTTGGGAACACAACAACAGCACTCTAAATAAAGCCATGACCTTATTTACTCTCGCTTATTGTTATGTCCAGATTTCAATCGCCCAAAGCCGTAACCGTGGACAGAAGCATTTACTTTCCGAAGTATATTATACCATAAAAAATATAAGCTTGTTAAATTTTTAATTTCTCTAATTCGCTTAAAATGAAGAACCCCCGCACGTCGCTTGCTCGAAAGCATTTGACGTACGGGGGTGTGGTGTAGCAGGCCATCTGCGGGGGACGCAAGAGGGGGCGGTCGGAGCCGGCGAGGCGCTACGCGCCAAGAGTCCAAGGAACTGAGAACCAGTTCCGAGGATCCAAGGCACCGAGTGCCTACGCGGACTTGCGGACGGCCAGGAAGCGGCAGACGCCGCCCCAGCCGCCGCCGAACCAGCAGAGGCCGAGCCCGCGGCCGGAAACGCACCTGCTGAGGTAGGGCACGTTGCGGTAGCCGCCCGGGCCGACCCAGGAGGAGGTCTCTTTGTCGACGCACACGATGGGGAACTCGCGCTGGATCTCGGGGTAGGTCGCCCCGAACGCCAGCAGTTCCGCCAACGTGGCCGGACGCAGACCGTTCTGCTCGAAGTAGGACAACACGTCCTCGGAGCTAGCCGTCTTGTTCAGGTGGACGAGCTCGAGATCGATCGTCACGACGCCGTTGCCGTTGACCTTGAAGTTGGTGTCGTTGATGTCGTCATTCGACCAGTCGTAGCGACCGGCAGCGACCATCTCCTTCACCGACTTGCCGTAGTCCACGGACACGGTGTACTTCGAGGGCTGGCCGTTGACGGACTGGGGGTTCTGCAGGAAGACCTGCAGGAGTTCCCGAGTCACACGACCGGTCTTGCCCTGGGCAATCAGTTCGCCCAGTTGTTCAGTGGTGATCTCGCTCATCGCGTTTCTCCCTATTCATCAGTTTTTGTGGCGAGGCGCTTCGCGCCACGAGCCCAAGGAATCGAGAACCGGTTCCGAGAACCCAAGGCTTCAAGCGCCTAGACGGACTTGCGGACGGCCAGGAAGCGGCAGACGTCGTTCCAGCCGAGGCCGAACCAGTAGAGGCGGAGCCCGCGGTCGGAAACGTACCTGTCGAGGAAGGGCACGAAGCGGCTGCCGTCCGGGTCGACCCAGGAGGAGCCGAGGCACACGATCGGGAACTCGCGCTGGACGTCGGGGTAGGTCGCCCCGAACATCAGCAATTCTTCGACCGTAGCCGCGCGGAGACCGTTCGCCTCCATGTGGGACAGCACGTCCTTGGAACTCGCCGCCTTGTTGAGGTGGACGAGCTCGAGGGTGACGTTGGCCGTCCCCGTGCCCGACACGGGGAAGTTCCGCGAGCTGATGTTGTCGTTCGACCAGTTGTACCGGCCGTCCTTCTTCATCTGCTCCACGGTCTTCCCGTAGTCGATCACGACGGTGTAGACGCCCGTCTGCCCACCCGCGACGAGCTCTTTCGAGTTTGCCAGGAGGGCTTCGAGGCTTTCACGGGTGATCACACCCGCTTCCGCCTTGGCACGGATCTCGTCCAACAACTGTTCCAGGTTTCTCATCGGACTTGCTCCTTGGCATCCGCTGTCAAACAGGTCTACATCCGGCCACATTGCCGAACATATTACTGCCAATAACAGACAGACACCTGCAAATGGCCTAAGGGGTATCCTTTGGCCTTCTTTTGACCAATTTAATGTAAATATAGACAAAAGAAAGCAAGGATAAACCCGTTTTTAAAGAACAATCCTAACAGAGCAGTATATCACTTTTAGGCTGGTTTGTCAATAGGCAAGGGGGATAAACGAGAAAAAACTAATCAACAAACACAAAAAACATACCCCCTTGCCTAAAATTAACCAATCTGCTAAAATAATTAAGTAAATTTGGTCAGGTCGTTCAGAAAGTAATAACAGAATAAAGATAAATAGAAGTAATAGATATAATAATATAATAATGAGTTAAGTAATATATAATAAGTT
>JBAQFA010000016.1:0-4238 GCA_049287025.1 Candidatus Magasanikiibacteriota bacterium
GTTTTTGGATTATCTCAATTGGATTCAAAAAATTCATTGCATTTATTGCACCTATGTTGGTGGTCTATTTGCTTATGCGGTAGAAATCGCTGGCCGAACCGAGAGATATTGGTGTCCGATCAAAGCGGCTCACAAGCCAAAGTTTCATCATGGTTGGTACAGCGAGTTTGCTGATTATGGTAATCCTGAAGAGTGGAAGGAAAAATTTAATGATGAAAAGGCTTTTGTTTCCAAAGATGAACAACAGAATTGTAAACTATAATACTTTATTCTATATTCAATATTCAATATTCATCACGGTCTATGTACACCTATTATTCCACCTTTGTCAGCGGTTTTGAAAATGCCGTCAAAGATTTTTTGATGAAGTCTTTAGATAAAGTAAAGATTATTTTGTTATTGGATGGGCTGGTAGTTTATTCCACTACGACTGATATAAACAAAGTAAAAGAATTGCGTTTTGTAAATAATACTTTTATTTTGATAAAAGAATTTTCTGACAAAAATTTATCACTAGATTCAATGCTCAATGAATTGGTTAATAATGCCAAACTTAATATTCCAGTCCTGTCAGTGAGACAAAAAACTTTTCGCATTATTACTTCCAAAGAAAATCAATTGTCAGCCGTGGATAATACACTGTTAATAAAATTGGAAGAAAAAATAAAATATTTTACTAAGTACAGAACTAATCGAAAAAAACCTGATATTGAATTTTGGATATTATTGCGGAGTGAAGGCAGGGGATTTTTTGGTATGCGGATTACTCGCAACCATGATTCAGTCAAGAGTCTTCAGCAAGGTGAACTCCGTCCTGAAGTGACAAATATTTTGTGTCAGTTATCAGATATGAATAAGACTGATATTTTCTTAGATCCCTTTGTTGGCTCGGGTGCGATTCCGATTGAACGGGTAAAGATTAATAAGTATACGCGTGTAATTGCCACTGATAATGATAAAAAGTTGGTTAATTATTTTCAAACTAATGTCCAGAGAATGAATTTGAAAATTGAAGTGTATAATGGTGATGCTTTAGTTTTGCCAAATATAGCCAATAATTCCATTGATAAAATTGTCACTGATCCACCATGGGGAATATTTAATAAAAAAAGTGAGAGTGAATTAAATATATTTTACACCCAGATGCTTCAATCATTTTTTAGAGTTTTGAAACCCGGTGGTATAGCGGTGATATTATTGGGACAAAGAGAATTATTTTTAGATTTATTAAAAGACTTTACTGATAAATTTACATTAGACCAAAATTTTTCAGTGTTAATTTCTGGGAAAAAGGCAGGGGTGTATAAAATAATCAAGAAAAATGGTTGATATTGACAAAATATTTAAAAGTCTAATTTTGTGCTATAATAATTATATATAATAATTAATCTTTAATCTTCAATATATATGGAAAATCACATAAAAAGTACACCAAAGGATGTCTTTCTACATCTTTTCAATATTGTTACATTTTATCTTAGTGTAATTGGTTTTATTACTCTATATATCCAATATATCAATGCCTCATTTCCAGATTCGCTAGATTATTATTTTATGAATATTGCCAATGGTGTGCGCTGGTCATCATCGGTTCTTTTAATCGCTTTTCCCGCTTATTTGTTGACAACATGGTTTTTGGAAAAAGATTTGATTAGTGTGCCAGCCAAACGAGATCTAAAATTACGCAAGTGGCTCACTTATTTTACTTTGTTTGTGTCGGCCATTACGATTATTATAGACCTCATGACTTTTGTTTATAATTTTCTAAATGGAGAATTGAGTACTAGATTTTTCTTAAAAGTTTTGGTTGTATTAGTGGTAGCTGGGGCCGTATTTGGTTATTATCTCTGGGATCTAAAAAGAGAAGAACAAAAAACCAAAGTGTTGAGAATTTTGGCTATTGTGTCTGGAGTTTTGGTTTTAGGTAGTGTGGTCTTGGGATTTTTTATTGTTGGTACCCCAAGTGAACAACGCAATCGTCGGTTTGATGACCAAAGGCTAAATGATTTGCAAGTAATGCAAAGTCAAATTGTTGATTACTGGACCAAGAAAAATTCTTTGCCGACAAAATTAGCAGATTTACAAGACAATATCTCTGGATTCATGGTACCAAATGACCCAAATACTCAGATTGCTTATGAATATAATATAATTAGTCCATTATCATTCAATTTGTGCGCTAATTTTGCTGGTTCAAATTTGAATGACAGTTTGGTGAATCGAGAACCTACTTATTATTCACCTTATGATAATTACCAACAAAACTGGAGCCATGATAAAGGTAGAGTGTGTTTTGAAAGAACAATTGATCCAGAATTATACAAAAATACACCAGCTGTACCTGTGAAATTTTAAAACTTAGTTGTAAGATTAATGAGCGTTGTTTGTAGTTTTAAGCAATAACATTGTCATCTGTTCAAATTAGTTATAATCTGTTTAATCCGCTGTCTTATTCAATTTAACAGCAGATTTGAACAAATTAAAGCAGATTAAAACTGAAAGTAAATATAACAAACCGTCTTAACAGGCGGTTTTTGTTTCACAACTTGACACATTGTAAAATTTTCGCTATAATTAGGCAATTCTAGAAATTTACTAGTTAATATAATTTTTGTGGAAGTTAGAAATATTGCAATTATCGCTCACGTTGACCACGGCAAAACCAAACTGACCGATGCTTTGATGCGTCAAACTGGTATGGTGACAGATGAAAGTGTGAGTATGGATTCCAATGCTTTGGAAATGGAACGGGGCATTACAATTTATTCCAAAAATACCTCTGTATTTTATAAGGGTACAAAAATTAATATTGTGGATACTCCCGGCCATGCTGATTTTGGTTCAGAAGTAGAACGGGTTTTACGATCCATTGATTCAGTTTTGTTAGTGGTAGATGCTCAGGAAGGCCCCATGCCCCAAACAAAATTTGTTTTGAAAAAATCATTAGAACTTGGCCTAAAGCCAATTGTGGTGATAAATAAAATTGACAAGCCAGCCGCCCGACCAGAATGGACTCATGACAAAGTTTTGGAATTATTTATGGATCTGGGTGCAACTGATGAACAATTAAATTTTGCGACTGTGTTTGCCATTGCCAAGCAGGGGATAGCAAAGATTAATTTGTCTGATGAATCGGATAACCTGTCTCCACTATTGGACACAATTCTTGCCAAAGTGCCAGCTGTCTTGGCTGATACGACTTTGCCTTTTACGATGCAACCATTCAATTTGGCTTATGATAATTATCTTGGTCGTATGGGTATTGGTAGAATATATAAAGGCACAATGAGAAATGGTGATAGAGTTTTTATAAAAAAACAAGGTGGAGAAATTATTTCTGGTCAGATCAATCAATTGATAACGTTTGAAGGGCTTACAAGAAAAGAAGTGACCGAAGCCACGGCTGGTGACATTGTTATGATCGCTGGGCTCCCAGATATATATATTGGCGACACGATTTGCGCCAACAAAGATGAAGCGCTTTTACCAGCCATCAAAATTGATGAGCCAACTATTTCCTTAAATTTTTTAGTTAACAATTCTCCTTTTGCTGGTAAAGAAGGTAAGTATGTGACGAGTAGACAAATAAAAGAAAGATTAGAAAAAGAATTGGAAGTAAATGTGGGATTGAAAGTTGATTTTACTCCAGTTGAATATTATAAAGTTAATGGCCGAGGCGAATTGCATATTGCGGTTCTTTTGGAAAATATGCGTCGCGAAGGTTTTGAAATTCAAGTTTCTCAACCTCAGGTTATTATCAAAGATGTGGATAGTGTAAAATGTGAACCATTTGAAGAAGTGACCATTGATATACCACAAGAATCAGCTGGTGTAGTAATTGAAAAAATGTCCAAAAGAAAAGGTCAGATGATTGCCATGAAACCAGAACAAAATCATACTCGTTTGATTTATCAAATTCCAACTCGCGGTTTACTAGGTTATCGCAATGAATTTATCGTGGACACTCGGGGTGAAGGAATCCTCTGTAGCGAAATGATTGGTTTCAAACCATATGTCGGTGATATTGAAAAACGTGATGTTGGCTCAATGATTTCTGGTGAGACTGGCAAGGTGCTGTCTTATTCTCTCGCCAATCTGCAAGATCGTGGTACATTGTTTGTTGGACCAAATATAGAGGTCTATGAAGGCCAAGTAATTGGTAACACGGCCAAAGGTCAGGATATGACTGTAAACCCGATCAAGGGCAAGCATTTGACCAATATGCGGGCTTCTACAGC
>JBAQFA010000017.1:0-2936 GCA_049287025.1 Candidatus Magasanikiibacteriota bacterium
GCTTAAAAACGACTGACAGTTTAGAACAGGCCGATGTTATTGTATTTAATACTTGCAGTGTACGCGACTCGGCTGAAGCTAGAATTTTTGGCCAAGGGGCAAATTTTGCCAAGCTAAAACAAAAGAAGCCAAATTTGATTGTGGCTATAACAGGTTGTATGCCTGGCCGGGACAAAACCAAGGAATTAAAGAAGAGAATACCTTGGGTAGATTTGTATTTTGGCAATGAAGAAATGATTCATTTACCAAAATGGTTAGCAGAATTAAATCCAGAAATGCGCCCAATGGAGGATTTGGAAACTGATTATCTAAATATTCACCCGAATTATCATAGCCAATTTCAAGCCTTTGTCAGTATTCAGACTGGATGTAATCACTTTTGTACTTATTGTGTGGTACCTTATGCGCGTGGGACTGAGGGAAATAGATCATTAAAAAGTATTTTGGATGAAATAAATAATTTGGATAATAAAGGTTATAAAGAAATAACTTTATTAGGACAAATTGTTAATCATTATATTGCCCCAGATCCAGAATATTTTTCCAAAGATAATATTTATACAAAAAATGATTTTGCTAAATTACTGTGGGAAATAAACAAAACCAAGAATATTGAACGCGTGCATTGGACTGCCCCGCATCCAATTTATATGGATGATGAGATGATTGACGCTCTTACTTTACCCAAGCAGGTGAATTTTATTCATTTACCAGTGCAATCGGGTAATGATGAAATTTTAAAAAAGATGAATCGTCGGCATGATAGACAATTTTATATTGATATAATAAAAAAGATTAGAACGAAACGTCAAGACATAGCGATTGGTACCGATATTATTGTAGGTTTTTGTGGTGAAACAGAAGAACAGTTTCAGGACACAGTTAGCCTTTTTAAAATTTGTGATTTTGATATTTCTTATCATGCCAAGTACTCAACTCGTTCAGGAACCGTGGCAGATAAAATGTTTAAAGATGATGTACTAAAATCAGAAAAGAAAAAACGCTGGCAAGTCTTACAAGATCTGATGGAAGAAATTACTTATGCAAAAAATCAAAAATATGTTGGACAAAAAGTATCAGTTTTGGTGGAACGTTGTAATGATGGTTGGTGTGAGGGCAATTCTAATGAAATGAAATTGACAAGATTTAAAGGTAGTGAGTTGATTATTGGGACGATTCAAACTCCAGAAATATATAAGGCTGGTACCTGGCTTTTGTGGGGACGTGTGGTATAATAAAAAGGCTAAAAAAGCCTAAAATGCCGAAAAGGCCTGAAAGGCTATGATTGCCCAATCTTACCAATTAATTTTGAGATAAAAATGAGTAAGAAAAATATTTATTATTAAAAGTTATTAGCCTTTTGAGTATCTTAAGCTTTTCTGTCATTTCAAGCATTTTTTATGCGAGAAGAAACAAAACAATTACAAAAATTAATAGTAATAGTGGGCCCAACAGCTAGTGGTAAAACTAATTGGGCTTTGCGTTTGGCTCAAAAATTTAATGGTGATATTATTTCAGCTGATTCACGCCAGATTTATAAAAAGATGGATATTGGCACAGCCAAAGAACCAGGTGAATGGCGGAGAAATGGTTTGCGCAAAACTTATTATATTGAAGACGTCCCACATCATCTGGTTGATTTTCTTGATCCTGGCAAAGCTTTTACTGTGGCGGAATTTAGAGATAAAGCAGTAAAGTATGTAAAAATGGCGCATGAAGTTGATAAAATGCCATTATTAGTTGGTGGAACCGGTTTGTATGTTCACTCTTTGGTAGAAAATTTACAAATTCCCCGAATACCACCTAATAAAAAATTACGTGATAGTTTGGAAGAAAAAAATAATGAAGAATTAATGACCTGGCTTACTAGTTTAGACCCAAAAACGGCTGAGACAGTTGACCCAAATAACAAACGTAGATTAATCAGGGCGCTTGAAGTGTGTATTCTTAGTGGTATACCTTTTTCTGAACAACAGATTAAAGGCGATCCACTATTTGATATTTTAGAAATTGGCATTGAAGTGGAAAGAGAAACACTTTATGAAAGAATTGATAATCGTGTACAAAAAATGTTTGATCTTGGTCTAATAAAAGAAGTGGAAATTTTATTAAAACAAAAATATTCATGGGAATTGCCTTCAATGAGCGGGATTGGTTATCGTCAGTTTAAAGAATATTTTGAAAAGAAAATTTCTTTGGATGAAGTAAAAGAAAATCTCAAACACGATACCAGAAGATATGCCAAACGACAAATGACTTGGTTTAGACGAGACGAAAAAATAAAGTGGTGTAAGGAATATGAAGAAGCCGAAAAATTAGTAGAAGAATTTTTAAGAAAATAATATGGCTTTAAATTTGGGAAAAAATTTACCAATTGCATCGTCAGCTGGATTGGGAAGTAAAGTAAGTAAGACTCCGAGTTTGTATCCCAATAATTCTGAGAATTTAAAAAAGAATAATGCTAAAACTTCTATTTTTGATAATAAGAGTCAAGCCGTCATATCAGTTAGTCGTTTAAATAATGCTTCATCAGCTCCAGTTAGCTCAATTAGTCGAATAAACAGTAGTGATAATAGACCGACGACGTCAATTAATCGACAAACTGTAGTTGAGGTGGGGGAAACAGATGTTAATAATCAAGAAGCAGATAATAGGCGTTATAATTATGTTAGACGTCTGATAAAAGCTCGGCAACAAAAAACAGCTGAGGCAGAAGTAGAGTCACCTTATACAGTCGGAGCCAGTACTGGTAAGGGTTTTCGTACACATGGCAAATTTGGTATCTTACGAAAGATGCATCATTTAAGAAAAAAATATCCATTAGTTTACAAACATTGGGGAGACGAAGAAAAACAATATTTAAAAGATCTTATCAAACCACGTGTAGAAGCAGTAAGACGTAATGAAGGCATGGGTAGGTCTATGAAACGTAAAAT
>JBAQFA010000018.1:0-2610 GCA_049287025.1 Candidatus Magasanikiibacteriota bacterium
TCGAGGTCCTTGATTTTCGCAAGGGTAGCCTCGGCCTCCCCACGGGCATCTGCCGCAGCCTGGAAACCCCGCGCCTCCGCTTCGGACGTCTTGATTTCCTGGACAAGGGTCTCGATTTCCGCCTCGATCTCTCCCTTGCGCCGTGCCTGGCTCTCCAATTCCTGGAGCCTAAAGGTAAGCGCGTCGACCTCTGCCGCGAGGATCTTGGCCTGCGTTTCAGAGGCCTGGGCCAGGGCCTGGCTCTCCTCCACGTCCTGGCCGGCGCGGACAGCTATGTCGTTGTTCTCGGCGATCTCCTCTTCGATCCCCACTCCGGCCGCGATAGTCGCGTTCAGGGCCACGAGATCGTTCTCTCCTGCCTTCACCTTCCCCGTTGCGTAGTCGCGATATGGGGCATAATCCTTGCCCGCAAGCTCGCTGATGAGGTCCTTTTTCTCCTCCTTCGTCGCCCGGGCGATGTCCGGGAAGTCGGGAGTCGGGGTCTGCGCGGCGAACGCTGTGCGCATGTAGATCGCCATGGAGCCAAAGACCTCATCGACCGCAGTAAAAAAGCCATCCTGGCGACCGGTGCAGGATTCCTCACTGTAAGGCGTCCAGGGTCCGTCGGAGGACGGCCCACGGTAGAAGAAGTATTTCGCATCGCCCGATTTATTGGCGCCGTCAATGTTGACGAGGGTCCGGTAGCAGATTCCTGAGACCTCCTCGAGGAATACGTTTTCGATAGCCGAGTCGCGGAGGCGAAAATGGGCCTTGAGGGTCTTAGGTGGGCGAGTGACGGGGACGGGCCAGGGCTTGCCAAAATCATAGGACGTGGTTTTCCCATTGCCGTTTGGGCCGACGTAGGGGATGACGCCTTCGCCGAGTTCCGCCCAGGGAATGAAAACCTCATCCTTGCCCTGTGTCCACCAAAAGCCCCTCGAGCCGCGGATGCGCGACCAGACATTACGGAAGCGCTTCTCCGGGCCAGCGAGGGCCGCGAGGGAACCGACGGCCGCCTCGATCTCGGCCGCCTTGGCGAGGACGGAGGGGGCGTAGGGCGTAAAGCTGTTCTCTCCCTGGAGGGCGACCTTCTCGGAGAGCGTCACCTTCTTGGCGATCTCGCCGGCGCGGACGGTCTCGACGGGAATTGGATCAAGAGAGACCCGGGAGCCCGGGAGGGCGTCAGAGTCCTTGATGAGAACCTCGGCTGTCATGTAGCCGATATCGAGCCCGTCGCAGGCATCTTTCTTATCATGGATCTCGACCCATGCGAGACGTCCGTCGATCTTCGAGGGCCAGCTCGTATTGTCGAATTCTTCGAGCGAGACCGTGAACTTGACGCGCTGCGGATGCGGGAAGTCGACGCGGGTGACGGAAGTATTAAACCCGGCCTCGAGGTCGAAGAGGGCCCCGCCTCCGGAGCCTCCCGCCTTGACGATCTCGACGAGGTTGCATCCCGCCTTGTGGTACTCGCCCCAATCCGTGTAGACGGACCCGGGATAGTACGCGGGCAGGCCGGGGATCTGCTGCGGCTCGTGGATGTCGCCCAGGGCGCCGTAGTCGAAGCCCACCTGTCGGAGGTCGTCGGCAGAGACGGGGCCATCGGGTAACGTGGTCCCGTTCGAGAGCCGGCATCCTCGCACCTGGCCGTGGTACATGAAAAGGCAAGGGAGGTCGGGGTACTGCTGCCGCTTGGCGCCATAGCCGAGGAGTATCCTTGATACGATCTGCCGAAGCTCCGCGTTGATTTCGTCTCCTGTCTTCGCCTTGTCGTCGACCGTGCGCGCCGCGACCCATGAGCGGCCTGGCTCGGGAAGGCCAAAAAGGATGGCCTTATGCCCCGATCCCACATACTCGTCGCCTTCCTCGATTTCCTCATCCCCGAGAAGATAAATCTGCCCCGGCTGGAGAATCGTCACGCCGTACTCGCAGGCGAGGAGCTCGAAGCCATCGAGTGAGCCGGGGATATCGTGGGTCGGCGTTCCCTTCACGATCGCCACGGGCGCGATGTCGGCAAGACGCTGGATGCGGCGCGCGAAGGGCGTATGGAGCCCGATCTCGCTATTCTGCTCGGCCCCGTCATAGAGGTCGCCCGCGATGAGAATCGCATCAACCTTCTCGCGGAGCGAGGTCTCCTCGATGACGTCGAGGGATACCTCGAGATCGTGGTAGCGCTTCGTGTTCTTATGCAGGTCTGCGGTGTGGAGTATTTTCATATAGTCATCCTTTCCGCGCTTTTCACGCGCAGTGATTTCGCATGGAGGCGGGCTTCGGCCTTGGCTATTCCCTTGGCCTTCGCCTCCTCCTCATTGTTCGCGGGGACGTGGACGAGGTAACTCATCCCTCCCTCCCCCTTCAGAATGACCCACCATTCGGGGGTCATTTCGCGGCCGCCTCTGCCGGCTTGGCGGCCTGGGCGGCAAGGGCGGCGGCCATCTTGTCCGCGTTCGCCTGGGCCTTGGTGAGTAGATCCCGGAGGAGTATCGGGTCGAGAGCCATGCCCGCGAGGGCGCCGGAGGCCACCTTGTGGTAATTCTGGCCAAGCTTCTTGTTTCCCAGGAGGGCGACTATCGCGAGAAGAGGCTCGACGACCTCAAGGCGGCACTCGCCAGCGTCGATGCAACCCTGGAC
>JBAQFA010000019.1:0-54583 GCA_049287025.1 Candidatus Magasanikiibacteriota bacterium
GCCAAGGCCATTTGAAAAACTGGCAAATGAATTTGAAAAAAACTTAATAAACCAAATTTCAATTTGACACCATTTAATTCTGTAATTAAATAATCTTGGGCCACGCTATAGAGCAAAGCGGTTGGAACTGAGGCGGGAGATTTGTGCGTGGAATAATATAATTGAAAACCCACAAATGAATTATTTAATTCTGGATAATTAGTAAACTTCATTTTATCTTTTATAAATAGCGCCACAATTACTTGGCCTTGTGAATTACTCCGCACTATCATGGCTTTGAGCGAACGCAGAGTAATTTTATTCTTATTTATCCAAGCCAAAACATTCAGAGCTGTTTCATTTATTAACGGATCAGCCAATTCACATTTGGGAATTGCATATCTGTTTTTACCACCACGATTAAAAAATCCCAAAGATATTTGACCATCTTCCAACTCAGAAAAACTAAATTCCATTTTATTGCGATAGCCAAAAATCTTTTCATCATTAACAATTTCCAAATCCCAATCCAAATCAGCTAATTTTTTATAAGTTTCTTTACCCATTTCTACTTTCCACTTGTCTTCTTCAGTTGGATCCAAAATCTGCCATGGACTGCAAGACAAAAAATGTGTATCTCTTGGTTCAATTCTATGGGGTGAAGGGACTAATATTTTTTTGGCTATACCTTCACAAAAATCTTTTTTATTTCTCGTGAGTTCTATTTCTACTTCCTCACCTGGCAAAGCATTCCAAACAAAACACACACGGCCATCATCTAGATGACCCATTCCCTGACCCCCGAAGACTAATTTTTCAATCTTGATATTTATCATACAAAATTTGATCTCACTTGTCCCCCGTAGCTTAAAACGAAGGGGGAAACATAACTCCATTATATTAACCAAAAACTGAATAAAAAGCAAATTCAATAAAGACATTGTTTCATTGTAACATTGTTACACTGCTATTGTTACACGTAATAGTTAATAAAATTTTAAATCAAAGATAATATGTTCTAAATATGTACCATAACAATTTGACAATGTGACAATTTCACAATTAATCAAATAACCAAAAATAAAAATCCCCACTATAAAAATGAGAATTTTATCAGCTTTACACAATTAACTTTTATTCCTTTGCCACCAATTTTCGCAAATCATACTGTCTACCTTCTTTTTGCCATTTGCTCAAAGTTTTTAGAGCAGTGGTAGAAAGGCGAACTTTCATGGTTTTACCAGTCGCTGGATTCAATACACGCTTTTCTTGTAAATTTGGTTCAAATCTACGTTTGGTAGAGCGTTTACTATGGCTGATATTGCATCCGGTCATGGCTTTTTTACCGGTCATTTGACATTGTCTTGGCATATTTTTGTAATATTAATAGTGGCGAAATTATATAACAAAAGGCTCTTTATGTCAAGCCCTCTTTATCAACCCTACATAAACGTCAATTAAGCCACCACAAACTGAAGTTTAAGACTGAAGCAAAGCTTACCCACAATAAATAAGGTAAGAGCAGATAACCAGCGGTTTTATTTAATTTATAAAATACTACCATATTCCACAAAATCACTACCCACAAGACAACTATTTCTAATAGAGCAAGTAATTGTGATCTAGCGCCAAAAAACAGCCACGACCAGGTAATATTTAGAATAATCTGTAATAAAAATATTTTTATAGCCTGATCAACTTTGTGTTTATTAAATATTCCTTTATTATCCCAAACCAAATACAAAGCAATCCCCATTAAAATAAATAACAATGTCCACACTGGACCAAAAATCCAACCTGGTGGATTAAAAACTGGTTTTATTAAAACTTTGTACCAAGTATCCAAGCTAGTGATATTGGCAATTGAGCCAAACAAGCCAGCCAACTGAGGAATGGCTAGTGATATTATTAATTTTTTATAATTAATTTTTTTCATAATCAATTTTCCCACAGCAAGCTGACGGGTTATTAATAATTAGTTTAAACATGAGCTTCAACGGAACAAATCTTCTCATACCGACTATCATCGGGATTAATATTGTAATTCTGGTAATTCATAATCCAACACATCATTATTTTTACTTTTGTCTAATTCAATCTTGGCGTCCATTTCTGCCCAAATATTATTTGGTACAACTTTTTTTACAATCTGTTCTAATTCTTTTACACTGGTATCGGAGGTGTCATTAATATTGATAAAATGTTTAACCTTATCTACCTGAACAACCAAATCCCCATAATTTTCTCTAACATTAACTTTATCTTCGGCTAAATTCTTATCATTAAAGACGTTTCTACTATTCATCTCCTGATATGTTTGTTTCATCTGCTCTAGACTGACAGTAAATTCTCGCTTCCATAATTTGTCTTCTTCTACTGATTTTATGGAATAATCAGCATAATATAATAATTTTCCTTTGCCATCTGGCGATACTGAAATAATATATTCATTATGTTCTGGTGCTGGCACCATTTTTCCAAACCAGTTATATTCAAAACTAAAATCCTTCTGGATTGGTTGACTAACACAACCTGATAACACAATTACAAATAACCCAATAAAAAATAATTTAAATATTTTTGCCATATAATTCATCCAAATAATTATTATATAAATTAATCAAATTTTTTAAACTAACACAAATCTCTGGAAAACATTTATCATCAATCACTTTAATTGGCACAATCTTGCCTGAAGTGTGAGTGAGAAAAGCCCCATCATATTTAAATACTTTATCTAAACTAATATCTTGTTCTATTAATTTATAACCATTTTTTAGAGCACAGTCAATTACAGTCCGACGAGTCACTCCATCCAAAACTTTTTCTACTGGGGCGGAATACAAAACCTTACCTTTGATAGTAAAAAAATTTGATCTCGTTCCTTCAGTAATATAGCCTTTTTTGTCTATCAATAACGTGTCATGCGCCCCTGTTTCTACAGCTTTCCGATAAATTAAATAACTCGGGAGCATGTTTAGAGTCTTGGCTTGGGGTAAAAATCTTTCGTAATTATAAGTCACGACTTTAACACCTTGCTTATAATATTTTCTTTCCAAAAATTTGGGCGCTAAATTTTGAATATACAAATCTGGTTCTTTTCCCCCGATCAATAATACTTTTATATTGGCAGATTCAATTTTATTTTTCTTAGTCAAGAGCAAAATCCACTCTTCAATATTCTCTCTAGAAAAATTATGTTTTAGACCAATTTTCTCGGCCGAATAAAATAATCTTTCTACGTGTTCTACCAAAAAGTAAACTTTACTATTTCTAACTTTTAAATTTTCATAAACCGCAAAACCATAGGTAAATTCAATATTATCTATGCTAATTTTAGCTTTATCAGCCAAAACGACTTTACCATTATGGATGCAATATTTACCGAGCATAAAACAAGGAATAAAGAGTAATAGTGCTTACTAGATACAAATTATATTTGATGAAGAAAAAATAATATTAATATGACAAGAAGGTAATTTTACTTTTGGCCATTTTTTGATAAAAAACCAAATTGGGTTTATTCTTTTTTGACTCATAAATAGTATGATTCAGACCCTCCCAAAATAAAAACCACCCTGCTGGCTCTATTAAAACTACCAAAAAATTGAAAATAAAATGCTTACCCAAATAAAAAGCGGAAATAAAAGAACCTAAGAGCATAAAGAAAATTCCGCTTACAATCAAGACAAAGCCTCTTTTTACAATATCTTTTCGTTCCTTTTCCAAAATATGATGCTGTTTTATAAAATAATCATGCAAATGTTTTTTAATTACTGTCTCATGGGCGTGGCTTCTGGCTTCTGGTGCTAATAAAAATTTTAGTTCGCAACTATCTTTACCTCGATCACGCGAAGCTTTCATAGCTTCCAACAAAAAATCATCAGATAAAACTCGCTGAGAATATGGACTCGGGTCAAAATCCGAAAAAATATCATCATAACCTTCGAGCCATAAGGCGATTTCTGATGTTTGTAAAACTTTTTTAATTTCTTTGGCCGAGTATAGATTCGGCTGAACTTCAATAATTTCTTCTGGCATAGTGATAATATTATAACATAAAAATTATAAATAAAAAACACCCAGTTTTTAACAAAGCTAGGTGTTTTAAATTATTACTACATTTGTAAATATTAACTACCAAAAGTGCCGGTTGGTTTACTAATACTAGAATCATCGTCCATTTCATTTCCATTCAAATCTGTAATTGTACCACCAATTTGTTCAGCATCGTCAAAACTTTCATCAGTCGCCATTTCTTCACCATTGGTCAAGGTAATAGTCAAAACTTTTCCAGTAGAATTGAGACCAACTTGGGCTTCAAATTCTGTACTATCATCAATATCACCAATATCAAACAGAGCAATATCATTAATAGTAAGAATACCATCTTCGTCCACTACTACTCCACCAATTTCATCAGAATCAACATCAACATAACTATCTTTTTCCAAATCAGAACTAATTGATTCAGGATCGATAGCTTCATTAAAAGTGATTACAATCTTATCACCCTTATTAATTCCGGCCTCATCACCTTCATCATAAACTTTTATAGAAGAAATAGTTGGAGGATCTTCATCATCTTCTTCACTTTTACCAAAAGTACCAGTTGGTTTAGTAATTGAAGCAGACTTCATAGTAATGTCTCCTTCTTCATCTTCAACTTGTCCACCAATTTGTTTGGCACTACCAAAACTTTCATCAATATCCATCTGACTACCACCAGCTAAAGTAATGGTCAAAATTTTGCCTGTAGTATTCAGAGATAATTTTACTGTAAAATCGGTACTATCATCAATATCGCCCAGATCAAATGAAGCAATATCAGTAATAGTAAGAATACCCTTATCATCCACTGAAACACCACCAATTTCATCAGAATCTACATCTCTTACATAACTACCAGCTGACAAATCTTCATGAATTGATTCAGAATTAATGGCTTTATTAAAAGTGACTACAATCGTATCACCTTCATCAATTCCTCCTTCATCACCAAGGGCATTAACTTTAATTGATGATATTAAAAGAGCAGAGGAATTTGAAGTACTACCTGATGATGAAGAACCAGAACTGCCTTGATTAACCAAAGCTTCAAGTTGAGTTTGTTTAGTTTGCAAAGCTTTTATTTGGGTTTGTAAAGTCGCTACTAGTGTTTTTAAAGTTTGAACTTCTGTGGTCAAACTAGTAACAGAACTTTGCGTAGCAGTACTAGGAGTACTAACGTTTGTAGTAACCGCTGTTGCTGGACTTAACAATTTTGCCAACACAGCTCTAGTATCACTTTTTAAAAGTCCTGTAGCGACAAGACCATTGGCTGATTGAAATCTGGCCAAAGCGGCTTTGGTCGCATTGCCAAACATAGTTGTTTCATTTCCCAAAGAACCAGGCCCAGTAGCTACAACCGGATACCCATTGGTATTTAAAAATTTTTGTAAACCTTTGACATCGTCTCCACTAAAACCCACATCCAAATCGCGGGTAATATTTGGCACATTTACGGCTGCCTTGGTTGTACCAGGCAACAACATTGCACCAAACATGGCAACAATGGTGATAGCGAGCACAACCACTGATACTTTTTTTATGTTCATATATTTTATATAAATATATTAATTATTAAATTAAAAACATAATTATTATACACTTTTTTTAAGAAATAGTGAAGAATACAATATCCACAAAATAGATAGACTTTCAACTCAATATTTTAATTAATTCTTTTTTTTCCAAAAGCTTTAATCGTTTTATTTCCGCTTCTCTTTTTCGCGCCTTGGCCAAAGTTTTAAATCTTTCCAAATAAACTAATTTTACTGGTCTCCGCCCCCGAGTATACTTTGCCCCAGCCTTGGTATGATTATGTGAATAGATTCTTTTCTCCAGATCACAAGTAGAACCAGTATAAAGGGTTTTGTCAGAACACTCCAAAATATAAACTGAGTAAAACATTATTTTAATAATTCCTCAGTCAGCTCGCCCACGCCAATTTTTTTCTCGGCTGAATAAGGAATAACTTTATGAATATTAAAAGCATTTTTTATTTTTTCCATTTGCTTATCATATTCGGTCTTTTTTATTTTATCTATCTTATTGGCCACAATCACAATCTCTTTTTCTTCCTGTTCCAAACCATAAAGCATATCCATATCTTCGCTCGTCGGCCCAATCTTGGCATCAATTATCAAAATAACTTTTTTAAAATTATATTCAGAATTGAACAAAAACCAATTTAACATCTTTTGAATTTTTTCTCGGACTTTGTCTGGTACTTTGGCAAAACCATAACCAGGCAGATCAATTAAATAAAAAGCCTTATTTATCAAAAATACATTTATTTCCTGCGTCCGACCAGGAAAAGAACTGGTTTTAGCCAAATTCTTCTGATTAACTAAAGAATTAATTACACTAGATTTTCCTACATTGGATCGACCAATAAAAACAATTTGTGGTCTAACACCATCAAAGATATCATCGGTACCAACTACGCCTTTTACAAAGACAGCTGATTTTATATTCATATAAGTACATACTACCTGACAACTTCACTAAAGTCAATCTTATTATAAAAAAAATCCCGATGTTATGTCGGGAGATTTTTAAACTATTTCTTCTTTGTTGATTTTTTCTTTTGTTTTTTCTCACCTTTATTTTTTGATCCCATATATATAATATTAAATGAATAAAATTTTACAACTAACAATATTATAGCACAAATTCTAAAAATTTGGTAATTCAATCGGATCATCCACATGAATTTCTGGCAATCTTTCCCGAGGAACAATTCTTACCTTAACTTTTTTATACCCTTGTTTATAAGATTTTACTAAACGATGCAACCCATCCAAGACAAGCCATTTACCTTTATTTTCCAAAATCTCAATTGGGTACACAATATCCGCTTTTTTCATTTTTTCCTGTTCTTTTATACTTCCTTCTTGTTGATTAATAACATCCCATGGCGTTATAGTCCAACGTTCTCCTTTATCATTTGGCCACCAAGGTGCGTCAAAATGCCACAATAATTCATTAACATCCATTTCAACAATGGGTAATTCCATTGCCCAAATTTTTTCTTCATCCCAATTACCAAAATCCAAACCAACACTATCCCAATCAAATTTTTTTGCAGATGCTCTCATAAAATTTATCAAAATATTTGCGGAAAGGGCGGGATTTGAACCCGCGGTGCCCTTTCGGACACGTCGGTTTTCGAAACCGGTGCCTTAAACCAGCTCAGCCACCTTTCCATATTATATTGTAAATACTACCACAATAACAAAATAAATCAAATATAACATTGATTATTATTTTTACAAAAAGAGACGTGCCGAGGCACGTCTCTACAAATAATCTTTTAATCTTCCAATCTTAAATCTTATTCCTTCACTTCCTCTACCACTTCCATTGGTTCAATTTCTTCTGTCTTTTCTACCTTTGCAACAATATTTTCTACTTTTTCAATTTTAACTTTTCCACTGGCATCTTTTTTAACTTCTTTTAATTTCTTTTTTGAAGTTCGAAGAAAAGCAGCTTTAGCACTTCTTACTTTCATTTCCCGGACCAATTCAATTTTGGCTACCACTGGGGAATGGATTGGAAAAATCTTTTCTACGCCCACGCCATTGGAAATCTTGCGTACAGTGACTGTAGCGCCAGCTTCCTTGCCGTGTTTATTACCAATTATAATTCCTTCAAAAACTTGAATACGTTCTTTTTCTTCACCTTTGGCATTAGTTTCTTTAATCTTTTGGTGAACTTTTACAATCATGCCTGTTTTTAGGCTGAGACGAATATCTTCTGACATATAAATATATTTAGTAAGAGGTTGAGATAGGATGGTTCCTTGTCCTCACAATAAAGGAGTACCCAACATTAACAAATCATTAAGGTGGCGATATTTTACTATAATTGACTAATTTTGTCAAGAGCATTTATTCTACCAGTTTATCCTAGATAATTTGGCTTATTTTAGCTCATAATCTTCTTTTTTCAACACATCAATTACTCCATCAATTGCCTCTTTCAACTTATCATTTTCATTAAAAACAATATAATCATAAAATTTTTCTTCATTTTTAATCTCAGCCTTGGCATTTTCAATTCTGTGTTCCAACTCCTCTGAGTCTATTTTTGGATCACGAGATCTCAATCTTTCTCGCAGTTCTTCGATTGAACCAGGTTTTATAAAAATAGCAGTTACCCCATATTTTCTTTTATAAAAATCAACCCCGACACCATCAACATTTACTATCACAATATTCCCCGCTTTTATTTTTTCATCCAAATCTGGCTTGTAAGTACCATAATAACTATCTCTATTCTTTATATAAGTATATTCTACAATATCACCTTTATCTACTGCTTCTAAAAATTTTTCTTTGGAAAAAAAATAATAATCTACTCTATCTTTTTCTTCTAGACGAGGCTTGCGTGTGGTGGCTGTCACCAAACGTTTGAAATTAGAAAATCTTTCTAAAATTGCTTTAGTAATTGTACTTTCACCACTACCTGTTGGCCCAGAAATTATCAAAACCTGTTTTTTCATATTATTTTAAATAATCAATTGCCTTGCTAATTTGTTTGGAAAAATTATTATCCATATTAAACACTTTAAAACCATATTTTTTAGCTTCTGTTTCAAAGTATTTACTATATTCTACTATCATTTTTCCAACTTTCAAAAAAGTTTCTTTCTTTTTTGTTAATACTAAGAGCCAATCATTGGGTGTAGAACTTTTTTTGACATCACGAGCAAATTTAACTACATTTTGTTTGGTAAGAAATATAACTTTTACTTTTTGCTCACCATATTTTTTTACCAATCTGTTAGCAATATCTGGTGTGATATGATAACCCTCTATAATATAGTCATTACCATCAGTGATTTCGCAAACTACTACCATTTCAATCGCTTTAAAAATTGGCAATGATTGTCCTTTTAAAACACTAATAATTTTTTTGGCGGAATATTTTTCGTAGAAAGTATCATTATTTTTGTCCCCATCTTTTCGACGTAACTCTGAATATGGACGATTTTTTATCAGTTCTTCTTTTGCCCAATATGCACCGGCCACATTTTCCAAAGTATCAGTAGAAATCCAAGGAATTCTAAATTTCTTTGAGGTTTGTTTTGCCAAAGTTGTCTTGCCACATCGAGGTGGACCACCGATCAAATATATCATAATCAAAACCAATAAAAATGTCCTATTTTAATTTCTTTAAATAATCAGTCAATTCTTTTGGCAATTCAACTTCAAAACACTGTCGGGTTTTTTTCAGATCCACAAAACATAATTTTGTAGAATGTAAAAATAACCTCATTAAGTGTTTGTCACCCTTTTTAAATAAGTTCTTATTATAATATATTTCGTCCCCGACTACAGGATGATTGTAAGCTAACATATGGACGCGAATCTGATGAGTTCGTCCTGTGTGAATTTTGACTCGCAACAAAGTAAACCGAGCCATTTTCTTTTCTATCCAAAATTCTGACATGGCTTCTTTGCCTGGTTGAAATTTTTTAACATTTTTTAATTTTAATCTGTCTGTTTTTGGTCGAGACACCATCCGACCATCTTTACCGCGGTCAATTTCAAAATCTACCACATCATGATCAGCTTCCACCTGACCATAAACCAAAACTAAATATTCTTTTTCCATTTCCCGTGCTTGAAATTGTTTTTTTAGATGCTTAAACATCTTTTGCGTCCGAGCTACCACCAAGAGTCCAGAAGCTTCTTTGTCCAGACGATGAACTATACCTGGTCGGTCTTGGGAATCACCCACATTTATTATTTCTGGATATTTTTCTTTTAGCCAATCAGTCAGAGTGTGTGGTTCATTCGCCTCAGTCGGATGAACTAGTAAGCCAGCGGGTTTATTTATTACCACATAATCATCGGTTTCAACCACAACATCAATTTTAAATTTTAAATTTTCTTTCTTTTTTTGTTTATCAACATCAAAAGCTGAGACCACTGGTTTTTTTACAAAAATTTCATCGTTAGTTTTTACTCTGTCCCCCGCTTTTTTTGGCAATTTATCATTTACCAAAACCAAGCCATTCTCAATCAATTTGTGGGCTTGGGAACGAGTCATTTTTAATTCTTCGGATAAAAAAATATCTAGACGAGTGTTTGTCTGTTCAGCTGAAACAATAATTTTTGGTATTGGGATCATATTTGTGGGCATGGATGGACTCGAACCGTCGACATCCACCTTATAAGGGTGGCGCTCTAACCAACTGAGCTACATGCCCGTTTACGGCATATTATAGCAAAATATATAAAAAAATCAAGCCTTACCTCTAAACTTGATTTATAAGCAAAATTTTGATATATTAAGTTAAATTTATATAAAATAGCCCCCGTAGTTCAACGGATAGAATATTAGCCTCCGAAGCTGAAGATGCAGGTTCAATTCCTGCCGGGAGCACACATTATTGACTAAACACACAATTATACTCTATACTACACTTACCTTGAATACTGCGGAGTCGTGAAGTGACAGGTCTCATAATATATGAGCACTTCATAACAAAGAAGCAGTATTAATTAAAACCGGTATAACTGGTTTTTATTTTTTTAAAATTATCTTATATGTCTACCCAATCATATTTAACTATCGTGTTTAGCGTTATCATTATTGGCTTTTTAATTGTTGACCTGGGATATTTTAATCGCAAAAGCCATAAGATAGAATTCAAACCGGCTCTTTATCAATCATTATTTTGGATTTTTATCTCATTAATTTTTGGTGGTCTAATTTTTTTCTTCATGGGTAAAGATTTAGCCGCCGAATTCTTGAGCGCTTATGTGACTGAAAAAATGTTATCCGTAGATAATCTGTTTGTCATCATGTTGATTTTTAGTTATTTCAAACTAGAAGAAAAGTATCACCACAAAGCGTTGTTTTGGGGAATCTTGGGCGCGATTATTTTCCGTGGTATATTCATTACTGCTGGCGCCTATATTATCAACCAATTCCATTGGGTCCTTTATATCTTTGGCGTGGTCTTAATTTATACAGCTTACAAAATTTTGCATGATAAAAAAGAAGAACATGTTGATTTTAGTCATAACAAAATAATTAAATTTGCTCACAAAATTTTTCCTTTTACCAATAGTCACCATGGCGGAAAATTTTGGCTACGCGAACATGGTAAGTTTTATTTCACTTCACTTTTTTTGATCGTCTTTTTTGTAGAAGTGACTGATATTATTTTCGCAGTTGATTCTATCCCTGCGGTTTTTGCGATTTCCCAACATTGGTTCATTGTATTTACTTCTAATATTTTCGCCATTATGGGACTCAGAGCGTTATTCTTTTTAATTGAAAATATTCTACACAAGTTTCATCATTTGCAAAAAGGTTTGGCTTTCATTCTCTTTTTCATCGGTGCCAAAATGCTTTCTGGAATTATTGGCTGGCATATTTCCTCTCTAGTTTCATTTGGAATAATTATGTTGGCTCTTTTTGTTTCAATTATGTTGTCAATAATTTTTCCAAAAAAGATTTAGAAAAATAAAATAAAAATTTAAAAATATTTTATAAAATTACACTTGAGTGTAATTTTATTTTGTGTAAAAATTATTTTTTTATATTTTCAAAAAAAATTTATAAAAAGTTATGCACAGTTTTGCTTGCCAAACTATTTCCAAAAAACAAAAAACGATTTATACTATACATATTAAGAAAGGTCGGTGTAAAATTTTATTTTAAAATTTTATAAAAAGTTTTTTACATACATGCTTGTCATGTAAAAAATCTTCGCACGTTGTAACCCGTTTGGTGTATACCATGGTTACATCAAAAAAATAAAAACGTGCTTTATCCAAAAAATGAGAGGAGGTGCACACTATGCCAACAAAGAAAAAAGCTACAAAAAAAGTTCTTAAGAAAAAGCCAGTAGCAAAAAAGAAAGTTGCTAAGAAGGCTGTTAAGAAAGTAGCAAAAAAGAAAGTTGCTAAAAAAGTTGCTAAGAAGAAAAAATAATTCTTCTCTTTTCTATTAAAAAACACCCGTAAGGGTGTTTTTTATTTGATATTAGTTATTCTAGTTCCAAACCAATTTGTTTTAATCCACCTCGATTTTTTTTATCACCAAACACTTTCACAATCCCAAACTCTCCATCATATCCAGGGCGAACATAAATTTTACCGGTTCTAACCCGATTAATCGCCTCAGCAATGTCTTTATTGCTAACTTTAGCAATTTCTTCCAAACTAGAATTTAATAGAATGTGAAATTCATTACCTAGTTTTTTTATTAAATTATTGTATTCTTCTTTTACTCTCTTGGTGCTAACCCCACAATCATAAGTGTCAGCAATGATTTCTGGCAATGGGACTAAACTTTTGTAAGGAATCCAACCCTGAGCGAGCGAAGCGAGTCGAAGAGTCTCGTCTTTTGTCCTATCTGCCAATTCATGCACGCGATTTTCTACGCCAATTACCAAAGCCTTTTTACACTTGGGACAAATCCCTTTTAATTTTTTGGTTTCTTCTGGTGAACAAACAAACTTGCAATCACGGTGGCCATCATAATGATATTTTCCTTCTTCAGGAAAAAACTCTATGGTATATTTAAAATGTTTTTTATCTTGATTTTTTATGTAATCAAAAATATTTTTATAAGTGATGTCTTTTTCATTATCAAACTCCATTACATTTGCCTCACGACCTAGTTTGGCACAACTGTGGGCATCAGAGTTTGATATGAGAGCAATTTTATCTAATGTTGATAAACGCCAATTCATAAGAGGATCACTAGATAATCCAGTCTCAATCGCAAAAATATTTGGGGTTAATTCTTCAAACGCTTCTTCTAAACTATCATAACCACCCTTGGAACCAAAAATTCCAAACCACGGCGTCCAAGCGTGAGCTGGAATCATTATCATTCTTTCATCAACTTGGAGCATTATTTTTAATAAATCTTTTACAGTCAAACCTAAAATCGGTCGGCCATCAGATTTCAAATTAAAACCCATGGTTTCAAGTTTATTATTAAACTTTTCTACTACCTCAATACTTGGCGCAAACACTAGTACATGAATTCTTCTTGTTTGATCTTTATGTTTTTTAATGCAAGATAGTTCTGTGCCCAGAATAAAGCGCGTTTTAATATTACCAAAAGCTCCTCCCCTATAAGGGGAGGCGGACGACGACGAAGGAGTCGCCGGTGGGGTCTTTAGTTTATAAACACCCTCATTATCCTCTATCAAACTTTCTTTAATATGTTCAAACCACTTCGGATGAGTAAAGTCTCCAGTCGCGACAATATCAATTCCACGCACTTCACATGCTTTAGCAATATTTGGCAAGTCTAAATCCTTACTACATGCACGAGAGTATTTGGAATGAATGTGGAGATCGAGGATTCTTTGAACCATATTTGAATTAACAGCAGATTAAACAAATTTTAACTGATTCTAACAGATTTTTGTAATCTTTCTGGTCGAACATATCTTTTGTATTCCAATGATGGTTTACCAAAATTCAGAAACAAACCGACATCATATTTTGTGGCAACTAAATAATTTATTATCTGCATTTGTATTTGATTATAATCCACAGTTTCTAATGCTTTAAGTTCAACCACAATTTTAAATAAATTACCAGCCACAAAATCAGGAACATAGACAGCAACCTTTTTGTCTTTATAAAAAACCTCAACAGGCTTTTGTGAAAAAAATGGAATTAATCTATTTTTTAACTCTTCTACCATGGATTGTTGATAAACATTTTCTAAAAAACCACAGCCCAATTCTTTATGTACCTCCATAGCAGTACCAATAACAGCATAAGTAATTTTATTATATTTTTCTAGATCAATCATAATTGGTTTTAATTTGTTTCAATCCGTTTAATCTGCTGTATCAAATCCTTACTACATGCACGGGAGTATTTGGAATGAATGTGGAGATCGAGGATTTGTTGCATAGACTAATTAAACAATTTAAATTTTCTCATTATATATATTTCTCAAATCACCAAATACCTTATCTTCCGAACTAGTATATTTAAAAAGTTGTTCTGCTAAAAACATAACTTTTTTCTTACCCAATTCATTGTCTGTTTCAAACATGTAATAAAAATTATCCAATATATCCACGGCTTTTACTATCAGGGTGTCTTCACCACTGGCTGCTGCCCGAGAAATTAATTCTACATACTGTTCTGGCCAATCACCAAGAGAAACATCCTTAGAACTGGCGGCTACGATTTCAAATACCTTTTCTCCAAATGAATCTTTTATTTTTTCCAAATCTCCACCTTCTTCAACTACATCATGCAAAAAACCAGCTATTGCCAAATCTACGCCATAACCATAATCCATCAGACGAAAACCAGTATGCAAAGAATGTACCAATTCTGGTTTATCTGGATTATCCACAATTGCAAATGACTGAAATAAAAATTTTATTGCCTCCTGAATTTTAAAATATTGTTCAATAGTGTACATAATTTTAATCTTTAGTAAGTATTTTAGTATTTTCTATTAGATTCATTCTAAATTCAAAACCCATTTTTTCAAATCCATATTTTTCATAAAAACTATGTACATCTGGTTTTGACATTTTACTAGTGCCAATTAGTTTGTAGCATCCACGTTCTTTCGCTTCTTCAACTAATAACTTAACTAATTCTTTACCCAAGCCTCGACTGCGATAGTCTGGCTCAATATAAACATTTTCCATAAGTCCATAAGGCTCTTTATGTCTATCTTGAAAAATAACATACAAATACGCCCAACCCATCGCCTTACCATCTTCTTCTAAACTAATTTTTACAGAATATGAATCTTTTTTTACTTCTTTTTTTACTTCCATATAATTTTATTTAAAATTTTTCCTAATTTAGCTGGACATAATCCACCAGTAGTTCTTTCAAAATTACCAGTCACTACATTATACTCTGGAATATTTTGCCTATCATTAATAATTAAATTCCATTTTTTTTCTTTATAGTAATGATTTTGCTTTTTATCTAATTTAGCATTATCAAAAATAATTAAATCAATTTTACGTGGTAAATAAGCTTGCAATTCTAAAACAAATTCACTTAGCTTACCTGGACCTTTTTCACCAATTTTTTCATAAGCATTACCACACACATAAATTAATTTGGCTTTTGACTGCTTGATTGCGTCTTTAATCCCCTGGGGCAAAACAGCAGCCACCACACTGGTATAGAGACTTCCTGGACCCATAATAATATAATCAGCTTCTTTTAATTCTTTTATAGTTCCGCTACTGGCTTTAACTTTAGGCTCTAACCAAAGCTTTTTTATTCTTGATGAAGCGCTTTTCTCTGGCCGATCAATTTTACCTTCAGTTTTTAAAATTTGTCCATTGACTAACTCAGCTACCAAATCAGATTGTTGTAAGCTATTTGGATAAACATGACCAACGGCGCCCACTGCTTGTTCCAAAGCCCGTACAGCTGACATATAATCTTTGGCATACTTTTCTGCCCAAACCAAAAATAAATTACCCAAATCGTGTTTATCTAATTTACCACAATTTTCAAAACGATTACGATAAAATATTTTTTTCAAAACATCATAATCATATGGAGACATAGCGAGAACTGCCCGCATCACATCACCTGGTGGTAAAGTTTTAAATTCTTTTCGCAACAAGCCAGATGAACCATTGGAATCACTCGTAGATACTACGGCTGATAATTTTACTTTATCACCAAAATTTTTTACAGCGTTAATTGAAATAGCCGAGCCATTGCCTCCGCCGATTATAACAATTTTTTTAAGCATTGATTTAGACTGAGACATAATATTGATTTAAAATGATTATTAATTTAAATTCAAAAATTTATAAACCTTAGGATCTTCCAAAGAACCAACAATCAGATCTGCCTGACTAAAATCTCCAAAACTCCAACGTGGATCTGGCACAGCAATACATTTCATACCCGCCCGCTTGGCTGCTACTACCCCATTTTCCGCGTCTTCAAACACCACACACTCTTCTGGTTTCACGCCTAACTTTTTTGCTGTATGTAAAAAAATCGCTGGATCAGGCTTACCCACATGTTCCACATGATCAGCCGAAATAAATTCATCCATATGATCACCAAAATCAAATCTCTCTACTACGATATCTATCACAGTCAAAGGAGCCCCAGAAGCAATCGCTTGTTTCAAGCCTTTTTCTCTGCCATATTTAACCAATTTTTCTGCTCCAGGCATCAGCTTGGTTAATTCTTTATACACATTAATCATCCACTCATTTCTAATAGACAAATAATCTTCTTCAGTATAACTTGGTATAAGATTTTCTCTTATCCATTTAGCATTTTCTTTGCCACTGCCACCAGTCAACTGGCGCACTATTTCTGGCGTTAATTCCACTCCATATTTACCAAAATTTTCTCGATCAAAATCCAACCAGTGAATCATACTATCCACTAGTAATCCATCCATGTCATAAATTATTGCACGAATACCCATATTTACTCCACGGTAACTGATTTAGCTAAATTACGTGGCCTATCAACATCCCTACCAAGCATTACTGCGGTATGATAAGCAAATAACTGCAAAGGAAGTGTATTTAATAATGGTTCTAACAATTCCATGGTATCTGGAACATAGATAACATCTTCAGCCAATTCTTTGGCGCATTCATCACCTTCGGTTGCGAGTAAAATAATTGGTGATTTGCGCGCTTTTACTTCTTCAATATTACTCCGCATTTTTTCATAAAGTTGATCCTTAACCATAATAGCAAAAGTCGGAAACTCTGGAGATAACAAAGCAATTGGACCGTGTTTCATTTCTCCACCTGGATAAGCCTCAGCATGAACATAAGAAATTTCCTTTAGTTTCAGAGAACCTTCTAGAGCTACGGGATAATTTATTCCTCTACCCAAAAACATCATATCTCTGTGATCTTTATATTTTTCTGCCAATTTTTTAATTTTATCATTCTGTTCCAAAACTTTATTCATTTTTTCTGGAATTTCTAGTAAAGCTTTTATTAATCTTTGCCCAGTAGCTAGTGTCACCCGTTTGAGACGACCAAATTGAATGGCATACAAAATCATTATGGCCACCATATTAGTATAAGCTTTGGTGGATGCCACAGCTAATTCTGGACCAGCGTGAATATAGGTACCACCATCAGTTTCCCGCGCAATCGTGGATCCAACCACGTTAACAATTCCCCGGACAAACGCGCCTTTTCTCTTGGCTTCACGTACTGCCGCCAATGTATCAGCCGTTTCACCAGATTGAGAAATCGCAAATACCAAAGTCTTGTCTGTAATAATCGGATCACGATAACGAAATTCTGAAGCATAATCAACCTCAGTCGGTATTCCAGCCAACCTTTCAAAAGCATATTTACCAACCATGGCGGCATAACTAGCTGTGCCACAAGCAATCAAAACAATCCGTTCAATACTTCTCATTTCATCGTCAGTCATATTGAGACCACCAAGATGAGCTGTACCTTCATCCAAATTTACCCGGCCACGAATCGCATCTTCAAAAACTGTGGGCTGATCATGAATTTCTTTTAACATAAAATTTTCATAACCTTGCTTTTGCGCCTGTTCATCATTCCATTCAATCTCTTCTATGTGTTTTGTAATCAATTCATCTTTCAAATTATAAATTTTTACCTCATCTTTTTTTATTTCTGCAATTTCACCGTCTTCCAAAAACATCACTTTCTTGGTATAAGCAAGCATTGGCGTCGCATCACTCGCTATATAATGTTCATTTTCTCCCATACCAATCACCAAGGGGCTACCTAAACGGGCAGCAATTAATTCTTCTGGGTGATCAGCATGCATAACAACAAGACCATAAGTACCACGTACATGGGCTAGAGCTGTTTCTACCGCCAATTTTAAATCACCTTGATAGTGTGTTTCAATAAGATGAGCTAAAACTTCGGTATCAGTCTCAGATACAAATTTATGATCAGACATTTTTTCTTTCAGTTCCCGATAGTTTTCTATAATCCCATTATGGACAATAACTAATTTACCATCACAACCAAAATGGGGATGAGCATTTTGTTCTGTCACCCCGCCATGTGTCGCCCAACGGGTATGAGCTATACCTACAGTTCCATTCAAATCTCTATTCTTTACCTTATCCGCAAGCATATCAATTTTCCCTACTGCTTTGACCAATTCTATATGATTCTTGCTATCTGCTATCTGATCACTGAACACCGCCACCCCGGCCGAATCATAACCACGATATTCAAGTCGGCGCAATCCACCAATTAAAATTGGCAACGCCTGTTTATTTCCAATGTATCCAACTATTCCACACATAAAAATTAGTTAAAAGTATAAAGTTAAAAGTTTATAAAGTACCAAATTGAAAAGCCTGCTGATTCAATTCCCAATTCGCTTTCTTGCTTAATTTCTTTTCTAATAATTCAAATACTTGTTCTGTTTTTAAAATATTTTTTTCTTGTAATAACTTAGTAATCAACCCTAAAAAGAAAATATTATAACTTACTTTTTCAATTTTTTGATCTGATAATTTTTCTACGAAATCATTAATATCATAACTCATAATTCCTGATTCATAATTCTCCATCCGTATCCTTGCTTGTTCTGACATCACTAACAAAATATCTGGCTTGGTAAACTTTGGATAAGAAATTTCTTGGTCACTAATAATTAAAAAAGACAATGATACTCCACCACGTTGTTCAAGTCCGTAATTAGGAATCTGGGAAACAAAAAATCCATTATTAAAACTGGCTTGAGTTAATAAATCAGAAATAAGTTGTATACCCTGGCCACCATCGCCAGCGAGAAGTATTTTTAAAATCATAAATACAATTATCAAATAGCAGATAACAAATAACAATTTGCTATCTGTTATCTGTTATCTGCTGATTGATTATACCTAATTTAAACACTTCTTTTAGTCCATTTAATTTATCTACTGTTTGCACTCCCACTGTCTTCCAATTCGTCGGACAAAAACTCAAAACCTCTACCAAAGAAAAATGGCCCGCTTGTTGTGTTTGAACCGCTTTTTCTAAATAGTCTTGCAATTGTTTCACTTCATTGACTGCTGTCCGCGCCAAAAATGCTCCGGGTTTTACTATATCTTTTAATAACTCTGGACCAAAAAATGGTTCTTCAATATTCCCGGCTGGACTCGTTGGTGTGATTTGCCCGTGCAAAGTCGTTGGCGCTGTTTGACCACCAGTCATACCATAAACCGTATTATTAGTGACAATCACAGTAATTGGTTCGTCACGTTTGGCCGCATGAATTAGTGATTGCAACCCTATAGCATAAGCTCCACCATCACCTACGAGAGCAAAACAAACTGAATTATTTCTGGCGCGTTTGAAACCCATCATGGTTGGAACTACTCGTCCATGATGCGTTTGAAAAGTATTGATTGGCAAAAAATTCCAAGCGAGTAAGGCACAACCAATATCCAAACCCAAAACCGCTTGTTTTTGTAAACTAAGTTTTTCCAAAGTTTTATTCATCATCATGAGTGTAATTGGATAACCACACCCTGGACAAAATTTTGCTAGATTTTCGGACATAATATAGACTTAGGACTTGGGATATAAAGGATAAAAGGTAAAAAAATGTTCATATGTCTTATAGCTTCAAGAACCAGAAATTAATGAATCCATCTTTTTAAATAAACCCATTCTAATCGCAATGGATACATCATTTGTAAATTTACCATCTAATTTTTGTTTATTAAATTTATTCCTTAATCGCATAATAAACCGATACAATCTCAATTCACTATCATTTTGTGAATCCTTTCGAGGAAGTCGATGATTATTGTCTATAAATATTAGACACTCATCAATTTTGTCCCTAAGTGCCTGTAATCTTTCTTTCTTAAAAAACTGACCGTCAACAATTAAACCAATTTCTTCAAATTTTCTAATTGCCTTCGGACTTAAATCATGTTCACGATTAATCCTTTCTAACCATCCAGCCAATGAAGCCTCCTCTTCGCCAGCCCCGGCAGATTGTTTTGGTATTCTTCCATTTTGTGCAACAAAAATCTCTAATCTAGACAACCATTCATCTTCCCTAATTGAAATATTATTTTTTAAAAACGAATCCGGAGATATTTTAGACGACGAACTTCTCATGGACCAATCTACAGATCCCTCAACCCTAGGTATATGTGCCATATTTAAGGAATTAGAAATAATTAAATACTTACACCTTATAGCTTATCACTTACAGCTTCAACAATCTCCTCCACCTCAATCCCCAACCCTGGTTTTTGTAAATATTCAAAACTAACATCAACTTCTGGCGCTAAATGATCACGAACCAAACGCGCCAACTGACCAAAGCTGGATTCTACTACAACAATCTTTTTTACATTATTTTTTAAAAACAAATTATCTAATTGTTTTTTTGGAAATGGACGCAAAGTAATTGGACGAAACAACCCCGCCCTGACGTTTTGTTCACGCAATTCATCTACCGCCATTTTTGCTACTGCACCCACAATGCCATGCGCAATAAGTAAATATTCAGCCTCATCTGTGTTATATACTTCTGCCTTAGCAATTTCTTCACCCACTTTATCAAAATCTTCTTTAGCCCGGACAAGTTCGTCATTTAGTTCTTCTTCCAAAGTATAAATATTTGGCCAATGAACTATTTTACCTTCTTGCACTAGTGAATGAGCTGGAATATTTTCTAAATCTTTATAAACATTCAAATCAACAGCTTGGCGAGTTTTCAACATATAACCATCAGTCAAAACTACTGCCGGAAAACGGTATTGCCAAGCATCATTAAAAGCCTGGCGTGTTAATAAATATAATTCAGTCAAACTAGAAGGTGAATAAACTAAACGCAAACCTTCACCATTACCACCAAAACAAGCTAGAATAACTTCTTGTTGTGAATAAATCACTGTACCAGAACTTGGGCCCCCGCGCTGACCTACAATCAAAACCACTGGCAAACGCATGGCCTCGGCCATAGAAAAACTATCTTGGAGTAATATATGCCCTGGCCCAGATGAAGCAGAAAAAGATTTTTCGCCCGCCAATACTGCCCCACAAACCGCAAAACCAGCCGCAATTTCATCTTCAGTTTGCAAACACTTTTTTCCACTCGCCATCCACCCCGACAAAATTTCACAAGTTGGCGTAATTGGATAACCAAACATTGACTGCACATCAGCATCATGACAAGCTTGTAATACCACATCATAACCATGCATTAATTTTTTATTATTCTCCATATTTTTCTTATGTCTTAAATCCTAAGTCTCATGTCTTCAACAATTCCATTTCTTTCCCCACCTTTACAAACGCCTCCACACACTTATCAATTTGTTCCAAAGAATGCCCGGCCGATATCTGCACCCGAATTCTCGCTTGGCCTTCTGGCACGACTGGATAACTAAAACCAATTACATAAATTCCTTCTTCCAATAATTTGTTGGACATTTCTTTAGCTACTTTAGCATCATAAAGCATTACTGGCGCAATCGGATGATCTGTACCATGAAGTTCAAAACCAGCTTCTGTCATTTTTTCTCTAAAATGTTTTGTATTCTCCCGCAATTTATTTAAACTATCTTTTGTAGTTGAAAGTAAATCCAAAATCTTGATTGAAGTCCCAACCATTACTGGCGCTAAAGTATTAGAAAACAAATAAGGTCTAGATTTTTGTCGTAAATATTCTATTATTTCTTTTTTACCAGATGTAAAGCCACCAGTTGCTCCACCCAAAGCCTTACCTAAAGTAGAAGTGATTATATCAACTCTACCCTCTACTCCGCAATATTCCGCTGTCCCTCGGCCATTTTCACCCACAAACCCTGTGGAATGAGAATCATCCACCATTACAATGGCATCATATTTATCAGCTAAATCACAAATTTCTTTCAGCTTGGCTGTATCACCATCCATACTAAATACACCATCAGTCGCAATCATTCTAAATCTTTTGGTTTGGGTTTGTTGCAAAATATTTTCTAGTTCTTCCATATTACTATGGGTATAACGATGACGCTCGGCTTTACACAGACGCACTCCATCAATAATAGAAGCATGATTGAGTTGGTCAGAAATAATCGCATCCGCATCAGTTAATAATGTTTCAAACAAACCACCGTTAGCATCAAAACAAGAAGAATATAAAATTGTATCTTCTGTCCCAAGAAAATTACTGATCTTGGTTTCTAATTCTTTGTGTTGTTCCTGAGTACCACAAATAAAACGCACTGAACTCATACCATAGCCCCATTTATCTAGTGCCTCATGCGCGGTTTTGATAACTTCGGGATGATTGGCCAAACCCAAATAATTATTCGCACAAAAATTTAAAACTTCTTTGCCTTTTACAGAAATCATTACTCCTTGCTTGCCCTGCAAAAAACGTTCATCTTTGGAAAGACCAGCTTCTTTTATTTCTTTTAGTTGTCCAGCCAAATGTTCTTTTATTTTATTATACATATAATTTAATTATCTTTTAATCAGTGAGATCCATTATAATCTGTGTAATCAATGTTTTAAAACTTAAATATCAACTTTGGAAATTTTTCTAATTTCTTCTCAAACTCATCACGGTCAAACGATTTAAAATCTACAACCGACCCTTCATAATTTTTCAAAACATATTTCTTTATTTTTTCTTGCACACCATTACTTTTATCTTCCAATAATTTCTGAGTCATTTCCCAAGTCTGCCAAATTTGTCGACCAATCACAGAATGAATCTGAATGCCATTTCTAATCATCTTTTCAAAATCTTCAATCACAAAATCTCCACTCTTCAAACCAAACAAAACTACATGTCCACCTCGACAAACTGACTGAATTGCATTATTCACACTGGCATTTGGCCCGGCCATTTCCATCGCCACATCCACACCAACGCCATCAGTTAATTCATTAATTTTTTTAATTATATCTTCATCATGTGCCCAGGGTTTTTCCCCTTGTTTTAATTCTAATTTGATAATCTCATCCGCTCCAATTTCTTTGGCCAATTGCAAATTTTCTTCATTCATATCAACGGCAATAATTTTTTTCGCTCCCATACCCTTGGCGATAATAATTGCCATTGAACCAATCGCTCCACAACCAAACACGGCAATGCTTTTATCTTTCAAATCAACCTGGGTGCAAGCATGAACGGCATTACCAAATGGTTCTTGCATCGCGGCAATCTCTGGTTCAATTTTGTTTACATCTGTTGACCACAAAATTTTGGCGGGCAATTTGGCATACTCAGCAAAACAACCATCCTGAGCAATTCCAATAATAATATCATCTGCACAAACATGTTTATCACCTTTTAGGCACTGATAACATTTGCCACAAGTAATATGGGATTCAGCTGACACAATATCACCCACAACGAAATTATATTTTTCTTTTACTTCACTACCCACTTCAACAATTTCTCCCAATAATTCATGTCCAATAATTCTAATGTCTTTGTTTTCTTTTTCCAAACTAGATAAAACTAGTGGTCCAAATGATGATCGATTCCACATTCCCCGATCACTACCACAAAATCCTGCATATTTCATTTTGATTATGACCCAATCTTTTTCTTTAACTTCTAATTTTGGTTCAGGCAAATCTACTAACCAAAAACCTCTGGTGTCTTCCCAGTTACCTTGTTTTTTATTGTAAACTAGTGCTTTCATATAAACAATCCAGATTTCCGGATAATCCAGATAGTCCGGGTATTTACATTATCTGTAAATCTGGATTATCTGAATATCCGGATTGTTATTAATTTAATTTTTCCAAATGTTCTCTAGTATTAATGCCAATGGCTTCTTCTGGTAAAATCTCTACTGACCCAACTCTATCACCACTGGCAATTGCCTGTCCAACTAAATCTGTTAAATAATATTCTTCGGCTTGATTATTATTTTTTAATTTTTTAAGATTATTCCACAACCAATCAGATTCAAAACAAAAATAACCTGTATTCAATTCTTTAATTTCTAATTCTTCTCCACTAGCATCTTTTTTTTCTACGATCTTTTGTATTTTACCCTGAGTTTTTACCGAAGGGCTACTCCTAACAATCCGACCAAAATCATAAAATTCTTTATAATCACTTTCAAAATTTGGTACTCTCGTAATCATCAGAGTTATTTTATTATTTTCTTTTTCATTTATACCAACCAAATTTACAACTGACTCTGGTTTTAAAAATGGCATATCACCATACAGTACCACCACTTTTTCAACTTTATTTTTTAATAAATTCTCTGCTTGCATCACTGCATGCCCAGTCCCCAGTCGTTCTGCCTGAATCACATAATCTACTCTATCACCCAAATATTTTTTTACCAAACCATCTTCACTCACCACCACCGCCGGTTTAATATTTAATTTCTCTACCAAAGACACCACATACTCTATCAACGGCTTATTATTTAACTCATGTAAAACTTTTGGCAAATCACTCTGCATTCTTTTTCCTTTTCCGGCCGCTAAAATTATAATACCAATATTATTCATAATTTATTAACTAGATCATTTCGACCCGCCGATAAGGCGGGGAGAAATCTTTCTTACAAAATACTTTTAAAAAATAATTACTATTCCAAAATAAAATCTTATTAATTTAAAATATAATCTTTTATTTCAATTAAAGTCTTAAAATATGGCAAACTAGTTGCTTGATAATCCTCTACTGGATAATGCGGTCCAACTTTCAAAACTACTTTCAATTCTGGGTGTAATTCTTTTAATTCTAAAGTTTCATCTATTCGATCATTAATAAACCAATATTCTTTATCATTTACAAAAGAAAAAATTTCTTCCATTATCTCTTTCTTTGGTTTGTTAGTCATGAATACCCGATCAAAATATTTTTCTATACCTGTACCTCTAAACTTTAAATTTTGATATTCTGGATCTCCGAGACTTAATAAAACCAGAGACTCTCCAGTATTTTTTAATGCTTCCAAAAATTCAATTGTATCTGACAATAAAAATGTTTTTAAAACTTCTGGTTGAATTGATTTGTCCAAAGCTTGTAAAACTTTCTGTTTATCAAAACCAAATTCGGACAATGCCTCAGCATGACGCTCATCATTATATGAAGCCAAACCTTCAAAAGTATTTCTGGCTGTCATATAAGTTTTGGAGTACAATTCTTGACTCACACCAATTTCTGTCAAATGACTCACACGCTGATCACGAAAACCTTCTGGACCAGTGGTGTTAAAAAGTGTATTGTCAAAATCGATTATATACATAAACACTGATTTAAACAGATTAACTTTGATTACACAGATAAATACAATCTGTCTAATCTTTAAGTAATAATTAATCTGTGTAATCCTAATTTAAAATCCGTGTAATCTGTGTTAAATCTTCATCCACAAATTATTAAAAATCATTTTTTGTGTTCGATAAATTCCATCATTTTCTATTACCACACCCACCAATTCTTTTTTAGCATCAAGGGAAATATAAGCAGTCTTACCTGGATAAATAATTATATACGTCGGGGGGGTATTATTATTTCCTCCCCTATTAGGGGAGGATGCCTCGGCGAGCGAAGCGCGAGCCGGGCTAGAGGGGTCTAGCCATTTACGTTCATCTAACCCACGCAACTCTCCACCCTGACCAATCGCAGTCACTCTTACTTTAATTCCTTTGGCGATTCTTACATCTGAAAAAGTCGGAAAGTCATTATATAATTCTTCGCGCAAGCCTTCGGTAGAATAAACCAGATATTCATTTTTCCCCTGAGCGTCAGCCGAATGGGTATCATCAGAATTTTCACAAGTTGACAGAACATCTTCCAATATTAATCTAATTTCTTCATGATTATAATATTTGGCTACTGGTCTTTGCCCACCAGGATTATATAGAGCTTGGAGCTCTGGTAACAACTTACCTAGACTATTTTCTACTTCTTTTAATTCTTTTTCCTGGCGAAACAGTAAATCCCTCAATTTGTCTGGATCTTCAGCCACAAATAATTGTTTGGTATCTTCTTTATAATATCTCACGATTTGTCTATCTTGTAAATCCTTTAAAATCTCATAAATGGTTCCACGGTTCAAACCAGTGCTTTCGGCCAATTTTCGGACTGAACTAGGGCCTAATCCCAACAAGATCAGGTACAATTTGGCTGATTTATCACTAAAACCAAGTTTTTTAAGTAAGTTTATGTCCATATTTGTCAATAAAATAAGGAATAAGGAATAAGGAATAAGGAATAATTATGCTGTATATAGCATAATATAGTTATAATAAATTGTCAATTAATTTCTGACAGGTTATCCACAGATACACTTTAAAAAAACTTTCTACCCCACTTACAAAAAGAACAGACGAAGCAAAAGCGAGTCTGTCTTATATTTATGGGTCAATTTTTTTTAACAGTTTCTATGATAAAACTAACTAGACTAATTTTAGATATTTTTTTACTTTTTCCAGCAAATCTTTGTTTCCAGCCGCTATTAACGAAAATTTAATATCCTTAATTCCTTGATTTCCTTTTTTAAACAATTCCAATAACCACTTTTCATTATTTACTAATTTATTATCTTTATATAATTCTACAATTCCGCCTGCTTCTTCAATAATCATTTTTACAGCAGCAATATCGTGAACTTTAATGTCCCCATTTAAACTAACATGAACATCATAATCACCTGTTGCCACTCGGCAAAGATCTAAAGAAGATAATCCTAGTCGTCGTTGAAATCTGGTATTTAAAAGTAAATCATAAATTCCTAAATCAAAATTTTTCTGCAATTTTTCTCCCATACGATCAAGACTAACTCCTAAAACTGTGTCTGATAAATCTGTTACTGGAGAAGATACTAAACTAATATTTTCTAAATGAGAACCACGACCTTTTATTGTCCAATAAGTTTCATCATGAAAAATATCTCGAACAACTCCAGCACTTACTGCAGAAAATTTTCCGTCACTAAATAAATCATTTAATGTGCCAATCGCAATTGAAAAACCAACAAACGGTTTAGGTGTCCCATGAGGACGCAAATTATTCGACCCATCAATCGGATCAATTATTAAAAAAATTCCATCACTATTTTCATTAATTTCTCCAACCATTAACTGACCGGTTTCTTCGGAAACTAACCAATAATTATTAATATTATATTTTTTTAAAATAATTGGAACAATATTTTTCAATTCATTTTCAACAGTTTGATCACCAACCTTTGTTTGGTCACCACTCATTCCTATTGTTCCAATATAATTACCAAGAGATTGGGTATTTTTAACTTTTAAAGAAACTGTGTCCGAAATTTCTCTGGCAATTTGTAATAGATTTGATAAATTCATATATTTAATTTAATAGGGAATTGGTGCCCCGACTGACGATCGGGGCTTCATTGATTTTTGGCACTGAATCGTGCCTGAAAGAACACTATAGCAGGGAGGCGAGTAGCCGAACCCCTTCGCCGAGAAGCGAGATGTCGTGACCAGGACGCTTGCGTTCTTCAAGGAATCTGATGTCTCCTAAAAGCAACGTCGCGATTTGCAGTGTAACCTGCTCTCGCCAGTTGTCTTCCGAGAAATCTACAGCAGCTTGTTCAGCAAACTTCCAAGCTTGGTCGATGATGACTGTTGCCAGTTCATCCACGACCAACTCGTAATTTACCACCAGCTTACCGTTCTGCAAGGTCATACTGGACCTGCGCACCAGACTGGCGTTTGAAATCCACCAGCCGGTGAAGAAACTGGCCACCACGCGCCAGTCGTGAAGTCCAGTCCACTCCCAGTCCAGCAACCACCACCCATAATCGCGATCGATCAGGATGTTTTCACCGTTCGGATCGCCATGGCAGGTAACAACCCACTTTGGCGAAACGTACAGACTTGACATCCCTGCGAAAATCTCTCGCAAACACGGGAGGGACTGACCGTTGATGCAGAGCGGGGTGTCGAGGTACTTCTCGAGGACAACCCCTCCAAAGGAACGACCGTACAGGGACCCCTGTATCCGATCAAACCTTTTCAAGGGATCTCGGGCAAGTTCTCCGCAACTCCGGAAGGGCACCTTGGTCTTTTTCCAGACTTCGGTAAACTTCCAGAGCACTAGTTCTGTCAGAGACTGCAGGTAACGCGGTTCTACTGTACCATGCTGCACCACCTCGTAAAGGTTTTCTCCGTGCACCATGTTCATGAGGAACGCTTGGTCGTTGGCGACAATCACCTTCGGCAGATGATGATCGCCGTACAGAGGAACGAGAAGTTCACGGTTGTGCACCTGTGAAGTGATGGAATGCTGTGGGTTCAAACTAGGTTCCCCAAACTTCAGCACTCGCACGATCTTCGTAGCCCTGTCTCGAACGAACACGACACTTGCCCCACTCACACCTCCGTTGGGCATACCCACGATTTCGTAGCTAGAACTAGCCTGGCCAATCAATCCTCTAAGGTGGTGATCCCACATTTTTCCTCCGGGGACTTTACGTTTTCTCGTCTTCATCCCGTTTTAAAAAACATTTAATTTTCTAAAATGGAACGACATTACAAACGCACCTCACAGTTTATCCACAACAAAATTTCATTTAGGTGATTGACAAACTAATTGTTCGGTGCTTGTTATTTAATATATACTAAATTTGTATGAATTAAAAATAATTTGTCAAGATCCCATATGAAAAACATTACTATAGTTATCCCCACCTATAATGAAAGGGGTAACATTGAAAAATTAATTAAAAAAATTTTTACTCTCAACACTCAATGGAATGACCTTGAAATGTCTTTGTTAATAGTAGATGACAATTCACCTGATGGGACAGGCAAAATAGTCACAGAACTTGGACGTTTTTTTACCAATATACATTTATTAGAGGGCAAAAAAGAAGGATTAGGAAAAGCATATATACGTGGTATAAAATATGCATTAGAAAATTTTAATTCTGACGTCATTATTCAAATGGATGCTGATTTGTCTCATGACCCAAAATATCTCCGACCGCTAATTGATAATATTTTGAATGGTTATGATTTGGCGATTGGTTCGAGATATGTAAAGGGCGGATCTATTCCCAATGATTGGCCACTTAAACGCGTCCTCAACAGCAAAGCTGGGAATTTTTTTGCTCACTATGTTGCCGGTATTAAAAAAATAAAAGACTGCACTAGTGGTTTTAGGGCTTTCAATCACCATATACTCAATAAACTAGATTGGAATAAAATTCACGCCAATGGTTTTTCTTTTCAACTCAATATACTTTACCGCATCATTCAACAGAAAGGAAAAATAATTGAAATTCCAATCAAATTCAAAGACCGCACTCGGGGTAAATCCAAATTAGGAATTTATGATATCATTGAATTTATTTATAATGCAGGAAAAATTCGCATTCTAAGTTTCGCTGGACACTTACCTCTTTTGGCTATTTCTTTTTTAATCGTCTCAACTTTTACCATCCTGTTTCTCACTCTTTCTGGACAAGTTCAATCTACCAAGATAATTACCTACAGTATTCTCATGCTTTCAATATTCATGATAACCCAAGGAGTGTTTACTTTTACTGGCTTAATTTATGCCTGGCAAGAACCAGAACGCGTAGCCAAAAATTTATCACCAACAATTTTTTCCCAACCACAATATTCTTTTACTATCCTTATCCCGGCTTTGCATGAAGAAAAAGTTATTGCGGAAACTTTGCGATCAATTGCCAATATTAATTATCCAGAAAAACTTCTGGAAATACTAGTAATCTGTCGTGCGGATGATTTTGCTACGGCCACAGCTGTTAATGAAGCATTTCTAAAACTAAATTTAACTAATGCCAAACTCTTGGTGCCACCAACTTTTCCCAAAAATAAACCCGATAAACTAAATTTTGGTTTATCTTTTACCAACAATGAAGTGCTATGCGTGTTTGATGCCGAGGATAGTCCCCATTGTGATATTTTGAATATTGTAAATACTGTCATGCTAAGAGATGAAGCCGATGTGGTTCAATCTGGTGTTCAATTGATTGATTACAAATCCCACTGGTTTTCTTCTCTTAATGTTATAGAATACTTTTTTTGGTTCAAATCAGTCTTACATTTATTTAGTCAAATGGGGGTAATTCCTCTTGGTGGCAATACCGTATTTTTTAAAACTCATTGGCTACGCAAAATTGGCGGTTGGGATGCTGATTGTTTGACTGAGGATGCTGATATCGGCTTGCGCCTAAGTTCAGCCGGCGCCAAATTTAGAATCATCTATGATGAAAGTCATGCTACCCAAGAAGAAACTCCTAGTTCTACCCTATCTTTTATAAAACAACGGACACGCTGGAACCAAGGCTTTTTACAAATTTTCAAAAAGATGGAATGGATGCGCCTGCCCACTTTTAAACAAAAATTCTTAGCCGCCTTTGTCTTGTTGTGGCCAGAAATCCAAGCTATGACTTTTTTGTACATTGTCCTAGCAATAGTAATGATTTTTACTTTAAAATTACCTTTGGTTGTGGCTTTAATTTCAAATATTCCATTTTATATTCTAATTGTCCAATTGGCAGTCATGAATATTGGTTTGTATGAATTTACCAAAAAATATAATTTTAAATATTCATTTTGGCTAATACCAAAAACACTACTAGCTTTTTTGCCTTATCAAACTATTTTGGGAATAAGTGCCCTGCGAGCCGTCTACAGAGAAACAATTCATGAAAACGGTTGGGAAAAAACTGCTCATGTTGGTGCTCACCGTAAACTTGTCTCCAGTCCAACCGCGGTTAAAACAGAAAAATTTACATCTGCTAATTTATAATATGTTAAAAAAAATCTGGCAAAAATTTAAAAACTTACATATAAATTCCCCCATACAAAAAGATGAAAAAATGAAATCGGGAATTTATCCATTAAAACTTTCGACAAAACAAAGCCCAAATTTTGTTGGACAACAATCTTCTGTTAATTCAGAAACAGAAAAAATTGTTTGGTACAAAAAAATAAATTGGTGGCTAACAGTAGTTTTGATTTTGATTATTATGGCTCACTCCATCAATCTGTTTGGTTTTCCATCTTATCGTGAAGATGAAGGTACTTATGCTTCTCAAGCGTGGTCAGTCATACATATGGGTCAGCTCGCTCCCTACACGTACTGGTATGATCATGCCCCAGCTGGCTGGCTATTTATTGCTCTGTGGAACGTTTTAACTGGTGATTCTTTTATTGCTGGTCTATCTGTAAATTCCGCTCGGATCTTTATGGTGATTATAAATGTTTTATCTGCCTATATTCTTTATAAAATAACATTTAATATTACCAAAAAAAATAATCTGGCTTTAGTGGCGGCTTTAATATTTGCCCTCGTGCCTGTTGGAATAATTTTTCAACGTCGAGTTTATCTGGACAATATCATGACTTTTTGGTTTTTATTATCTTTTTATTTTCTAACCAAACGGGTCACTTTGACTAGTGGTATGGCTGGTGGTTTTGCTCTCATGATGGCAATTTTAACCAAAGAATCAGCAATTGCTTTTTTACCAGCTCTAATTTTTATTATGATTAGAAATACTCAGACTGACAACCGTAAATTTGTAATTATACTTTGGCTTATGTCTTTTGCCGCGGTGGCTTTTTACCCATTTGGAGCCCTACTCAAAGGAGAATTCTTTCCGACTGGTAGTACCTTTGGCGGACAATATCCCCATGTCAGTCTATTGGATGCCCTAAAATTCCAAACTCAAAGAACTGAGGCAAATGTTTTTTTCCTTCAAGAAAATAGCTCATTTATGATAGCCCTCTCCAACACTTGGCAGAGATATGGGCTATCTTTTATTATCTTTGGTTTTGTGGCTTCAATTATCAATTTATTTCTTTATAAAAATAAATGGAATTTTGCCGTTTCCTTGCTGTCTCTATCTTATATAATATTTACTATCCGTGGACTCTTGCTTGACTGGTACATTATTCCTCAAATACCTTTGTTTGCTCTCAACATTGCTTTATTAATTAGTATCATATTCTCTAAAATCAATCTTTATAAAAATCGTCTACGTCCGATCTTTCAATATAGTTTACTCGTTACTATTCTAGTAATCACAGTCGCTTTTCCTCTTTATGAAAACAGGCATATTTTTACTCTTAAACAAACTGATAACCAAGTGGCTGCCGTTGCTTGGGTAGAAAAAAATATAAAAAATAAAGGTATTACACTAATTGATAACTATGCTTTTTTGGATTTGAATCCAGATCTAAAAGATATTACTAAAACCAATATTCATTATTATTGGAAAATAGATACTGATCCACAAATAAAATTTGATTTATTAAATAACACTTGGAACGCGATTGATTATTTATTATTCACACCAGCCATGGCAGTCTCCATTGAAAATGATAATCTCAGTTTGGTAAACCAAGCCTATAGCCAATCAATCGTTATTAAACGCTTTTCAGAAAATGATGTATTAAATGAAGGCTATCCCGTAGAAATTAGGGCAGTCAACAATACCAATGGACCAATTTCCAAAAGCTGGCAATGGTACAAAGATAATTATATTGATGACCATGGCCGAGTCCGAACAAACGCTCCGAAAAGCAACACTATTTCCATTACTTCTGAAGGCCAATCTTATGCTATGTTACGCGCTGTCTGGATGGTAGACCAAATAAATTTTGATAAAATTTGGCAATGGACAAAAAATAATTTAACTCGTGATGAAGATAATTTATTCCACTGGCTAGCCAACGTAGACACAAATGATAACCTACAAATTGTGGATCAAAATAGTGCCTCGGATGCTGATGAGGACATTGCCTTGGCATTGCTTTTTGCTTATCAAGAGTGGCATGACCCAGTTTATTTATCTGATGCCCAAAAAATTATTCGGGATATTTGGAATAAGGAAGTGATCGTTATCAACGAGCGTTACTGGTTGATCTCTGGAGTAGAAGCCACTACGACTGTTGGTCATTTGATAAATCCTTCATATTTTTCCCCGGCCTCTTATCGTATTTTTGCTGAGGTTGATAAAGACCATCCATGGAGTGAACTTGCCAATGACACCTACTCCAATCTAGAGGAAATAAAAAACAATAGTATTTTTGCCAACAAAAATAGTTTAGTTCCTAATTGGCTTTTGTTATCTAATGATGGACAAATATCAACCGCGACTGGTTTTGTTAATTATCAGGCCAATGATTTTGGCTACGATGCTTTTCGTCTCATGTGGCGACTAGCTCTAGATAAACTGTGGTTTGAAAATGAAACTGCTGATGCCTTTTTACAAAGAGCCACAATTTTTTATAAAAAACAACTAGCTGAAAACAACAGAATTGATTCAATCTACACTACAACTGGAAAACCAGTCAGTAATTATCCAGATTTGAGCACTGATGCCGGTGCGCTCTCGGCTTTTTTTGTCACAGACCAACAATCAGCCATTGGTTTATTTAGCAATCGTTTCTGGCCAGCCTACGACAATGGCAAATGGGGGGATGAAAATAATTATTACAACCAAAATTGGGCCTGGTTTGCGGTTGCTCTCTATGGCAACAATTTACAAAATTTATGGCCTTTAACTTCTACCCAAAATTTAACTCTGCTGGTGGACCACTAACAATCACTATTACCGGTGAACACAGCCTATCACCAGTTAACATAGTTTATTATGTTACTGGGTCTTAATTAAAAATTAATATTTGGTAATTATAATAAAAGCTATGGGTAAAAAAACTTGGCTGACAATTTTGGGAATAATAATTTTAGCTACAGTGTATGCTTTGTGGCCAAAATCTAATAAGCCACTAGAATTAACGACTAATGTTGATTCCACCAAAAACCCTCCCACACCACCAGCCTTTGCCATTGAAACTGTGGCCAAAGGCTTGAACGTGCCAGTGGCTGCAGCTTTCACTCCCGACGGTCGAATTTTGGTTACAGAAAAAGCTGGCGATGTTAAAATAATAAAAGATAATGTTCTTTTATCTACCCCGGCCATAATTTTAAAAAATTTAAACTTTGAATCTGATCGCGGTTTACTAGGGATTGCGGTAGATCCAGATTTTTCCAACAATGGTTATATATATCTTAGCTATACTTATGAGAATAATCCGGCTGACCCCAACGGACCCAAAACCGGACGCATAGCACGTTACACCATGACTGGCGATATTGCTAACCCAACTAGTGAAAAAATTCTCGTGGGCACTATTGTTGGCGACCCCACCCACCCGTCGTGTAATGATTTTCCTATGGGAAGCGACTGCATCCCGAGTGATGCTGGTAGCCATAGTGTAGGCGGACTACGATTTGGGCCCGACGGAAAACTATATGCCAGTCTAGCCGATGCTGCCCGCTTTGATATTGCCGATCCAAACGCTATGAATGTGCAAAACTTAGACAGTCTAGCTGGTAAAATTATTAGAATCAACTCTGACGGTACAGCTCCGTCTGATAATCCATTTTTTAATGGCAACCCCAACGCCAACCGTTCTAAAGTTTATACTTATGGCTTTCGCAATCCCTTGAGAACTAATTTTCGCCCACTTAATCAGGCTTTGTATATTGGTGAAGTTGGTTGGTTTGATACCGAAGAAATTGACCTGGGTATTCGTGGTGCCAACTACGGTTGGCCTTGTCGCGAAGGGTTAAGCCCTCAGCCTAATTATAACTGTACAATAGAAAATTATACTGATCCACTGGTTCCAGTTGATAATGAACACACTGCCACAAGCACTTTTGCCCTCATTGGCGGAACTTTTTCTGGCGCTGCCTATCCTGAACCTTATCAAGATAATTATTTCTTTGGTATTTTTGGTAAAGATGAATTAATGCGAGCCGTGTTTGATAAAGATAATAAAATAATTACACCCCCACATATTTTTCTGACTGGAACAGCTGGCGCCGTAGATTTCATTACTGGACCAGACGGCAGTGTTTATTTTGTCTCAATCTTTACCGGGGAACTACGCCGTCTAACTTACAACCTCAATCGACCACCCCAAATTCTTATAGATGCCAAACCAACCACTGGTAGTGCCCCTTTAGAAGTTCAATTTTTAAGCGACGGAACAATTGATCCCCAGGGCTATGAAATTAATTACCTGTGGAATTTTGGTGACAACACCACCTCTACTCTGGCCAATCCAAAACATACTTTTACGGCTGACCAAACTTACACTGTCACCCTTACAGCAGTAAATAGTCAAAATGCTAAATCACAAAAACAACTAGTGTTTAAACTTGGTGAACCCTTACCAACTGGTAACGGTTCTTTGCCTCAACTCTTAAAAATTGTCACTACCCCAACTAATATTTATGCCGCTAACCAAATGACTGTCAATGCCACCGTTGGTAATAGTGGTACGTCTGACCCAATGTTAATTAATATAGAAATCTATGACGAAAATGGAAAAAAACTCACTCAACAATTTTTTGACAACACCGTGATTGAAAATAATCATCAAACAGACTTTACTTTAGGTTGGATCCCTCAGTTTGCTGGTGATTACTATATTTCAGTCGGATTTTATACTGCAGGGTGGGGTGAGTTGAAGCAATGGATAAATAAAGCAGCAGAATTTTCTGTGGGGAATCGCGCGCCAGATTAAAAATATTAAAAACTAAAAACAGCCCCCGATCGGAAGGCTGTTTTTTGTTTAATCATTATTACCAATTAGCTCTTTGAGCTAGACCAAGGGCGTATTCTGACCACCACTGACCCGCTACTGGCCCGCCATTACAACTACCATCAGATTCGCCTGGAGTCTTGAGCCAGAGAAAACCATCCACGAGCGAATTGCCGGTGGCAAGTGTTGGCTTGTTACCCAAAGCACGATCTGAAGGGTTACACCACTGTCCATTGGAACCCAATCCATTGCGGGAAGTATCAATCACAAAGTGTGTTCCACCTAACTTTTGTGATACTTCTGTACCAAATTTTATATTACTATCTGTAGTATAAAAATTAGAAACATTAAGAGAAAACCCGTCTGCTTGACTAACACCGGCCATAGTCAAACGTTTAGATGTTTCATCACTGCCGACCCAATCTGGATGTCCGGCATCAATATATACTTTTGAGCTGGCATCAAAAGCATTCACTGCATACTTAAGCAAGTCATAACGCACTTGTTTATCATTGACAGATAAACAATCATTCAGAGTTAGGGCATCTGGTTCTAGAATTATTATAGCTTGCCGATTGCCTATAGCGTTGGCAACTTTATCTATCCAGGCACGATAAGCGTCGGGACTACCTACACCTCCGGCAGAATAACCCCCACAATCACGTTGAGGAATATTGTAGAGCACCAACTCAGGAATAGCATTGGCGGCTACGGCTACATCCACATAGGTTTTAACATCCGTATATATATCCGCATTCCATCCGCCAAACCAACGTGCACTTGGTTGATTACCAATTTTTAACATGAGGTCAGCGTCAGCTGGACGAGTACTTTGCCATTTTGTTGCTTGATCCAAAGCTGGAGAAAGAGGGTTTACATACAAACCACTGACGTTGGTGACAACCGTACTGACTGGATCAATTCCAGTTTGAGGAGTGTTTGGTATTGGATTAGTAACCGCTGGCTCAGGATCTGATGCTACCACGACTGGATTTGGAGTGGTCACCGAGGCAACAGTATTAACTGTGTAAATATTAATACTTTTTTTAATTAATTCTCCATTAGATTTTTTCTGAGCGGTAAAAGTAAGAACATACGGCCCGTTACCTTTCCAATTCCAATTAGTCACATCTACCAAAGATTCTTTGTGTGGGCCTTCAGAAGTATTACTGTCGACCATGGTATTTTTTACGCCATTGTCTACTTGCCAATAAGCATTATAATCACTTAGATTAAGGCCAGTGACAGAAAACTTGAATGGCTGAGTACCACTGATGTTAACATCATTTTTAGGCCACCAAACTTGCATTTCTGAAGCAACGGTGACTGTAGATACTGTTGGCTGTTTCACCTGAATTGTTGCAACTTGGTTTTGCCAATCTAGGAGTCTGGACCAGCCGGCGGAAAAAATTCCGACGGCCATTCTGTATTTACCGGTTGATCCTGGCTTCCAAGATATGCTGTAAGTTTTATTACCACCGGAATTTAGTGATTGATTTTCAAAATATTTTTGAAACTGACGTTGGCCAGATTCAGAATATATTTCAATATTAACTAAAAGGTTATTACCAAGAGATTCTGGAGTAGTAACTTTTACCGCAGTTATAAGATTTGACCCTATCACTACTTCATTTGCTGATGAAGAAATTAAAGGAACAACAGCCGCTTCGGCTGGTTTGACAGGTACAGACATCAATAACAGTAAAAGAGCAAGAAAGAAAGGGATAATTCGAAAACTAAGTTTTCTCATAAATAATTTTAATTTACTAAGTTATTATAGAAAGTGATTTTTGAATTGGTGCTTTTAGCGCCAACCACCACTTTTTATGTTAATTTGACCATATTTCATTTTTTTATATTAAAAACCCTCCTTATTGGTCTAAGGTTAGGTCTTTTAGTTATTTATATTTTATTATTAAACATAAAAATATTTTTGATACAAACAAACAGTGCTCAGTATAAAGTAATAAAAAAACTAGGTCAAGCGGTCAATTGGCTTAAATAAAAAAATGGCTGTACTAAAACAAAAAACCGTTTTCAAACAGCTGTAAAAATAATTCCAATAAATTAACTAATGATTTTGTATATTATAAAATCATTATAGTCTAAACTCTAAATTATCAACCTGCCATATTCATGCGCCTGTCTAAATGACGATAATGCAAACTCCTAGCATGAGAAGCTTTACCACCTTTGCTAGAAATAAGTTTAAGTTCTTCAATTTTTCTATACTTAAAATTAGTTGGACTACTCTGACCACCCATTCTAGCTATTTCTTGTCTTTTTTCCGCACTCATACTAGCAAACCCCCGTTTTGAAATATTATTAGTCATACAATTTAATTCATACTATATTAGTATATATTAAGTATAAAGCGAGACAATTGTCCTGTCAAGACACTTAGTCACAGCCATAGCAAGACAAAAATAAAAAATCCTAGAATAGGATTTTTATTAAAAAATTTAATACAATTTTACAACACTATTTCATCCTCTTTCCTCCATGCCGGATCAACAATACAAATAAACTCCAACTCTTCTTCACCAATATTTTCTATATATTGAACTGCGTTGGATGGAATATAAACAGTGTCATAAACACCAACTTCATCCACTTCATCATTAATATACATTTTACCTTTGCCTTTTACAATCCAATAAACTTCCGTAGTTTTTAAAGCATGTTTCCAGGTGGTGGTACCAACTGGCACTCTTGCATGAGCTAAACTATATCGGCAATCAACTTTATCACCGTGTTCAATGTTTAATAACTCGCGCAATATACAATTATCTCCAGCTATAATTTCATTTTGATTTTGCAACTTTTTTATTAACATAATTATTAATAACTTAGTCAACTTAGAAAACTTAATTACTTAGATGACTTAGCTCTGGGATCCAACACATTATTTTTCAATTCTTTCCACGGATAAAGTGGCCATTCTTTTACTTCTCGACCAAAATAATTTGGTGTAAATTCTGACCACGGTTGTTTATAAAGTACAGCATATTTTACTTGGGCAGGATTTTTGATATGCATGTACATATCCATGAGTTTCAGTGTTGAACCAGATACTACCATCTCATCTACTACTAAAACTTTTAAACCATGAATGTCCTTGGTTAATTCTTGGGTAATAGTCGGGCGATCTGCTAAATCCTGATCTTTGCCAGATTTTTGAGTTTTAGAAAAATCCACCTTTACTACATAAAGTTCTTTATTACCCAGAGCATAAGCAATCATTGAAGCGGGAATAAGACCAGACCGAGCAATCGAAATAATTACATCTGGGTCAAAATCTTCTGACTGCATTTGGTGAATAATTTTCAAAACATCTTTTTCTACATCTTCCCAGGTGATATTTACAATGCCTTCACTTTTATTATAACAATCTTTAACTTTTTGATTCATATTAGAACAGATATCAGATAACAAATAACAGAATGCACCATAATAACTTTGCTATCTGCTATCTGAATTCTGAAAAATTTATTACTTAATTATATTTTTTAAACCTTGTCATTACACCCAAGCACTTCCACGTTCTTCCTCTTATACATCTCTTTCAAAGCGTCTCTGGCTGGACCCAAATATTTGCGTGGATCAAATTCTCCTGGCTTTTCTGTCAAAACTTTTCTAATCACACCAGTCATTACTAGTCGTCCATCAGAATCAATATTTATTTTACACACGGCTGATTTGGCCGCTTCACGAAGTTGTGATTCAGGAATACCAATAGCTGAAGCCATATTACCGCCATATTGGTTTATCATCTCTACATACTCCTGTGGAATAGATGAGGAACCATGCAAAACAATTGGAAATCCTGGCAACATTTCTTCAATTTTATGTAAAATATCCAAACGAATTTCTGGTTTTTGTCCTGGTTTAAATTTGAAAGCGCCATGAGAAGTCCCAACCGAAATAGCTAGAGAATCCACCCCAGTTTTACCCACAAAATCCTCTACCTCTTCTGGTTTGGTGTAATTACTAGATTCAGCCGACACGTCATCTTCTACTCCAGCCAAAACTCCTAATTCACCTTCAACTGTGACATCATGCTCATGAGCATATTCAACAACTTTTTTTGTCAAAGTTACATTTTCATCATAAGATAGATGTGAACCATCAATCATGACTGAAGAAAAACCTGATTCAATACACGATACACACAGTTCATAAGTATCACCATGATCAAGATGCAAAGCAATTGGTATTTCTTTCAAACCCAAATCTCTGGCCATACGTTTCATCATTTCTACTGCACCCTTTCCCATATATTGAAGCATGGTTTGATCAGCATATTTTCTCGCTCCACTAGAAACTTGCAAAATTACTGGCGACTGAGTTTCCAAACAAGCGCCAATAATCGCTTGCAATTGTTCCATGTTATTAAAATTATAACCTGGAATGGCATACCCACCTGACACGGCTTTGTTGTACATTTCTCTGGTATTTGAAAAACCGAATTCTTTGTATTTGCTCATATGTTTCGTTCATTCCGAGCATAGTGAGGAATCTTTCCTACGCTATACGCTACAGAATTTATATTTAATGTTTAAAAAATAATTATCTTAAAAAGGATTCCTCACCCCTTCGGGGATTCGGAATGATCAAACGCTTACCGCCTCAATCTTACCAACCTTCGGCAACTCACCCACCAACGGCTTCACATAATCAATAAATTTTTGACTAACCATACTATCATTTACAAAGAATTCTTCTGGCATAGACTTTGTGCCATGGGCTACTTGTGACAAATCTACCAACTCATAATTTACTTCATAATCTCCTGTGCGTTTAATAATTACGGATCCGTCCACATCACCAGACAAAGCATGTTTAACTGCCTGATAACCAACTTCTCGAGCCTCTTTGACATCCACTTCACTCACACAGCCTACAAATGATCTTTGTAAATAACCAAAAGTATCTACTCGCACTCGAGAAATACCAGTTAAACTTTTTACTGTGTCAGCCAAGAGATCTCCCAAAATACCTGTCCCAGATAATTGCACATTACCATGAGCGTCACGTTCCACTTGTTTGGCTAATTTAATAGCAATCGGCACCCCCTCTTCATCAGCAATACCTTCAGAAACAGCCACCACACACCGACCATATTTTTCATAAATTTCTTTTACATCACGAACAAAATGATGAACATTAAAAACTTTTTCTGGGGTATAAATTAAATGTGGACCATCACTCTCATCTTGTTTGGCCAAGATTGATGAGGCAGTCAAAAATCCCGCATGCCGACCCATTACCACACCAATGTAAACTCCTGATAAAGAAGCATTATCAAAATTAACTCCCATAAAGGCTTGGGCAACAAACTTGGCCGCTGAACCAAAACCAGGAGTGTGATCATTTACTAGTAAATCATTATCAATAGTTTTTGGCACATGAATTACTCGCAGTTCATAACCAGCTTTTTTTGCTTCCTTGTTAACAATATCACATACACTCGCGCCATCATTACCACCAATCAAAAAGAAATATCTAATATTATGACTCTCCATTACAGCAAACATCTTCTTGCAATATTCTTCATCTGGTTTGTCGCGTGTAGAACCCAAAGCTGAAGAGGGTGTCCCCGCCACCAATTCTAAATTTTCTTCTGTTTCGTTAGTTAAATCAATCAACTCATTATTCAAAATCCCCCGTACCCCATGTTTAGCTCCATAGATTTTTTCTATTTCACCAAATTTTCTAGCCTCCAAAATAATTCCAACCAAGCTTTGATTTATTACCACTGTAGGACCACCACCCTGAGCAATAAGTAAGTTACCTTTCATAATACAAAAAATAGGGATTTAAAAAAAAGTATAGTAAGGGATAAAAATTCCTTATTCCTTACTCCTTATCTTACCAAACAAAAACCACCCGGTCAACGGGTGGCTAATTTGTATATATATTCTAATAATCTTCTTTGTCTTCTTCTATATCATCCTCTTTTTCCTCTAAACCAGTATCAACTGTTTCAACAATTTCTTCATCATCACTATTATAATTATCGTAATTTATTTCTCCACCCAAAGCCTGATCCCAAAGTTCATCAGCATCATGTTCCAGACCCAAATCTTCCGCATGATCCACATACCATTGTTCAAAAGCAACGCGTAATTCATCAGCATCCGAAGCGTTTTCAAACATATCTTCTAACAAAGCATACTTTTCCTGATGAGACATAGCCATGTCTTCTTCCATTTCTTCAAATAAACCTTGCATGTGAGCCAAGACTGACTCTTTTACTTCTTCGTAAGTTTTTTCTGTCATATTTTTATATTGATGTTTAAATTTCAATAAAAAGAATATAACATTTATAAAAACCCTTGGCAAGGGGGGTGGGGTGTGGACAAACGTCATGATGCATGATACAGATAGCAAATAACAATTTGCCAAAAACAAATTTTTGTTTTATCATTGTTATGTGCTATCTGTTATCTGATTATATGACCACCCTAATGAGTTGGAACGTCAATGGTATTCGCGCCTGTCTTAGAAACGGTTTTCTTAGTGTTTTAAAAAAATATCAACCAGACATTCTAGGTTTACAAGAAGTGAAGATTGCTGAAAAAGATCGAGGTAAAGCCGAATTAGATTTCCCTGGTTATACTGAATATTGGCACTCAGCCGAACGGCCAGGCTATGCTGGCACCGCCATTTTAATTAATGAAAAATTTTTAAAAACTAATCCGGTTTTATCTGTTGTAAATGGACTTAATCATAATCAGTTCGATCACGAGGGGCGAGTACAAACTATTGAATTTGAAAAGTTTTACTTTGTAAACGCTTACTTCCCCAACACTCGTCATGATTTATCTAGATTAGATTTTAAAATTGAATTTAATAATAAAATTTTTAAACACATCAAATCTCTAGAAAAAAATAAACCAGTCATTTTTACTGGCGATTTTAATGTCGCTCATACCGAAATTGATTTAGCCAATCCAAAAGAAAACGAACATAACGCTGGTTTCACAATTGAAGAACGAAATAGTTTTGATAAATTTTTAAATAAGAATATGATTGATACCTTCAGACTATTTCATCCAAAAGAAATAAAATATACTTGGTGGGGATATAGATTTAATTGTCGCGCCAGAAATATCGGTTGGCGTATAGACTATTTTATAGCAAACAAAATTCTTCAAAAAAACATTCTCAAGGCAGAAATTTTGGATTCTGTAATGGGGTCAGATCATTGTCCAATTAGACTGGATATAAAATTATGAAAAAAATTTTTGAGGTTTTAAAAATCTATTTTTTTTGTTTACTTTTTTCAATGATTTTTGGTTTTGTGACTTCACAATTTACAGATAATCATTATGTACAAGTTTTGTTATATTGTTTTGGCCTTTATTTACCAATTCTACTAAACAAAAAATATTCAAAAGAAAATTACAAAACAATTAAAGTTGTTTTCCCCTGGATAATAATTATTACTATTTTGCCTTTTTTATATCTTTCTCCGGCTTTCATCTTTTTGTCAGATAATAAGATAAAATCATATTTGGAAAACTTTTCTCCATTATCTATATTTCTCACATTTATTGCCATCGCTGTCTATGCTTTTTTTGAAGAAACGGTTTGGCGAGGATATTTTTATGATAAATTATATAAGATTGGCTGGCTCAAAATGAACATTTTAATTGGATTTTTATGGGCAGTTTGGCACTATCCAGCCATAATTTATGGAACATACATATCAAGTTTTAATGCATTACAAGTTTTAATCTTTACAATAAATATAATGCTTTTAAATTTTATATTTTCCACCATCAGAAGAAAAAACAGTCTTACTTTTGCTATTTTAATTCATGCTTCCTATAATATTATTTACAATTCAATTGACAGACTTTATAAAATTTCTTGGAACGAAAGCAGTTTATTTTTCACTTTTTCTCTCTTAGTTGTAATTATATTTTTTAAATTCTGGAAAAAACCACCGTGGTTCAAACTCCCGACTTGGCTTGGAAATACATTCCACATCTAAAATAATTGCAACTAAACGGCAATTATTTTTATTATCATATTACCTTGACTTTTACCTATTTTATGATATTATAAAAGCAATAAAATTAGCCAAAATATGACATTTTACAATCTTAATGAAATAATCGGTTGGATCGGTGGAGCCCTATTTAGCATCTGTGCCCTGCCCCAGGTAATTCATACTTGGAAAACTAAAGACACCAAGGGACTTTCCATGCTATTTTTAATAATTTGGTTTGCCGGTGAAATCCTTTCCTTTTTTTATGTAATATCAAAAGACATAATTACTGATATTTTTCATTTTCCTCTTTATCTAAATTATAGTTTAAACATCATCTTAATTTTTTATCTTTTTTACGCAAAAATTAAATATAAATAGACATCCTATTGACAAAGTTTTTAATATATAATATAATTGCAACTGAATTGCAATTCTTTTTTTATGCCAAATTTAGACACCCTAAAACAAGCTGGCTATAAACTTACTCCACCGAGACAAAAAATTTGTGAACAGATTGAGAAGCTGGATGGTATTTTTTGTGCCAAACAAATCATAAAAAAACTAACAAAAATTGACCGAGTAAGTGTGTACCGTAATTTAGAACTTTTAGAAAAACTAAAATTAATTCGGCCAGCTATCAATATTAAAGGTGAACAATTTTACGAAAAAAATAACGAAACACACCACCATCATCATATTGTCTGTACTGAATGTATGGAGACTGAGTGTGTAGATTGTACTGAACCAAAAATTAAACAAACTAAAAAATTTACTAATTTAAATCATTTATTAATTTTTACTGGCATCTGCCACAAATGTAGTTAATATGCAAGCAATAATTTATTCCATTCTAAGTGTAATCGTTGTTAGTTTAATTTCTTTAATTGGTCTAGCTTCAATTTCCCTTAAAGAAGACCGTCTAAGAAAAATTTTAATTTATTTGGTAAGTTTTTCTGCTGGAGCTCTACTTGCTGACGCCTTTATTCATCTTTTACCAGAAGCAGTGGAAGAGTCTGGTTTTACTTTACAAGTTTCAATTTATATATTACTTGGTATTGGCCTTTCCTTTGTCATGGAAAAAATTATTCACTGGCACCATTGTCACCACACTCATTCTAATAAATGCCTGGAAGAACATCACAACCATGCCCACATTGTGCCTTTTGCCAAAATGAATCTGATTGGCGACACAGTCCATAATTTTATTGACGGTTTAATTATCGGTGGCAGTTATTTGGTCAGTATTCCACTTGGTCTAGCTACCACTTTTGCTGTAATTCTACACGAAATTCCTCAAGAAATTGGCGATTTTGGTATTCTTTTACACGGCGGTTACACCAGAAAAAAAGCTTTATTTTTAAATTTTATTACTGGATTAACGGCTGTACTCGGAGCTGTCGTTGCCATTTTAGTTAGTGGGATTATCCCTCATCTTACAGAATTTTTAATCCCTTTTGCCGCTGGTAGTTTTATTTATATTGCCGGTTCAGACTTAGTACCAGAACTTCACAAAGAAACTAATGCCAGAAAATCTACACTTCAACTTCTTATTTCTATACTCGGAGTTTTTGTAATGATGGCGTTGTTGTTGCTTGAATAAAAGTAATTGGTAAATAGTAAATGGTAATTATGTTACACACAGAAGAATGGATTGGAGGCAATTACAAATTACCAATTACTAATTACTTAGTTCTTCAAAACACAAAACTATGTTTATCAATAATATAAATCCAATACTATTTAATTGGGGAATAATCAACATTCGCTGGTATGGTCTCTTTTTAGCCATTGGTATTGGCTTGTCTGTTTGGATAATTACAAAATTATTTAAACAAAACAAACTTCCAACTAATTTGGCATTTGATTTGTGCACCTGGTTGATTGTTGGTGGACTAATCGGTGCCAGGCTTGGAGAAATATTATTTTATGAACCAGCCTATTATTTTTCTCATCCCCTAGAAATGATTATGATAAACCACGGTGGACTGTCTAGTCATGGTATGACAATTGGACTTATTATTACCTTCTTCTTATTTATACGCCTAAACCCCTCTCCTTTTAGGAGAGGGACAGGGGGTGAGGTCTTCTGGAAAACTATCTTAGACTTAGTTATCATTCCCATTCCCCTATTAGCTTCATTTATTAGAATTGGAAATTTCTTTAATTCAGAAATCGTTGGCAAAGCTACTAATCTGCCTTGGGGGGTTTATTTTCCGAATTATGAACTAAACCCCATTCTCCGTCATCCATCACAAATCTATGAAGCCCTACTCGCTCTAACTATATTCTATATTCTATATTCTATTTACAAAAAATATCAAAATTACTTACCAAATCTTTTCATTTTCCACTCATTTCTTTTCCTCTATTTTACTTCAAGATTCGCCATTGAATTTGTCAAAGAATTTCCGACTTATTTTGGCCTAACCACTGGGCAGTGGCTAAGTGTGCCGTTTATAATTTGGGGTGTATGGTGGTTTGTAAATTTTAAAGTTAAAAAACAGACAAAATAAAAAAAGACCCTTACTTAGGTCATTCACACATATTCTCCATAACAGGAGAATTATTTTTTGTTGGGACGGACTGAACCTGTCCCGAGGTTAGCTGACATCGGATTTGTATCCTTGCCAACACAACACCTCAGAGCTAAACCGTTTCTGTCTACTTTTTCCTCTCTTTTGGAACTTCTATTCCTTCAAATATTTTTTCCAATTCTGCATCACTCAGAAATACTACACACGCCAGTACCGAAGTGGTAAACGTAGTAATCCCAAAAATAATGAAATGAACCAGAAGTGACACGTTGCCAAAGTACAAAAGGATAATCTCCAAAGTCACCACGATCATCACCCGGAAGATAAAAGCATCCACGGTCATTTTCCTTGATCCGCCTTGTTTGGTGTTCATCACACCGCCCTCCCTGTAGGTTGTAAAGAACTACAATTATATAATAAATTTTATCCACTTTTTGGTCAATCTTCGGACCCTTGACATAAAAATTGTAATGCCCATCTAATTTATTTTTCCAAATAAAAAAGACCCAATCTTGGCGACTACCTACTCTTGCCTTGCGACTACCATCGGCGCAACTGGGCTTAACTTCTGTGTTCGATATGGGAACAGGTGTACCCCCAGCGCAAAAATCACCAAGATTGGATCTTTTTTAAATTTTCAATAAAGCTTTCTAAATTTATTCAAAGCACAGCTTTGTGTTTCCATAGTACGCTCGATTTATTAGTACACTTCGGCTCAAACCCTTGCGGGTATTTCACCTAGTGCCTATCAACCTCCTCGTCTCGAAGGAATCTGATAACGAATATTAATCTTAGGAATAGCTTCGCGCTTAGATGCTTTCAGCGCTTATCTATGCCGAACCTAGCTACCCGGCGATGCCCTTGGCAGGACAACCGGTACACCAGAGGTTCGTCCATCCCGGTCCTCTCGTACTAGGGATGAGCTCCTTCAATATTCAACGACCACAGTAGATAGGAGACCGAACTGTCTCACGACGTTCTGAACCCAGCTCGCGTACCGCTTTAATAGGCGAACAGCCTAACCCTTGGGAGCTTCTCCACCCCCAGGATGCGATGAGCCGACATCGAGGTGCCAAACCGCGCCGTCGCTATGGACGCTTGGGCGCGATCAGCCTGTTATCCCCAGAGTAACTTTTATCCGTTGAGCTTCCGCCATCCTATATTGAACGGTCGGATCACTAACTTCCACTTTCGTGACTGCGCGGGTGGTAGCCCTTGCAGTAAAGCTGGCTTATGCGTTTGCACGTCCAGTCCGATTTCCATCCGGACCAAGCCAACCTTTGTAAACGCCTCCGTTATTGTTTGGGAGGCAACCGCCCCAGTTAAACTACCCATCAGATACTGTCTCCTACTCCAGATTCATGGAATAAGATTAGGTAAATCACATCACAAGGGTGGTATCTCACTGGTGCCTTTCGGCTCCCACCTATGCTGAACAAATGAAATAATTTACCAATATCAAACTGTAGTAAAGCTTCATGGGGTCTTTTCGTCTAACTGCGGTTATGTCGCATCTTCACGACACTTGCATTTTCGCCGAGTACATAGTCAAGACAGTCTCCACACCGTTATGCCATTCGTGCGGGTCGGAACTCACCCGACAAGGAATTTCGCTACCTTAGGACGGTTATAGTTACCGCCGGCGTTCATCAGCGCTTCAGTTCAAAGCTTTTCCACCGAAGTGAATAACCTCTCCCTTTAACGTTCTGACACTGGCCAGGCATCGCCCCCTATACTTCAGCTTGCGCTTTAGCAGAGAGCTGTGTTTTTGGTAAACAGTCGCATGGAGTCTTTAGCTGCGGCCCCATTGCTGGGGCAGGCCTTATCCCGAAGTTACGGCCGCTAGTTTGCCGAGTTCCTTAACTATGTTTCTCTCGTTCGCCTTGGTCTTCTCGACCTACCCACCTGAGTCGGTTTTGGTACGATTTGATATAGCCACGCGTCACTATACTTTTCTAGACACCTCTTAATCCAATATTGACGTTGTCCGAGGACTTCATCTTTATCTTGCGAAACGTCTATAGCCAAAAAACGCTATGGACATTAAGATGCACATATAATGACAAACTATACCAAGTGCAGGAATATTAACCTGCTCTTCCATCGGTTACGCCTTTCGGCCTGGCCTTAGGATCGACTAACCCAGGGACGATTCTCGTTGCCCTGGAAACCTTAGGTTTTCGGCGCGGAGGACTTTCACCTCCGTTTTTGCTACTTGTGCCTGCATTCTCACTTCCCAACGCTCCACCGGCTCTCACAAGTCCGGCTTCACTGCTGTTAGGAACGCTCCTCTACCACTCAAAATTTTCCGAAGAAAAAATTGAATTCGTAATTTCGGTATGATACTTAGCCCCGATACATTTTCAGCGCGAAAACTCTTGACCAGTGAGCTATTACGCTTTCTTTAAATGATGGCTGCTTCTAAGCCAACATCCTGGTTGTATGAGAATTAACACCACTTTTAACACTTAGTATCAATTTAGGGACCTTAATTGACGATCTGGGCTGTTTCCCTTTTGACTACGAAGCTTAGCCCCCGCAGTCTGACTTGTATACTTTAAATCTCTGGTATTCGGAGTTTGATTGAGAAGAGTATCCCGAAGGACCCCACTCTCATCCAGTGCTCTACCCCCAGAGGGAACATATACAGCTAGCCCTAAAGCTATTTCGAGGAGAACCAGCTATTACTGAGTTCGATTGGAATTTCTCCGCTATCCACAGCTCATCACCATATGTTGCACAATACGTGTGTTCGGTCCTTCCTTTGGTCTTACCCAAAGTTCAACCTGGCCATGGATTGCTCACCCAGTTTCGGGTTATGTATGTGCCACCGACGCCCTATTAAGACTCGGTTTCCCTACGCCTTCTCCCCATAAGGGATTAAGCAAGCGACACATAGCATACTCGCAGGCTCATTCTTCAATAGGAATACTGTCATCCCCTGATTTATAAATAAATCAGTTAGGACTCCAGCTCATTGTAAGCATACGGTTTCAGGTACTATTTCACCGCCCTCTCCGGGCTACTTTTCACCTTTCCCTCACGGTACTAGTTCACTATCGATCACTTTTAGTATTTAGCCTTATCGCATAGTCGCGACAGATTCAAACGGAATTTCACGTGTTCCGTCATACTCAGGAATAAAGATAACCAAGATAATTTATATTTCATTTACAGGATTATCACCTTCTATGATGCTCCTTTCCAGGAGTCTTCAATTATATAAACTATATTGATCCAGTTCTACAGGTCACTGAGATCTTTATCCTACAACCCCTATACTGCAACGGCCTGTCCTTTAAGGTCGGTGTCTAAAAAGTCCGAAGACTCATCATTCACCTTCCCACACAGCATAGGTTTGGGCTCTTCCCCGTTCGCTCGCCACTACTAAGGGAATCGAAACTACTAATTATCACTACTCAACACTGGTACTAGACCAGTAAAGAGTAGTGAGAGAATTAGTAGCGTTTGTTTCTTTATATTCCTCTGGTTACTGAGATGTTTCACTTCACCAGGTCTTCTTCATATACTTATGTATTGGGTATATGATAATTCGACATTACTCGAATTGGGTTCCCCCATTCGGAAATCTCCGGATCAAAGGTTGCTTAGGACCTCCCCGAAGCTTATCGCACCTTGCAACGTCCTTCATCGTCTAAAAGTGTCTAGGCATTCACCGTACGCTCTTAAAATGCGCACTATAGAAACACAAAAACGTGCTTCTATTATTTATTATTGTTCCTACGCAATAATAATTTTGCTTATTTGCTTTTGCTTTAATTTAGTTTGCTTTATTGCTTTGAATTGTAATGGACTGTCCAGATCTTATCTCACTTGTTGTTCCATTTTTTAGATCAACCTTGTTAGATAACATCTGTGAAATCTTTTTTAAATCAATGTAATCAGTGTCAAAAAAAGACTGCCATCAAGCAGTCAGTTAGACAATAAATTGTCTGCCCTATATGCTTGGATTATTTGAGTATAATTTTTTAGAAGTAAACATGTTGAATTGTTTATCTATTGTTATATACCCAGAGGTCCAAGACGCAGTCGGGACGTGGTGCACTCATTTCAAGCGCCTGACAATTTTACATTATATATAAATCTGTGTCAAGTCTAGGGGTGTGGATAGAATGTGTATATTACAAATATCAAATTTTGGCTGGGTTGATATTAAAAATATGTATATAAAATATGGTATTTTTTGTTACTAAAAACTGTAGCTTTTTTATATTGACAAAAGCCTAAAAATGTAGTATACTTTTTCGTTGCTTCGGGAGGAGCAACCTGATCAACTTTGTCGAGCAAGACGATGACCGGCAACTTCCTGACATGGCCGCTATACTGGGCCGTGGCTTTCGTCGGCGGTATCCATGACCCGTTCGTGGTCGAGGGTACTGCCAGCGTCCTGGTGATGGGCACGGCGCTCGCCGTGGTCGCTACCTACCTCGGGTGCGAAGCCTTCAAGCGAGGCTTCATCGTGGCGGCCATTCCGATTCTCATCACCGGCTACTTCTCGCTCGCGTTCGGCTGCTCCACCATCTACAGCTTCTTCGGGGGTTTCCCGACTGGTGGCTAGCGGCGACGGAGCCAGCTCAAACAAGGGGATCTGTGGGAGTCGGTACGCGCTTCGACGCAGACCACTCCCCTTGGATAAATAATGAAAAATATTTTGATTATTTATTTGAGGAATAGTAAAATACATGTCGTTCTTTTAAATAATCGAGAGAACCTTTTAGTATACATAATATGTTAAAAGGTTCTCTCGAGCACAGAACAAGTGGGTATCGCGAAAAGCTGGTGCAAACCGGCCTAGAGACAATGTGTGTCTCGCTGCGACTAGGCCTACCTCTGGATCTGTGTCTCAACTTCCTACCAGACCCTGGAAGGTCTGGCGAGGGGAAGGAGGTCCTATGTTCGAGTTCAACTGGTCCTTGGTTCTCTGGGTGCTGGGTGCTTACGTGGTCGCGTGGCTCGTGGCCATCGCGGTCATCTGGAAGAAGGGGCTCCTGCACGACTGGAAGTGGGGCATCCTGCCGACTAGGCTGGATCGCGTCATTGGCCATCGGGACTCCCGTACCCGCCTCAGCCCGCAACTTCGACTCGTGGTTCTGAACTGTCTCTCCTCCCTCGGCGTGACCACCATCAACAACCTGGATGAAATCGGCAGTATCACGTTCTCCCTCAACACTATCACCACCGGGATTGCGAGCTGGGCATTCCTGGTCATGGGCGGCTACTGGCTGTGGAGGATGTTCTTCAGCGAGAAAGACTACGGATACAAGAGCACATGGAGCTGGATTCCGCTTCCGATGTTTCGACGGAAGTACAGCTACTGGTACCTGATTGTGATCATGGTATTCGCCGCAATCACCATTCTCGACCTCGGCTACTGGTTTTGGGTCGAGTACCTGGCTGACTGGCACTCGAATTGGTCGGCCTGGCAGATCATCGCTGTAGTTTCCTGGATCGTCCTGGCCATCACTGGCCTGATGATCCGGATCTACTACCGAAAAGATCTGAACAAGTACAAGCTCTGGAACAATTCGGCGAACGCGCATCTGACGACCAGCCAAGCCAATGAGGGCAAACTCTCGGCCGAGGTCGCTCAGCTGAAAGCCGAAAAAACCGCCCTCGAAGAGCAGGCCGTTCAGTTCCGGGCCGAGCGCGAAAAGGTCGTCGACCTCACGCGTGAGGTGGCCGAGCTCACCCATAATCTCAACGTGGCTGAAGGGACTACGAGAGCGGACCAAAGGGAAATCGAAGTCCTCAAGTCCCGGCTCCACGAGTGCGAGCTCGGAGGAAGGGTGGTCATCCAGGTGGCCGAACTTATGAGGAGAAAGCGGGGAGAACACCCCACCCTAGAAATCTTGGCGGGATGGAGAATAAGTCTGCGGGATGATGCAATCCCGAAGTTCTTCCCCGACAAAGACAAGCGTGCTCGTCTCATACATGATGCAATGCCCGAGATTGAACTCTAGCCCGTCGACTCTGACGGGTATAGACAAAGCTTAGACCAGCTTAAAAGGTCATCCAATAGGCTGGCAAAAGCCGATTATCTTTCGACTTAGCCGCCTCCAACCTATATTTGATTAACTGAAAAAGGACAATATAGGTTTGCTCGACGACTGACAACCGATCGAGCAAACTTCATTAGCCATAATATATTATTGTGAATAGTGAAGTTCTAAAAATCTTCTGCTAAAAAACTTTATGGAAATATATTATATTTTGATGTATAGTATTACTGTTTATACATCTATATAAATTTATAAATATGGAAAGGGAAATCTCTATTCATGCACAACAAGATACAACCACTGGTCCAGATAAATCTGCGCTTGATTTAATGCGCCACGAAACTCCAGAATCTGAAGAAGATGATGACACTCTAGAAAACCGACTTAACAAACAATTAAATTCACCAGAATTTTTGGAATTTTTAATTAGTTTTCCTGAAAATCTTAGAGCAAAAATTTTGGCTTTATCAGTTGAATATTATACAATCCATCGTGACGGGTTTGGTTTCAATGAATATCTAAAACAACTGAAAGAAATTGCGCCTTTGTTAGATAAACCTAATGGTGAACTATACTTTGATAGATCCAAGTACAGATTAATTATTGAATCAATCGCAAAAAAGACAAATGTCGATGATTATAATTCGGATGAAGGCCGACAAGCAATTATAAAATATTTAGATGAAAACTATTTTAAAAATGGATTTTATTTCCATGGTTTTAATGGGGCTTTTGAATCAGATATACGGAAACAAGGTCTTAGTCCTACCGAAAGACCATGGGATCAAAAAGATATTGAAGAAATTCAAGCCATTGGGAAAAAAACAGGTGAAACAATGCTTCTAGGGTGGATGAGTATAAATTCCGAGAATGCATTTTTTATTTCCGACAATATGGACAAAACTTACAGATATAGTTGTGCTTCTCCAGAGTGGTTCGCTCAATTTGTTGCGTGCGGTCGTCACATACCTGCAGACACGCCATCTTATGATAAAGACGCATATTATAGAAGAGATTATGAAGCCGCCAAACAAAACATTATTTTATTATGTGATAAACTCACACAGAAAAAACCCAGCATTAATCCAGATGAAAGAGCTAAACTATTGGAATTTTTTGAAAAATACTGGGAAAAATTTTGTAATGAAAAAAGCTTACCAAAAGTAGCCTTGATAAACAGAGGGGCAATAGAAGAAAATGGTAGACCACATAAATCATACGAAGAATTTTCTCAAGATGGTGGATTTTTACTTTTGAAAGATGAGCCTTTTTTGGAATATATAACATCAATAATGGAACCATGGTATCATGATTTCAGTAAAAAAACACCAATTCCTCCATCAGAAATTAAAATTGTATCTTTGCCTGCTTATAATAATGTATATCCTAAAACATAATACTATTAAATTTAAAAAATTTTAATTCAAAAAAACAATCTCGATATATTCGGGATTGTTTTTGTTTTATGATATGTGTTACGTGTTATGTGTCAATAATACGGCACAGCTTCATTCCCAGGCGAACCAATAATTGCATTATCATTGGCATCATGTTTTGTTACAAAACCATATTGATTTACTACAGAAAAATTTCCCCAATTACTACTATCATTTCCCGATACAGCTGGATCAATTCTCTGCATACTATCTTTGGTTTCATTGTCCCCAGCAAACCAACCCGTTGAAGCATCTACTTCGTCCATTATATTTCCCAAACCACTAAGCAAAACTAAATGTTCACCATCATTACCAAGTGCCCCAGTATAAATCTGGGAATAATCATAATCACTTACTGTAGTTTGATTGGTTCTTTCTAACAAAGTACATTCCCAAGATGGCAATAGAGTTGATTCCAAATCAATGACTGTACCATATTGTTCAGTTTGAGAATTGTAATTCCAAACCAACTGCCAATTTTCCAAAGAAATTTCAAAATCATCTACATTACAAATTTCTAGCCATTCATCATCTGTCGAAGCGAGCGTCCCCATCCAAGCAATTTCATTTATAATTACTTTGCCCTCATCGGCTGTCTCAGTCTCCAAAAACACCAAATCATTATTATAATGCCAATCACTATAATTATTAACACTATCCCAAGCGCGTGTCTGCACATAAAAAGGACTAATATCTTCAGCAAAATTGAAAACAGTATTTTGTTCGGTACTAGTACTAACAAACCAAACACAATTATTTTGACTGAGCAATTCAAACAAACTATTAGTATCTAATAATACTGGATCATCAGCTGACATGTACGAAGTGTTATCTTCAGTACACTCTACCCAAGGATTGAAATCTGCCGACACCGGGATTAAATATTGGACTTCATAACCAGCCACACCAGCGCCAGCGTCTTCGGCTGTATGATAGACTGACATCGTACTCGTGGTAGTTTCTATAGAATAATTAGTTATGACTGGCGACAGAGTATCAAGAATAATGTTTATAGCTGAGGTAGAAGATTGATTAATACTGTTTTCATC
>JBAQFA010000020.1:0-28040 GCA_049287025.1 Candidatus Magasanikiibacteriota bacterium
GCCAAAGGTGATAATGTGATAATAAAGTTGTTTCATATTGGATGGGAATTATACGAAAAAAGGACAGAAAAGTCAATGAAACAATCTGGTAAAAAATATAAATCCAAATTATAAAAATACACTAACAAAAAAGGGTTTAATAATTATTAAACCCTTTTCATAATTTATTTCCTCTCTCTAATCTCTCTCAAAACTTTCTCCACAAATTCTTCTTTACTCATTTTCTCTTGATTCTCCTGGCCACGCACGCGAATCATCCACGGTTCACCTGATAATTCTTTATCCCCTACCACTACAATGTAAGGAATTTTTTGTCCCACAGCTTTGCGGACTTTATTTCCCACAGTTTCATCAGCGTCGTCTATATCTACTCTAATCCCCAAATCTACTAATTCTGTTAGCAAATTCTTTGCCCCCTCAACATGTTTGGCTGATACTGGCACCAATTGTATTTGAGTTGGCGCCATCCACACTGGAAAAGCTCCAGCATGGTGTTCTATCAAAATGGACAGGAAACGTTCAATTGAACCCATGATCGCAGCATGAAGCATCACAATTCTTTCTGACTTACCTTCTTCATTTATACAATTCAGATCAAATCGTTCTGGTAAATTACGATCTAGTTGAACTGTGGCCACTTGCCAATCACGACCAATTGAGTCAACCGCAATAAAGTCTACTTTTGGGCCATACATAGCGGCCTCACCTTTGGCTTCAAATACTTCTACCCCGCGTTCTTGAGCCAGTTCACGCAATTGATTTTCTGTGCGTTCCCAAACTTCTTTTTCACCCAAATATTTTTCAAAATGATCTGGGTCATGAAATGATAAACGCACGCGCATCTTGCCAAAGCCAGTCGCTTTATAAAAAATCTCAATAATATCCCAAATCTTAAAAATTTCTTCCTTCACTTGCGACTCACGCAAAAAAACATGGGCATCATCCTGAGTAATACAGCGTACTCTAGACAAACCTGACAATTCACCAGTTTGCTCATCACGATAAACCATCGTCGTCTCAGCATAACGTTGGGGCAATTCGCGATAACTCCGACGGACATGATCATAAATCTGAGTATGATGAGGACAATTCATTGGCTTCATAGCAAACTCATGCCCTTCGCGTGTAGTAATGTGAAATAATTCAGTGGCAAATTTATCCCAGTGACCACTCTTTTCATAAAGAGCTTTTTTTGTAATATGAGGAATTGTCACTTTGGTATAACCACGTTCTTTACGCAATTGCCACACATATTCATCCAAAATATTACGCAATAGTGTTCCTTTTGGGGTCCACAAAGCCAAACCTGGACCAACCAAATCGGAAAAAGTAAACAAATCTAATTCTACGCCCAATTTGCGATGGTCACGATTTTTGGCTTCTTCTATCATTGTCAAATATTTATCCAAATCTTCTTGTGTAGCAAAAGCCGTACCATAAACTCTTTGCAACATTTTATTTTTTTCATCACCATGCCAATAAGCACCGGCCACTTTTAATAATTTAAAAGCCCCAATTTTACTCGTTGATTCTACATGAGGACCAGAACAAATATCCACAAAAGTGGCTGGCATATCTCCACCCTTTTCTCCCATCCAATACACACTCACTTTTTCCCCTCGCCCCTCTATTTCATCCAGCCATTCGTGTTTATATTCATTACCAGCATAAGTATTGCGACTAAAAAATTCTCTAGCTTCTCCTACTGTCATTTCATCTTTAATAATTAATAAATTTTCTTTGATAATCTGCGCCATTTCTTTTTCAATTTTCTCAAAATTAGCTTCAGAAATTTTTACTTCTGAATCAAAATCAAAATAAAAACCATCATCCGTGGCTGGACCCATGGCTGGCTTGATTTTTCCTGGCCACAAACGCATTATGGCCATCGTTAGGGCATGTTCACAAGAATGACGCATTGCCTCCAATTGTTCTTTTTCCATATTTTTTCGCTTATTAATCCCGAATCCGCCGACGAGGCGGTGAGGGATCCCTTTTCAAGGGTATTATTTATTATAAATGTAAAATTATTTTTTATTTTTCTTAAACCATTCATCTTTCAAAATACTCATCAAATATTGATCAACAAATTTCTTTGTGTCTGGATTCCAAGTAGACTGCCTTACTCTACCTTCTCTTTTAAAACCAATTTTATTATACAAATTTATCCCTCTCCTATTATTACAATGAACAAACAAATCTAAACGATTATACTTTAATTTACCAAACAAATAACTCATCAACAAATTAATTGATTCAGTGCCATAACCCCTGCCCCATTGTTCATATCCACCAATAACAATTCCCAAATTCGCCTTTTTTGCACTGTGCACAAAACGTAAAGTAGCATTTCCAATTATTTTGTCACCAACTGTAATTGTCCAAAGAGCTTGCCCCGGATCAGACAAAACTTCTTTAACCCATTTTTTACTTTCATTCAAATGATTCTTTGTAGTATAACGATGATTCAAAAAACGACTGACTTTTTTATCACTTAAAATATAGACATATTCTTTAACATCTACAATCTTAGGTGTCCTCAAAGTTACTTTATTGCCTTGTAAAATGGGAACTTTCATATAATTATTTTTTATATTTTTTGAGCCATTCCTCCTTCAAAATACCCATAATACCTTTATCAATAAAACTTTTTAATTGTGGATTAAATTGACCCTGTCTTATTACACCTTCCAATTTAAATCCTGCTTTTTTATAGGCTTTCAAAGCTCTTTTATTTAGCATTTCAACTTCCAAATCAATACGATTTAATTTCCATTTTTTAAAACCATATTCTAATAATAATTTAATTACCTCACCTGCAATGCCCTTACCCCATTCGTCTTTTTCTCCAATGATAATTCCCCAACTGGCTCTTTTGCTTTTCCAATCAAAATCTAAGCCCGAACCACCAATATGTTTACCATTATAAATAATTGCAAATAAAATTTGATTTTTATTTTTTAAACTTTTTCTTATAAACTTCTTTTCTTCTTTTTCTGAAACATCCCAAACATTATAATTAAAGTGAATCCTCACTTCTTTATCACTAAACCACCGCACATAATTTGGGGCATCACTCACTTTTATTGGACGCAATATTACTCTTGGTCCTTTTAAAATTGGTCCTTTCATATATTTTCTAATCCCGAGCCCGCAGGCGAGGGATCCCTTTAAATCAAAATAATAAATGCTTTTAGTAAAATAAATTTAATCAAACTTTCCAAGTGTTTAAAGGGATTCCTCACTTCGTTCGGAATGACGAAAAATAAAACCCCAACACTAACTAGTAGTATTGGGGCCATAATTTATAATAATTACGGTGGTTCCACCCAATTTCTCCCGACTAAATCGAGAACACTCATTTTAAGCTTAGCCCTTTGTAAAGGATCCACCGAAAAGGTGGAAAACGGTTGGTAGCCGTTTCAATCGCTTAATATAAAGATATAATATTTTGATTTTATTGTCAAGTTCTAATAACCTAAAACCTATCACCTAACAACTACTCCACTTCCTTCACAATCACCTGCACATGATCAGCCACATGAGGCACAGTGCGCATCCACGCTGGTTTAAAACTAATATCCACGCTCTGGACATGATCTAGTGAGAGTAAATATCGTCTAATTTCATCCTTTGTTTTACCGTAAAAAACCATTTTGTCTAGTTGTTTACTACTTGGATCCAACTTTACTTTACCATTAGCAAAAACTTGTAAAACGGCTGTACCTTTTACCAAATCATAACTATCCAAAACAACCGAATGATTATTTTCTTCTGACAGATTTTCGGCTCCATCTACAATTCGTTTATTTAGCAAACTCATGGCCTCTGTTTGCACGTCAGTATTATTATAAAAAACTGCCAAAACTGTGGCCGTACCTTTTAAATTAAAACCAGCCACTTCCGTTCCAATCGTGGCGTTATTTTCTATTTTATTTTCTACCACTTTATAAACAACGCCTGTACTACTATTAATATTTAATTTTGCTAAAGCTTCTTTCCCCTTTTCTTCTAGCATATTCAACATCACTTCTTCGGCTTTTTTTACATCAGCATCACTCAAAACTCCAATCACCTTTACTCCGCCAGACATTGGAGCTACACTCTTAGCATAAATTACTTTTTGTGTATCTTCACGTAACCCAGGAATAATAAATTTTTCCACTGGACCAATATTTCCACCCGCTCCTAGTTGGTCAGCATAAACACTGGCTTCAACTGTAGATTTGGCTGGCACCAATACGCGGTCTTTCAGACGAAACAAAATTCCTTCTGGAGTCAAAAGTCTGGTTGTCGCAATTAATGGTTGATTTTCATTTGATTCGTTTACTAGAGTCACTACTCCAGTCGCAATGGCTGGTTCTTCTCGATTACCAGTTGGATTAAAATCTTTTTCACCCAACACCAAAGTTGTAGTCACAAATCCTTGCCAATCACCGCCTGGACCGACCACCACATATTTGTTAGTATCAATTGGATCAGTCTTAGTTGTGATGGTAATTGCAGCTTCTTTGGAAGACATAAAGACAATCACACAAAATAGAGCAATTGTAATCAACAAAAAAGTCAGAGCAATAAATTTATAAAGTCTAACCGGTTGATTATTACCAAGATTTGTTTCTTTTCTCATTGGTGTCATATTGTAAAAAAATTAAATATTTAAAAAAATTATTATTATTCAATTACTCTAAAAATTTCTTCCAAAGAAGTCATTCCGTCCAGAGCTTTTAAAACTCCATCTTGTACCATTGTACTCATACCCTGATCAATCGCGGTTTTTTCTATTTCATATTCAGCTACATTGCGCGCCAAAATCTTTTCTTTTATTTCTTGTGTTACAAGCAAAATTTCATAAATACCAATTCTACCTTTATAACCAATACCACTACACTTTTCACAGCCTACACCTTCAAAAAAATTAAATGTCTTGCTTTCGGCAATTTTCTTTTTATCTTCTGGCATGCTCGCAATTATATTTTTTACTCGCTGGTCTTCGTCTGGAGTCAAAATATGTTCTTTTTTACAAAATTGACAGACCTTACGCACCAATCTTTGACCAATTATACAATTCATGGCATGAGCCAACAAAAATGTTTCTACCCCAAAAGACAAAAACCGAGACACTGCACCAGAAGCGCTATTGGTGTGCACTGTAGACAAAATTAAATGACCAGTAAGAGCACCCTGGACCGCGGTATTGGCCGTGTCCAAATCACGAATTTCTCCTACCATCGCGATATCTGGGTCTTGACGCAAAATTGATTTCAAACCTTTGGCAAAAGTATAACCTTTTTTTTCATCCACCTGACTCTGATTAACTCCTACCATTTTATATTCCACTGGATCTTCCAAAGTAATTATTTTTACATCTGGTTTATTCAACACTTTCAAAATGGCATACATGGACGTAGTTTTACCAGAACCAGTCGGACCAGTGGTTATTATCATGCCCGATGGACGAATAATCTGGGACTTTAATTTTTTATTGTCCTCTTCTGATAAACCTAATTTATCCAAATCCAAACCAGATAAAGATTGTCTTAATAACCGCATCACCACACTCTCACCATAAACTGTGGGCATGGTGGAAACACGTACATCCACATCACCCTCGGGCAAATTAATTGTAAACCGACCATCTTGGGGTTTATCAACTACATTAATTTTTAAACCTGAAACTAACTTTATTCTATTAATCAATCTTTTATAATCTTCTTTTGGCAGATTGGCCGCATCGTGCAACATACCATCTAGACGTAACCGAGCAGCAATATTATCGGCCTCAGCTTCAATATGCAGATCAGATGCTTCCAATTTTAGAGCTGCTCCCAAAAGTAAAATTAATAAATCACTGGCTGACTTTCTATCCAAAGCTTCTTGCAAAGAAGCAAAATCATTTACACTAGATTGTACAGCTTCCAAATCCTCGGCTTTTATTTCTACATCTTTACTAATTGGTTTTACATCAGGCAAATTGGCATATAATTTTAAAACGCTGTCTAGACTATTTTCTGAAATTACATAAATTGCCCCATTACTATGATTATCTTCCTCTACTTCATGTAATAATTCTTGGACTTCCGGCATTGATGGGTCTAAAGCTCCGAGCCGAACTTCGTCAGTCGTAGCAAAAAAACACACTACACCCAATTCTTCGGCCAATTCTTTTGGCACTTGGCGTAAGGCTTCGTGACTAACTGGAAACTTGGCCAAATCAATGTGAGGATAGCCTAAAGACTGACCCAATTTCTGGGCTTCTTCTTCTTTTTGCTTAAGACCAACTTGGTTCATCTTTTTAGAAAATTTTTCTTCAACTTCAGATGATGAAATATTCAAAACAGGATGAGAAGAATCATCATCCTGATTTGATTTGCTCTGTCCAGAAGACAACAAATCATCAATTGAAGGTAAATTTGACATAAAAACTATTTTCTATGAAAACCGCCCCAATGTAATATTCGACTAGTTAATCCTTCGCGGTGCATCTTAACAAAAAGGTATGTCCAAATAGAAGTAGTAAACGCCGAAAATATTGAACCCACCCAAACTATAAACAAAACAAACAAAGACAAGCCTACAAAAAATCCTGCCACTCCCAAAAATGCGCTACCAGACACAACTCCAAAAAACCAAATTGCTAAAACTGGTAAAAATAAAACCCAAAAACCTAAAAATACTACTGCTCCCAAAATTATATTTAAAAACAAAACTAATAAACCCACTTCAATTGATACTAACCAGTGATCCACAAATAACATCCACGCGGCTTCAAGAGATTCTCTAAGAGAGTATTCTTCTATTACAATATAACCGATCGCATAAATAACCAGGAAGGACAAAACCAAACCAACCAAAACTGCTAACAAGAAGATTAATAAAAACAAAACCACACTCCAGCCACTAGCTCCCACAACAAAATTCCAAGTACCATAACCAACTACAACTGCCAATAAAACCATTACTACTTTTTTGAAAAGATTTAAGAAAAATATTCGCCAGAAATGTTTTACTCCAACATGCCAAGCTGTACTGGTGCTAGGTAATTTTTTACTTTTAAAAAACTTGTCTGATGAATAAACCAAAGCTCCTTGTGATACTACAGCCGTAAACAAAAAGAAAATAAACAAACCAAGTAAAATCACTACTAGCCAAATTAACCAAATCCAACCTTCAAATGGCAAACTAAGACCACTATTGCCATATAAACTTTTTAGTAATTGTGGCCAAGCCAACCAAGATGGATACAAGGCATAATCACTAGATGCAAAACCAACATTGGACAACAAATCCATCAGTCCCATCTGACCCAAAAAAGCCGCAAACAAACCAAATAACCATAACATTTTATGTTTCCAAACGAGTTGCCAACTGTGAGTTATGGCCTCGCGATAGAGTGGAGTTTTCATATATAGAAGTTAAAAGTTTATAAAGTCTTTAAAGTCCATAAAGTCAAAAGATTTTACACTTTATAACTTTATAGACTTTCTGACTTTATGGACTTGTATTATTATACCACATTTTTAAATTCTTGACTAAATTAGACTTGACAAACCTGTGTATTTATGATAAAAATGGTGCAATAGAAACAGGCCCACTGGGCCAGGAGGAAGCGGATGAAGATTTTCATCCATGTCCTGCAAGAAGACACGAAGTTCGCGGATCTGGAAGGCATCCTGGAGGATGAATTCGGCTTCAGCCTGGTCGATGGTGACTGGGCCATGGAGCATGCGTTCACTTCCAAGCCTGGATCTTCGGTCGGGGCGATCTGCGCCACGACCTGGATCGACGTCGAAGGGGGACGGGTGTACTACGAGATCGGACGGGGCAGCTCGCTGTGCCCGCGGTTCTTCAAGGGGGACTCCTTCCCTCACGGAACCCAGGTTCTCGTCACCATCGAAGAGAACCCGGCTGACGACGGCACTGGTGGCCACCCCCCGGCCGAACCCGCCCAGTAGCGAAGAAGGGCAAGGCCAGGTCCAGAGACGGACCGAAGCCACTACCCGGGCGGGGACAACAAGGAGATGAAGTGCGTCGGCAACGACCCGCTTCACAGAGTTCTACAACTCAGAGACTCCGAGACACCAACGCGTGTCACCAAGCCCAGGCCAGGCGGGTGACGCGCTGCCGTGGACCTCCCAGGAGTCAGACGCGGACCCATCGCTCCCCGACATCCTGTCGGGGCAGACAAGCGACAAATCGTTTGTTAACTACTGCGCGAGCGGTAGTTGACGACAACGGGCGGGAAGGTCCCCCGCCAGAGGCCTGGGCAGTGATAATCGTTTCACTGCCCTCCTCCCTTGGATTTCACCTTATAGAGGTGTTTTTTTATACACTGATTTTACAGATTTTAAAAGATTTCACTGATAAAAAACCGCCCCAAGTACTTGGGACGGATTTTATTTTTTGTAAGCCTTGCAAGCATTGTAAGCCTTGTCAGCTTTTTAATTTTTATTTCCCCTTTACATTTCTTCCACAACATCTTTCTTTTCCTCAACACCATCATTCATAACTTTTCTAAACTCCTCTTGCTCAATGGTTTCTTTTTCCATCAGATGTTTTACCAATTCATCCATTTGTTTTCTATGTTCTTTTATAATCCGCACTGAAGTTTGCAGAGCCTCATCCAATATTCTATCAATTTCCGAATCAATCACTTCAGCAATCTTTTCACTATAATTTTTCTTTTCATGAATTTCTTGCGCCAAAAAAATCATTTCTTCATTTTCTCCAAATTGACGTGGACCAAGTTTTTCACTCATACCATATTTCACTACCATGGCCTTGGCCATCTGAGTGGCTTTTTTCAAATCACTTGATGGACCCGTGGATAATTGATCATCACCATAGATTAATTTTTCTGTGGCATAACCACCGAGAACCATAGCGAGGTCGTCTTTAAATTTGGCCAGAGTTTTGTAGTACTCATCCTTTTCTGGCATAGACAGAGTATAACCACCAGCCATACCACGACCAATGATTGAAACTTTTCTCACTGGATCACAATTCTTTAAGAAGTGCCCCACAATCGCATGGCCAGCTTCATGATAAGCTGTCATCTCGCGATCTTTAGTCGTCATTACTTTTGATCTTTTTTCTGGCCCAAGTAAAACCTTTTCAATACTTTCCAAAATTTCTGATTCACCAATTATTTTTTTCTCTCGTCTCACAGTTAGAATCGCTGCTTCATTTAATAAATTTTCCAAATCCGCTCCAGAAAAACCAGGAGTTCTCTCGGCCAGTTTATGAATTGATACATCTTTACCAATTGGTTTATTAGAAGCATGGACTGTCAAAATTTCTTCTCGGTCATTGATATCTGGCATATCAATTACCACGCGACGATCAAATCTACCTGGGCGAAGCAGAGCTGAATCCAATACATCTGGTCGATTGGTCGCAGCTACGACAATCACACCAAGGTTTGGATCAAAACCGTCCATCTCTACTAAGATTTGATTAAGAGTTTGTTCGCGTTCATCATGACTACCACCAAGGCCTGCACCACGTTTCCGACCAACCGCATCAATTTCATCAATAAAAATAATTGCTGGCGCAGCTTTTTTGGCTTTGTTGAACAAATCACGCACACGACTCGCACCCACACCCACAAACATCTCCACAAATTCTGAACCAGAAATATGAAAAAATGGCACACCCGCTTCACCCGCAATCGCCTTGGCCAGCAAGGTCTTACCTGTGCCAGGAGCGCCCATTAATAACAATCCTTTAGGGATCTTGGCGCCCATATCAGTAAACTTTTTTGGATCTTTCAAAAAGTCCACAATTTCTTCCACTTCGTTTTTGGCTTCTTTAGCACCAGCAATATCTTTAAAAGTTTTTTTATTTTTATCATCTGGCTTGGCTTGCTTGGCTTGAGTCTGACCAAAACCCATGGCTTTATTATTGACGCCCTGCACTTGCCGAGTCATAAAATAAATAATCCCGACGATCAATAAAATTGGCAAAACAATTGGTAACAAAACTGACATCCAATGTTCAAAACCAGACTGTTCTTTGACCGTTATATTTACTTTGGCCAATTTGTCTCCAGCCACACCATAGTTGGACAAAACTTCAGTAAAAGATTGCCCGGGTTCTTTTTTCACTTCTAGCGGTTTAGCATTAATATCATTTAGAGTGACATGGAGGATATCCCCTTCTACTATCACTTCTTTTACTTCTTCATTATTTATTTTTTGCACCAAAGTATTTAAACCGACTTCTTCTGGCTTTTCCGCAGTTAGGCTAGAAAAACTCAAAAGCGCCGCAATTATCAATAGAGAGGCTACTATAATAACAAAATTTTTAATTAGATTTTTCATATTTGTCTGTCATTTCGAACGTAAGTAAGATCGAAGATACCCGAAGGGTGAATCCCTTTCTAACGCTCAGAAATTGTTAATAAATAAAATATTGTTTATCCCGATTAATTCCATATTGGTTTGTTAATCTATTATAATATAATACAGGATAAATGTCTTAAGTATGGCTAAGTATAAGTTAAAATAATGACTTTGTCAACCTGTGATATTATAACAAAAAACCCGCACTGACTAGCACGGGTTTTGATCTTTAGTCTTCAATCTTTATTCTTTTGTCTCTTCTTCCACTTTTTCTTCAACAACTTTTTCTTCTACAGTTTCTTCAGAAGTAGTTTTTTCCTTCTTAACTTTCTCGGTTTTCTTACCTTTTACACCTTCTAGTTTTAAACCTAAACGATGTTCATTTGGTTCAATAGAAATAATTTCAAATTTATGAACTGAACCAACTGGAAACTTTTCTCTGACTAATTTGGAATCCATATTTGGATCATCAGACAATTCGGTCACATGAGCCAAACCATGAATATCTTCGTCCAATTTTACCATTAGACCAAACGGTTCTGATTTGTGTACTGTACCTTCGACAATGTCCCCAGTTTTATATTTGTCTTTTACACTCTTCCAAGGATCTTCTACCAAACGTTTGATAGACAAATATATTTTTGATTTATTCAAGTCAATAATTTGCGCTTTTATTTTGTCACCAATTTTCAAAGCATCTCTAGGGTGATCAATTCTCTGCCAGACGATTTCGGAAATATGAACCAAACCTTCTAAACCTTCACCAAATTTGATAAAAGCGCCAAAGGAAGTAAGCGCACTGACTTCACCTTCGACAGTATCACCAATCTTATATGAATCCAAAACCGCTTTTTGATCATCTTCCCAAACTTCTTTTTCTGAGACAATTAATTTTTCTTCTTTTTCATCAATATTCAAAACTTTTACTTGCAAATCCTTACCAATCAAAGTGCGTAAATGTTCCAAAATACGATTTTTATCTCCACCTGGTACGCGTGGGTAATGATCAGGATTCAACTGAGATACTGGCATAAAACCAGACAAAGCATCAATCTGCATCATGAGACCACCTTTGTTAGCTGATACGACTTTGGCAGAAATAGTGACACCATCGGTTCTGTATTTTTCCATGCGATTCCACACAATTTGATGGCCAGCAATGCGGAATGACAATTCCATTTCACCATTTTCATTTTCTTCTTCCAAAATTGTCGCTTCAACTTCATCACCAACTTTTATATTAGAAAATTCACTTGATTCGGCAAATAGTTCTTTGCCCCGAACAATACCAGTGGCCACGCCACCAATATCCAATCTGACTGCACCATTGTCAATAGAAATTATTTTTCCTTTGACCAATTCACCTGGCTTTGGCAAGCTAGAAAAAAATTGCTTTAAAAGATTGCCAAAATTACTTTCTTGAGTTTTTTCTTCTTTAATCATATGTATTAAAAAAACGCCAATAAATTAAGAATTAAGATTAACCCCTGGCAGGCGTTAAGCCAGATTTGGGCTCCCCAAATGGGGAATAATTAAGCCCGAATAATATACCATAAGTTATTTATGTTGTCAAGATTAAGTCTTTTCGCCCCTTTCCCCTTTCTAACGGAAAGGGATGAGGAGGATGGGGTTATAAAAATAAAAAATTCTCTAAAACTAGCCAAAAATACCCAAGTTATACACACAGTTTTAAGCTTGCAGGTTTATTCAAAATACTGTATAATTATAGCACTTTTATTTCATTCCGAACTCACCAAAAATGAGTGAGAAATCCCTTTTCAAAACATCAAACATTGCTTCGCTAGAGGCATATTAAAATTATCTGAAAAGGGATCCCTCCGCCGACAAAGTCGTCGTTCGGGATTAACAAAAAAAATATGCACATATCCTGGCTCGGTAACACGGCTTTTAGAATACAAGCCAAACCATTTGATAAAGACATTGATATTGTTATAGACCCATACAGACAGAGCAAAGGAGAATTTCCTCGCAGTCTAGCCCCTGATATTGGCCTATACACTCGGGAAGAAAAAGACTCTATTACGCTCTCTGGCACACCATTCACTCTATCTAGCCCTGGAGAAATTGAAAATAAGGGAATCTTGGTGACAGCGGTTCAAGGTCACGAGGCTAACCAAATCATGGTAAGAATTGATGCCGAACAACTTAGTGTCGCTCATTTAGGTTTGGTTAATAAACAACTGACCAATGAACAATTGGAAGTTTTGTCTGAAGTGGATGTTCTTCTTGTGCCCGTTGGCCATCCAGATAGTTTTGATGCGGAAATGGCTGCTAAAGCTGTCAACTCAATTGAACCGCGCATTGTTATTCCGATGGCTTTCAAATCTGATAATGATCCTAGCGCTCGACCAGTCGAAGATTTCTTAAAAGAAATGGGTGCAACGGCCAATACTCCAGAAAAAAAGGTTATTATCAAGAAAAAAGATTTGCCTCAAGAAGATATGCAAATCATTGTCCTAAGTAAAGAATAAGATAATTTAAAATGTCTGTCTTTATGCCTAGTAAAAAAATAAAAACTACCAGAGCAGTGAAAAAAGAAATCAAAAAAGCCGTAAATAAATTACCCGGTTTAATTGCCGAACAAATTAAATTTGAAAATCAATCACCTGTGTTAGAAGATCATCATGAACCGCCCGCAAAAACCCGAGTTTATCAAGACCCCAATGAAAATAATAAGAAAAAATTACTTTGGTTGTTTGTCTTAATAATCGCCACTGTAATATTTTTGATGTGGGCTTGGAATTTGACAGTGGTTTTCAAAGACACTGGGCGAAATACAACCAATGATTTTGGCTTGATTGATGCGGCCAAAGAAAAATACGAAGCCACCATGAAACAAAACTTTACCAAAGACACAACTACCAATACTCTAGCCCAAGAAAAAACAATTGAGGAAGAAAAAATAAAAACTTCTCTAAAAGCTAGTTTAAATAAATTATTATCAAACATGACCAGTTCAACTGTGTCTTCAACAGAACAAAATATTACTACAACTACCAAAAATTTTTAATATAATCTATGACAAAAAATAACCTAGATGAAAAACAAGACAAATTAGAAATTGACCCCATCGGCAAAATAGAATCCGCTCCTCTAGTCGAAGAAGTAAAAAATTCTTATCTAGAATATGCCATGAGCGTAATTGTTTCTCGTGCTCTACCTGATGTCCGCGATGGACTAAAGCCTGTTCACCGTCGTATTCTCTATGCTATGTGGGACATCGGCCTCAAACATAATGCCAAATTTAGAAAATCTGCTCACGTCGTTGGTGAGGTGATGGCCAAATACCATCCTCATGGTGATTCATCTATATATGATTCTTTGGTTAGAATGGCTCAGGACTTCAACATGCGTCATATGCTTGTTAATGGTCAAGGAAACTTTGGTTCTATGGACGGAGACAGCGCGGCTGCCATGCGTTATACCGAAGCCAAACTTCAAGCCATTGCCGAAGAAATGCTTTTGGACATAGAAAAAAATACAGTTAGTTTTAGACCAACTTATGATGCTTCTCATAGCGAACCAACTGTCTTGCCTAGTAAATTACCAAATCTTTTGTTAAATGGCAGTATGGGTATTGCGGTTGGTATGGCTACCAATATTCCCCCACATAATTTATCCGAATTATGCGATGGTATTATAGCTTTGATTGATAATCCAAAAGTCTCGGTTGAAGAATTGGTTGATTTTATCAAAGGTCCAGATTTTCCAACCGGCGGTATTATTTATAACAAACAAGATATTGCCACGGCTTTTGCCACAGGCAAAGGTGGTATTATTGTTCGCGCCAAAACTGATATTCAAGAAACCAAAAATGGTTTATTTAGAATCATTGTTAGTGAAGTGCCTTATCAAGTAAATAAAGCCACTCTCATAGAAAAAATTGCTACTCTAGTCCAAGAAAAAAAGATTGATGGCATAAAAGATTTGCGGGATGAATCCAACAAAGACGGCGTGCGCGTGGTAATAGAATTGAAAAAAGATTCTTATCCAAAAAAAGTTTTGAATCGCTTGTTCAAGCTGACTGATTTGCAAACCACCTTCCACTACAATATGTTGGCGCTTATAGATGGTATCCAACCAAGAGTGTTGAATCTGAAAACTATTCTAGAAGAACATATCAAACACCGCCAAGAAATTATTCGCCGGCGCACTGAATTTGATTTGGAAAAAGCCAAAGACCGCGCCCACATTTTGGAAGGTTTGAAAAAAGCTTTGGACAAGATTGATTTGGTGATTGCGACTATCCGAAAATCAAAAGACAAAGAAGAAGCCAAAATAAACCTGATGAAAAAGTTTGATTTTTCTGAACGACAAACCATGGCGATTTTGGAAATGCGTTTGCAACAATTGGCCAATTTGGAAAGACAAAAAATTGAAGATGAATTAAAAGAAAAGAAAAACTTGATCAAAGAACTAGAGGCTATTTTAGCTAGTCCAAAAAAGATTTTAAGTTTGATCAGAGAAGATATAAAAAATATCAAAGAAAAATATGGTGAAGATCGCCGAACCCAAATCGTACCTCATGGTGTCAAAGAATTTTCTATTGAAGACCTAGTGCCAAATGAACCGACGATTATCATGACCACTTGCGATGGTTATATCAAACGGATGCCACCAGATACTTTCAAGACTCAGAGCCGAGGCGGTAAAGGTGTCATTGGTCTCACTACCAAAGAAGAAGATGTGGTAGACAAAATGATTACCACTAATACTCATGATAATATTTTATTCTTTACTTCTCGTGGTCGAGTCTTCCAATTGCGTGCTTATGATATCCCTGTCGCTTCCCGCACTTCCAAAGGTCAAGCGCTAGTGAATTTCTTACAACTCGCTCCCAATGAAAAAGTTTCTGCGATTTTATCAATGGAAGACATGAACAAATTCAAATTCCTAGTCATGGTGACTACCAAGGGCACAATCAAAAAGACGGCTCTAGAAGATTTTGCCAATGTGAGACGGTCTGGCTTGATTGCCCTAAAACTAAGATCAGAAGATATGCTGGAATGGGTCCAGCCCTCTACCGGTAAAGATGATGTCATGATTGTCACAGCTGGCGGACAAGCCATTAGATTCAAAGAATCTGGTATTCGCGCTATGGGTAGAACGGCTTCTGGTGTCCGGGGTATGCGTCTCAAATCAAAAGATGAAATTGTGGGTATGGATGTAGTCTCACCAGAATTAGTGAAACAAGGAGTATTAGAGATGCTGGTTATTTCTGAAAATGGTCTTGGAAAAAGAACTAAATTAAATGAATACAAAGTTCAAGGCCGGGGTGGCTCTGGTATCAAGACTATGTCAATCACAGACAAGACTGGCAAAATAATTTCTATGGTCGTAATTAATAATGCTGAAGAAAAAGATCTAATGTTGATTTCTGTTAATGGCCAAGTAATTAGAACTCCTCTCAAATCTGTCTCTACTCTTGGTCGGGCGACTCAAGGTGTTAGAATTATGCGCTTCAAGGAAGAAGGAGATAAGGTGGCGAGTATGACTCTTTTGTAAAGGAGTAAGGAATAAAGAGTAAGGAATAAAAAAATAAATTATAAACACAAAACCCCGAGTTAACTCTGGGGTTTTGATTTTTATCAAAATATTTTTTAGGCGACTCTTGCTTGTAACTCATCATCTTGAGTTTGTTCTCTAGATGCTTGCAATTCTATTTGAATTAATTCTTTAAAATTTATAAAAGTTTGTTCTCTAACTGCCCCACCATTTTCTAAAACATCAGCTATTCTATCAGCTTCGTTAACCACTGCTTCACTGACTGGCAGTTCACCTACCTTAGTAGCTAAACGACGCCAAAAAGTACGACTACCTAACTGACTATCTTGTGGCAAATTAAAAACCAAATCCGGTTTTTTTGGATTAGCTAAATCAGCTTTAAGCTGTTCTACGGTCTGCTCAGCCATAGCCAATCTTTCGGCCACCATTATTTCATCACCCTCCACCCCTCCTTCAGAATCAACTCTACCTATATATTTAAAATTATTAAATAAATCTTTTAATCTTCAATCTTTAAATTATTTAATTCTTTTCAACGCTTCCTTAACCAATTGTTCACTAGTTTTATCTTTTGTATCCAATGTTTTCACTATCATTCTGGCTTCTTCTTTAGAATAGCCAAGGCTCACTAGGGCATCTACTACTTCTCCTAGTGATTCTCCAGTTTGATTTTCAGTATCAGACGCATAGTCAGCCATCTTACTTCGCAGATCCACCACAATTCTCTCGGCAGTTTTTTTACCTACTCCACTGACTTTGGTTAAGTAAGTCGAATCTCCCCGGGCAATGGCAGCTGATATTTCCTCAACTGTGCCAAGTGATAACAAATGCAATGCACTCTTGGGCCCAATCCCCGATACATCCAAAAATTTCATAAACAAATTTCTCTGTGACAAATCTTTAAACCCATACAGATCCATGGCATTCTCTCGCACGGCTAGATAAGTATAGAGACTAGTTTCTGCCTGTAATTCTGATTCTAAATACAAAACTGGCGCCACATGCACCCCATACCCCACACCTGAAGCTGTCAAAATCGTTAGAGTTTGGTTTTCTTTATTTATAATTGTGCCGGTTAAGTAAGATATCATACAAATTATTTCCTTATATTTAACCAAAATTAAATTACAATGTCAATTTAATTAGCTTTCATCATGCTCATCCACTATTTCCCCTACCAATTCTTCCAAAACATCTTCCAAAGTCACAATTCCTAAAGTCCTACCAGCAATATCTTTTACCACGGCCATATGAATTTTTTTCTTTTGAAATAGATGTAACAAATCATCAATTTTCAAATTAGGTCCCACTTGGAAAAATGGCCTGATTATTTTTTTTATAGATCGGTCTTCATGATCATCATTAAAAGCGACCAAAATATCTTTGGCATAGGCCAAACCAATAATATTATCTAAAGAACTCTCAATAACTGGTAAGCGAGTATGGGGATTCTCCACAATTACATCAGCTGCTTCATCAATTGTCAGATTACTGGTTAAAAATTTTATATCTTTTCTCTTGGTCATTATATCTTCTACTTCAATATCATTCATTTCAAACAATCGATTCAAAATAATCTCTTCACCACTTTCAATATTGCCCTGATTACGGCCTAATACTGCCATGGCTTTTACTTCATCTTCGTGAATTTGGTCTGGCTCATGCTCGCCAGCGAGCAGATTGGCCAACCATTCAAAAAAAATAATAATCGGCCAAAAAATCTTTTGCACAAAATATAATAAAGGCGCGCTAATAATCGCCACTTTCTTCCGATGACTAGAAGCATAAGACTTTGGTGTTATTTCCCCAAAAACTAAAATCAAAAAAGTCATTACCCCAGTCGTAATACCAATAATGGCTGAGGAAAATAAGTCTGAAGCAATCACTGTTGCCAGAGAAGCTGAGGCAATATTAACTATATTATTACCAATTAGAACTGTAATTAATAATCGCCTAGGCTGACTCTTTAATTTTTGAATCAAGTCGGCGCGGGGAAATTTCTTTTTTACCATGGTCGCGACTCGAGCGTCAGACAGAGAAATAAAAGCCACCTCAGACGCCGAAAAAAAGGCGGACAAAGCCAGTAAAATAATTAGTATAATAATGTTTATAATCATAAATTAACAAATTTTCATAATTTTCAATTTTCAAATAAATCTAAATCAATTTTGAAAACTGAAAATTTGTGAATTGAAAATTTTTAATTTATTTTCCCATCGCTTTCTTTTTCATAATATTTGGCATCTTTTCTATCGCATATCTCAGAGCTGTTCTTGGCATTTTGGCTTTTCTTTTCATTACAAACTCAAATACTTGGTCTAAATAATTATCACTCGCCACTTTTAGCATCCAGCCATAACCTTTTTGTACCAGATCATCGTTGTCAGTTAGTAAAGTGTTAGCAATTATAAAATTATGGGCTAAAAACTGGCTATCTTTTCTAGTGGGGTAAATCATGATCACAGCTGACGCCCGTCTTTCCCAGCGATTATTGGATTTAGTCCATTTTTTTACTTGATCTAAAAATTCTGGATAACTATATAATAAATAACCAAACGCATGGGTACAAAAATCATCACACTTGGCCCAATTGTTTATATATTTTTTGAGCCACAAAGCAAATATTTTAAAATCATTTTTTATGAGGGTCTGTCTTATCCGCCACAAAAATTCAAATGCCATCCCTGCTTCTTCATTATAATTTGATTTTAACAATTCTTCGCACAAAGCAAAAATATCTGCTTTATTCCAATTTTTTATTGTCTGCCAATACTTTTGTTCTATTTTTTTTACAATCGGATTTCTTACGCCCCAACATTCAATTGGCTCTTTAAAAAAGATAATACTCCCCTCGCGATATTTTGTATCAACATTCTTTTTTAAATCCAGTCTGATTTGTTTGATTATCTTTTCCATACAAATAACTTAAAAGCAAAGATTAATAAGATTTATATGATACTGTTTTTATATTATTAATCTTATAAATCTTTGCCTAATATATTTATAGTGTACTGTATATATATTTTATTTTCAAGATTAAAAATAGCCCAATACTGAGCTATTTTATATAATTATAAATCCGCTATTTTAATCTTCATCTTCATGTAATTCTTTTTGTTCTTTTAATACTCTTTCTGTATAACTCCCTAGTTCAGGAAATATGCCCAACAATTCTTGTTTGATTTCATTTTCATTAGCTGAATTTAGCGCCATGGCAGTGACAAATGACCAAACTATGTCCAATTCATCATCCGTCATTATTCTTCCACACTCTCTAGAAATTGTTTGGCGTTGTTGTTCTCTTCTTTCTCTAGCCATTTGAGTCACCTCTGCAACAAGTTCAGCCGGATTTTTTGTTGGTACAAAACGGTCTCCTCCATAAACGGCCAGTATTTTATCAACAAAAGGAGAAACTTGGGGAAATTCCTGTTTTATTTTTTCTCTAGCAGAATCCGCTGCGCCTTTGGTAAAAAACATTTCTTCCATCAACACACCTACCCTATCCAATTCATCTTCAGATAATACCACGCCACAAAGATGTCCTATCAAAGGTCTCAATACTTCACGTTTGCCTCTTTTTAATATTTCCCGTGTTTCATCTGGATCACCCACTTTAGGCAAATCTCTTATACCTTTGGGAGGTTCCTGTCCACCATCTATTACTCCAAATTTTCTTCTATCCCCTGTCATATTAATATCTGTAGTGCCCCGCTTTATATGGCCCATTTACTGGCACGCCAATATAATCCGCTTGTTCTTTGGTTAGTTTGGTTAATTTGATGCCAATCTTGGCCAAATGTAATCTAGCCACTTCTTCATCCAAGTGCTTAGGCAACATATAAACCCCAACCGCATATTTTTTTTGCCACAATTCTAACTGAGCCAAAACTTGATTGGTAAAACTAGAACTCATCACAAAACTTGGGTGCCCGGTTGCACAACCCAAATTCATCAGTCTGCCTTCAGCGAGCATGTAAACTTCGTGTTTATCTGGGAATACATACTTGTCTACTTGGGGTTTAATATTTATTTTTTTCACCCCAGCCAGTTTGTTTAATTTTTCTACTTGCACTTCATTATCAAAGTGACCAATATTTCCCACGATCGCTTGGTCTTTCATTTTTTTCATGTGTTCCACCCGTATAATATCTCTATTCCCCGTTGTGGTAATATAAATATCAGCTTCGCCCAAAGTATCTTCTACAGTTTTCACTTCATAACCTTCCATACTGGCTTGCAAGGCGCAAATTGGGTCAATCTCAGTCACAATCACCCGACAACCCTGGCCACGTAAAGCTTGAGCACAACCTTTGCCTACCTCACCATAACCACATACGACCGCGACCTTTCCACCAAGCATTACATCCATCGCGCGATTTAATCCGTCAACCACAGAATGGCGACAACCATAAATATTATCAAATTTAGATTTTGTCACTGAATCATTTACATTAATTGCGGGAAATAATAATTTGCCCGCTTCGTGCATTTGATACAAACGATGTACACCAGTCGTAGTTTCTTCAGACACACCTTTAACTTTTTCTACGGCTTTAGTCCAACGAATTTTATTTTTCTGATATTCTTTTTTCAAACATTTCATCAATTCTCTAAAATCTTCTTCTTTGTTAGAATAATTTATATTTAAAATCTTTGGATCATTTTCTATTTCTACCCCTTTATGAATCATCATGGTAGCATCTCCACCATCGTCCACAATCAAATCTGGCCCTACACCTTTTCCAAAATCCAAAGCCCGTTCTGTGCACCACCAATACTCGGCCAAATTTTCACCTTTCCAAGCAAAAATCGGCACCTTGCTATCGCGTACCACTGCCGCAGCCGCATGATCCTGAGTAGAATAAATATTACAAGAAGCCCAACGCACCGATGCGCCAAGAGCTGTCAAAGTTTCTATCAAAACCGCGGTCTGAATAGTCATGTGGAGAGAACCAGTAATTTTGACTCCTTTCAGTGGTTTGACTTTACTATACTTTTCTCTAATAGCCATGAGTCCAACCATTTCTTTTTCCGCAATTTCAATTTCTTTCCGTCCCCAATCGGCTAATTTAATGTCTTTGATTTTAAAATCCATATATTAATGTTCTAATTGTTAAAATTGTTTTAAATGATAAAAAAATTGTATATAGTTTTGATTATTCAAACCAATATTTGTTAAAATCCGTTATAATCTGCTTAATCTGCTGTATTTATATGTAATTTAACAGCAGATTAAACGAATTAAAGCAGATTTTAACAGATTATTTAGCAATATATTATTATTCTCTAGCATATAAAAGTGTAAACCACAACAAACGAGGTGATAAAACACTCTATCCTCGATTGATTAAATAAATAATGTAACCAATATATAACAAAACAAATATCACACCCTGCCATCTTTCCAATTTGTGTTTTTTACCAACAAACATGAAAATAAATAACAAACTGGTAGTGAAAACACAAAATAAAACATCAAAATTTATCGCTGCAGAAAAAGGCAATTGCAACATAGTCCCAGTTAATCCTAAAATCCAAAAAACATTAAAAATATTTGACCCAATAATGTTCCCAATCGCGATATCAGCTTGACGGTGATAAGCGGCTACAATCGAAGTGGCTAATTCGGGCAGTGAAGTCCCAACTGCTACAATGGTAAGACCAATCAAGCTTTCGGACAAACCAGCCAAACGAGCCAGAATCACAGCATTATCAACCAAGACCTTACCCCCAAAAAACAAAGCCACTAGACCTCCAATAGTAAAAGTGATTGACAACGGCCAATTATAAACCTTGATATCTTCAGACTCGCCTTCCGCTTTGGACATGCCAAAGATATAAAACATAAAAATTATAAAAATCGCGATCAGAGAAAAACCGTCTGTTCTAGTAATGGCATTCAAACCAGCCCCATCAAACAGTACATCATTACCCATGATAAAAACTAAAACAATTGCTAAAAGAGCAAACGGTATTTCTTTCCAAGTAGTATTTTTCTTTACACTTAACGGATAAATAATCGCCGCTATACCCGCAATTAACAAAATATTAGCAATGTTGGAACCAACGATATTACCAATCGCAATATCAGCCGAACCATTTAAGGCTGCAAATATATTCACAATCAATTCTGGCGCCGAAGTCCCAAACGCTACTACGGTCAAGCCAATCACAATCGGTTGAATTCCCCATTTACGTGCCATAGAAGCTGAGCCACGAACAAGAAATTCTGCTCCAGCAATCAAAATTCCTAAACTAATAATTATTAATAAAATTGGTAAAAACATAAAGATATTTTTTATATAAAAACAGACGTATTATAGCACTATTTATAACAAAATTCAAGATACACATAACAATATACAAACCACCATTTAAGCAGGTGGCAATTGTATTTTGCTACGTGTATTTTGCCTGCCCACAACGCTCTCACCACGCCCGACATGCCAGACAGCAGTCGTGGCGGACGGGCTTGCGAGGCGGGCGGGTATCTTGTTTCACAATGCCAGACTCACCGTCTCCTTAAATGCATTCTCATATCTCTCATTAAACTCTTCCAAACTAAATTCATGATTCTGCGTACCATAATGTTCCACGGCATAAGTCGCACAAACCGCACCCACCTGACCACAAGTTTTGTAATCATGACCTTGGGTATAAGCAATAAAAAAGCCCGAACGATAAGCATCACCCGCGCCAGTCGGATCTTCGACTGATGAAGCGGGGCAAACTCCAACTTCTATTATTTGATCCTTGGTAGTAATGACTGAGCCTTTTTCTCCTAGAGTAGTAATAACCACTTCCACATGATTTAATAATTCTGCCATGTCCCAACCCGTTTTTTCTTGGGTCAATTTCATTTCATAATCATTGGCAATATAAAATTTGGCCTGACCTATTAGCATCATTAATTCTTGGGCAGTAAAAGCAGTCAATTGGTGTGAGGGATCAAATACAAACGGAATTTTCTTTTCATAACATTCTTTCGCATGCTTTATCATAGCTTCTTTTTTTGTGGGCGTAATCAAAGCCAAATCAATTGACTCTTCAACTTGGCTAACAGTCAAATCAGTTGCTCTATCAGCCACGCCATTATGGTAAGCAATAATTTGATTATCATCTTTGTCAGTGGTAATATGAGCGGAAGAAGTCAAGCTGTTCTCAATTATTGGCATGTACTTGGTACTGATATTATTCTTTTGAAAATGTTCCATATACTCACGAGCATCACTACCTAATGGAGCTAAAATAATTGGTTCAGCACCTAAAAGCTTGGCAGTATAAGCAATATTACCAGCACAACCACCAAAATTTTTATTTAATTTTTCTACCACAAAACACACATTCAAAATATGAATCTGATCAGGTAAAATATGATTCTTAAAACTATCAGGAAAATCCATAATATAGTCATAAGCAAGTGAACCAGAGATTAATAGAGACATAGTAAAAGATTAAAAATAACTATATTATAATAACAGTATTTACTAGTTATTACAAGACTACAAAAATCTAATCTTAAACATCTAGTGGACTTTTTATTTCTTGCCAGATAATGGTCTTGACTGATATAATACAAACATCAAAATTCAGCCAAATAATTAAATCTGATATAATCTACTAAAAAAAATAAATATGGAAAATCCTGGATTAGACCATGAAAAAATAGGACCAATAACAAAAAAACCAGAACAACCAACTTCTTTTTCAAATACCACAATAGAAACCGAGACCGGGCTACAATTTGATACAAAAAAAGCCCTCGCCCAAGAAAGGACCATGCTTGGTCGTCTTGGCGACAGAGTAAAAAGTATCTCCAAAGTATTATTATTCATCAGTGCCTTCACAGCCGGTGAAACTTTGGCGTCTTCAGCTTTTGCCCAAGATAGGGCCAAAGATACTATCACCCAAAAAGAAGGAGAATCAAAAAAAACTCCTTTACCTGAAGTAGTTTTTAATAACAATATACCCCTAGAACTGCTGGTCAATGACCCTGTAAAAACTGCTCTAAGTTATAGATCACCATTCAATCTAAAAAATGAAAGGATTCTGGAAGTACCCCCAGAAGGGCAAATTAATTTTTATGAAAATAGCCTTTCTGCCTATGGTGATGAAAAAGATACCCAAGAGATTAACACCAATAGAATCAGTCATGAATTATTTCATCAACAATTTGACCATCTAAGTCCTGAGATTCAAGAAAAAATCGCGGAATATTTTGCCAAAAAATATGACTTTAAAAAAATTAAAGATTACTTGGTAGACAAATCATTGCAATACCAAGACACATTTGATAAAACAAAAAAATACGAAGATGGTGACAAAAGAGCTAAACAATTTATCATCAATGAATTCATTGCCCACGCTGGTGCTTTTCATGATTACAAACCAAATGAACCAGAATTCTTGATTGATTTGCTGTCTGATGCTAGTGATATACTTGAAAAAGCGGGTTTTAATTCTACATCACAAAAAAGATTAGCTGAATTAACTCAAAAAAAAGAAACTCTTAGCGAAGATGAAAAAAAAGAAAAAACCAATCTACAAGAAAAACTAACGACTGCCAAAAAAGTAGCTCAAAAAGAACTCAGGGAATCAGAAACAGAAGATCATAATATGTGGTTGAAATTAAAAGCCGATGCAGCTTCCACTGGTATAGCCTACACCAGATTTGATGCTGATTACTTTAGTTTTCAAGCGTCTGGACTTGATATAGATAATGATGATTTAAACTTTTTGAATCAAAACGGTTTTGATACTGAGGGCATTAAAGCTGGAGCCAAAGAAATTTTAAGACAGGCAACAGAAAAAAAAAGAACAAAATAACATGACAGTAGATTTTTTGAAACAATTGGAAATATTATTTGAAGAAAAAAAAATTAATCCGGAAATACAAAAAGACCTTTTTTTATTATTTTCCAAAATGGAGACAGTTGAGCAAGAAAAATTGTGGTCATTTTTAAATAAAAATCCTGACTGGATTTTAAAATTAGAAAACAATATTCTCTCAAAGAAAGACATTTGGAATACACAAGATTCCAAAAAATGGAATAAACTAGTAGAAGAAGAATACACAGATTTACTAAGAATCGAAATTGCTGATATGTAATCCAAGTACAAACAATAAAAAAAACCCCTCCGACTTAATATTGGAGGGGTTTTTATTAAACTTAATTTGTACTGGCCGTACTTGTCGCTACTTGACTCTCTTGTTCTTCATTATCATCAATCTCATTTTCATTATTTTGATCTTTTTTTCTGTTTTCATCTTTTACTTTAGGTGGTCTATTTTCTTCTCGATTATTTTTTACTTCTTCTTTGATTTTTTCATCTACTTGTTTTTTAGTTTCTCTAAAAGTTTCTCTTGCCTGCTTTACTTCTTCTTTTAGTTGTTGCTCCATATTTTTAAAGCCTTCATGAGTATCCCAAATTTCTTGCTTTTTCTCATTGGCAAATTTTAGAGTACCACTAGCAAAAACGGCTGGAGTAGAAGAAGTATTTTCCATTCTTCTTTCCATCCGAAATCTGGTTGTCATATACATCTGCGCTTCTTGAGCTTTGCGGTGAGCCTCACTATATTTCATGATTGCTTCACCAAATTTTTGTTCAACTACTAATGTATCACCTTCTGCTACCAAAGCAGTTGCCTCAGATAATTTTTTGTTTGCTTCTGCTTTATTTTCTACACTCACCTTGTCAGTATTATTATCAATAAATTTTTGTACTTCAGTTATTTTGTTTTGGGCAGCATTTTTTCTATTCTCTGCTACATTACTTAAAGTAGTAGTGTTACCATTTTCAATCAGATCCCATTCATGTTCCAATCTATCTTTAATCGTAGATGAAGCTTGTTCATGTAAAGATTTTACCACGTCTTTCATCTTTTCTCTGTCTTCTTCTCTATCTCTAATTCTTGATAAAACTTCGTCATGGGCTTTCACTGCCACTTCAAAATTGGCTTTTAAATTTTGTACTTGTTCCTCAGTCAATTTACCCGCATCTTGTAATTTTTGTAGTCGTTCATCAGCTTTCTTGGAAAACTCTTCAAATTTGTTAGCGAGCATAGCTGAAGTGGAAGTAGTTAATTTACCTTCACTGGAAAGTTTTTCTACTTCTTCCAAACGTCTTTCGGCACGCCTATTTTCCCAAGCCACTTTGGCTTCTGGGCTGATAGACAAAGCTTCACGCACTTCTTCATTTATACTTACTTTGACAGGGTAAAGCCAATCACCTGGCAAAGTATTTTCAGCCGCTACGGCTGTGCCCCCGCCCATAGCCAAAATTGCGGCTATTAATAATCCGACAATCATATGTTTATGATTAGTGAATAATAAAAGGAATGTTACCTTCTCTTGATTATGACGATAGTTTGCTTGATTTCTTACCAAACCAGTTCTGGCCAATATATAATCAAGGCTCTTTTCTTTTTCCTCTTTAGTTAATTTTAATTGTCTTAATTGTTTAAAAAGTTTCATACAAATATTACGATGCCAATATACAAATGGTACTAATGATACTAATGACGACTATTAATTTTTTATTAGTATAATTAGTATGAATTAGTATATTAGAATCGCATTTATAATTACATCAGATTATTTAAAGTGCATTTCCTCTAATAACCCTTTCAGCTTCTTCAATCCCCGATGAATCCTTACAGAAACTACATCTTCACTTTCTTCTACGATTAGAGCAATTTCCTTAGGACGAAAACCTTCGATATATCTAAGAGTCAAAACTTCAGTATAGATTGGCTCCAAATTATCCAGGGTCTTTTTTACAGTTTGCAAATCAATTTTTAAATTCCAATTTTCATCTTTACTAGCTATCTCCATACCAGTTTCAAGCATAGTTTCTACTGACACACTCTCCTTTTTAGCCCGATGATAATCTACAATCAAATTTTTAGCTACTTTAAATACAAACGCTTTTAAATTATCGACCTTATTACCATTTTTCAAATATTCCCAAGTTTTTAGGAAAGCCTGTTGCATAAAATCTCGACCCAACTCACGTTCAAACAAACGCAGGTAGCAAAAGCGAAAAACTGCATCAGCATATTTGTCATAAACTGCCAAAAACTCTTTTTCCATAGTTATAATATATATGACGAGAATAAACTTGTTTTCTTACATGATTAAATATCCAAGGGACTAGTTATTTCATGTAAATTCTTATTGGCCACATGCGTATAGATCTGCGTCGTTTGTAACTTCGCATGTCCTAATAGTTCTTGAATATACCTAATATCTGTCCCATTTTCCAGTAAATGCGTAGCAAAACTGTGGCGAAGTGTATGGGGTGAAACATTTTTCTTAATCCCCGCTCGCAGAGCCGACTGAGCCACAATTCTTTGAATTGTTTCTTCAGTCAAACGATCATTTCGTCCATTGGTAAAGAGCCAATCACCACTCTTTTTTAATTTTGCCTGAATCTGCAAAATATTTTTTAATTTTTGTGGTAATATTACCATCCGATCTTTTCCGCCCTTGCCCTGAAACACATGCAAAAGCATTCTGTCCAAATCAATATCTTTCATCCTGATATGAGTTAATTCTGACACTCTTACTCCTGTACCATAAAGCAAACTAATAATGCAATTATGTTTGGGGTTCACCGTCATCTCAATCATTTTATTCACTTCTTCTTTGGATAAAACAACTGGCAAATACTTCCCTCTTTTAGGTTGTTTGATATTTAAGAAAAAAGATCTTTTCCAAATTTCTTTGTAATAAAACTGCAGGGCATTATAAGCCACGGCCACAGAAGAGGCTGATTTAATTTGCAACAAATAATCCAAATAATTTTTAATATCACTGGTATTTACCTCCCGTGGGTCTTTCTGACAAAACCGCAAAAATTCCTCATTTTGGTGGACATAAGATTTTATAGTTTTTGGACTATAATTTCTAATTCTCAATTCTTGCTTCAAGTTTTCCAAAGTATTGTTTTTTACCATAAATATTGCTAAAATATACTTAATTTATAGCCCCTCGGCCTATAACCAATTTTCCCCAAATATTATATCACAACCAAGCCAAAAATCCGACAAGTTCGGATAACGGTAGTTATGATTGAATCACTTCGCTCCGCTACGTGTATTCAATCATAATGTGGTGCGGCTGGCTCCGCTGTTCTGTCTCATCACTCCGCTTCGCTTCGTGACTCAAC
>JBAQFA010000021.1:0-32967 GCA_049287025.1 Candidatus Magasanikiibacteriota bacterium
GTTGAGTCACGAAGCGAAGCGGAGTGATGAGACAGAACAGCGGAGCCAGCCGCACCACATTATGATTGAATACACGTAGCGGAGCGAAGTGATTCAATCATAACTACCGTTATCCGAACTTGTCGGAATTTTGGCTTGGTTGTGATATAATATTTGGTAATAATGGGTTATAGGACGGGGGTCTATAGATAAGTCTATTTTAGCAATATTTAAACAAAAAAACAATATGTACACCCAAGACCAACAAACCTATCTTTTAACTTTGGCTCGGAAAAGTTTGGAATATTATTTTGAGACTGGAAGTATTTTATCTGTGGATGTGAGTACAGTGGATGCGGGCTTGATGCAGAAGAGGGGGGCATTTGTCACTCTTACAAAAAATAGCGAATTGCGCGGATGTATTGGCCATATTGAGCCAGTACAAGAGATTTATAAAGATATCATTGATAATGCTTTGTCCGCTGGTTTGGAAGATAATCGGTTTGTGCCAGTTAGACAAGAAGAATTAAATGATTTAAAAATAGAAATCTCTATTTTAACAGAGCCAGAAGAATTAGTTTATAATTCTCCAGAAGATTTGTTAAATAAATTGCATCCGTTAGTTGACGGTGTGATAGTAGAAAAGGGGAGACAGAATGCGACTTATTTACCCCAAGTCTGGGAAGGGTGGGAAGGCAAAAATGTAAAAGCCGAGTTTTTATCATCACTTTGTCAAAAAGGTGGATTACCCGAGGACGAATGGCAGACCGGTAGTTTGAAAGTGTATACTTATCAGGCGGAAGTTTTCGTAGAGAATTAACCTAATTATTCTAATTATACTAATTGACCTAAAAAAATTTCAATATCCAATTTCTAAATTTATCACTGGTCATTTTTTAGAATAATTAGAGCAATCAGGTCAATTAGAAATTTTTTAACGTTGTCTTTTTACCATTACCCTGTTATAATATACCTGTTTCATGTCATATGTTACATGTTTCATGCTTCATGATCTATGCCTCAAGAAATTTTAAAAAGAAAAAATGATGAACACCTTACTCAAGAGCCAGTGTGTTTTTTTGGTCAAACCAATTTTCGTGGACAGATGAGAAAGTTTGGTATCAAAGTAGATGACCGTCGCCGTCATATGTATGTGATTGGTAAGACTGGTATGGGCAAGACCACAATGATGGAAAATATGGTTCTTCATGATATTTATGCTGGTCATGGTGTAGGTGTGGTAGATCCCCATGGCGATTTTGCAGAAAAAATTATCAATTACATTCCGTCTAACAGAATCAATGACGTGGTGTATTTCAATCCCTCTGATTTGGAATACCCAATTGGTTTTAATATTTTGGAAGTGACGTCAGAAGAACAAAAGCATTTGGTCGCCGCTGGGCTCATGGCAATTTTTAAGAAGATTTGGCCAGATGTGTGGAGTTCTAGAATGGAATATATTTTGAATAATACTTTATTAGCTTTATTAGATTATCCCGGTTCTACTTTACTTGGGATTAATCGTTTGTTGTCAGATAAGGCTTATAGAAGAAAAGTAATTGCCAAATTAAGAGATCCAGTCGTAAAAGCGTTTTGGCAAACAGAATTTGCGAGCTATAATGAACGTTATGCTCAGGAAGCGGTCGCACCTATCCAAAACAAGATTGGTCAGTTTTTGTCTGCCTCTGTGATCCGCAATATGGTGGCTCAGGTCAAGTCTACGATTAATATTAGAGAAATAATGGATAATAAGAAAATTTTGATCATGAATTTGTCCAAAGGTAGAATTGGTGAGGACAATAGTAGGCTCTTGGGTGGTATGTTAATTACTGAAATTCAATTGGCAGCGATGGCGAGAGTAGATATACCGGAATCAGAGCGTCAGGATTTCTTTTTGTATGTAGATGAGTTTCAAAATTTTGCTACCCCATCTTTTGCCAATATCTTATCTGAAGCGCGTAAATATCGCCTTAGCTTGATTATGGCTCACCAGTATGTGATGCAATTGGACGAAGTAGTAGCTGATGCCGTGTTTGGTAACGTAGGAACAATTTGCACTTTTAGAGTCGGTGGCGCCGATGCCGAAGCTCTAGAAAAAGAATTTGAGCCGACATTTATGGCTTTGGATATTGTTAATTTGCCCAAGTTTCAGGTATTTTTAAAATTAATGATTGATGGTGTAGCTTCTCAGCCGTTTTCCGCTATGACTATGCCACCAATTGGTCGCCCCACTGATAGTAAAGAAAAAGTTATTAAGGTATCCAGAGAACGTTATGGTAAGGCGCGTGAAGTTATAGAAGATAAGATTTTACGTTGGAGTGGTATGGGAGAAATAGCTGATGATGAAGGTGGTGATGAAGACGATGGAAATGATGTTGATATTGTAAAGGAAGAAATTAGTGAAAAAACTACTCAGACACCCAACACGACAATTGAACCCTCCCAAATGGCGGGCAGGCAAAAATTAAACCTACCTGCGCAGGCGGGCAAAAATTTAACAGATATTGAATTAGATGAAACACCGTCCGAAGTAATTTCTCTAAAAGAGTTATTGCCAAAACATAATGAAGTTAAAGAAGAGAGGCAAACAAAAGATAATAATTTTGATGGTGAAAAAATAGATGTTGTTTTATCTGCTAATAATCAAAATGTAAATAAACCAAATAATTTTGGTCAGAATAATAATGGTTTGAATCAGCCGTCTAGAAATAAAAAGAGGAAGAAAAAGAAAACATTGATTTCACAGATTAATAAAGATTTCACAGATGGTAAATCCAGACAGACTAATGGTGTTACAATAAATAATCAAACTGCAAATAATTTTAATTCACACCATAAAATTATTGAACCTCCTCAAAAAATAAAACCAGATCAAGTGGTTAAGTTTGAAGACAATCCAATTGTAAAACAACCACCAAATGCAGATAATAATAAAAAAACTGATGATCCGTGGGATGATGATTATCGGAAGGACAAATAAATATTGATTGTCTCATTGACCGATTGTTTTGTTATAATTGAAGAGCCAGTGCAGTTGTGCTGGTTTTTATAATTAGTAATTGGTAAAAAGTAATTATGATACACGTATAGAATGTTTTTAATTAATTCATATTTGTTGTGCTTGTATCAAAAATTACTAATTACTATTTACTAATTACATTATGTCATTTATTGACAAAAATGCTTAAAATAAGCTAAAATATGGATATGCAAGAAGTTAATCAAGAAATCATAAATCGCTTAAATAAGCCAAAAAAAGACAGCCACAAAGGACAAAATGGCCGAGTTTTGATTATTGCGGGATCAGAAAAGTATCATGGTGCTCTCCTTATGACTTTGCAAACTGCTTCTAGAATTGTGGACATGGTTTATGTTTATTCCCCGACTAATCAAAAGTTAATAGAGAAATTAAAAAGTGAAATCGCGGTTTTTATAAATGTTTTTGATAATGAATTGTGGAATACAGTTGATCTGGTGGATTGTGTGTTAATTGGGCCGGGTTTAGAAGAAAATAAAGAAACTAAAAAAATTACTGAGAAATTATTAAAGAAATATCCAGAAAAACCAGTGATTGTGGACGCTACGGCTCTGTGGCATGTTGATCCACTCTTACTTCATCACAATTGTATTGTGACGCCTCATTCGCGCGAATTTGAGAATGTTTTTCAGTGCGCGCCAATGGCTGACAATGTTTTGAAAATGGCCAAGTATTATCAATGCAATATAATTTTAAAAGGTACTAGTGATTATATTAGTGATGGCCAAGATATTTGGGAAAATAAAACTGGTAATGTAGGAATGACCAAGGGTGGAACTGGTGATGTCTTAGCAGGAACAGTGGCTGGTTTATCAGCCAAAAATGACTTGTTAACTTCAGCTCTGGCTGGTGCTTATCTTACTGGTTTGGCCGGAGACAAGCTTTATAAAACTAAAGGCACTTTTTATAATGCGGAAGATGTGATTGGGAGTTTAGGTTTTATTTGGAATGAATATGTCAAATAAAATAATATGGGAAGAAATAGCTAGGCGTGGTGATAATCAGGCAATATTTTTGATTGATACTGCGGCAGAAGGATTTAAAAGAGGATATATAGGCTTTGATCATAATATAACTGAGTTTAAACCATTGTATTATAGACAGTTGTCAGGTGCCAGATGGTTTTCGGTTTCTGATATTGCAGATTATATAAAGTTTTTAAAAGATAAAGAAATTAATAATCCTGGTATATTAGTTGAATATGCCAATGAGTTTAGACATCGGGTGGAGACAATGCGTAATTATGTAAATATAATAAAAGATTTCGATTGGAGAAATAAAAATAATGAAAAGTTGGTTGAAGTGTTTGAAAAATTTACAAATTTAACCAGAATAATGTGGGCTTTTGCTTATAATTATATTATGGTTAATCGTTTTTTACCTGATATTATTTTTACTGAAATTGCGAAGAAAGAATTTGATACTTTTAGGCAGACTGAAATATTTAATATTTTGATGCAATTAGATGATTCTTCGGAAACTAGAAAGGAAAAAATTTCTTTATTACACATAGCGGAAATTGTAGAAAAAAATGGTTATACTGTAGAAATTGAAAATAAAATTAAAAAACATTTGCAAAATTATGAATATCTTGGGCAATATTATTTTCGTGGTCAAGGTTATACTTTAGAAATAATAAGGCAGAGAATAAATCAAATCCTTCAAAATGGGGTTGATAAAGAATGGGAGAAAATCAAAAAAACAGAAATTGATGTAAAAAATTCTGAAATAATTAAAAAAGATTTAGGATTAAATAAAAATGTTCTTTTGTATATTGACTCTGCTAGAGCTCAAACTTGGATATCAAATTTTGTGGATGAATCTTATACTTATGCCGTTTATTATCTCAAACCTTTGTTTATAGAAATATCTACTAGATTGTCTATATCTTATAAATATTTATTAGAAATGCGCGGATCAGAAATTATAAATAGTTTATTGCAAGGAAAATTAGTAGTTCCAATAGAACAACTGGACCAGAGACTAATAGAGAGTGCTATAATTTTGGATCATGATGAAATAAAAATTTTAATTGGTAGTGAACTAGAAGAATACAAAAAACAAGAATTACAGAACAATGTTTATGAGGATATTAGAGAATTAACTGGTCAAGGGGCGTCATCAGGCTTGGCTAAAGGTTTGGTAAAATTAGTACTTTGCGATGCTGATGCCAGTAAAGTTGAAAAAGGAGATATTCTTTTGGCTCCAGCAACCAATCCTACTTTAGTTCCAGCTATGGAGCGGGCTGGTGCCATCGTAACAGACGAAGGGGGTCTGCTTTCTCACGCAGCGATTGTTTCGCGTGAACTTGGTATTCCCTGTTTGGTTGGAACAAAAATTGGGACAAAAGTATTTAGAGATGGAGACAGAGTTGAAGTAGATACACAAAGAGGTGTTATACAAAAAATATTTTAAAAATAAAAAATATTAATAATAATATGTCAAAAAAATTAATTCAGTATATAAAGGCACATGAGGAACATGCTACCTCACCTTTAACCATCTCTCCCAATCATCATGGTTGGCCCGCCAAAATCTTAAAAAAATTACTCGATGGTCAAGAAGTTGGTGTTGATACATTCTGTATTCATGAAGATAGTGGTCTACATTTTTATGCTGACTATAATGCTTGGAATGAGGGCTCTGATTATTTATTACAAAAAATTAAAAATAAACACGATTTTGTAAAAAGTATTTTTTTAAAATCAAAAAAGATAGCTAAAGAATCAATTGATTTAATAAGGTACTTTGAAAAACAAGACATCCTTAGTTGGTCAAATTTAAAATTGTCCGATTTTTTGAAAAAAAGCTATCAATTGGGTAATGATTTTTCTGCTTATGGTTTTATTCCAGTTTTTTCTGATCATCTTTTTCTCAAGTATACTCATTTGTTAAAAAATATTATAAAAACAAAAATTAAAGTCAATTCAATTTCTATAACAGAACCAGAAGTGATGCATTCACTTTCTTCACATGCTCATTTTATTCCCTCTAAACAAGCCAAAATAAAACTATTGCGTTTAGTACTAGGCTTTAAGGGGAGTGTTTTATCTTTAAAAGATAAAAATAGAATTGAATCTTATTATCATGATTGGTTTTGGGTTAATTTTGGTCAATTGGGACCAAGAGCCCAATTGAGTGAATTATTACAGTCTGTAGAAAAAATATTTAATAATAAACAACAGGCCAAGAAGGAATTGAAAGAATTATTAGATTATCCCAAACAACTTAAATTGAAACAAAAAGAGTTTAACAAAATACTGAATTTAAATAGCGAAGAAAAATATCTTTTTTCTATTGCTCGTGAATTTATGTATTTAAAGGGTTTGAGAATGGAAGTTTTGTTTGGTATTTATGCGAGTTGGAGTAAGTTGCTCGATGAATTAGCCAAACGATGGAATATACAAAAAGAATTATTATATTATACCTCAGTTACAGAATTATTGAATTGGTTGAGACAAAATAAAAAACCCAACCAAACAATTCTTAAAGAAAGACAAAAATTTTGTGTTTGTATTGCCAAGACCGAGTGGGACGAAATTATTTTAACTGGCGATAAAGCTAAGAAATTTTTAAAGAGTAGATCTTATAAAGAGGATAAAAAAATAGAAGATGTTTTAGTAATTCATGGTACGGTGGCTTCTGTTGGGTATGCCAAAGGAAAAGTGAAAATTGTTAACAAAGTATCAGAAATTGATAAAGTAAAAGACGGGGATATTTTAGTGTCAGTCGCGACCTATCCCGCTCTTTTGCCAGCTATGAAAAAAGCCGTGGCTTTTATCACTGATTCTGGTGGTATCACTTGTCATGCTGCGATTGTGGCTAGAGAAATGCATAAGCCTTGTATTATTGGTACAAAAATTGCTACTAAAATTTTGAAAGATAATGACTTGGTTGAAATTGATACCAAAAAAGGGGATATCAAGAGGATTTTAAAATAATATGACCAAATGGATTGAAATGGCACATGAAAAACGGGCGCACCTATTCCCAACTTTTTGGTATTGGGAAAGTTTTCAAATAGTTGGTAAAAGAATTAGAGTTGAACCAGGAATTTATGCCCAATTATTCAAAAATCACGAAATGTCTTATTTAACAGAAGAGACTGGTTTTACTAGAGTAGGAGAAAAAATTTTGCTGGAATTAAAAGAAAATAATTTGATTGAGAAAATAGAAAATTGTAATAATCGAGAGATTCCTGAGTTGTTAGAATTGTCAGAGTGGTTTGTAGATAATGATTTATCACAAAAATCAGGAATAGAATTATTGAAGCAGTATGATTTGGTTCACGAACAATTTATGAAATTATTGGAATATAGCGGTATGGGGACAGTAATGGAATTTGAACAGCCATTATTGAGCAATTATTTAGAAAATATTTTACATAATAAATTTCAGAATAAATCCAAGATTGGCGAGTATTTTAATATTTTGACTACGACTGATCGTCAGACTACTCCTCAGTTGGAAGAGATTGATTTACGTAAGTTGAGGATTAAAGAATTAAGTGATGTACTAGAAAAAGATGAATTAGAAAGTCATCGAGCTAAATATTCACATATTTTTTTTGGTTATGATGGGCCAAGTTGGTCGTTGGTAGAAGTTGAAGCGAGAATGCATGAGTTATCAAACAAAATAGAAGTTTTACAAGAAGAAATTGAAGACATAGTAAGTACTTCAGAAAAAATTTTTCAAAAACAAAAAAAAGCTGCTGTTGAATTAAATTTGTCTAAAGAGGAATTTTACCTGTTTAAAGTTCTAGGTATTTTAGGTTATTGGAAATTTGAGCGAAAATTAGCTAATCAAAAAAGTTTTGAAATGATAGAAAATTTTTTTATAGAGATTGCACACCGATTCAACCTAACTATTCAGCAAACAAAGATGATTTTACCAAGTGAAATGAATCAGGTTTTAATAGAAAACATTGTAGATGAAAATGTTTTGAATGAAAGAATAAAATTATCTGTGGCTATTTTTGCTGGTTTCAAACCACCAGTATTGTTGGTAGGAGAAGAAGCTAGAAAGTGGGAAATAGAATTCCAGACTTCACTAGCTGTTGATACAAATATTAAAGAATTTAAAGGCACTTGTGCTTTTCCTGGTTTTGTTAATGGTGTGGTAAGACGAATTGATGATGAAAGTGAAATGGATAAGTTTAATGATGGTGAAATATTAGTATCCACTTCAACTACACCAAAATTAGTGCCAATCATGAAAAAAGCTGGGGCAATAGTGACTGATTCTGGTGGTATTACTTCACACGCTACCATTGTTGCCCGTGAACTTAAGGTACCGTGTGTGATTGGTACAAAAATTGCTACTCGAGTTTTGCAGGATGGAGACAGGGTGGAAGTTGATGCGACTAATGGGATAATAAGAAAAATATGAGTTACAAAAATTATAATTGGGAAGTAATTGCCAGTGATTATTTTTCTCCTTTTGCAAGAGATTATCTTTGGACAGAATCATTTTTTCTTTATCAAAAATTTTTGGATGTTCCTAGATTAGCAATTGGTATTATTTCTAGTGGTAAAGAGCAAGAATATATAACTGATAAAAATTCTTGGTTGGTTTGCCACGAAGCGTTGAAAAAGAAAGCTTTATCCGATTACAGGTACGTAGAAAATATTATTGACAAATCCCTATCTTTGGGGGATAAATTTTGTAAATTGGCACAGAAAAAAATATTAAATATTAATATACAAAAATTGAGTAATGAAAAATTATTTAGTCTCTTTACAGAATTTGTGGAAAGACAAAAAACCATCTATGCGATTGGCACCTCGTTAGTTATTATGGACTTTCAGGGATTTTCTTTTGTAGAAAATAATTTGGATAAGTTTTTAAGGGAAAAAGTTTCTGAAACAGAATATATTGATTATTATAAAGTTTTTACTGAACCGAGTGATAATTCTTTTGCTCAGGATCAGGAAATTGATTTATTAAAAATAATCAGTAAATTTTATAATGATAAAAATTGGATTGAGGCTATAAAAAATAAGAGTTTTTTGGAAATAAAAAATTGGTTTCCACATTTTTACAAATTATTACAAAAACATACTAAAAAACATTGTTGGGTGTATTATGTTTATTCTGGTCCGGCTTATGGTGAAAGTAATTTTCTTGAATTTATCAAAGACTATTTGTATAGAGGTATTATTCCAAGTAAAAGACTCAAAGAATTGAAAGAATCAAAAAAAGAATTAAAAAAAACAAAGAAAAAATATCTAAAAAATTTAAAGCCAGATAAATTTAACTCAGTCATTCTCAATTTAGCTGGCAAGATTGTTTGGGCTAAACCAAGACGAAAAGATTTCCAATCAAAAATTTATTATTCATTGGAAAAAATTCAGCAAGAAATCGGACGTCGTCTCAATTTATCTTTGAATCAAGTTAGGTCAACGCCGTTTCATATGATAAAAAATGCTTTGTTGGGACAAGATGTCGATTTGAATATGATTAATGAGATTAGTGGTTTTCATGCTTGTTTGCCAAATGATGATGGAACGGTGTCTGTGATTTTTGGCGATGAAGCTAAAGAATTTTGTAAAACAGTAAAAAGAGTTGAAGCAAATAAATTAGAAGAAAGAAACGAAATTAAAGGCACGTCGACTTTTCCTGGTAAAGTACGCGGAGAAATAAAAGTAATAAATAATCCAGAAGATATGTCAAAAATGAATTATGGGGATATCTTACTTTCAACTTCTACTACACCGTCAATTGTTTTGGCTATGAAAAAAGCGGCTGCAATTATTACTGACGAAGGTGGTCTCACTTGTCATGCTTCCATAGTTTCGCGAGAATTACAGATTCCATGTGTAGTTGGTACAAAATTTGCTACCAAAATTTTAAAAGATGGCGATATAGTGGAGGTTGATGCTTATAATGGTATAATCATAAAATTATGACAAAACAATTTACAATCATTAATACTGAACCAAATTGTAATATTTTAGGTTTACATCCAATTATTCGTGGTTTTTTTCATAAAGATCTAGAAATATTAACTGGTCGTTTTTTAAAGACTTTTGTTTATCAGGTTGGAGAAGATGAGGTAATGAACGCCATTGTACAAAAAGAAGATTGGTTTGGTTTTGGTGATTATTTATTTGTTAAAATTAAAGAAGATAAAGATTTTTATAACAGAGTAAAAAAACACCTATTAGACAGTGGTCAAAATTTACATGATTACTGTATAAAAACTTTGGCTGATTTTAAAAATGGAAAATTATCAGAAGCGGAAATTAAACATAATATTTTAGATATTTTAGAAAAATTTACTCTTATTTGTGTGAGTGGTTTGATAGCTCCATTGGTAGAAATGGGTGGTGGGGGAATAAGTAATAAAATAGTTGAAATAATTAAAAACAAAGATTCGTCTGGTATAGGAATGTCGGCAAATGAGTGTTTGTCCATTCTTACCACCCCTAGAAATAACACTTGGACTGAAGATTTTAAAACAGAAATTTATTTAGCTACTGATTGGTTGTACAGTCACCAGGAAAATATAAATAACCTCTCGCCAGAAGGTAAAAAAGTTGTTTTACAAGCAATAGAAAAATATGGCTGGGTGTTTTATGGTTACAAAGGTCCAGAATACAATATTAATAATGCCAAAGAAGAAATAAGTCATATTTTGGCAGAAGATCTTAAACCCAGCGAACAATTAAAAATTATCAAAAATAATTTTCAAGAGCTAATGCAAAAACAAACAAAAATAATGGAGCAATTGGATTTTAGTGAAGAAGAAAAATATTTTGTGGCTATTGCTCAGGATTTTGGTTATACTAAAGCTTATCGAGCAAATCTTATGGCCTTGGCAAATTACACAATTAATAAGTTATTAGTTGTTTTTGTCAAAAAAGAAGGCTATTCTATTCGTCAATTAGGCATGTGCACTGTTCCGGAATTACAAGCCTATTTGAAAGATGAGACAGCTTTACCATCTGTTGACATTTTAAATGAACGATTAAAATACGTTTTATTAATTTCCGTAAAAAATAATGATAAAGTTCTTGTGGGCGAAGAAGCTAGACAATGGATGAAAGATAATGTGGAGGTAGAAAAAGTGAATCTAGAATTGATTGAGTTTTTTGGGACAGTGGCTTGTGGCGGGGGTGTAAAAAAAATTCAAGGTATTGTTAAAATTGTTATGTCTAATCAGGATATTGATAAAGTAACATTGGGTGATATTTTAGTCTCTAGCAATACTACGCCCGATCATGTGCCAGCTATGCGTCGTTCAGCTGCGATTGTTACCCAAACCGGTGGGCTTACTTGTCATGCGGCCATTGTTTCGCGTGAACTCAACAAGCCCTGCCTTATTGGTGTAAAACATTTATTGCAAGTGTTTAAAGATGGTGATAAAGTAGAGGTTAATTTGGAAAGTGGTATTATTAAAAAATTATGAATCCCAAAAAATTAAACATAAATGATCCTTGGATGCTTGGTGAAGATATTCCAAATTGTGATTTGTTTTTTTCCACTTTGTGGTTACGTTGTTTTGTTACAGATTTTGCCAAGCATACTGGTTTAGCTTATGACAAAATTATGTGTCACTATAAGGGTTATCATTTGTGGTTTTATTTTGGAGAGAAAAATTCTTATGAGGTAGCTGAAAATATTGTGGAAAAGATTGTAAATGAATTTGGTTATGCTAGCGAAATTAATAAAAATATTATTAAACAAGCTAATATTTTACGTCATTTTTCCGAGCGGATTCCTCAGACAAATTTAGAAAAATTAAGTAAGGAAGAATTGTGGAATATTTATGATAAACACCAAAAAATTCATCATGAATATTATACTTGGTGTTGGATCCCTGTGGCGGCCGACATGTTTCATAATAATTTAACTAGTCGGGTAAAAGCGTATCTAAAAAGCATTGGTGTGCCAGAGAAAAAGATAAATGAATATTTTATTGTCCTTACACAACCTACAAAAAAATCTTTAATTTTTATTGAACAACAGGATTTGTTAAAGATTGGTTTGATAAAAGATGAAGAAAAAAGATCTAAATTGTTAGAAAAACATAGACAAAAATATTATTATACCAAACATATTTGGGTAGAAGGTGAATATACTATAGTTGATTACAAAAAACAATTGGCGGAAATTTCACAAGGTCAAGAAAGTTGTGTAGAAATTATCAAAAAGCAGGATTTGGAATTAAAAAAAGCTGCTAAGAAAAAGAAGCAACTGATTAAAGAATTGAAAATAAATAAACAATGGCAAAAGATTTTTTATGCCTTTGGAGATTTTATGGTTACAAAAATTTATCGTCGTTATGCTCAGATTCTGGCTGTACATCACATGTCCCCAATCTTGCGTGAAATTGCTAAGCGAATGTGTATTACGGAAAAGCAAGTACGTTTTATGTTACCGCACGAAGTAAAAGCGATGCTTTTGGATGATGATTATGATGAGGTCGTTCTTCTGTCTCGTACCAAAGAATGTATTTATTATTCTGAGCAGGAGATCAATCGGGTGTATATTGGTGATAAGGCAAAAGAGTTTTTGACTAAGATCAGTAAGACTGATTATATGGATATGAAAGAATTAAGAGGAGAAATTGGTTGTCCTGGATTGGCAAAGGGTAAGGTAAAAATTATTATAAGGGCCGAAGATATGAAAAAAATGAATCATGGTGATATTTTAGTTTCAATCGCCACTGATCCTGATATTGTTCCAGCCATGAAAAAGGCGGCTGCGATTATTACCGAGCAAGGTGGTGTCACTTCACATGCTGCGATTGTATCTCGAGAATTGAATATTCCTTGTGTAATTGGTACCAAGATTGCGACCAAAGTTTTGCAAGATGGTGATACGGTGGAAGTTGATGCCAATAATGGAATAATCAAAATTATTTAACAATAAAATATGAAAAAATACGAAGGTTTTATTCTTTTAGAGTATATTCCAAGAGCACCAATCTATGTCTTTGCCTTAGGAGATGCAGGTTTTGTAAATCCTGTGTTTAGAAATAAATTGGGTTTGGATATTATGCCTGGGCCAGAACTTAATATTTTTAAAGATGATAATTTTTTATTTCATTATCATTTGGAATCTTTACGTCCGTGTTCAAAATATATTTTTGATAAATTAGTTTCCAATCCACGATGGGGGATAGAATTTGATGATTTGATAATTAATAATTCTAGAAAATTTATTGAATATTCTCAGATTATAGAAAAAATTGATTTATCTAAGACAAGTGATGAAGAATTAATTAAAATGTGTAATGATTGGTTTTTTAAATATTTTTATGATTCTTGGACAGTGGGTTGGCCAGCAGTACTAGTAGATTTTGAAAAAAATTTATTTTCAAATCATTTATTAAACTATTTAAAACAAAAGGTAAAAGAAATTAATTATAATGTTTCCGTGGGAGATATTTTTAGTGCTTTAACCACCCCAACGGAAGAAACATTTGCTCAACTTGAATCTATTTCTTTGTATAAACTTTTGTGTGGTATTGAAAATGATGTACGGGTTATAAATCTAATAGAAAATAGTAGCGATGATGAAATAATGGATAAATGGCCAAATCTTAGTATTGATTTGTGGAATAAGTTTATGAAGCACTATAAACAATTTTGTTGGTTACCATTTATGTACACTGGTCCGGCTTGGGACCAAAAATATTTTTTAGATTCAATTATTCATTTACTCAAACAAAAAATTAATCCTCATGAAGAATTGAATAATATCGCTATAAGAAAAAAACAGGTACAAGAATTGCATGACAAATATATTAAAGAGCTTAATATTCACAACGAGTTCCAAACATTGTTTGTTGTGGCTAGAAGGTTTGTGTTTTCCAAATCTTATCGGAAAGACGCTATGTATTATGGTTGTTATGTTATTGATAAGGTTTTGCGTGAAATTGCTAAGAGGAAGTGTGTATCCACAGATCAAGTAAGACGAGTTTATCCATGGGAAATGGAGAGTTTTATAAAAACTGGTATACCAGATGTGGATGAACTGAATAAGCGTAAATATGCTGTACAGTTTTCTGAAGATGATGGTCGTTTTACTTTATCTGGTGATGAGGCAAGAGAATTTATCAAAAATAAAGTTGAATTTATTGAGCAGGCAGTAGAAAGACCAAGAGAATTTTTAGGTGATTGTGCTAGTGTGGGTAAGGTACGAGGAACAGTAAAAGTTATCAATTCTCCAGATGACATTAGTAAAATGGAGGATAATAATGTTTTGGTTTCTTATGCTACTAGTCCTGATATAATGCCAGCTATAAAGAAAGCTGTGGCGATTGTGACTGATTTAGGAGGGATTATTTGTCATGCAGCGATTGTTTCTCGTGAACTCCATATCCCCTGTGTGGTTGGCACCAAAATTGCGACTAAGGTCTTGCAAGATGGAGATATTGTCGAAGTTGATGCTACCCATGGTATAATTAGAATAATTAATTTAATTTTTATGAAACCAAAAATTAAACTCATCATTTTTGATGCCGCTGGAGTGGTTTGGGATGGAGGTTATCCAGTAACATGCTCGTATCTCGCCAAAAAATATAATTTACCGTTGGAAGAGGTGACCTCTATCGCTTATGAAAAATGGTTTATGCGGGCATGCACAGGCAAAATATCTAGTCTAAAAGCTTGGCAAAATTCTGCCAATGAATTAGGTCTGTCATTGACAGCCGTACAGTTAGAAAAATTGCATATTGGTTTTCACAAAGTGCGACAAAGCATACTTAAGTTGTCTGATGATTTACGTGCTCAGGGTTATAAGACTATAATTTTAAGTAATAATTTTTCTTCCTATGTAAATCAATTTAAGAAAAAATTTGGTTTAAGCAAGCATTTTGATGAAATTTTAAATTCACAAGAATTAGGTATGAGTAAGGATGATCCGAGACTATTTCAATATGTAATGAAAAAATATAATGTTACACCAGAGCAGACCGTTTACTTTGACGATATGGAAAAAGGTCTTTTGGTGCCTGATAAAATGGGTATACACACAATTCATTTTAAAAAAGAGCAACAATTAAAAAAAGATTTAGAAAAATTACTTACCCCAATAAAATTAGTAGTATTAGATTTTCACGGTGTTATGGTAAAAGGTGATTATAAGCCGGTTTGTCGGATGTTGGCAAAAAAACATAAAGTAAAATGGCAAGATGTTTATAAAGTTTTGTATGGGCAATACTTTAATCAAGCAGTGATGGGCAAAATTTCTGAATCAAAAGTTTATTTAAATACTTTTAGAGATTTTGGTTGGAAGAATGAGAATTGGCAACAAGCACATAGTTTTCATAAAAATGCTATGTCGTTAAATAAAAATGTATTTAATTTTAGCAAACAATTACAAGATAGTGGTTATCAAATTTTACTTCTTTCCAAAAATACTCGTGATCAATTTAATAGTTATGTCAAAAAATTTGGTTTAAAAAAATATTTTTCTCGTATTGTCAATACCATTGATCTCAATTTACCTAAAGCCAGCAAAGAGACAGTGGAGTGGATAGAAAAAGAATTTAAAGTGAAGGCAAATGGAGTTATTTTTTGTGATGACCAGGCAATCAACTTAGTTGAACCTAATAAAGCGGGTATGAAAACAATTTTGTATAAAAATTTTAATCAATTTAAGAAAGAGCTAATTAAATTTTTATGATAAAATTAATTCTTTCTGACTTAACTGGAGTAGTAATTATTGGCGGTCATAAAAAATTGTGCAAGTTATTAGCTGATAAGTATAATCTTGATTCAGACAAACTTTATGCGGTAATTTATACTGAATATTTTAATAAATTTGCTACCAATCAAATTAGCGAAGAAAAGGCTTATAGTGAGCCAATCAAAATTTTTGGTTTAAAAGAAACTGTACAAGAGTTGACTGACATGTATTTGCATACTCACACCATAAATCAGCCTATGGTAGATCTGTTTAAAAGTTTAAAAAATAATTATAATTTGGTCTTGCTAACAAAAAATTATAAACCATATTTAGATTGGGAAATAAAAGAATTTGGTTTGAAAGAAATATTTTCTGAATTTATTAATACCTCAGAAATTAATTTACCCAAAGCGAGTCGTGAAACCTTGAATTATGTTCTAAATAAGTTTAAACTAAAACCAGAGGAGATTCTATATATTGATGATCAGGAAGAAAATTTGGTTGATGCTAGAGAAATGGGTTTTAAAACTATATTTTATCAGGATTTTGAGCAAGTGAAAAACGAGTTGTTGGTAATAGTCGAATAAATGGATCTAACATAAATAAAAATACCGCTCTAGTTAGGCGGTATTTGGTTTATTTTTTTAATTTTTCTATTATTTCTGATATGGTACAAGATTCAATTTTTTTCTTATCATCATTTTTATCTAGTACTATCGGCTCAACTTTTTTCAAAATGCTTTTTAGGCAATAACCAAGTGTTCTTGATAAATAACAATTTTCATCACTCATGTCGGTCAATACAGGCAGGAATTTTATATATTGAAGTATATCGAGACTAGTTTTATTATTAAGGTTTTTAATTTTTGTTGTTATTTGTTTATCAGGTATTTTTTTCTTAATTTTTTTTATTTTTTTAATATGAAAAATTTTTGTAGTATCTTGAAATTTGGATTGCGTTACAGAATGGAGTGAAGGTAGGTCTATATCATAGCTAGCAATGCTGTGAGAATAACTTGAGCGGAATAAATTGTCGGTTAGTTTGTTAATTTCTGTTTGATTCAAGATTTTTTCCAATTTATAAACAAATTGTTCTTCTAGATAATCCAAAGCATAAGAAGAAACAAATAAATATGGTTGAATAGTAGTATATTGTTGGTAAATTTTTTCAAGTTCTAGTGAATAGTTTTTTAGTTTATCTTTTTGAATTTTGTCTACGGTTTTGTTGAGGTATTTTTTTAATTCACTATAGATTTTTGCTCTATGTTTTGTAAATTTTTTAAACCAAACTTTGTCGGTAACAAGTGTATTTTCTATATCATCATAATTAGGATGATTTTTTAACCAAAAACCAATTTCATCAACTTTAATGGTTACATTATTATTTTTATTTCCAAATAGTATCTTTGGAGTGTCTTTTACGCCCTTTTCTTTTAAACTAAGAATCAAAGGAGTGTAGCCTTTTTTTACTTTAGCCAAAAACCAGCCATCTTTTATAACTAACTCTGGTTTTTTATTCTGTTTTTTTGTTATGTTTTCTATCTTAGGTAAATCAATTTCTCCAAGTTCACTAATAGTTAATTTTGTATTTTCTGGTATTAAATTTTTTGCTTCTAATAAGACAAATGTTGGAATTTGGTGTTCACGAGCCAAAGTAGCACCATGACTGGTAATACCCCCCTTTTCAGCTATTATTCCAGCGCAATTTTTTAAGATATTAATTATTTCTGATATATTAATATCATCTATAATAACAATTTTATCATCATAAAAAGATTGTCCTAAGGTATTGTCATTTTTATAATAGACTACTGTACCATTAATTGTGTGAGGATTTATAACCCGAGCTTTTATCATATTCCTAATTGTTTTTTTATATCAGAAATATTTTTAAAATAAGATAATGAAAATAAATAATTTTTATCTAATATTTTGTTTTTGATAAAATTATCTATAAATTTTTTCCAGTATTGATCCATAATTATTTTAGGGGCTGGCATATTATATTTGATAGTGTTTTTACAAGCTACTAATATATTCATTATTTCGTGTAGAGTACCAATACCACCCTCATAAACTATAACAAAATTGGGGAATTCTGTTAAGAGAGAGAGTCTTGTAGTAGGTCCGTCTACAATAATATGTTGGCAGTGTTTGCTTACTACTTGTTTTTTAATTTGCTCTTTAAAAACCACACCAAGGGCATTTTTTTTGCCTCCAAGTGACACCGCTTCCATTATACCTGTGTTTCTACCGCCACTCATTACTATCCCCCCGGCCTTTGTTATTATTTCAGATATATTTTTGGCGGCTAAAAATTTTTTACTATTTTCTTTTATTTTCCCTCCACCGTTAAAAGCAACCACTAGACCATTAGTAACGAATTCTATTTTGTTATTGGGATTTTTTTTAATAAATAAAACAGCCTTATAATTTTTTAGTTTGATAGTTTTATTTATGTTTCCAAAAAGGGTTTTTTTTGTAGTCTTTTTACTTTTTATCATATTCCAGATTTACTTTTTCTTTTCTTCATATTTTTATACTTTAAAAAATACTCCCAGTATTCATTATTTTCGTGCCAGTGATAAGAATCGTCGGCATAGCGTCCAATTACGGTACTAGCTTCCTTTGTCATGATATTATTTTTTTCAGCGTATTTTCTAATATCATTCAAGTCACAAAAACTTTGACTTTTTACTTTGGCTTTTTTAATCCATTCGTTCTCACTTTCTATATATCTATTTCTAGAAAAGGGGACAATAACCCATTCTATCTTGAGACCAACCTGTCTTAAATTATTTACGAAATCAACTTTATGCATACCGGCACCAGTCGCATCATCCAGTAATATAACTCGTTGGCCTTTTTTGAAGGCACCCTCTACAGCCAGTTTCATACCACCATCCTTTGGTTTACTTCTAACATATATCTGTGGTTTGCCCAGCTGTATAGATAAAGGAGACGATAATTGGATACCAGCCGTAGCCCCACCACATATCAGATCATATTTTATTTTTTTTGTTTTAAGAAATTTTTCAATTTCATCAAGAATAACTTGCAATCTTTTTGGATCTGAAAAAGTTTTTCTTGGGTCTGGGTAAATTGGATTTTTAAATCCAGTAGTTGTCACTATTGGTCCGACAAAAAAGAAATTTGGTGTTTCGGCAAAGGTCTTAATTATTTTATTGCTTGTTATGTATGGTTGCATAATAAATATATTTAGACACCGGATTTGCTGTGGTGCACCGGTTTTTTTAAATAATTTTGAAAATATTCCCATTTTTTTGGATCTTTGGGCCAGTTCATAGCATCGTCAGCATACCAAGATAGTAGATCAAAAGCTTCTTTTGTTATAATTTTATTTTCATAAGCATCTTTTATAAGATCATATATTTCACAAAAAGCTTGGAATTTTACTTTGTTTGGTTTTATCCATGAAGTTGACTTTTTGCCGATTTCTCCTTTTAAAACTCGAGCTGCGGCAACTATTACCCATTCAACTTTTAAGCCAGCTTCACGAATATTCTTTATAAAAGCAATTTTGGCATCTCCATGGCCCATGGCATCATCTATTAGGATACATTTCATGCCCTTTTTATAATTTCCTTCTACAGCCAGACCATTGCCACCATCTTTTGGGGCTTTTCTCACATAACCAAATTGTTTACCACTTAATAAAGATACGGCTGTGGCAATTGGTATACCAGCAGTGGCTCCACCAAGAACGATATCATAATCAATATTTTTTTCTTTGGTAAAATTAATTATTTCTCGAGCTAATAATTTTAAATTCTTTGGAAATGAAAAAAATTTTCTTATGTCAGTATAGATTGGTGCCAGACGACCATTTGTAGTCATTTTTGGTCCTATGGTATACAAACCGTCTGTGTTGGTAAAGGCTTTTATAATTTTTTGACTTTTTTTGACTTTCATAAAAACAAAGTTATTAAACTAGTTTTTTGAATTCAACTGCTTTTTCTGGTTCGGCAGGATTTTTGGCCAAATCTTCTAATTTCACTTTAACATATGATGCATCTTCTGGGGCTCTTTTTTTATGATTAGAAACACATGATTCAACTCGTAGAGCAAATCTGTCGCCGCTTTCATCTAAAGGAATTCGCTCTGTCATATTGGAGTGATTGTGCCCAACCAGAACTATTGTAGGTTTTTCGTCTCCCAATAATCCAGATAATCTGGTACCCATGTATTTGGCAGTAAATGATTTGTATCTATCAGCACCAAATTTTTCTACAGAACCAGGTTTTTCACCTGTGTCTGGATAAATAATTTTATCCCAAGTAGCAGCGTCAATCTCTCTAGGATTATAAGTGGCGGCTTGTAGATTGGGGATTGATCCAGTATGACTAGCTAATACTCTAGATGTCTCACTTTCATAAATAGTAAGAATTGACTGACTATTGAGAAATCTATCAATTAATTGCCAATATGTGAACATTTTTTTTGCTTCTTCTAATATTTGTGGTGGATATGTTTCCTGGGCTCGTCGTTGATCCCAAGGTCTAACAGCTTGCATCATGTGTTTTAGTTCGGCTTTTATTTTTTTAATCGGACCGTGTTCTTCACTGACTCCGCTTAGACCTTCCATTAAATCTTCAAGATGTTCGGGGTTAAATTGATGAGGATTTAAATTGTCTATCCCAGCAGCATGGGCGATTTTTACAAATTCACCACCAAAAAATACACTGTCTGTTCTTCCAGCTTTTTTTGGTTCGGTTATATTGTGAGAACTAATAAATTCAGCTTTTTTTATTCCAGTCTGTTTTTCTAAAAAATTATTTAGTTCTGGAGAAAAGCGAGTAATTATTTCTGGTAAAAGTTTGGTAAAAAGAGAAGTACCACGACGATCAGAATTGCCAATCTGAATAGAAACTCTATCAGGATATTTTGCTTGCAAACCAGCTAGAGCCTCTATGCTTGGTAAGATATGACCAATTTCATCCCCACCAGAAGCGTCACCGGCATAATTAAAATAAACATCTTCACCACGTTCACGACGTTTTACAAAATCTGCTATAGCTCTGTACAGCATGTCGAAGTTGCCGTGTGAATCAGAAGCATTAATTATTTCAGCATCATTTTGCATTTTTACATAGGTGACAGCACCCTCACTGATTTTATCATGTCTTTCTGGTGGTTTAATTTCAGCAATAGTTTTAGCTCCGGAGATTATACCTTCACCACTTATTTTTTTTCTTTCTACAGCGGAAATTCCTTCTCTTAAAATTCCTTCAGATTTGTTCATTTGAATTGCTCTTTCAGCTTCAGGCATATTTTCGATTGGGATATCTCGGCTAGCAATATCATCCAGAATATTGGTAGAACGAACTTCTGCTGATAAGTTTTTTGGGTTTTCTTGGTATACAGTAGTTGATTTTTCAGCGCCAGGGATAAAAGGATTAGCTTCTGTTAGTCTAGGCATATAATTTGTAAATTTTAAATATTAGTATATATTAAAGTATAGCAAATATAGATATTTTAGTAAACATGTAATGATAGCAAAAAAACCAAGTTTTGTCAACAAAAAGACCCACTTGTTTTACAGTGAGTCTTCCTGCTAAAATTTTCTTTTTTAGAAAATCTTGGCAAGGGCGGGGCCGACGTGGGACTGGGTAGTCCGTTGTCGACTCCGCACCTTGAGCGGCGGCGGGGCGAGAGCTGGCTCTACACCTCCTTCGGGTCGAAGAGGAAGGAGCTGTGGGCGTCGAAATCGAGCGCGACGAACGCCGCTGACGGCAGGTCGTCGATCTTGACGAGGCCGTTGGTTCTGGCCAGGATCCCAGGCTCGATCGTGAACCCGCCGTGGGCTACGAGTACCCTGGGGATGCCGGGGTACGCGCGCTCGAGGGACTCCGCGTAGGACGCGGAAGGGGTCCCGGCCTGCTCGACGGTCTCGCAGCCGTCCGGCAGGTCGCTCGGGGGGCAGGAGCGCCACCAGGCCATGAAGCCCCTGCCGTGGCGCACGGGGGTGTGGTTCCCGACGTAGGCGGCGAGAACCCCCGGAGCCGGGTTCAGGGCGGCCTGGGGACCCAGGTCGATGACCTTGATGCCCTTGGCCTCCAGTGCTCTCCTGTAGATGTCTGCGCTTTTGATGGCGCGGTCCACCTCGGACGAAGCCAGGACGACGCTGATGGTGCCCGGAGGCAGGTCGTCCGCCAGATACTCGGCGGCGATCTCGACCTCCAGGATACCGTCCGCGGTCAGGACGTTGTCCTTGTGAGCCCCGTGGCGGGCCCAGCACTCGATGTTGGCCATGATGGCCTCCTTCCAGGCTCTTTTTGGTAGTGGGCGACGCGCCGCACATCCAGGTAAGAGCTATAAACCATAGATATCTGAGAGTTTTCTTAGACATTTATGGTTATAGCTCCTACTTTTGCTCTCTTAGGTTGTAAATAACGCTCAAGGTTTATTGTTGTAGCTAGGATAATTGCGCTAAAATAAGCACAATCTGTCATTTTTACTACAACGAAGTAGTATAACACTCTTTCTTGCTTTTGTCAAGGTATTTGGGGTATAATATACGACATAATTATTATAAAATTTATTATGCAACATATAAATTTCTTTAAAGACATAAACAAAAACAATGTTAATCAAGCCGGAGGTAAAGGTGCATCTTTGGGTGAAATGACCGGAGCTGGTATTCCTGTACCACCAGGTTTTGTGGTATTGGCGAGTGCGTTTGATCGGTTTTTGGAAGAGACAAATTTAAATTCAGAAATTGCTGCACGCTTAAAAGAAGTAGACCCAAATGATACTAATAGTGTAGACAAGGCTAGCAATGTAATTCGTGATGTTATTCATGATCATGCCATGCCAAAGGATTTAGCAGACGAGATTTTAGAATCTTTTGACCAGCTGGATGCGGAATATGTGGCAGTTCGTTCTAGTGCGACAGCCGAAGATGGAGCTGTGGCGAGTTGGGCAGGGGAATTGGAAACATATTTGAATACTAGTAGTGAAAATGTGATTGAAAAAGTAAAGAGTTGTTGGTCATCGCTTTTTACTCCACGAGCAATATTTTATCGCCACGAACAAAAATTAATTGATCATTATGTGTCAGTCGCTGTGGTTGTGCAAAAAATGATTCAATCAGAAATATCTGGGATTGCTTTTACTGTGCATCCTGTGACCGAGGATTATAATCAAATGATTATTGAGGCGGGATATGGTCTTGGTGAAGCGATTGTATCTGGGCAAATTACACCAGATTCGTATGTGGTTAGTAAGAGTGATATGAGTATTATGGATATTAATGTGGGAGTGCAGACGCGTAAATTAATTAAGTCAAAAGTCCATAAAGTCTTAAAGTCCATAAAGTCAAACACTGACGAGAATGTTGATTTTGCAAATGAGTGGGTTGAATTGGGTGATGAAGGTGAAAAACAAAAATTGAGTGGAAAACAAATTGTTGAATTAGCCGGGCTTTGTAAAAAAATTGAAGAGCATTATGGTTTTCCTTGTGATATTGAGTGGGCGTTTGCTGAAGGAAAATTTTATATTACACAGAGTCGTCCGATCACAACTTTGAAAAAGAAGTAAGACATATGACATAGGACATAAGATTAAAATTTTTATGTCTTACATCTTAAGTCTTAAGTCAAAAAATATGAATTTTAAAAGAATGATTGGTTTTGGAATTATGTTTTGGATTATCGCTTTTGTGGTGTTATCCATTATAATGTTTTTACCATGGTTGGTGGAAAAAAGTTTATTGGTTAATATAATTTGGTGGATTTTGGAAATTCCCATTGTTTTATTTTGGGCCAAGGCTTATTTCAAAGCTGATGCACCTACAGTAAAAAAAGGCTTTTTATTAGGAATATTTGCTTTGGTGATTGGTACAATTTTAGACATGATTTTTACTATACCTTTGTTTGTGAAGTCATATGTTGTTTATTATAGTACTTGGACCTTATATGTTGGTTATGCTTGGCTTATATTATTAGCTACTTATGCTGGTTATGAATTTGATGGGACTTATTGTAGACCAAGTGAAGTGGATATTGACAAAAAGTAAATTTGAATTTAAATTGAGAAGAATGTATAATATTACGGCTATAAGTTGTAAGCTGTAAGCTTTAAGTAGTATTTTAATAACTTATAGCTTTTATTATTTTATGGATAATCAAAGATCTCGATTTGGTTTATACTTAGGTATAACATCTTATATATTAGTGTTAGCTTTTGGCTTATTTCTTGGTCGGACATGGAAGGTAAAAGAACAAGTAGTAGATGATACTGGCCAAGTAGAAATTAGCAAAGTTTTGAATTTGTATTCCAAAAGTCATTCTGGAGAAGCTGATTTTTCTCAATTTTGGAATATTTGGGATTTACTCAAAGAAAAGTATGTAAGCCAACCTATTAGTGAAAAAGATTTGTATTATGGAGCCATCAGGGGTTTGGTATCTGGTCTAAATGATCCTTATTCTGTTTATTTCCCTCCCAAAGAAGCCGAAGAATTTGCCAAAGATTTATCGGGCGAATTTGAAGGCATTGGTGCAGAAATTGGTTTACGTGATGGACAATTAATTGTGGTAGCACCTCTAAAAGGTTCACCAGCTGAAATCGCTGGTTTGAGACCTGGTGATAAAATTTTTGCGATTGATGGAGAAGAAACAATTAATTTGGGTGTAGACGAAGCTGTGAAAAAAATTCGTGGTCCAAAGGATACTTCAGTCAAGCTGACTATCTCTCATGTTGGCGCTGAGACTTTTGAAGATATAAGTATTGTGCGCAATGTCATTACTGTTCCCTCGGTAGAGTGGAGTATGAAAGAGAACAATATCGTTTATTTGCGTATTTCATTTTTTAATCAAGATACTTGGCAAGAATTTGACAAGGCCGTTAAGGAATTTACCGCCCAATCACCTAAAGGTTTAGTTTTGGATATGCGTAGTAATCCAGGTGGTTATTTGGATAGTGCGGTGGCAATTACCAGTGAATGGGTTAAAGAAGGTACCATTGTTAGTGAAAAATTTAATAATCAAGAAGAAAATAAATATCCAACTGAAGGTAAACATCGGTTAGCAGGTATCAAAACTATTGTCTTGGTAGATGAGGGTACGGCCTCTGGTTCAGAAATTTTGGCTGGTGCTTTGCAAGATTATGGTTTGGCTACAGTAGTGGGTAAAAAAACTTTTGGTAAAGGTTCTGTTCAAGATTTTCAAGCCTTACCAGATGGTTCAGCTATAAAAATAACGGTGGCTAAGTGGTTCACTCCAAACGGACGACAAATTGATGAGACGGGTATTATGCCAGATATAATTATTGAAGAAATGTTTACTGATGTTGGTAATGATGAAAAAACTGGAGAATTAAAATATACTGACAAAGGATTGGAGAAAGCAATAGAACTTTTAAAAACATAAAGGCGTGTCTATAAAGCTTACAAATTTTTACTTTGTTAGCCTCGTAAGCTTTGTTATATGTTAAAAGGGATTGTAATTCACGGCGATGGTATTGGTAAAAAGCTTGGTTTTCCCACTGCTAATCTTGATATTGATAAAAAAAAATGTAAATTTAATCCAGGTGTTTATGCGGCCAAAGTTTTATTAGATAAAAAAGAATACCAGGGAGCGCTGGCTATTCAAGAAAAAAATTGGAAAGTGGAAGTTCATTTTTTAGATTATGTTGGAGAAGATTTTTATGGTAGTTTTATTGAAGTAGAACCAATTCAAAAAGTAAGTGAAATGGAGGGTTTTAGTGGTGAGAATAGTTTGATTGAAAAAATAAATAATGATGTTGAAAAAGTGAGAGAGGTTTTTAAGGTGTTATCCTGAACGGAGCGGAATGTAGTGGAGAAGAACTGGAGTATATTTATTTATAGAAAATTAAAAGACTGTAATAGTACAGTCTTTATTTTTTTAGGATGGGATCATTCGACTTCGTTTGTCCACCTTCGCTAAAGCTATAGTGGACTCACTTCACTCAGGATGATGAGATTATATTCTCTCTACCCAATGTGGATCAACTTCTACCTCTAATTCCAGGTAGATTTTTTTATTAATAGCTTGTTCCAGTTCTCTGCGAGCCATTTTGCCAATTTCTTTTATTTTTAAACCACCTCTGCCAATAATAATTTTTTTGTAGCGTTCTTCGTTGGTTAAAATTCTAGCAGAAATAACCATAACATCAGGTTTATCATCGACGTTATCAACCTCAACTGCCATTGAATAAGGAACTTCTTTTTCAAATACAGAAAATATTTTTTCTCTAATAATTTCCGCCATCCAAAAGTAGTTGTCAATATTGGTTAATTGACCATCGGTATAGAGCTGTTCACCCTCGGGTAATAATTCAATTACTTTTTCTCGTAAAGGTTGGATATGACTGGCATTGATAGCTGAAAGTTGAAAACAACCATCAAAATCTTTGGCCCAGGATTCATATTCTGGTAAATGTTCTTTTTCGTCTTTTGGTAAATCACTTTTGTTAATAACCAAAATTTTTGGAATATTTAAATGTCGAATCATACCATAGGAAGCGCGTTCCTCATCACCAACTTCTCGGCTTGGGTCAACTACATATATAACCACGTCAATTTCTTGTTCCAAGATTGATTTTACTTTGTTTGTAAGTTTGGCGGTTAAAGGATTTTTTTTGTCTTTAAAAACACCAGGTGTGTCAATAAAAATTGCCTGTCCGCCTGAGTGTAAATCAGTACTGGGCATATTCATTACCCCGTGGATTTCATTTCTAGTCATTTGGGCACGAAAAGATGTGGCGGCAATTTTTGTACCAACCAGAGTGTTTAAAAGGGTAGATTTTCCGACATTGGACCGGCCGACGAGAACCACAAAGCCACTTTTCATAACATTGATTTAAACAGATTTAAACGGAATAATAGTATCTTACCATTAACTTGCATAAAAATCAAGGGTTTGATAAAATAAGAACATATGAAAGTCCTATTTTTAAAAGACGTTCCTGGCACAGGAAAAAAGGGAGAAATTAAAGACGTGGCTGATGGTTATGCCCAGAATTTTTTATTTAGACAAAAATTGGCCAGACAAGTGACTCAAGTAGTTTTGAAACAAGAGACCGAAAGGCAAGAAAAAGAAGTAAAGAAAAATAGTAGTGAATTAAAACAATCACAAAAATATGCTGCCCGATTGGATGGGAGTGAACTATTTTTGCAAGAAAAGGCTAGTGATACTGGTACACTATACCAAACTGTAAATGCAAAAAAATTAGCTGAAGAAATAAAAAAACAATCAGGAGTGACTGTAACACCTGACCAGATAGAAATAGAAAAACATATAAAAGAAATTGGCGAACACAAAGTCTTGGTAAAATTTCCGCAAGGGCTAGAAGCCGAAATAAGTGTTGTCGTCAGCGAAAAATAAAACCAAAATCCCTCCAACTCCGGAGGGGTTTTTCATTTTATAGATTTGTGGTATAATGGTGGCGATTAAAAGCTTACAAAGCCTACAAGGCTAATAAGGCTTACAAAAAATAATGTAAGCATTTCAGACCTTGTGAGCATTGTTAGCTTTTAATATTTATAAGTATGTCAAAAAGTAAATTGAGAAAATACATCTTCATTGTTGGTGGAGTCTTATCTGGTGTAGGTAAAGGCGTTACGTCGGCTTCAATTGGTGCGATTATGAAAGCCAAAGGTTTGCGAGTTACCTCATTAAAGATTGATCCATATATCAATGTGGATGCTGGAACCATGAATCCAACTGAACATGGCGAAGTGTTTGTGACTGACGATGGTGACGAGACTGATCAAGATATGGGTAATTATGAAAGATTTTTGGATGAAGATTTGAATTCTGAAAATTATATGACAACTGGTCGGGTGTATTTGACTGTGATTGAAAATGAACGAACCATGAAATACAAAGGTAAATGTGTGGAAGTTGTACCTCATATTCCTGAAGAAGTAATCCGCCGTATCAAAGATGCTAGTGAAAAGCATGATGCAGATATAACAATTATTGAAGTGGGTGGAACATTGGGTGAATACCAAAATTTGTTATTTTTGGAAGCAGCAAGAATGATGAAATTGAAAGATCCGACTGGTGTGGCTTTTGTTCTTGTTAGTTATTTGCCAATTCCATCACATTTGGGAGAAATGAAAACCAAACCAACCCAGCATGCTTCTCGGTCTCTGAATAGCGCAGGTATTAATGCCGATTTTATTGTCGCTCGTGGCAAGTGTGAATTGGATAAACCACGCCGAGAAAAGTTAGCTGTATTTTGCAATGTACCAGCTGATCATTGTATTTCTGCCCCAGATGTCCCTTCAATTTACGAAATTCCTTTACGTCTAGACAAAGAAGATCTTGGTAATAAGATTCTAAAGGTTTTGGCTATGAAATCTAGACCAAGTAATATGTTAGCTTGGAAAAATTTGAATAAGAAAATTGCTGACGGCAAAAAAGAAGTCAAAATCGCGGTGGTAGGAAAATATTTTGGTACAGGCAATTTTACTTTGGCTGATTCATATATTTCAGTAATTGAATCAATCAAGCATGCTTGTTGGTGGAATGGCGTTAAGCCAGTTTTAGATTGGGTGGATTCAGAGGAATTTGAGAAAAATAAAAATAAAGTAAAAGATTTGAAAAAATATGATGGTATATTAGTTCCAGGTGGATTTGGTACTCGTGGGGTAGAGGGGATTATTGCGGCGATTAATTTTGCCAGAGTTAACAAAGTACCATATTTTGGTTTATGTTATGGTATGCAACTCGCTAGTATTGAATTTGTCCGTAATGTTCTTGGTAAAAAAGATGCCCATACTGTAGAAGTAAATCCAGAAACTAAGAATCCTGTCATTCACATCAATCCTAGACAAGCGGAAAATGTGCGTAAGAATCGTTATGGTGGTACCATGCGCCTTGGGGCTTATGATTGTTTGTTGAAAAAGGGGAGTAAGACCCAAAAAGCTTATGGTGTAGATAAAGTTTCCGAACGCCATCGCCATCGCTATGAATTTAATAATGATTATCGCGAGGCTTGTGATAAAGCTGGTTTAAAAGTTGTTGGGGTTAACCCAGAATCAGATTTGGTAGAAATCGTTGAATTGAATGACCATCCATTTTTTGTGGGTGTGCAATTTCATCCCGAGTTTAAATCTCGTCCGATGAGGCCACAGCCATTGTTTAGAGAGTTTATAAGAGTGGCTGCGAAGTAGAACACGGAAATACGGAATAAATAGAAATACGGAAAAAACCACCTGCGGGTGGTTTTTTTAAATAGAATAGTTTAGAGTTTTATTGTTGTTCTGCAAAAGTTCCCCAAACACAGCATTTTGTAGTGTGTCTCCTATTACAATTTATAGAATTACAATTTTTTTCTATAAATTCATTCCATTTTTCTTTTAATTCCTCAGGGATTGTACCATCACCTTCGTGATTCATTTTGCATGAATTTGTACCACAAGTATTGTCCATATAATATTGATTTTTACAGATTTATAAAATTGGTTTCACTGATTCTTTTTTAGTAATTTTATTTTTTATTAATAAGAGTACTGTCTCATATCCACCAACCAACACCCCAACATAAAACAAATCACCAAGCAAACTATTCTTAAAAAATGGCACAGCCATAACATAGCTTTGGACTAAACCAGTAAAGTTGTGAATATACATAGTACCAAAGGCCCAGACAGCGAAGTTGGTAATGAGAAAGAACAACACGGAGGAAAGGAGGGTGACTGAGAGCACGGAAGCGAATTTGATATTTTTGCGAATTGTTAAACCAAAAATTCCAGCTAAAACAAAACTACCATAAACCGCCAGCATGATCTGCCAAGAATAAAAACCAATAAAAATATCAGAAATAAACATAGCGACCAGAGGAATTATTAAAGCATATTTTTTTGGTAAGTATAGTGCACCAAATAAAGCAATGGCACCAATTGGAGCGAAGTTGGCTAGGTGTGGTAAAAATCTAGCTATAATGCCTAGAATTATTAGTAGGATGGGAATGATTATTTTTTTGTTCATAGATTTGTTATGTATTTCTTGCTTCGTATTTCCATTCAATTTTACTTTGTGAATTAATTGGTGTGTTAAAGTCAATTTTTGTGTCATTTATATACAGATTCCAATTTTTTGATAGAGTACTAATTACCTTATCCAGAGAAGTAATTTCCTCACCAGACATTTCATAATTTACTCCAGATTGAACAAGTAATTCTTTGCCTGTGCTGTTTTGTTTGGCTTTAAATTCTGGAGTGTTTCGGTTTGCTTCAGATTTTATAATTTCCATTTTGTAATCTACTGGAGCTGATGATAGATTGGGGTTTGTGCTGGATAATACACTACATCCCGTCAAGATAGTAGTTATTAAAAATGCGCCGAGTAATAATATTTTTTTCATAAATTATTAATCTGTGAAATCCACCTAAATCAGTGGAATCAGTGTTTATTATAGCAGAGTTTGTAAGAATTTCCAACCAAGATAAAGACCTAGTCCAGAAGCCATTGTTGTAGCCGTGGCAAAGACACCTTTGACAGTATTTAAGTAGGGAATTGAAGTTGTAGTTGGTGACGAGATTGTTACATTGTTAAATTGTTCCATTGTTGGTGTTGAAGTTAGGTTATAGGTTATAGGTTCTAGGTTTTGATATTTATTTTGCATTGTTGTTTTGTTATTTGTTAAATTTTTGCCTGCCTGCGCAGGCAGGTTAAATTTTTGTTCAATTTCTATATTATTTTTTGTATCTTCGTAAGCTATTGTTGAAGTTGTAATAATATTTTCTGTTGTAGTTACAATATCGTCACTTGTCGTTGTCATTTCTAGCGTGGTAGTGACAATATCTATTGTTGTCGTGGTAATATCTGGCGTAGTAGTAGTTAGATCAAACGTAGAAGTGGGTGTGGTGGTTGGAGTTGTAATAGTTGTAGTTGTAATATTTAAATCATTATCGCTACCACTATTATTTTGTGATAATGGTTTTTCAAAGTTATTTAAAATATCATTCCAATTTTTTCCTAGAGCAGCTGGAGTAACATAAGCTGTATTCCAAATACGAAAATCACTGCTTAGAGTTTCATCAACACCACCATCCTTTGCTTGGATAGAATATAAATAATCACCAGGTGTCTTGTTATCTTTTTGCCAATCAGCTTGTTTTTCGTTAAGCGCATTAATAGCTTGCATAACCCAAGCCGTGGTTGGTGTGCCGCCAAAGTCTCCGTTATTAGTCTGGGATTGTTGTAATTTAATTTTGGCCTTTGTTAAAGCTTCTGATACTCCAGAAATGTCTGAAATAGGCGAGAGTGCTTGTATAGCTGCAGCTGTAAGGTCTGCACTACCCCAACCACCATTGGATTGTTTTGATAGAATAAATTCTACAGTTTTTTGAATAATATTATCATTACTAGAATAACCAGCATGAAGTAGTGGAATTATAGCAAAAATGTCATCATTATACAGATTTACATTGCCAAATTGTGTACCATCAAATTTATTTATTAGATTAGTAATGTAGTTTGTTTTTGTGTCTGAATAAGGATTTATATCTAGTGCCATTAAAGCCATAGCTCGACGGGCATAATCAGACACATTGTTAAGTCCGACTAGAGGATTTGGGTCAGTTAGTAAATATGTTTTTATATTTTGAGCAATGGTATTATTTTTGTCATAGGCGCCAAAAGCAATTGCAGACCAGTCGGTATAGATGGAGCTAGAACCAAGACTGCCGTCTGGATTTTGTTTTGAGGATAAAAATTCAATTGCTTTATTTACATTAAGATTATTGTGAATATTTTCGTTTGAACCGTTCCCACCGCTAGAGCCTCCGTCATTGTTGTTTTTACTATTATCGTCTGTAGAAGTATTTAGTTGGATAATTGTTAGAGTAATTGGATTGCTCCATTTTGAATAATCGTCGGATGTAATTTTGGCGTAGTAAGTTCCTGTAGTGGTGAATTTGTAATCAACCTGTCCTGATCCATCGGTTGTGGTGGTGGCGATAGTAATCGTCGTATCCCACCAGCCAGTAGAATTTGGATTATCAATTGAAATGTCAATCAAATTGGCATCTGGTAGCCATTCGTTTTCCAAATTTTCATAATCATAGCGCCAAGTAAAAAATGTAGTTGTGGTATCAAGTGTAAAAGTTGAAGTACTGGCTGTAATTTGCCAAGGATTGTCAAAATAAATATAAATATTTTCACCGCCATCTAGATCATAACTATCCATGCCAATACTCGGATAGGTGTCATCAACCACATAATTCCAATTGGCACAGAGTGAAGTGTTGGTGGGGGAATAAATATCAATGCAATTTAAATAAAAACTATCCATACTGTCATAATATTGTAAGTCAGTAATAGTAAAATTTGTGCTAACAGCGTCAGCGGCCATCAGGGCGGTTAGAGCATTGCTGGAAGTGGTGAAATGTTCTACGCCGTTAGAATCCAGAATTATAGTTGACGTTGGTATTTCTATTTGGCTAGAAAAAATTAAATTATTTTGATAGCGTAAATTTAAGTTTACTTGTTTGGTTGGCTCTGACTTGATGGCAGGATTTACAGTCAAATAAATTTTTTCACTTCTAGTTTTACCACTTGCTTCTATATAAATTTCTTTTTCACCTTCTGTGTCGGGAATATATTCTAGTGTGCCAGAAGTTGAATTATAACTGTTTCCGTCAATAAAAAATGTAGCTTCCGAATTCAGATTGGTTATTTCACCACTATTCCAAAATTGTGCTTTAATATTGACAGGTGAGTTTGTGTATGTGCTGGTGTTGGTTAAATCTACATGTAAAATTTCATTTGTATAATTCCAATCAACATAAGAAAAAACTATTTTGTCGTTATTATTAACTGGTAAATCGGTCGCTCCAAGTAGGGTTGCATTATTATTTTGGTAAAGCGACCAAAACATGTTTTCATCATTACCAATGCTATTAATTTTTTCTACAAATAAACCCCAGCCAAAGTTATTTGTACCATAATTTAATAAACCCTGTTCTTGGACTGTTTGTAATATGCAAATGGCTTTATAACCAGTATAAGTGGAAGTTACTCCAGTATTATCTGTCACTTCGCAAGATTCCGGAATAGAAATTTGCTGGTCTAAAATTGTTTGTTCTGACGTTTCAATTCTTAAATTTACATTTATGTTTTCTTCAGCATAAGCCGGACACAAAAATAAAATGCTACCAATTACAATTGAACAAACTAAAATTAATTTTCTAAATGTCAAATGTCTCATATTAAATGTTAGACTCTTCATATTTCCATTTAATTTTATCTTTTGGTTGAATAATATAATTTAAAATTCCAGTTGAAGCTGGTTCATTATTTATATAATAAATCCAGTAT
>JBAQFA010000022.1:0-112778 GCA_049287025.1 Candidatus Magasanikiibacteriota bacterium
GTATGGGGTATAATGGTGCATCGACGATTGAACAATTGCAAAAGAATGCTAAATTTATAAAAATTAGTTCTTCAAGCTTGAAAGAAAGTCATCCCCATGATTTGGGGTTGATGGATGCCGCGCCGAATTATGAGGTGTAATCCTGACCCGCCGATGAGGCGGGGAAGGATCCCGTTGTAGAATAAATAAATAAGATCGTATTTTAGCTCAGGATAAAAGAACAAGTAATAAAAAAATCTCCCGACGTAACGTCGGGAGATTTTTGACTTTTTGGTTTTTTAATGTTTAAATATGTAGGTCGTTCGTGTCCGTCCACTTTGGGAGGTTGGTTATGCAGGAAAGGCGCGACAAGCCGTTGAATCGGATCATTCTTCGGCACGGCAAAGTCTGCCGTATTGAGGAATGGGTTCTGCGGAGGGAGCACTGGTGGCAGCCGTGGAAGGCTGTCATGCGTCTCCTCATCACGTCAGACGATGGAGGTTTCGAACTCAAGTTCAACAGAAGAACCATCTCGGACTACCTGCCGCGACAGTTCTTTGTTGAAGAAGGGTTCGACGAACGAGTCGAAGGACTCATTCGCGGAATTCTTCCGAGAGAGGAGACCGAGCGAGTGGTTGAAGCAATGATCGGTCAGTATGTTGGGGACACCTCGAGATTGATTGAACTCTTCCCCAACTTCATCATCACTGTCCTCCAGCCGTAGATACCGTCTCGCCACCACAGTCGGTACCTGACTCCCCAAATAACGGTACTGACCAGGTTCTGCCCCTTCCTTTTGGCAGATCCGGACAGGAGGGAAAGAAGAAACACCCCACCCGTCCTAAGTTATAAAATATTTATGATTTAGGAAGGAGATTTGGGGTGTTTTTTGTGTCATTCTGAACGAAACGCAGTGAAGTGAAGAATCCCTCTGTAGAATAAAAAATCCCGCACACAACGGGATCCTTCGTCGTTCCTCCTCAGGATTAGTTAGTGCTTGAAGCATCGAACCCCAGTAAACACCATCGCAATACCATGTTCATCACAAGCTTGAATTACTTCTTCGTCTTTGATACTACCACCAGGTTGGATAATAGCTTTAATTCCAGTAGAAGCGATTTTATCTATGCTATCACGGAAAGGGAAGAAAGCATCAGAAGCTAGAATAGCCCCATTAATTTTATCTCCAGATTTTCTAATAGCAATTTCCACCGCTTCTACACGAGAAACTTGTCCCGGACCGATCCCAATTGTGGTATTATTTTTGGCAATTAAAATGGCATTGGATTTGACATGTTTAAGAACTTTCCAAGCAAATAACATGTCTTGAATTTCTGCTTCAGTTGGTTGGACTTTGGTAACGATTTTCAAATCAGTTTCTAAAATATTTTGGACATCTTGATCTTGTACCAATAATCCACCATCAAGATATTTATATTCATGTTTGGGTTTCAAAGTAGTAATTTCACCCAGTTCCAAAACTCTTAAATTTTTCTTAGTAGCCAGAATTTCCAGAGCTTCTGGTTCATAGTTTGGTGCTAAAACTATTTCCGCAAAAACTTTGGTAATTTCTTCGGCAATAGTTTTGGTACAAACTCTATTTAAACAAATAATTCCGCCGAAAGCCGACAGAGCATCAGCATTATAAGCGCGTTTGAATACTTCAGTAATGTCAGTACCAGTGGCAGACCCACAAGGATTGGCATGTTTTACTACCACACAGGCTGGTTCTGTAAATTCGCGCAAAGTTGTTAGACCGCCGTCAGCATCATTTAGATTGTTGTAAGAAAGCTTTTTGCCTTGCAAAATTTTGGCATTTAAAATATTGTGTTCATGATTGTTTGGTTCTTTGTAAACAGCCGCCAGTTGGTGTGGGTTCTCACCATAACGTAGTTCGTAATCAAATTTTTCATAAGTGAGGGAAAGTTTTTCAGGAAATTTTTCTTGATTAAAATATCCGGCAATAATTGAATCATACTGGGCTGTATGAGAAAAAGCTTTGGCAGAAAGTTTTTTTCTCATCTCATAAGTTAATCCGCCAGTTTTTATTTCTTCTAGAATAGGTAAATAATCATTAGTATCAACTACTACACCGACCCAGCCAATATTTTTGGCTGCACTCCGGATCATGCTTGGGCCACCAATATCAATATTTTCTATTACTTCTTCTTCCGAAACATTTGGTTTTTGAATTGTAGCAGAAAATGGATACAAATTAACTACTACCAAATCAATCCATTTAATATTATGTTCCTGGGCCACTTCAGCATGATTGTCACGCAAACCCAAGATTCCACCATGCACTAGTGGGTGCAGAGTTTTCACTCGACCATCCATCATTTCGGGGAAACCAGTAAATTCAGAAATTTCTATAGCGGGAATATTGGCTTCTAATAATTTTTTATAAGTACCACCAGTAGAAATAATTTCTACACCTAGTTCGTGTAAACTTTGTGCAAATTCAATTAAGCCTGTTTTATCGGAAACAGAGATTAGGGCGCGTTTGATTTGGGTTGTGTTTGTGTTCATAGGTTATGTCATCCTGAGGGAGTCCAAGCGACCGAAGGATCTTTCTGAGCATAGTATTTTGGACTACAACAGATAAATGTAATTAATTATTTTTATTCTTCGAAAGATCCTTCACCCACTGCGGTGGGTTCAGGATGAACGACGAATAGCTTCAATAAAAGCCTCCCCCTCCAATTTTTGGACTTTATTTTTTAAACTCTCAGCAGTTTCATTTGGATCAATTGAACATTTTTTTTGTACAATGATCTTTCCGCTATCAACTGATTCATCTACCAGGTGAACTGTACAGCCAGATTCTGTTTCGTGAGCTTTTAAAACTTCTTCATGTACATTCAAATCCATTCCGCCAGCAAATTTTGGTAAGAGTGAGGGATGAACATTCAAAATTCTGTCGCGAAAAGCATTAATAAAAACAGGGGAGAGGATACGCATCCAACCAATTAGTAATATCAAATCAACATTATATTTATCAAGTTCAGCTAATAATCTAGTATCATATTCTTCCCGGGTTTCCCCCTTATTTAAAATTAAACAGTTTGTATTTAAATTGTGATTTTTGGCACGCTCAAGAATATAAGCATCTGGTTTATTGCTTATTACAATTTCAATTTTTGCTTCAAGTTCTCTGGATTCAATTGCGTCAATTATGGCTTGCATGTCTGTACCACGAGTTGAACCTAGAATAGCGAGTTTTTTCATATAGTATTTATAGAACACAGATTAAACTGATTTAACAGATTTGAACAGATCAGTTTTTATCAGTTCTATCTGTTAGATCAGTGTTCTATCTAAGATTGTTCATTATGTTTATACGTTTTTGAATAAGTTCTGTTGTACCAATATCTTTTCTGTGAAATAATGGTCCTTTGATTTTATTTATTTCTGTTTCAGCAATTTGTTCGGCTTCGTAAATAGTATCAGCGACACCTACTATCGCAATTGTTCGTGAACCAATTTCGTATAATCCATCTTCACGTTGATCTACACTAGCAAAATATAATTGATCTTTATTTACTACTTCGGAAATATCAATCTTCTGGTTTTTTACAGGATTATCTGGATAACCATTTGGTACAGTATATTTACAAACAGTTGCTTGATTGGCAAATCTGGCGTGTTCTTGTGTCAGTTCGCCTTTGGTAATTGCTTGGCAAAGTTCTACAAAATCAGATTTTAAAATTGCCAATACATTCATAGCTTCTGGGTCACCTAGGCGGGCATTATATTCTATTAATTTAACCCCGTCCTTAGTTAGCATAAAACCACCATAGAGAATACCAACATAACCTTCACCAAATTCAGTGCATAGCGCATCACAAGTTTTTTGGTTAATGTCTTGGGCTTGCTTAATATCATCGTCAGTTAAAAATGGTAATTTATGATCAGCGTCAGAATATGTGCCCATACCACCAGTATTTGGACCCTCATCATTTTCAAAGGCGCGTTTGTGGTCTTGGACAGCGGGCACATGAGCCAGATGAGTACCATCGCAAAAACTCATTAGGGAAAATTCTTGGCCAATAAATTTTTCTTCAATTACAAAATTACTATTAGCATTTAATAATTCCTGGCAATATTCCAAAGCTTCGGTGTGTGAATGTAAATGATCACCAGCGACTTTTACACCTTTGCCACCCATGAGTCCATCAGCTTTAATTACATAGAGTTCACCAAGTTCATCAAGAAATTCTTGAACATCATCTAATGAAGAAAAGTTCTTATATTTTGGACTGCCAGGAATATTATATTTAGTTGTCAGATCACGGGTAAAACTTTTGCTGGTCTCCAACTGAGCTAACTTTTGTTTTGGACCAATACAAGGTATATTGTTTTGCCATAAAACATCAGCTACCCCGACAGACAGTGGTGCTTCGGGGCCAACAAAAACAAAATCAATTTTGTGTTTAATTGCAAACTTTAACATTTCTTCGGCATCAGTCATTGAACCAATTTTGTATTCAGAACATAATTCAATAATACCAGGATTATTGCTGGAGGCAAAACAAAATAATTCCAGCGATTGTGGAGATTTTTTAAATGCCTTAGCAATAGCATGTTCACGAGCGCCACTTCCTATGATTAAGATTCGCATAATTTGTTTACAAATATTAGATAGATACACGGATTAAACTGATAAAACGGATAAAAACAGATCTGTTCAAATCAGTTAAATCCGTTAGATTTGTGTATCTATCTAGGCTATGATATTTAGCATCGTTTTGAATGTTCTTTTAGCTCCTCATATTTTTTAATTTTTGCTTCATCCACATCGCCAATCACATACCAGCCATCAAGATAAGGCATAGAAGGTCTATCAATGTTGTGTTGGCCTTTTCTAGTAACGGCTTCTACTAAATCAGGAATTTCTTGATAAAGCAAAATATCAGCCCCTATATATTCGCGAATTTCTTCTACAGTTTTATTAGCCGCAATTAATTCTCCCCGAGTAGGAATATCAATACCATAAAAGTCAGGATTAATAACTAGGGGACATGGCGTGGCAAAGTAAATCTTTTTGGCTCCGGCTTCACGGACCATTTTCACTACCTCTTTGCTAGTGGTACCACGCACAATTGAATCATCAATTAACATTACATCCTTGTCTCTAATTTCTACTTCTTGCGGTGATAATTTTTGTAAAACTGATTTTCTACGTTGGGTTTGTCCGGGCATCATGAAAGTTCTACCCACAAATGGGTTTTTGTAAATTCCCTCGGAATAACGCACCCCAATTTCATGAGCAAAAGATAGAGCTGAAGTGTTAGAAGAAAAGGGAATAGGAATAACTATATCTGGTTTTATGTCCGGGTATTTTTCTAGCCAGCGTTTGGCTAGATTTTGACCCATGCGCAGACGAGCTCGATACACACTCACATTATTAATCATGGAATCTGGACGAGCCAAATAAATATATTCAAAAATGTCAGGCGTAAAAATTTCATTGCGGAGTTTTCGGCTATACATTTCACCTTGCATATTGATAAATACGACTTCACCAGGTTGAACATTGCCTTGGTGTTTAAATCCCAAAGGATAAAACATAGTATTTTCTGAAGCAAAAATATAATCACGTGTGCCATCTTCATTTTGTCTTAGGCCACAGACTAGAGGGCGAATGCCATGAGGATCACGAAAAACTACCATACCTTTGCCAGCTATTATAGTACAGACTGAATAAGCGCCACTGCAACGATTATAAATAGATTCTACTGATTCACAAATATTTTCAAAAATGTCAGCATCATTATCAAATCTTTTTTGCATCTCCAGAGCAAAGATATTTAAGATAATTTCCAAATCTGAAGTAGTATTAAAATAAGCTCGATCTTTTTTTATTAATTCTTCTCGCAACTCAAAATAATTAACCAGATCACCATTGTGAGTCATGGCAATACCATATGGAGAGAAAATCATGAGTGGTTGAGCGTTTTCAAAACTAAATTTGGAACCGGCAGTGGGGTAGCGGACTTGGGCAATTCCCATATTACCTTTTAACATATCCATATCATCCTGGACAAAAGTATCACGTACTAGTCCAGTTCCGCGCTTGATATGAAATTTTTCATTATACGTTAAAATACCACAAGCATCTTGGCCACGATGTTGCAGATGAATTAAACCATTATATAATTCTTGAGCCACTGGTTTGTGAGAAAAGATTCCAAGTGTACCGCACATATAGTATAATTATAAAGTTTTTAAAGTTATAAAGTCGAAAGTAGAGAATTAGTTAAACTAGATTTACAAGTTTTGATGTGAGACCAATGTATGTTTTTGGGGTTAGTTTTAATAATTTTTGTTTTTCAATTTTAGGAATATTTAAAATTTTTACAAATTTATAAATACTTTCTAAAGTCATATCTTGTCCGCGGGTTAATTCTTTTAATTGTTCATAAGCATTATTATAACCACATTTACGTAAAATAGTTTGTATGGCTTCGGCCAAAACTTCTGGATTATCATCCAATTCCTTTTTTAATTGCATCTCGTTTACAGTCAGACGAGATAAACCATTTAAAATATTTTTATTAGCTAATAGAGAATGTCCTAGAGCCACACCTTGATTCCGTAAGACTGTACTATCTGTCAAATCGCGTTGCATACGGGAGATAGGGAGTTTTTCGGTCAAGTGATTTAGTAGAGCATTAGCTAGACCAAGATTGCCCTCAGCATTTTCAAAGTAAATTGGATTAATCTTGTGAGGCATAGTTGAAGAACCAATTTCACCGGCTTTATTTTTTTGAACAAATACACCCCGACTAATATAAGACCAGGTATCTCGGCAAAAATCTATTAAAATAGTATTCACTCTAGCTAGATTCTGATAACTTTCGGCAATTGAATCATGGGGTTCAATTTGAATAGTTAATAAGTTTGGTTCTAAACCTAGAGACTTAATAAATCTGGTTGAAAGTCTTAACCAGTCAACTTTTGGATAAGCAATTTGGTGCGCGGCCCAAGTACCAGTGGCTCCACCAAATTTTCCTAACAATTTATGATTTTGTAATTGTTTAATTTGTCTATTTATTCTAGCGACAAACACAGCAATTTCTTTACCAACAGTCGTGGGTGTGGCTGGTTGTCCATGAGTCATTGAGAGCATTGCAGTACTTTTGAATTTTTTGGCCATTTCAGTTAGCTCTTTTTTTATGGTTAATAAAGAATTTAAATATACATTATTTAATCCATTTTGCCACATGAGAGAAAAAGCCAAATTATTTATGTCTTCTGAGGTAATGGCAAAATGTAAAAATGGTAAATAAACAGTTAATTTTAAACTGAGAAGTTTGTTTTGTAAATAATATTCAATCGCTTTAACATCGTGCTTAGTTGTTGCTTCAATTTTTTTGATTTTTTTTGCTTCTAAAATAGAAAATTTTTCATAAATGGCTCGCAATTTTTTTTGTAAAGCAGGGGAGAGAGGTTTGACTTCTTTTATACCTTTTTCTTCAGATAATAAAATTAAATATTCCACTTCAACCATGAGACGATATTTCATCAGGGCCATTTCGGAGAAGTATGGTTGTAGTTCGTCAGTTTGGTTTGAATAACGTCCGTCTAGTGGAGAAATAGAATTTAGTGTATTCATAGGGTTCGTTCATCCCGAATCCGCAAAGGGGTGAGGGATCTTTCTTGAGATAATATTTTTTAATTCATTAATTTTTGTTTTAAAAAGTTTTGATGTAGGAAAGATTCCTCGTCACTTCGCTCCTCGGAATGAACGAAAAATTCGTTCTACAGCCAAAGCTGTATTACCCGGATCAAGAATAGTCATAACAGGAACATTACTAGGCATTTGTAGGGTTGAGTGAATATTTATCATCATGTCTTCTTTATCTTTAAATGGCGGACAGGCGATAACGGGTTTAGTAGAATTACCAGCCACAAAACCAGACAAGGCATTTGATCTACCAGCAATAGTAATATAAATTACTGATTCATCTTTGTATTTATCCAAGATTGCCAAAGCTTCTGGTGCTTGTTTATGAGCCGAGGCAACGTGTTCTTCGTGTAAAATATTGTATTCGTTCAGTTTGTCAGTAATTTTTTTGGCCCATTCTTGATCTGATGTAGAACCCATGATAATGATTGCTTTCATAATGTGAAGGAATAAGGAGTAAAGAATAAGGAATAAGCCTACCTGCGCAGGCAGGGAAGAGAAATAAAATTAATTTAATTCTTCAAAAATACCTAATTTTTTGTTTTTTTGTACATTGTCATAAATAAAATATTTGCCATTCATAACAACATAGACATTGGGTGGTAGTGTTTGTACATAAGCAATAGCAGCCCCAAGATTAAATAAACCATCTGAACTACCAAATTTATATGGAATCATTGCTCCGGCTAGTACAATAGTTTTGTCTTTTATTTCTGCAGCAATTAACTTTGCTGTGGCTACCATTGTATCAGTGCCGTGAGTAATAATTATTTTATCGCTCGTACTTTTTTTACAATTTTCCATAATATTAATACGATCCATTTCTGTCATATCCAAACTATCCATCATCATTAAAGTTTTTACATCAGTCTCTACTTTGTTTCGTCCCAAATTTAACATTTCAGAAAGATGGGTGTCTTTAAAATAAAGTTCACCAGTTAATTCATTATATTCTTTATCAAAAGTTCCCCCTGTCACAAATATTTGTATTTTCATAATAAATTAATTTAAGTGATTATGATTTAATAGTAAAAAAATTATTTAGGCTGGTTCTTGTTTCTCTTTCCAATAACGCCTATGATCTTGATTATCGTATAACCAATACCATAATTCTTCAAGATATAATGTAAATCGATGAGCACCAGGATTTGTCTTTCCTTCTGTATCACAGTCAATCATTACTCGTTTTCTAGCTTCAAGTGGTTCAGCGAACAATTCAAATACTGGCTCATTTGGAAAATATCCGGTATTAGCTAATTTAGGTCTAAGACCTAATTCCTTGGTTAATAAATCATAAAATTCAAGACGTGATCTTTGTTCTCCGTTCTCTCTAACCTGTTCTTTATTAAAAATCGCACGTATTTTACTACCAATTTCATCTTTTCTATCAAAAAGATCAACCAATGCTTCACGTACTGTAAATGCTTCCGTACCAAAAAGTCCACTAACTGACTCAGCATGTTTTGCTGGATGTGAACGGAATCCTCCCCTTCGTTCCTTGAAACCAGGCCCTTTACTCACACCTATTATCCAATCAAGAGGTACAAAAATGCCATTTTTTGTATCATTTGTCACTGGTCTTAAACCAGATTTATTTGGTTCTTCTGGTACCCACACAGAAATTACAGCGTCACCTTCTTGGTGAACTTCACGTTTTACAATTCTACCAGAAGTATTATCTTTACTTGGAATTGTTGCATCAATTACAATTCCTTTTTCGCCTTGAAAATTTGTCACAACCTGAAAACCCTGATCAATCAATACATCTATAACTTCATCTTCTGTTTTAGGTGCCCTACGTCCACCATGTGCTTGTTCAATCATCTCCAAAGCCTCACTCCCTGCAACGTGTGAAAATCCTCGTTCGTTAAAATCTGGATGCGTCAAAAGAATTGTCTCCAATCGCTCTTTGGCTGCGTCTGGTGTCAACCAAATTAATTCATCATCACTACCTTGTTGATCACCGGGACTATTCCAACTTTTTTGTCTAGCAACTGCTGGTATGCGATCTCTATGAACTGATTTGTCATTTGGATCTAAAAGTTCAATATTGGGAAATCTGTTTTCAATTTTAGGAAAATGTCCTTCTACCTCTACATCGACTTTTGAAACATCGCTTGGTGTGGCAACATGTTCCACTGGTTTATCTGCCTCTTTTTTTGGTTCACCTGGCTCCACTTTTGGTCTTCTTCTAAATAAATCCATATTTTCAAAAATAAAAATTAATAAATTATTCCTTTAATTTAGTTTAAATATTTTTTTAAATTATTATTTAAGCGTTGATTTATATCACCACTTGGAAATTCAAATTTCAATCCAGTAATCATTTCATAGAGTTGAATATAACGGCGAGAAAGTTCAATCACTAATTCTTCTGGTGCGTTTGGTAAGTTTGTATCTTTATAAGGATCACAATTGTGAACAAACCAAATGCGTAGAAATTCTTTATCAATATTTTCTGGTTCTTCATCATTATTAAATCTGTCTTCATAACTATTGGCTAGCCAGTAACGACTAGAATCTGGAGTGTGAATTTCATCAATCAATAAAATATTTCCGTCAGCATCTTTGCCAAATTCATATTTAGTATCAACCAAAATTAAACCATTTTTTAAAGCTGTAACTTGACCAAATTTAAAAAGTTCTAGAGCTTTACTACTCACATAATCCCAATCAGTCTGACTCATCAATCCTTCTGATACAATTTCTTTTGGGGTAATAGAACGATCATGGTCATCAGCTTTGGTCGTGGGGGTAACAATCGGTTCAGAGAATTTTTGATTTTTTTTCATTCCTTCCGGTAAAGTATTACCACAAAATTCACGCACGCCCTTGCTGTAGTTCACCCAAGCTGAGGTGTCAGTTGTGCCAGTAATGTAGCCACGCACGACAAATTCTACTGGAAAAACCGTACATTTTTTACCAACAGTAACATTAGGATCAGGGATTTCTAAGACGTGATTAGGAACAATATGTTTGGTTTGTTCAAACCACCAAGCACTGGTTTGGTTTAGTACTTGGCCTTTGAAAGGAATGGAAGCTAGAATGCGGTCAAAAGCACTTTGTCTATCAGTCGTAATTAGTAACATTTTATCGCCCAAATCGTAACTATCACGCACTTTGCCGATTTTTTTATTTGGTATTAATAGATTTGTTTCTGTGAGACAGTTGGACAAGTTATTTTGAATTATTTTTTTATATTCCATATTAATTTTAGAATAGAACTCAAATTTCCAAAATTCCCTAAATAAACCAAAATAAATTTGCGAAAATTTGTGGTAATTCTGGTAATTTGTGTTCTATTATATATTGTAAATAAAACATTCCTGACTATATTGGTTAAATAGTATATGTGAATCCAAAATAAACTTAACTATTTCATCTATATTACCACTTTCAACTGTAATTTGCCAAATAGTACCTTTGTTAATATTTTTTATTTCATTTAGTCCAAAATGGTGTTGTAAAGTGTTGATTTTACTTTGTCCAACAAAATCATCTCTGTATCTAACAAGAAGTGAAATTGAATTTTCTTTATTAAAATCTGTGAAATCATTTACAATAATTTCTTTGTTAGTGTTTAAAATTTCTCCGGAATTTATAATTTTAGTTTTTAATTCATCAGTAAAATTATCTGTGGTAATTTCCCAGTGGTTCATTTTTTTTATTCTCGCGTATATCCCCAAGTTTTTTAAAGTATTTTCCACTGTTACGGCTTCATTATCAGTAATAATCAAATCAACTAGCATTTCATATCCAGTCGGTTTATATTCTTTTGGTTCGTATTTTGTTGGTTTAAAAGATAAGTAAGATAAATCTACTTTTCTGTTTTCAGAAATATAATCGCGCATGGAGGTAAAAATTGGTTGACCATTGTCTGTTCGTTCGGGGTGGGGCATCATAGCCATAATATTTCCATTAGTATTACAAACTCCAGCTAAACTTTCTACTGAACCATTTGGGTTAGTGGGAAATTCATCATGTTGTTTGCCATTGTTGTCGCAATATCTAAAGACATCTAGATTGTTAGCTTTCATTTCATCTAATAATCCTTCCGGAATAATAAATCTACCTTCGCCGTGAGCGATAGGGATATGAATGAATTCACCCTCTTTTAAATTTTTTGTAAAAGCACAAGCTGCACTTGGAGCAGTCAATTGTACATTTACCCAAGTGTTATAAAACCCTGTACCCAAGACTTTGCCATTTTGGACGCGTTTATTAACTGCCAAGGCCATACCAACTTGGTTATCAACTAAGCCTGGGACCAAACCTGTTTCTACCAAAATTTGTGCGCCATTACAAATTCCCAAAACTGGTTTACCTTTTTCTGATTCAATTTTAATGTAAGGCATTAGAGGATCTAGGGCAGAAATAATTCCCGAACGAGATCGATCTTCATAAGAAAAACCGCCGACAATAAAATAGCCATCAAATTCTTTTAATTTGTTATAATCTTCGTTCCACAAAAATTCTACTGGTTCCATACCAGCAAGTTTAATCGCGCGAATTGATTCTGATTCGCAGTTCGAGCCGGGGAATTGTATAATTGCAATACGCATACGAAGTTATAAGCTTTAAGCTGTAAGTTATAAGAATTTATTTACCAAATTAAATTATTAATTGTTTTAACTTCTTTATTGCCAGGAATAATTTTACCAATTTCATAACAATTAACATTTTTTTCTTTAATATGATTTATTACTTCACCCACGTGTTCTGGTTTTACAACCATAGTCAGACCCACACTCATATTAAAAGTGCGGAGCATTTCGGCATCGTCCAGACCAGCGAGATTTTTTATAAATTTGAAAATTGGCAGGATTTGATACTGGGACAAAACAATTTCCGCATCAAGATTATCTGGTAAAATCCGATTTAAATTTTCTTTTATACCTCCACCAGTGATATGGGCTAGCCCGGTAATAATATTTCTGGGAAATAAATCTTTAATTGTTTGATAATAACAACGATGCGGTTCTAAAATTAATTCTAAAAAAGTTTTACCAATAATTATTTCATTGATAATATATGGGTTTTGTTCAATTAGTTTTCTAATTAGTGTATAACCGTTGGTATGTAGTCCGCTAGATTCTAAACCTAAAACAACATCGCCTGCTGTAATTTTTGTTCCATCAATAATATTTTCTTTTTCGGCAATTCCCACTATACTCGTTGTCAGGATGTAAGTCCCAACAGGAATTACTCCTGGTTGTTCAGAAGTTTCTCCACCTGTGAGAACACAGTCTTGTTCCTCGCAAGCGCTAGCAAAAGCTCGGACCATTCTTTTTACTTTATCAGATTCCAATTTACCACAAATAATTGCATCTTGTACAGTTAGAGGTTTCGCACCCATAACAATACAATCATTTATAAGGTGGTTCACAGTGTCATAACAGACTGATTCAATTTTATCATGTTGAAAAGCTAAAAGTTGTTTTGAGCCTGGTTCCTCAGTTTTTAAAACTAAAACCGGATGTTTGTATTCAGGAAAATCAATATCATAGAGTGCCGAAAAAGCTCCAACTTTATTCAAAACTCGTTTTTCATCTGTCTTTAAAATTGATTTCATTTCAGTTTTGGCTTTATTAGCCTGATCAATATCTACTCCGGAATCCTTGTAAGTAATTGACATATAGTTTACTATTATTCCGATCCGCCGGCTGGCGGAGAGGAATCTTTTTTACCTAATACTTTTTTTAGAATAGAATTTAATGATTTAAAAATAATTTATTTTAAGAAAGATTCCTCGTCGTCGTTTGAACTCCTTCTCGGAATGAAATCAAAGCTTATTTCTTAAACCGTTTAGCCATTCATGCTTTGCTTTAATTAAATCTAAGTCAACCGCATTATTGATTTTAATTTTTTTATCCTCTGTTGTTTTACCAATATTAAATAATTCTACATTATATTTGGCAAAAATTGACTTTAGACTTTCAACTTTATGACTTTTTACTTCAATCACAAATCCACCAGTCTCTGAAAATAAAATTTTATCAGTACGCAATCCACTTTCAATTTGAATAGAAATTCCGATTTCATTTTTAAAACTCATTTCCGCTAGAGTAATCGCAATACCACCATCAGAAATATCATGGGCAGATAGGATTAATTCATTATCTATTGCTTCGTGTAAGCCCCAAATTTGTGCTTGGACAGTGTTTAAATCTGGTTTTGGTACATTGGCACCTAATTCTTTAAACAGGTCATAATAAACACTACCACCGCATTCATCTTGGCGTTCGCCAATCATAAATAAAGTAGAATTAGTTTGTTTAAAACTCATGGTAATAGCTTTGTCCACATCATTGAGTTTGCCAGCACAAGCAATAATCGCGCTCGGTGCAATTGGTTTGCCTTTTGATTCATTGTATAAGGAAACATTGCCAGAAACTACTGGAACGGGGGAGTCGTGATGATTAAACAAATGAATACCTTTGCACGCTTCGGCCACACCTCGCACACCTTCAGCAAATTCCCACATTTGTTCAAGTTTTTCCGGATTACCAAAACACAGACAATCAGTAATACATTCTGGAGTGGCACCAACAGCTGATACATTCCGCATGGCTTCTACTGTAGCATTCACTGCCCCCCAATATGGTGAAATTTTTCCATAACGGGGATTTTGGTCAGCTTTGAGAGCCACGCCAGTCTTTCTAATTTCTTCTGGATATTTGGTATCTTTAAAAGGTTGCATTACACCTGCATCAGCTTCACCAGCTTCAATAATAGTAATGCCTTGCACTTGTTTATCATATTGTTCATAAACTGGTACACGGCAAGCCACATTTTCGTGGCTCAAAATTTTTAAAAATGTTTCATTGTAGTTTGTTGGTTCTGCTAAATTTGGTTCAGTAAATTGTTTTTCAGGATTTTTATAAGGCCGATCATAAAGCAAACCACTAGTAACATCAGACGCTTTGGCATTAATTATTTCTTCGCCATTAGCTGTCACTACATACATTCCATCATTACGAATTTTACCCACCACACTGGCACGTGCACCAGCCGAGACTTTGGGCAAGGCAAAAGTAGTATTATAATGTTCAACTATAAGCGGTGTAATATCTGGGTGTGATACCCACATAAAGCGTTCTTGAGTTTCTGCACAGAGAATTATATAGGCTGGTAAACTATTCATACCTTTGTGAACTAGATCAATATTAACTTCTGCGCCATAACCACTAGCGTCGGCCAATTCTACACTCGCACAAGCAATACCACCCGCGCCCAAATCTTTAAAACCAACTTTATCTAATAGATTTTTGGCTTTTAAAATTTCAAATAATTTATACGTAGATTTTAATAAATGGCGTTTGAGAAAAGCATTGGGTTCTTGCACTGCACCTTTATTCATTTCTTTATCTTCTTCTTTCATTTCCAAACTCGCAAAACTCGCGCCACCAAAACCCGAATTGTCTGTGGGCTTGCCAATTAAAATTAAATCATAACCATTGGCATCTTTTGGTGCCCGGGAATGAATAATTTCATCTTCTTTTAATACTCCAATCGTCACTACATTGACTAAACAATTGTCATTATATGATTCATCATAATAAATATCTCCAGCGATCACGGGCACGCCAATTGGGTTGCCATAACCAGCAATACCTGAAACCACGCCTTCATTAATCCACAAAGTTTTATTGTCTTTAATATTACCAAAACGTAGGGGATCGGCACTGGCAATCACCTTGGCACCCATACAACAGACATCACGGACATTGCCACCAATACCAGTGGCCGCGCCTTCGTAAGGTACAATTTGTGAAGGATGGTTGTGTGATTCGTGACTAATTACCAAACCATATTTATCACCATTATTATCACGGGCAATTTCTATAATTCCTGCATCTTCACAAGGACCTAAAATTACATTTGGTCCACTCGTCACAAATTGTTTCAAATGATTGCGACTGGATTTATATGAGCTGTGTTCTGAACCTTGAATAGACCAGAGGACACATTCGGCAATAGATGGTGGACGTTTAAGAATTTCATTTTGGATTTTTAAAATTTCTTCACAAGTCAAACTAATCTTGTTTTTGGCAAGAGTGTTTTTGATTTGCTCTTCGGTCATTGCGGAAAAGTCAATTGTGTTATTGGTAAATTCCATGTTTTTTGGGAGTATATATTATATTTTATTGTCCAAAATCGTTTTGGTAATTAAATAATTCTTCTTGCTGAGTATCTTTTAATGCTTCCCTAATTTTTTGGGAAATATCATTATCAAAGGCATAATATTCGAGCAATTTATCAATCACTGTACTTACAATATTTTCAGCATTGTTTCTTAGCGTTTCAAATTTTGCTTTGTTAATTTCATCTTCATTTTTATTTATATATATATCAAGAATAATCATGGCAATAAAATTTTTTAATTCAGGTAAGATCTTGTTTGAAATATCTGTCAAATTATTAAAATTTATTGGGTCGTCTTCAAAGTCTGTGGCTGTTTCAAAATCAAAAAAGGACACTTTTAATGTTTTTGGTTCTATTGCAATGTTGCTAAGGTGGAAATCACCATGTTTTAAATTTAATCTATGCAATTTTACCAGTTGTTCGGCTACATCTTTAAAAATTTGTTTAAGTTGTTCTATCGAGTAATTAGCTATATTATCTGCCAATACATCACCGGAATCCAGTGCTATTAATTTTTTTTCTGATCCACCTTCAAATGGAATTTCAACATTTACGCCACCAGCCAAAGCCTTTTTTAATATTTCCTTCTCTTTTTCCAAAGAAATATGCCTTTTGTCACTTTCACCTTTAACAAAAATATCGCCACGTGATGTTTCAGCTACTTTGGCCCGCTGTTCTTCTATTCTTTCAAATTCCAAATGTTCACTAGTTACTCTCGGTTTTTGATAAGGTTGTTTTTCTGACATATCAGTTATTATTCGTTTAATCCGTTTAATTCGTGTATCTGTTTAACTTTAATTAGATAGAAACACGGATTCAACTAATTTAACGGATTTTATCTTAGTATTGTTTGTGATCTTTTAGGTCCAATGGAAACAATCGTCGCTTTAACCCCAACATGATTTTCAATAAACTCAATATATTTTTTTATATTGTCTGGCAGAGCATCATAGCCATTATTTACAAATTCTGTGATTTGTTCATCATTCATATCATCCCAACCTGGTAGAGTTTCATAAATTGGTTTGGCAATTCGGAGTTTTGTCAGACTCGCTGGCATTTCTTCCACGCGTTCACCATTGATATCATAAGCTACACAAACTTTTATTTCTGGGAAGCCAGCTAAAATATCTAATTTCATAACGGCTAAATCTGTCACCCCACTTACGCGTACAGCTTGGCGGATTTGCACCAGATCAATCCAACCCACACGACGAGGCCTGCCAGTAGTAGTGCCATATTCATTACCCTTATCACGTAAGGCCTTGGCTTCGTCTTCTGGTAATTCTGTTATAAAAGGACTGTTGCCCACACGACTAACATAGGCCTTGGTAATACCAACTACTTTAGTAATGCAATTAAATCCTACGCCTGTGCCGACGCTAGCATAACCAGCGACATTGTTAGTACTCGTACCATGAGGATACATACCATGATCAGGATCTAATGACATTCCTTGTGCACCTTCCAAAAGAATTTTTTGGTTATTTTTAAAAGCTCTAAATAATTCTACTTCAGTATCAGTGATATATTTGGCGAGTTGTTTGCCATATTCAAGATACTCGTTGTAAATATTTTCCAAAGTATTGTCAAAGGTATTGCCAAAAACTTTTTCAATAATATCTTTATTGAAATTATAAGACTTGACTAATTTTTCTTTAAATAATTCTGGTTCTAATAAATCACCAACGCGAATGCCGTGGCGATAAACTTTATCCGCGCAAACCGGAGCAATCCCGCGTTTGGTACTACCAGCGGCTAGTTGCCCCTGGTGGCTACTTATAGCTTCATCCATGGCAATGTGATAAGGCATAATCACATGAGCGCGTTGACTTACTTTTAAATTTGGTTCAATACCGCGTTTTTGTAATCCGGCAATTTCTTCTAACAAAACTTTTGGGTCTACTACCACACCATTGCCAATGATAGAAACTGCTTTTGGATACAAAACACCCGAGGGTATCAGGTGTAATTTATATACTTCATCTCCGACCACGAGAGTGTGTCCAGCATTATTTCCGCCTTGAAAGCGAACCACATAGTCAGATTGTTCTGCAAAAAAATCAGTTATTTTTCCTTTACCTTCATCGCCCCACTGAGTGCCTACGATTACTGTAATTTGGTTATTCATAAAATATTAGTCATTAAATTTATATTTTTTAATATTTCTAATTTTTTGTTCAGTACAAATAACCGTGTTCCACAATAATCTCGCTACCGTAATTGGTCCGACACCGCCAGGAGTGGGGGTGACATAGCTGGCTTTTTTTATTACTTCTTCTACATTGACATCACCAGACATTTTTCCTTTTAAAAAACTTACGCCAGTATCAATTACAATTGCATTCTTTTTTACCATATTACCGCACAAAATATTTTTTACACCGACACCAGTCACTATTAGATCACTCATCAAACATTTCTTTTTTATATCTTTGGTTTTGCTATTGCAAGTCATAACACTCGCGCGTTCATTGGCCATCATTATTGCTAATGGTTTACCAACTAGAGCACCCATACCAATAATTGTTACATTTTTGCCTACCAAATCAAATTTCAGATCATGAATAATACTCATGACTGCGCCTGGAGTGGGGGGTACTATGTAATTAGTTTTCATGACTAACTTTCCTAAATTAGTATCAGTCAAACAATCTACATCTAATTCTGGTTTAATGGCGTTTAAAATATTAGTTGTGTATAAATGTTCTGGTAAAGGTAGTTGAACAATAATGCCAGAAAGTTTTTTATCGGTTTGAATAGTTTTTATTTTTTTGATCAAATCAATCTCAGTAATTTTTTCTGGCAATTCATACAATTTGAAATCCATTCCAACACTCTCGGCTGCTTGCCCTTTTTTTCTAACATAAGTCTGTGAAGGTAAATCTGCTCCAACCAAAACCACAGCCAATTTTGGAGTGTGGCCTTGCTTTTTTAAGAGGGCTACTTGTTTAGCAGTTTTTTGTTCAATTTTTTTGGCAATTAGCTTGCCATCAATTAATTTACCCATAAAAGTATTATTTGAGAAAGGACTTAAATATTTTATCACAATACTGTAAAAAAACAAAATCCCCAGAGTGGGGAATTTTGTTAGTATTTTTAGGTCTGTTATTTAGTGTATAATCCCTTCAAATTCAATTCATTTTTTGTGACTAAAATTTCAGTTAAATTTACATTTGGAATGGGGTAAATAATGTTATCAGGATTAATTTTAATTGATTTTAAAATTTTATCTGAGATTGATTTGGCAATTGGCAAGCCTGCAAATTTCACTTTTTGGATACTAAATTGTACTTGACCATTATTTACGCTTGGAGAAATATTCAATAATATATTTCCACTAATTGGTTTTTCAATTTCACCGGCAATTTCAATTAAATTATTTTGTAGAGTTATACTATTTATAACAATATTGCCAGTGACATTGTTATACTTTGAGATTTCCGTGTTTATACGAGACAAAACTACTTTTGTAAGTTCTTCTTGAGTAAAAGAAAAATCAAGATCTTTTTGACCGTCATGTCTTCCTGTTACAACTCGTTCGATATCTTTAATTTTATGTTGAGTTTCTACTATATCTAATTCTATTGGTTCTGGTTCTTCTATTTTTATCTCAGGTTTTGGCTCTGGTTTTTTAAAAAAATCTACCACTTTATTCCAAAGATTTTTTTTAACTGGTTGTTCAGCTTGTTCAGTCTTTACATTATTATCTTTTTTAAACCAGTTTGACCAAAAAGCTGCATTGGCATTGGTGGTGGTTATGGAGATCCCTAGCACTAGAATTAGTAGGAACAGTGTTATTTTTTTCATATGTTAAAAATTTTAATAATTAAAAATTAAATTATATAGGCGTGTCATGTAGTTCCGAGACTTGGAGTCTGAACCTCCTCGGCTCATCAACCGAAGAGGTCGAGAACCAAGATAAACAGATTCAGAGTCTGTTGTCTAGGCCTCTTCGGCCATCCACCGACGAGGTGGACTACCTTTTGTTCCGAGACTTGGAGTCGAACCAAGATAAACAGATTCAGAGTCTGTTGTCCTACCATTAGACGATCTCGGATTTTTTGAAATAATTATTTAGTTTATCTCTTAATACTTCTCTACCATATCCTGATTTATAAAATAATTCCATTTTTCTCGCATCATTTTCGTTAATATGTGCCTCATAAAAAATTAATTTCCATGGCCTGTTATTTTTTGTAAATTCACCACCTAAACCATTGTTATGTTCTAAAAATCTTCTCTTTAGATTGTTAGTGAAGCCAATATATAATTTCTTGTTTTTAATACTTTCTAAACAATAGGTGTAATACATAGGGTAGGCTGGGTCTCTTCGGACCATCCGCCGATGAGGCGGAGAGCTCACAACAAAATTTTTACAACCTTTCAAATTTTTTCGTTGGGGAATATCCACTTTTTACTTCATCACCATCACTGTGCCCATCACCATCACTATCTTTTAGCCAAGTTATTGTGCCATATTTCATTTCTTCTGCTTTTATTAAGCCATCATTATCGCCGTCATAATTTTTACTCTGGTCTATAATTGGACTGGTAAAAATAGCAATTTTCTGGCCATTTCTTGTATTAAATCCAGGCAAAAAGTCGTGAATAGCGTTTAATATAGTATCATATTTATAGCGAAAGTCAAGACCAAAACGGGTACCTGGTTCTTGGGTAATAAATTCTTTTTTATCTTCATTATAACCAGAAATGACTAAAACATGATAAATTGGGCCACCATTTTTGAAGTATGGATTTTTTAGAGATTTTCCATAAACAGGAATAATTACTGGACGGGAATTATCAATCTCATTTTTTATTTGCTCCGGAGTCGGGTTAGATACAGTTTTTGCTTCCCATGGTAAAAATAAGTTGATTAACTCTGTTATTTTCTGGGCGTTTTCATCCAGACTTCTACCGTACTGGTTTTCCTTTATTCGGTTAATTCTTAGTAATTCTGTTTTGGCGGTTAGTTGATTTAGATTTTTTTTGGCATAATAAGAATCAACCATTAAAATACTGGCTTCTTCACAAAAATTTTGCCAAGGTTCGCGCCAATTATAATATGGTGCCTGGGAAGTAAAAGGTACTGCTAGATTGCTTTCCGCCAGGGCAATTTGGGGTAGAAAAATTAATATGATTAAAAGAAATATTTTTTTCATATGGTAATTTTTAAGACTGTAATTTTGAAATATAATAATCTACTGGAGCGTAATTATCTGTCAGTATTGGTAAATTTAATTCTACCACTTCATTATATTCATTATTTAACATTTCTGATATGTCAGCTTCTATTTTTTTGTCAATGTCTGTGTCCTTATTCAATTTAGCTTTACTGGCTATCATTATAATATTTTGATGCTCTTCAAAGGATACTTTTTTAACTTGAAATAATTTGGTATGGGCAAATTTTTCTTGGTAAGTTTTTAATTCAGCTTGTAAAAAAGAATTTTTTTCTCCAGTAAAAGAGGAAATAAGATTTATTATTACCACTCCATTGTCATCCAAAATATTATAAAGTTTTTGCACTGCCTCAATTGTCGTGAGCTGATAGGGGATAGACAGATGGGAATTGAAAGCATCTATATAAATAGTATCAAATTTTTCTGTGGAATTATTTAAAAAAGTTCTAGCATCTTCGTGGATTATTTCCAAATTTTTGTTATCTACAGGTAGATGAAAATATTTTTTGGCAATTTCAGTCATACCTGGGTCAATTTCTACGACAGTTAATTTTGTCTCAGGGTGAGTGGACAAGAAATATTTTGGAAAAGAATAACCGGCTCCACCAATCATTAGAGCATTTTTTATGTTAGGAACAAAGTAATCACCGAGTTTATAAAATTTTGTATAGTCAAAAACTAGTTCATTTGGATTGTCCAAATACATAGCCGATTGGGTGGAAAGTGGGTCAATTTGAATTTTCATCACTGGCCTATCATTTTCTTTGCTCTGGTATACCCAAACTCGGTTATATTCAGTATCAATATCATTAAAACTCTTACTTTGCACAAAATTATTTTGTGCTACCAAAAAACTTATTACAATTAAACATAAAAATAAAATTTTTGTTTTAAGATTATTTTTTATAGATAATAAAAGTGAAACAATAAATAAAGTAATGGCAATAATAAATAATATTTTAGTTGTGCCAAAAAAGGGGATTAGGACAAAGCCAGTCAGAAAAGTACCAAAAATACTTCCCACTGTAGAAATGGCATAGAGTCGGCCAATGATTTTGCCAGAGTTTTCTAGATCTTGCATTTTTAATTTGGCAGCGTAAGGAGCAATAATACCAAACATAAAACTAGGAAAAGCAAAGAGTAGTACAGACGAGATGGTGCTCATGTTATAAATATTCATTTTTAAGCCAAGCAAAAGAAAAAGTAAGGGAAAATTAATAAAAATTATAAATAAAATAAAAAAGGCATTAAATAAAATTGTTTTCGCAAGAAATTTATGCGTTGGTTGTTTGTCAGCTAGTTTTCCACCCCACCAATAGCCTAAACTTAAAAAGCCCATAATCACCCCGATTATAGCTGTCCAAACAATGGTTGATGTCCCGACAAAGGGAGCAAGAATTCTAGAAGCAATGATTTCCAAAATCATTAGACAGGCTCCGCAAATGAAGACGACAATTTCTAATAAATATTTTTTCATTGGCTAAGTAATAATTTCTCCACCCAAGGAAGAAGCAATTTCTTTAAGATCATCCGAATTTTGTTTTTGTTCACTTTCCTCAACTACACAATTTAGTCTTACTTTGGTTGACATAATTTCACCCAAAGCATTTTCCAAACTGTCTTTGCATTTGTGTTCCATAATTTTGTCTTTGTGAAAACTAAAACCAACGGAAATGTGTAGAGTATTTTCATTAACATTTTTTAGTTCAGCCATTTTTAGGATAAAGACTAGAGAAGGGAAGTCTGTTTCAATTTTTCTGATAAAAGTATTCCAGTGTTTTTTTACATCATCCATTGTAAAAGTTGATGGTTTGCAAACCAAATTTATTACTTTTTCTTTTATGGTTGTTTTTCCACCTTCGCCAAGGCTACGAGGGGCAGGTTGTATTTCATTATCTTCAGTGGGCTTAATTTTTTGTTCAATAATAACATTGTCAGTTTTTTTAATTTGGTTATTATCTGTGTTATTTGTGCCTGTATTATCTGTGGTCGAACACCACTCTATAATCAACATTTCCAAAGGTAATTGAGACAAAAGACAGGTTTTCATTTGGTTAATTCTCTCTAGGGCCAAATCAATTAGTTTTATTAGTTCTGGATGAGTAATTTCTTTGGTTAATTTGTTTATTTGTTTTTTGGCTTCATCACTTAGGTCTATTTCCAGATTTTCATTTTGACCACTGGCTTTCGTCACCATGATCGTTCGTAATAATTGGATAGTATCCAGAGCAAATTGATCCAAATTTATCCCGTCATTTGCCAAATTATTAATCAAATCAATACTGGTCTTGGTATCATGATTAAAAAGGGCTTGGATTAATTCCAAAGTTTTCTCTACATTGGTACTAGGTAGAACAAGCGAGGCAATTTCTGGAGTAATATTTTTTTCACCCGTTGCCATGATTTGATCCAAGAGACTAACAGCATCACGGACACAGCCATCGCTTTTGTTAATAATTCGGTCAACCACTTCTTTATCAATTTTGGTATCTTCGGCTTTGGCAATACTGTTGATTTGTTTTTTCATCACTTCATAACCAACTTTGTGAAAACCAAACCGTTGACAGCGGGAGATAATGGTTTCGGGTAGTTTTTGCAATTCAGTCGTGGCTAAAATAAAAATCACATGCTCGGGTGGTTCTTCCAATGTTTTTAATAAAGCATTAAAAGCACTAGTAGAAAGCATGTGGACTTCGTCTATAATAAAGACTTTGTATTTTGATTTGGTAGGTTTGAAGCGAGCATTATCAATGATATTTTCTCTTACATTATCTACTCCAGTATGAGAAGCAGCATCTATTTCAATTACATCAATTGACCGAGAACTACTGATTTCTCCACACGAGCCACAAGAATTGCAAGGTTCAAAGTCATTTTTTTTGCGTTTTTCACAATTTATAGCTTTAGCCAAGATTCTTGCTAGCGTAGTTTTGCCCACACCGCGTGGTCCAGAAAACAAATAAGCATGAGCCACGTTGTCACTGTTTACTTGGTTGGAGAGGGTTTTTACAATATGATCCTGGCCGATTACGTCAGAAAAAATTTGTGGGCGGTGTTTGTGATAGAGAGCCATAAACAAAATTCAAAATACACATATCAAAATACATGGAATAACATACAAAATTTGTATTTTGGTATGTGTATTTTGTATTTTAATAGTTGAGTTATTTTTTTAAAATCATTAATATTATATATTATAAACAATACGAAGTAAACAATGAAATTAATTATCAATTACAAGATATCCCCACCCTTAGCCTATAGGGTTGCCCTGGGGAGGTGTTTATGCTATAATATACAAGTTAATTAACTAAGACTTGATTTATACAAGTTTTAAATTTAATCTATATCTATATGGTAAGAAAAGCAAATCCAGCTTTGTTAAAGCCAATGACGCTTACAGCAGAGCTAGAAGCCGTAACTGGCAAAGGTCCTATGCCACGTTCTCAAGTGGTAAAGAAACTATGGGAATATATCAAGAAGCATAATTTACAAAATCCAGCTAACAAGAGAAATATTTTCGCTGATGAAAAATTATTGCCAGTATTTGGTGGTAAGAAAGAAGTTAACATGTTTGAAATGACAAAATTGGTTTCAAAACACTTGTCATAATAACAAGAAAACACACAAACAATAAAACAAAAAACACCCCGTCTTTAAAAAAGCGGGGTGTTTTATTTTAGTTATTAGTACCATTGTTTTTTTGTCTATTTCGTGTATAATAATTTTATCATAAACGTTTCGTTAAAAAAGGGAGGTGCGAGGGATGACGAAAAGGCGCTTGAAGGGTCGAGCCAACAAGAATAAAATTGAAGGCTCTCTGAGCCTTATCGGTAAGGTAAGTCCTCTCAAACCGTGGATTTTTCCTAAAAAAGGTGGTGGCCCGTATCTTACGGGTATACCTAGCTTTTTTAAAGTTGATGATCCATTACCTATGGAGGTAGTACCAGCGATGATACCACGACTAAGTAGTCGTGGTTGGCGAAACATTTTATTGATAGCCCCTAGGCCTGGAGGACCTAAGGGCTACGGTTCGTTAAATTAAAAATATCCCGATTCTGATCAGGATATTTTTTTATCCCTCTTTTATTTACTAGAAGTAGTGAACAAAAGAAGGGTGAGGATCTGCCGAAGCAATCCCCACATTGTTCGCTGTTCACGTCTTGCGCATTGACGCGAACGTGCATCACCACACCCTTCCCAACACGCTACTCGGCCATGAGCGTGTTGAAGTTCGCCCGGAGCTCCTTCAGACGAGCTCGGCCATCGGTCGTCGTGACCAAGTCGACATCGAGATCGTTGAGCAGGTCTCTCCCGTCCTTGAGGAGCCCTTCGAGCTTCTCAATCTGGCCGAACCTCGTGTTCTCCAGGATAGCGAAGACCTGGTCGTTGTTGTTCGGGTTGTCAGCCCGAACGCGTGCCCAGTCCTTCATGGCCTCCTTGACGTGGTAGGTGAGCGACTGGTAGGAGTCGTCGTAGACTCCACCGCGCAGAAGCTTGCCCATCCTGTACTGGAACTCGCCCGCTCGGTCCGCGAGCTGGGGCTTGGCCCAGTCGTCGACGACCTTGTTGGCGAGTTCCTGGTAGCCGAGGTTAATGAAGGTCTTGGTCTCGCGGACCATGGCCTTGCGGTCGGCCTTGAGTTCCAACATCTTGCTGAAGATCGGGATGAAGATGATGGCCGCGAGGATGAGAACCCCCGCGCCGATCGCCAGATTGGCGACCCAGTTGTTCGGTCTGGAGCCCATTGTGGCCTCCCTTCCCTTTTGTTAGCCGTTGGAGCGAGTGCTTGGTCCCTCCAAGCTTTTTATACCTTTCTTGAGTTGTGGTGATGTTGTAACGAACCCTTGGGGAGGCTCGTCAACATCGGGTTAAGATGTCACTTCGCACTCACACAAGACAGGGGATTGTATCAAAAAAAAACCATAGATGTCAATGGGAGTGTTTTAAAGTTTTATAAAAATGGCTAAAATAAGCAAAAATCACCTGTGGTTAGGTGATTAGGTGGTAAAGTGGTTGGGTGTTTATTTATTAATCACATTGTCCACCGCTGCCCAATCGCTTTCACCATCTTTTGGGACAAGAATAACAGCCTCATCGCCAGTTTTGCCTTTATAAAATGTAATAGAAGCAGTAATTACTTTGTAAGAACGTCCGTTGACTAAAACAGAGTATTGTTCACCATTAGACACAATTTCGCCAATCAGACTCTTTCTTTCAATTGGACCGATTTGTTTGAAAATAAATGAGCCGTTGTTGGTAATAGTTAATTTTAACATGTCACCTTCAACTAGTTTTGATTTGCTCGCATAGTTTGGTGGAATAGAATATTCCTTACCATCAGCGCCAATCATTTTTTCGCCATTAAATACGCCTTCAATAATTCTTTCTCCAGTATTTAAGATATCAGTGTCAGGATTATTTTGTTTGTGGTCTTTGACTTGTTTGCCGTCCAGAATTCTTAGGATACTATCTAGTTGATCTTTTATTTGGTAGACTGTGGTTTTTAATTTTTGGACGTCAATATCATCATTATCAGTTTTATTTGTTTCTTCAATTGGTGGTAATTTTATATCTACGCCTGTATTTGTAGTTGTGTTATCATCTTTAAAAAGATCATCAGCTTTACCATTTAAAATATCGTTGATAGAGTTCATATAACATTGATTTCTCAGATTAATTTTTTGCTTTACAGCAAAAGATTTCACTGATTGTAATTTGATATTAATATTTGTTTTAGTTTTTATATCTTAACATTTTTGTATTTAAATGTCAGGTTTTTTTGGGGAGAGACAGTGGGAAATTTGTTGATAAGGTTAGAATATTGAATATAGAATGTAGAATATAGGTTTTATTTTTGACATACATATTCTACATTCTATATTCAATATTCTAAAGAGATGCTTCAATCATATCATCTTTACTCTCACTGGCTCCTTGATCAAGCTTGGTTCTTTCCATAATTTCGGCTTCTACAATTGATTTGTCCCGACCATATTTAAGACGAGATAATTCTTTGATAGCATTGGCTAGTTCACGATTACCTTTTAGTGGGGGATAGGTTTGCATATTAAAAGGTTTAGCTGCAGTATTATCAATAAGAAGTTTTGTGTAAGCAGTAAATTGTTCTACATTGATCAGGTCATAAGCCCCAAAAGTCGGAGCAAATTCTTTGGCCAATATTTCCGCATCTTCTGGTCCAATTCTAAAAGTGCAGATAGTACCAGCATTACCAAGGACCGCATCTTTGATAGCAGATTTGCCTTTGTCGTCCATGAGCTGTCCTAAATATTGGTGAGCAATAATTAAATCCAAACGATATTTACGCGCCTCTGATAAAATAGTAGAGATTGAGTCCGTCACAAAGTTTTGGAACTCATCAATATATAGATAAAAATCTTCACGTTGGTCTTCGGGTAGATCAGCTCGGCCCATGGCAGCCATTTGGAGTTTGGCTACGATTATCATACCCAAGAGTTTGGCATTGACTTCACCAGTTGTACCTTTGGCCAAATTTATGAGCAAGATTTTTTTCTTGTCCATGACTTCACGGAAACTAAAGCTAGAATGTTGTTGACCCATGATATTGCGCATCATTTCATTGCCCACAAAGCGACCGACTTTGGAAATTAAATAACCTAACATTTCTGATTTGTGGAAGTCAGATGTTTTGGCCATTTCTTTTTCCCAAAAAGCGCGTACCACTGGATCCTTTAGTCTTTTTAAATAGATTTTTACATAATCATCATCAGTAAACATGCGAGGAATATCAATAATTGTGCCTGGGTCAGTTAGGTCAGCCATAAGAGTGAGCATCACATTTCTCATGTTGTGTTCAAACATCGGACCAATCATTTCCGGTGGAAAGAGTTTGTAAAAAATTCCAATCATTTCTTGCACAGCAAAATCTTTTTGATCTTCACTCTTGGCTTCTAACATGTTCAAACCGACTGGTCGTTCTAGATCAGAAGGGTTGAAAATAATAACATCATCAGCGCGTTCTTTTGGGATGTGTTCCAAAACATATTCCACAAAATCACCATGGGGATCAACCACACAGACACCCTTACCATTCTTAATATCTTGGATAGCTAAATTTTCAATAAACACTGACTTACCACCACCAGACTTGCCAATCACATACAAGTGGCGACGACGATCAGCGTCTTTCATAAAGACTTTTACATCAGTGCCACGGTAATTAACATGACCTAGGAGTAAACCTGCTTTGGGTAAATTGGCTGGAGGTTGAGCTTTTCTGGCTGAAAGCCATTTGATATTTGGTGCTTCGGTAGAATGTAATGGCAAATGCCACATACTGGCCATTTCTTCAGTGTTTAAAACAGTTTTTCGTCTTTCATTGAATGAACGATATATAAAATCACTAATTAATAAACTTTGTTTGGTCGGTACCATTACCAAAAATTCATTACCATAACGATACAAGTTATATTGAGAAAAAGTATTGGATAAATTATCCAAATTCATTTTGGCCATTTCTGGATTGTCAGATGAACTAAGTAACCTAATACAAACATCTAATCCACCTTTGCTAAGTTTTTCTTCTATACCTTTTAGCATTTCTTCTTCCATGGCCGACAACTGATATTTTTCGTGTTGCATCCCAGCATCTTTTTTCTCATAACTTTTTTTAAACTCTTTGAAAAATTTATGTATAAAACGTCCAAAAGAACTGCGATGAGCAATACTTTCAAATTTTTCACCTTTTTTTACATCACGGACAATTTGGACACCTTTTCTTCGCCATCGGTGGTGAGATGGTCGAATTACATATTGAATGGCTAGAGAAGAATTTTCTACATGAGATTTTGCCAAGACATTCAAGAGTGGTGACAGGGGGTCAGCCTCAGCTTTTTTGTAAGTTTTAAAAGGAAAAATATCTTTTCTTTTGTTATCCAGATAAGCTCCAACAATGGTACTTTTTTCTGTAAAAATATTATAATCAATCATTTCTTCTATTTCGGCATAGGGGTACTGAGCATGGATTTGTTGCTCAACAAATTGTTGCATCTTTTTTGGTACAGCCAAATAAAAAGAAATTAAATTGTTATGAGCAATAATTTCAAAAGCAAAATGGTCATTACGACCGCGGAGCCAATGCATAAAGCCATGTTGAGGATGGAGACCAGCGATGGTGGCAAAGATAGTTTCCGTGAGACCAATTTCTTCTCGCACTTGCTCTAGTCGATCTTCAGAAGAAGAATTTTGCGTGGCGCCTTCAGATTTTTTTTCTTTTGGTACTAGGATTTGCAAGACTACCCGATGAAAAGCTTTACTTTGTCTGTGTTTGGAACGAACAAAAGCGCGCAATATAAAAATTCCACCAACTATTATCAAGACTACAATCGCTCCCATTGTAAGAGTAAAAAAAACTGGGTCATCAAGCAAACCAGTTGAACCGGGAAAATTTTCATTTGTGGACAGAGAAAATTGAAATAAGAAAAGCATAGTTTATTGTTTGTGTTTTTCTATTTCATGCATATTAATGATTTTGTCAGTTTTTATTTTGGCTTCTTGTTCTAGAAAAAAGCGATTTATACCTGGGAGCATTTTTAACCATTCCAAAAGTAATCTAAAAATTGTTTTTACTTTGACATGAGCTTGTTTAACCATATTTCTAATTTCCCAAGCCACTTCCTCACCTTTGATTTTAAATTCTTGTTTTTGGATAGGAGTGAGTTCTTTGTAAGCATCACCTAGACCTTCTTCCATGATTTTTTCAATTTGTACAGTAATATCATCTTTTACCTGGGGGATTTGGGTCGGTTTCTTTTTGGTTGATTTTAATTTTCCTTTTAGATTATTAATAGTTTCTTCTAAAAAATTTTCATTATTTTCTGGAACAGACTTTGGCATTTCGGCGGTACTCTCAATTACACCTTCGGGTAGAGATGTGTGTGATTCTGTTTTGGAACTTTCTGTAGTAGGGCGTTGTTCTGGTGGTGGTGTTATTTGTCTTTCATTATGATTTTGAACCGGAGCTTGTATAATGTTTTGTTCCAGGTTCAAGCTATCATCTTCTTTTTTGTATTGGTTTTGGCCAGAAGGCATATTTTTATAGCATAAAACTTGAACCAAAAATTTAAAAGCGCTTGTTGATTCAAGAGTTATTTTTTATCTTTATATATATTATACCAAATAATCGCTTTTTTTACTATTATTTTATGTTAATTGTTGATAAGTTTTGTCTAATAAATATTTTTAGATATTTGTACATTGACAAAACATATAAAAATGTGTATACTTTTTTTAACAACTGACTGGAGGCGACCATGAGTCGCTCGACATTTGCTAGGAGGATGCGCGAAGTGGCGAGGGCCTCTGGCCTTCGTCGTGGTGCTATCCGTCAGCAGGTAGTGGTATTCACCCCTAACGGCCAGTACGTGGGCCGAATCAAGCGGGTGGAGGGATACCAGGTGGTGATTGCTTCTAGGTCGTTGATCGAGCGCAAGATCCGCGGATCTCGGATTCGCAAGATCACGCTCGTCGGCTAGGGCATTCGTGCTCAAGCCGACAAAAAAGGCACATTCAACAACCTACAAGGAGAACAAGGGGGGCCGACACAACAAGGAGGCCCAAAAAAGATTATCATGTTTGGTAGTCTTTTTTGTTTTTATATTCAATATTTTGCTTTACATCTGAGTTTGTGTTAAAATGATCTTTGTTAGGAGCGCTTCCGTTCAATACGGGGGCTGAGAAGTATCCTTATAACTTGATCTAGGTAATGCTAGCGCAAGGAAACAGAAACACTAATTTTGTTCACTAATCTTCACTAATAGTGTTTGTTGTTTCCTTGTTAGGAAATTTTTTTGTTTTTATGAAAATTTTGATAATTGCCAATGGAGAAATTAAAAATTATGGATTTTATACATATTTAATTAGTCAGTCTGCTTTAGTTATTTGTGCTGATGGGGGAGCGAATCATTGTCCTGGTTTAGACGTGGTGCCAGATTATGTAATTGGGGATTTTGATTCGGTTTCTAAAGATTTGTTGGAAGAATTAAAAAATAATCATAAAACAAAAGTTATTTATGATCCAGATCAGGACAAAACTGATTTGGAATTGGCAATTAAACTTGCAGAATCATTTCAACCAGAAGAAATAAATATTATTGGGGCGATTGGTGATAGAATGGATCATACTTTAGCAAATATAATTTGTCTGGATCAAGTAAATAGAAAAATTAAAGCCAAAATTATAAATGAAAAAAATGAAATTGAATTGATAGAAGATATTTGTGAGATAGAAGGGGAGCGGGATGATATCGTGTCTATTATCCCATTAAATTTGGTGACAGGGCTCACTTATGAAGGATTGAAATATGGAGTAAAAAATAAACAAGTTGATTTGGGTTGGATTGGAGTGTGTAATCGTTTAGAAAATGATACAGCTAAAATTAAAATAAATAGTGGTAAAATTTTGGTTATTAAGATTTCAGATAACAAATAGCAGATAACATTAAGCAGTAGACAAAATCTAAATGCTATCTGTTATCTGCATTCTGAGACTATTAAACAACACACAAATTAATTAATAATAATTATGCTTAATATTTCATCTGTCGACTACTCAATAATCATAATCTATTTTATTTCCCTACTCGCTATTGGCTATTTTATCAAGCACAAATTTATTGAGACTTCTGATTATTTCTTGGCGGGCAGAAGGTTAACCTTACCAATTTTTGTGGCCACGCTTGTTAGCACTTGGTATGGTGGTACTATGGGAGTAGTGGAATTATCTTTCAATTATGGTTTGGTCAATTGGCTGACGCAGGGATTTTTTTGGTATTTGAGTTATTTATTTTTTGCTTTTTTCTTGGCCAAAAAAGTCCGTCAATCAGAGCTTTTTACGGTACCTGATCAACTAGAAAAATTTTATGACAAACGGTCGCGTTTTTTGGGTGGAATTTTTAGTTTTCTCATGGTGACGCCAGCGCCTTATATTTTATCTTTGGGAATTATTTTTTCGTTATTTTTTGGTTGGCCAGTCTGGGCTGGAGCCTTGTTAAGTACTATTATTACGATTTTTTATACTTATCGTGGTGGTTTTCGAGCCGATGTCATTACTGATGTGATTCAATTTTTTCTAATGTTTATTGGTATTGGTTTGCTAGTTCCTTTTGCTGTAGCAAAATTTGGGGGCTTAAGTTTTTTACAAGCCAATTTACCAGCCACGCATTTTAGTTTAACCGGGGAGTGGACCACACAAATGATTTTAGTTTGGGGATTTATTGCTTTTTGGACTTTGCTTGATCCGAGTTTTTATCAACGTTGTTATGCTACCAAAAATGATAAAATCCCTAAGAAGGGAATATTAATTTCAATTTTATTTTGGATGGTGTTTGATTTTTTTACGACCACGATTGGTATGTATGCTCGGGCAGCGATGCCAGACCTAGATCCAGCCACAGCCTTACCCATGTTCGCGATCGCTGTTTTACCAAAAGTTTTTTTAGGATTATTTTTTACTGGTTTGATCGCTTCTATTTTATCTACCGTAGATTCTTTTACTATGCTTGGGGCGATGAATCTCTCTCATGATTTATACAAGAAAATTTTTAAGCCAGATCTTAGTGGAGAAAGAGAAATAAAATTAACTCGTTACGGCATAATTTTTACGGCTGGAATTTCTTTAATCATTGCTATTTTTGCTAGATCAATTATTGGTATCTGGTATACTATTGGAACAATTGGTATAAGTGCTATGTTAATTCCTCTATTGTTTGGTTTTTTTTACAAACGTAAACTCTGTGCCAGTGCTTCATTTTATTCTATGATTTTTGGGTCACTTACTGCCATCGGCTGGCTAATTTATGGCTATGCCAATATGGTTGATGGTTGGGCTAGTTATTTATGGGGTATAGAGCCGATGTATCCCGGACTTATCGTATCACTGGTCGTTTATATTGGAATAACAATATTTCAAAATAAAAAATCTCTATAAAAACGAACGACCCCCGACATGCAACTTGCACGCGGGGGTCTGTTCTCTCGCCGGGGTGACGAGCTCAGCTGTAGAAGCCGAGCCTCTGCCACCAGTGGGGCGGGAAAACGACGTTCGGGTTGAACTTCTGGTCGGCATCGGTGGATGACACCTTTACCGGCTTGATCTGGACGTCCCTGTTCACGAAGAACTGGAACGTCACGAGGTCACGACCGATGTAGGTGGAAACCACAGCTACCCCGTCCGATCCCGACTCTACGTAGCCGTAGTAGTCGAAGCCGGCACCAATCTTGGGGACTTCGAGGTAGAAGCCCACCAAGGTGGTGAAGGGTCGGCCGTCCTCGCTACGCAACACGATGTTGCGCATGCCAGGCGTCTCCTGACCGCCGTAGCTGAACTCGACCAGGTGATGGCTCGACTCCGCGAACTGGTTGAAGAAGTTGAACTTCTTCATCATTTCGCTGGCGAGGAACCAGCTGGTGGAGGCGAACAGGACGACCAGCAATGCAAGCAGAATCGTGAGCTTGTTCAATTGTCTCTCCAGATTTGGGTTGTTCTCAACTTCCGAACGATTCAATATAACATAAAAACAGACCTTTGTCAAGGTCTATTTAGTATAATTTAGCTAGATTTAGGCTTTTTATTTATTTTTAGTAAATACGACAGAATTTATAACTTTTTCTATATCTTTTATAGTAATTTCTGGGTATTTAAAATAAAAACTTAATGTTTTGAATTCATCACTATAGTCTTCAGGTAGTTTTAAAATGGCAATTATTCCATCTTTTTCATTCGCATAAAAATTAATTGCATAAAACACATAGGCTTCAAGATTATCTTCTCTAATTATAGTTTTTAAATAATTTTTATCATTAGTTATTGAAGAAGTGTTAAATTCATAATTATTTGTATGCCAATAATCTTTACCTGCAGTAAAATCTTTAGAAACACCACCAGCAAATTCATACCCATGATTAGATAAGTCAAGTACACGCCAACTATATTGCGAACCACTATCTAAACTATAATACTCTGGAGCTAATTTCGGTGATTGATAATTATAATCCGTACTACTCACTGCTCCCAAAGGTATGGGAAAATTAAAAGAAATATTTACATCTTTACTTTCAAATTTTTTCCAAACAAATTTGTTAATTTTTGGAATATAAACATCTACATTTTCTGATATTCTAGCATTGTTATAAACAAATTCTTCATTATTTTTAGGATAAATATAACATCCATTACCACAACTAATTAATTCTTCTGGTGTGGTTAATATTTTACCTTCAACAGTGTTCAATTGAATTTTTTTAATTTCTTCTTTTTTTACTATTTCAACATTTTTGTTTACTATTTCAACATTTTTGTTTTTTGTGGCACAGCCTGTAGTAAAAATAATAATAATTAGAACTAATAAAATTTTATACATAAGTTTATTTATTTTTTAACCACCATTTTTTAAAAAAGGGAATTGATAAAGTAGAAATAACAAAAGCAAGAGAGGGGACAACCGCATTTTTAAATGGTTCTGATAAATTGGCAAAATAAAAAAATATAGTGATTACCAAATAAGTAGAAACCAGAATAATGAATCGGCGTGCCCAGCTCGTTTCCCAGGCTTTGTCTTTCTCTACCCGTTCATTACGTTCTTTTATTTCATTTATTTGTTGTTGAAGTTCTTCATTTGTGGGCATAAAATTTTAATTATTTTTTAAAATATTTTTCTTTTATTAGCCAGATCAATCCCATAAGACAAAAAAATAAAGCAAGAACGAGTGAATAGAGTGAATGGCCAACACCACATTTGATATCATCTGGGTTTAACCAGCAATCAATTGGACCGGCTAAAAATTTTGTATACAAACTCAAAATGATAGCGACTGCAATTAAATACAGACCTTTATGGTACCAGGCCTTACCTCTGGCTATTTTTTCTAGCGGTAAGTAGACTCCTAGGAAAATCATGCTGAGAGCTAGAGTAAAAAATAGTACTTGTATGATTGGTGATGTATTCATCATAATAAATTGTTAAGAGTAGAATATCCTAAATATATGGCAAAGGCAATTAAAATACAACCGGCAATAAAAGAAATTATTTTCATTACTTTTTCATTGACAAATCTCTTGCCCATATGTGCTAAAAAAGAAATGACAAATCCCCAAATTATTGCGCCCAAGATTACAAAGCCTAAATTTATCAAAAAATTAAGGTTATGTGTATTGTAGTTTGGGTTGGAAGCAAAGATGCTATAAAAACCTAGCCACGCAATGGGAGCTAAGGGGTTTGTGATGTTGATTAAAAATCCAGCCCAGAAAGTATCACCAAAAGTTTTTTTAATTTTTTTATCTAAAATATTTTTTCCAAAAGCGTTTTTGATATCACCAATACCAAAGTAAATTAATAGTAGCACGCCAAAAGTTCCTAAGACCAGGGAAAAAGTTTGACTTTGGAAAAAAGAAGTAAAAGCAAAAAAGATTAAGATCAAATAAATGGCGTCGATCAAAACTGCACCCATGTTGGTTATAAACGCTGACCAAAATCCATGTTCTAGTCCGCGTCGAATAGTTAAAATAGTCACTGGACCAATAGCGGCTACAAAACTAATACCAAGGATAATGAATTTTAGAAAGTCGGGCATAAAATTAAATCATTTTTAAAAAATTTCTAAAAATTTGTTTTCCATTTTCACCAGAGACTTCAGGATGGAATTGTAAGCCATATTTATTGCCAAATTTCATGGCTTCATTTTCACAAGAAATAGATTTGGCCAATAACATAATATCAACCGGCAAAGAGACAAATTCAGAGTGTTCTTTTTTAAATAAAGTATTTTTATCTACGCCTTCAAATAGGGGATCATATTGAATAATTTCAATTGGTTCATCTTTACTAATCAATTCACCATGGCCAATTTGTCCGCCATACAAAAGACCTAATATCTGATGACCGAGACAGATTCCTAAAACTGGAATATTAATATTTTTTATAAATTCAAATGGCTGAATAAATTTTTTATAATCAATTTGTGAAAGTTTGGTTGGTCCACCAGTAATAATAATGCCAGAGTAAACGTTAAAATCATGATTTGTGATTTAATCAATGTTTACAACTATATTTTTATAACCAAAATCATTAAAAGTATTTTGAATATTTTTTAAAAACATGGTGCCACAATTAATAATACAGATCATAATTTATTTTAACTTACTTTTTTATAATTTTAATTCCTCTTAATCCTAAAATCAATAAAACCAAAATAATTATTTTTAAAATATAGTGGCCATGTAAATCTAAAAAATTTTTTGTAAATGGAGTAACGTTGCCAACTAATAGATGTATAATAATAGAGATTGGTAGAGTAAGAAAAAGCCAATTGATTTTTGGTATGTCAAGTTTGATTTTTTTAAAGAGTTTGGTTAATAGGGGAGAAAGTAACCAAATTCCAAGAAAAGAAACAACAAAATCAAAAATTGCATAGCCACCCAATCTAAATTGACGTAGAAATTCAATAATAGACATAAATTATTTATTAAATTTATTCCACTTTTCAATCAAAGCTAAAATATCTTTTTCAAATTCTAGCATTAGTTTTTGATTGTTTTCCGCGGTTTTCCAGTTTGATCTTTCTTCAGCTCCGAGTAATCTGCCAAAAATATCTCTAAAAAATCTTGGATAACCCAGGTCAGTATTTACTAACCATTTTTGATTTTTATTTTCCAAGAAAAGATATTTTTGTTTTTGAACAAATTCCTTTTTCATTTCTTCTAGATTAGAAATTTTATGCAAGGTTTTTTCATCTGGTATTATTTGTTCAGTATTAAAATTAAAAGGTAAGAAATGGGTGTGAGCATGAAAAACAGTTTGACCAGTAACACCGTGTTCAAATATTCCTACTTCACCATAGTATGTTTTTATAAACAATTTAACTTTTTCGTATAGTTCTATATATTTTCCAAAAGCGTCTTCTGACAAACTACCCATGGTAGAGACATGAGCTTTGGGAATAATAAGAATATGTCCTTCGGTGAGTGGGTGAACATCACAAACAATCCAAAATAAATTATCAGTATAGAGTGGATGTTTTAGTCCGATTTCACCAGGGCAGTGAGCGCAGTTGTTATCTTGATTATTCATAAAATTACAACACTATTGTATCATCTTTTATTAAATAAAAAAACTCCCCAGGGTTGGTGGGGAGTTCTGTGTTTGAATTATTTTTTTATACCTATTATTCCACTAATGTAAATTTCAATTTTTATATGTATTAAATATTATTTATTGCACGCCTCATAAAAAAGTATAGCAGATTTTACTCGTAGGTATTCAATACAAGATGCCATCACTGGTTGAGCTTGTTCTGAAAATAATTTATCATCACAACCTTTATTTCTAGGTGATTTTCTACAATTTAAGATTTTTTCCGCTATATTATTGTTGTAAAATGAGTAACAGCCAAGTGCAATTTTATCTACCTGTTTTCCAATATCTAAATTTTTAGTAACACAGTCTTGATAATTTTTGTCAGATTGAAGTAATTTTATAGCTTTTAAGCTTATGGCATATTCTTCTTTTGTGAAAGTGTGAGACTGTGTACTATCGTTTTTATTATCAGTAGATTCAATATCATTGTTTGTTTGAACTGGTGGCTGAGTAATAGTTTTGGATTGTTCTGGATTAGCGGAATCATCATTTATTAGAGTGTCTTGTCCGGTAGTGGCACAGCCAGTTAAGAGGAGTGCAAAAGATAATGCAAAAATGATTTTTTTCATAATAGTATGAAATGATTAATTAGTTAATAAAATTTGTATAATTTAAGCAAGATTGTTATATATGATGATTATATCACTTTTTTCCATATAAAAAAACTCCCCAGGGTGGGGAAGTTTAATTGTATTTTATGATTGATCACGTTGAATTCCACTAGGGGTTGCTTGAATTTTACCAAATCCTAGGGCTGACCCGTTTGTTTCTAAGTAGAAGTTCATTTTGTAAGTTTGTCCATCGTTTGAGACATAGGTATAGTTTGATTGTGGTGATAGTGGGTCAGATGGAACTGGGTTCATAAATTGGTAAGGCTTTTCACATCCGGCTGGTTCAAAACCATTTTCTCCTAAACATGTGTAGTTTTTTGAACCTAGAATAATGGCTGAGTTTGCTAGAGGATATTTGTGGTTGTTTTGATAATATAGTTCTAAAGATGTTTGAATTCGTCTCATTTCGCTTATTCTTTGTTCATCTCTTTTTTTTGCTTCTAATTCTAATGTAACCTCATCTGGTAGAGCGGGGACATTAGTAATTAATGTTTTTAGTTCTTTGTTTAAAGCACACTCAGCTTTAGTTTTTACTACCATAGCATAACCAGCGTAAGAAACGTCTTGGAGAATGTCAATATTAGTTTTTTCCCAATTTTGAATAGTTGGATTCCACAAATACATTTTTTCAAATTCACAGTTACCTATAGTAAGCCCGCCTTGAGAAAATTGTGGCACTATAGAAATAAAGTTCCAGCCAGCATGTAGTTTTACTGGTCTGGTAAAGGCATCTTTACTAACTTCTAGAGTAAATTTCGCTGGCTGTTTAAAATAAATCCACATGGGGGATAATTGTAAATAATCGCGATTCTGTGCCATTATTTGGTAATCAGCATCTTTGTATCCACCAGAAGTAGTGATATATCGACCAACAGATGGGGCATAGACATAGAAAGGTGTTAAGATGTTTGATAAATCATTATTTTCATACAAATCCATACCAGAAAAACCACCTTCTGGTAATAAATTCCAGCCTTTAGCTATTTCAATTTCTATCAACCAATGGTCAGCGTTTCTTGGGCTAGTCTTATCAGGAATGCTAGTTAATTTGGAACTAGTCATAGCTTGAGCTATTAGAGCCGAGCCAAAAATGATGGTTAGAATGATTGTGAAGAAAAAATATTTTTTCATATTATATAAATTTTATTTAATCTTTTGGTAGAGCCGGTGGCGGTGGTATAACATTATCAGAATCAGAATTTTTAGTTTCAGTATTGTTTGTTTTTATAACAGCGTTATTTACAGTTTCTTCATCACTTGGTAGAGCTGGTGGTTGTGGTGCCACCTCGTCATTTTTTTGTGATTTATTATAAGTAGTAGCACAGCCACTCATTATTAGTATCAAAACTAATAATAACATTGTTTTTTTCATATAGTATGAAATGATTAATTAGTGAATAGACTTTAGCATAATTAAGCTAAAATGTCAATATAAAATGGCTTGGTTATTATAGCATAATTTTTTGTATAAAAATACTTCAAAAATATATTTGACTAAGTATATAAAATTTGGTTAAATATTTTTGGTAACCAACTGAGGCTGATGATGTGTCTCTTTAGCGAGCTGTCCGAGGGATCGCACTTCCATCGGAAGGACGACCATGTGATCTACAAGAGGATGCGGCTGGCCTGGTATGTGTTTTGGCTCGGAATCTGCCGAGCCAACGCCGTCCGACTCGAGGATGGCAGTGGCCCGAAGTACTGTCGGGTCGCGGACAATACGGAGGTCGTCTGGGTCTAGCCAACCCACCCCCCCCTGTGATATCGTGTTGCAGGGGGCAACCGAGATTGGGAGGATTTTTATAAACACCCACCATGACTTGCTTTGATTCTGTTTTATAAAACCGAGTTAGAGTAAGGAGACGGTGGGTGTTTTGTTTTATAAAAAAACTCCATAGGGTGGTGTTTAGGGTTCCAGAAAAAAAAGAAAATCAATAATAAAATTACTTGACAAATTTTGTGATATGTTATAGCATAAGACGCTGTATCAGTGGGCCTTTAGTGTCACTTGGACAATAAACGGAGGTGAGGACCATGATCGTCTTTGGCTGGCTGAAGAAACTTCGGGAACGGAAGGTGCGACGCCTAGAGCAGCAGGAGGCTGCGAGGGCGAAGATGCGGCAGGCGATTGTCGCCTTCAACGAGGAGGACTCTGTTGATCCGGTGGCTCGGATCAACAAGGTGGTGCCCATCCTGCAGGCCTACACCACCCTAGCCGACGCTTTCGACCCCGGGTGGCGACAGTGGGGGAAGTGCGACCTCACGACTATTCCGGAACTCCACGAGTTCCGAGGCTACATCGGGGTCGTTTTCGCCGACTGTGAGAGCCTGTTCGACTGACCACAGTTCGTTGGCTTGTAGAGAGGGGGCAAGTCAACGGTACAACAACAACCATTCCACCCCTCGTTAATATTTCAGAATTGGAATAATAGCGAAGGAGAAGAGGAATGGTTTTTGTTTTATAAAAAAACTACATAGGGTGGTGCTTAGGGTTCCAGCAGAAAAAGAAAATCAATAATAAAACCGACTATTGAGTCGGTTTTATTTGTCTTTTAATATGTTGTGGGGTTATTAATAAAGAAACACACTTACTAATCCAACTAAAATAATAATAATGCCTAATATTTTTCTAACAACATCCTCATGCTTTTGATAAAATGATATAGCCCATTTTTGTGAAAACAATTTTGCCCACACGGATCCCATAAGAAAATAAATTGCGGGCAGTATTATGAAAGAAATAAATAATACCCACCATGGGAATTCAACTTTTCTTATAGCAAAGAATACGCTCATAAAAAATACAGCATATTTTGGATTAAACAACCCAGTTAAAAAACCCATTCTTATGGCCTCAGTTTTAGTAAGTTCTTTTATGTGTTCTTTTTCTCCTTCTATTTTTTTTGTCATTATCTCTCTGGAGAGAATTGTTCTCATGCCTACGCCAGTGAGATAAATTACACTCAAAATTTGAATTGTTTCAAAAGAAAAATCCCAAACTTTGGAGATGAGAGAAAAAGCGACAATTGACCAAATGATATGTATTATGGTGGCCATAGCATTACCCATGGCTGTTTGGATGCCGGTTTTACGTGAGTAAATTAAAGAATTTCTAACAATGACAAAAATTGATGGTTCAATTTTGAACCACTCCAAAACACCCAAGGCGCCAAACATTATGATTGATAGTATATTGTCTGCCATATCATTACATGATATTAAAATTTTTAAAAATAGTCAAATAAAATTTTAGTAAAACCGACTGGTGGGTCGGTTTTATTTGTCTATACTAGTGTTTAAAATCTCCTCCGGGGTTATGGGGTATTATTATTTGAATTTATATAATTTTTATATACTCAGCAAACCTTTTGCCGTAATCGGATATGAAAATTATAGGGTTAAGATTTTCATCTTGAGCACCATTCATCATAAAATCTCCTCTTCTAGTTTCCAGAAAACCTAATGATATTAGTTTGTTAACGCCACCATAAATTAGGTATATATCATTTCCGCCTAATGACCTTATTGGTACAGGGTCTTGATTGCTAAAAAGAGAAGCTAGTAAAATGCACTCGAATTCAGATAAATCATCTAATATTTTTAAGAAAGTTTTGCGTTCATCGATATCATTTATAATAGGTGTGTTCAATGTTTTTATAAAAAAATTTTTTAATAATCGTTTTTTTTCTTCCCTTGTCTCTATCTCAACTCGGTTTAGTATGTCTTCAATTAAATTGGTTAGGTCTTCCTTGTTGTGTTTAGACAAAGCAGACTCATTAATTGGATTTTGTTCCAATTCCTGTTTGACTTGTTCTAAAAATTTTTCTAATCTTTCAAATCTTTTTTCTTGTTTGTTTCCAAAATATAAAGTTGCAAGTGATCCACCTATATATGGGACAGCATTCAATCCCGCTTCAATTATGGTGTCTCGTTTCATATTTATAATATTAAAATAGTATTTTATTATTTTATTTCAATCTTATCCTTATTTATTTCCACCTTCACCTTGTCACCATCCTCAATCTTTCCTTCTACAATTTGCATAGCGAGTTTGTCCAAGAGTTCAGTTTGCAAAACTCGTTTTAGAGGGCGAGCGCCGAGATTGGGATCATAACCTTTTTTGGCGAGCCAGTCTTTGGCTTTTTTGCTCACATCTAGTTCAATTTTTTTACCAAGCAGGCGAGTGGCGATTTTGGCGAGTTGTAAGTCAACAATTTCGCGGATCTGTTCCTCATTCAATGGATGGAAAGTAATAATATCATCTACACGATTTAGAAATTCTGGTTTAAATTGTTCACGCAGAGCTTCCATTACTTTATTTTTTATCATTTCTTCTTTTAATTTTTTATCTCCATCGCCAGAAGCCGAAAATCCAAAGTCACCACTTCTACCCATTTGCATGATCATGTCTGAACCAATATTTGATGTCATAATAATGACCGTGTTTTTGAAATTTACTTTCCGGCCCTTAGAATCTGTCAGGTGGCCATCTTCCAGAATCTGCAACATCATATTGAACACATCAGGATGGGCTTTTTCTATTTCATCAAATAAAATAACTGAGTATGGTCGGCGACGGACGATTTCGGTCAGTTGTCCGCCCTCATCATAACCAACATAGCCAGGAGGGGAGCCAATCATTTTGCTAATCGCATGCTTTTCCATATATTCGCTCATATCTACACGCACGAGAGCATCTTCTTCATTAAACATAAATTCAGCCAGAGCTTTGGCTAGTTCAGTTTTGCCCACACCGGTTGGACCCATGAATATAAATGAACCAATCGGCCGTTTTTCTTCACTCACTCCAGCGCGTGATCGACGAATGGCATTTGATATGGCCGTGATAGATTCTTCTTGACCAATCACCCGTTTTTTCAAATCTGTTTCCATGTGCGCGAGTTTTTTTATTTCGTCCTGGAGCATTTTACTTACGGGAATACCAGTCCAACGCGCGACTACTGCGGCAATATCTTCTTCATTCACTTCTTCTTTTAGAATCGCTCGGCCTTTTTGAATTTCGGCCAAATGTTTTTCACTTTTTTTGATCGCTTCTTCCATCATCGGGATTTTGCCATAGCGAATCTCCGCGACTTTTTGCAAATCACCTTTACGTTCTTCAATATCCGCTTGTTGTTTTAGTTTATCAATTTCTTTTTTGTGTTCGCGAATTTTGGTTATGATTTCTTTTTCATTTTTCCAATGCACTTCCAATTCATGACTTTTTTCTTTCAAGTTGGCTAATTCTTCTTTTAATTTTTTCATCCGGTCTTTGGATTCACTATCTTCTTCAGTTTTTAGAGCGCGGAGTTCAATATCAATCTTCATCATTTTCCGTTTCATTTTGTCCAGGTCATCGGGCATAGAATCTATTTCCATACGGAGAGCAGACGTGGCTTCGTCAATCAGGTCAATCGCTTTGTCTGGTAAAAAGCGATCAGAAATATAGCGCGTAGAAAGTTCTACCGCGGCTACAATAGCCGGGTCAGTAATCCGCACACCATGATGCACTTCATATTTTTCTTTTATACCACGAAGAATCGCAATCGTGTCATCTACACTTGGTTCATGAACCATGACAGGTTGAAAACGGCGTTCAAAAGCGGCATCTCGTTCAATATATTTTTGGTATTCTTTGAGAGTCGTGGCGCCAATGGTATGAAGTTCACCGCGGGCCAGAGCTGGTTTCAACATGTTGCTTCCGTCAATCGCACCCTCGGTAGAGCCAGAGCCGACAATCGTGTGGAGTTCATCAATAAATAAAATTATTTTTCCATTAGCTTCAGTGATTTCTTTTAACACTGCTTTAAATCTTTCTTCAAATTCACCACGGAATTTTGTGCCAGCAATCAATGACCCAATATCCAAAGCAATCACTTCTTTATCTTTTATACTTTCTGGCACATCACCATCGACAATTCTTTGCGCTAGGCCTTCTACAATCGCCGTTTTACCTACACCTGGTTCACCAATTAAGACTGGATTATTCTTTGTTCTACGAGAAAGCACTTGCATTACCCGACGCACTTCATCATCCCGACCAATCACTGGATCAAGTTTTTCTTTACGCGCCAAGTCAGTGAGATTTTTTCCATATTTTTCCAAAGCTTGATATTTGCTTTCTGGCTCAGGTGAATCAACTTTTTGGGTACCTCGCACTTTTGCTAAAACTTTTAAGACATCATCATACTGAACTGCTTGATTTGATAAAACATCACTAATTGGATTTTTGTTAGTCAAAAAAGCCAAGAGTAAATGTTCTACACTAATATAGTCGTCGCCCATTTTTTGCGCTTCATTGCCAGCATTTTGAATAATATACATCATGGCCTGACCCATTAAGATTTGTCCTAAACCACCATGAGACATCTGACCTTTTTGTTTCGGTAAAACATTAATCATGGCTTGGACTTCATTTCTCAGTTGCTCTAGATTAACATTTAATTTTTTCATGATAGACACAACCACACCATCTTCTTGTTCTAATAGGGCAGAGAAGAGATGAGGAGGTTCTACTTGCGGTTGGCCATTTTCATTGGCAATTTGATAAGCGCGTTGTAGAGCTTCTTGTGATTTGTGGGTAAAGTTTTGTGGTGTCATAAAACATTGATTTCACTGATTAATATGGATTTCACTGAGAGCATTAGCACTCTTAGTATCCGAGTGATAATATTATAACATCTTGTATTTTTTTGTCAAATTTGCTATTATTATAGCATAAAATTAGTTAAGATATGATTAATATGCTAGATAAATTCAAAGATGAAAGCAAAAAAGTTGGTTTGGAAGTTAGACAAAAAGTAGCGACTTTTATTTTGGCTGGTTTTGGGTTAGTGGCTGGTTTGGCTTGGAATGAAGCCATCAAAGGGTTGATTGATAGATATTTTCCTCTAGCTTCTGGTGGTGGTTTATTGGCAAAGTTTTTGTATGCTTTTATTATTACGATTGTGATCGTGGTGGTGTCAATTTATATTTTAAAGACAGAGAAGAAAAGTGATTGAATAGAACACAAATTTAACAAATTATTCCAAATCTTCACAAATATATTTGTGGGAATTTGTCTGATTTGTGTAATTTGAGTTCTATTATGAATGTCTTGGGAATTAAAATTAGTGAATTGTCAAAAAATCAAACACTAGAAAAAGTGGCTGAATTTTTGCATGGTGAAAAACAAAATATAATTTTTACCCCTAACCCAGAAATGCTCGTTGATGCTCAGAAAGATAAATATTTTAAAACTGTTTTGAATAGTGGTGATTTAAATGTGTGTGATGGTTTTGGTCTTTCTCTAGTTAGCGGTGTTAAGAGATATCCTGGTGTAGAACTTATGTTAGATATTTGCGCGTTAGCAGAAAAAGAAAACAAATCAGTGTATTTTTTAGGGTCTGGCGATAAAGAAGTAATTAGTAATTTGCAATTAGTAATTAAAGAGAAATATTCTGATTTAAAAATCGCCGGTGCTCACCCTGGACCCAAGTTACAAGTTACAAGTTACAAGTTACAAGTTGATGAACACGAAAACAATGATCTTGTCGCCGACATTTCAATGACTGCACCGGATATATTATTCGTCGCCTTCGGTCATGGTAAACAAGAAAAATGGATTCATGAGAATCTAAAGGATTTACCAAGTGTACGAATTGCTATGGGTGTGGGTGGATCATTTGATTTTATTTCTGGCAAAGTAAAACGCGCCCCTTTATTTATTCGCAAAATTGGGTTAGAATGGATGTATCGTTTAGCTATTCAGCCAAGCCGATTTGGTAGAATATTTAAGGCTACTTTTGTATTTATTTATTATTTTTTAAAAAAGTAAAGAATGTAGAATATTGAATATAGAATACCATTGATTTTATTTGTATATTCTACATTCCATATTCTAAATTCTATATTCTAATTATGTTAAGTAAAAAAATAATCCAACACATCAACAAACTCGGTCAGAAAAAAGTTCGTCATGAAGAACATGAATTTATTATTGAAGGTATAAAGGGTATAAGTGAAGCTTTGGAATCTGACGCTAATATTCTTTTGTTGGTAGTAGAAGGTAATCGGCGCGATGAAAATGAATTTGTTGAATTAATTAAATTAGCAGAAAGACAACAAGTTTCAATAGAATTTTGTGGACGCAAAGAAGTGGATGATATAAAAACGACTGATACTTTTCCTGGAGTTTTGGCAATTGTGGAGCAATCTGAGGTTGAGTTGAATGATTTAACAGGTAATATAATTTGCCTTGATGGTGTCAAAGACCCGGGTAATCTTGGGACAATTATTCGTACCGCTGATTGGTTTGGTATAAAAAATATAATACTCGCCGAAGATTGTGTCGATCCATACAATCCAAAAGTTGTACGCAGTACCATGGGTTCAATTTTTCGAGTAAATATTTTTGAGAGTGAGGGGATAGTGAGAGATTTGAGTTATTTACAAGAAGACGGATATAAATTGAATGGTTTGGTGATGAACGGTGTTAATTTGGATAAACTTAAACCTGGGAATAAAGAAATTTATGTTTTAGGCAGTGAATCCCATGGTATCAGACCAGAGGTTGAAAAAATATTAGATAAAAAGTATACTATTTCTGGTTCTGGCTCGGCTGAATCTTTGAATGTTGCTGTCGCTTGTGGAATTTTATTGTCTCGTATATCCTGAACGAAGTGAAGGATCTTTCGGAGCAATTTTGTGTGGTTTATAATATAAAATTGTAGTATGATCTGGAGGGAAAAAATTTATTATGTTTATATAATGGCTAGTATAAGTAGAGTTCTATATGTTGGTTATACTGATTCTATTATTAAAAGGGGTTTTCAACATAAGACAGGTTTTTTTGAAAATGCATTTACTAAAAAATATAGAATAAATAAACTAGTATATTTTGAAACTAAAAATAGTAAAGAGATGTCTTTAATAAGAGAAAAACAAATAAAAGGATTACTTAGAAAAAAGAAAATACAAATGATTGAGGAGAGTAATCCAAATTGGGAAGATTTGTATAAAGTTATTATGTCTTTATATCAAGTAAAATAGTAATTTAAAGAGTAGTCTGGTTGACGTACAGATCCTTCGTCGCTGTGGCTCCTCAGGATTTTTATATAATATGATAAGAACAAGATTTGCCCCCAGTCCAACTGGTTATGTCCATATTGGCAGTCTAAAAATGGCTTTGACTGATTATTTACTTGCTAGACAAAAAGGCGGGCAGTTTATTTTACGCGTAGAAGATACGGATCAAGGAAGATTGGTAGAAGGGGCAGTAGAAAATTTACTTAGAACTTTGGATTGGGCAGGAATAAATCCAGATGAAGGAGTAAAATTTGATGTGGATAATAAAGTTGTTCAAGTGGGGGATAAGGGTCCATATATTCAATCTGAACGTCTAGATATTTATCATAAATATCTAGATGAACTGGTGGAAAAAGACCAAGCTTACTATTGTTTTTGTTCTAAAGAAAGATTAGATGAAGTGAGAAAAATTCAAGAATTAAATAAACAAGCGACCGGTTATGATGGGCATTGCCGAAGTATTAATTTAGAAGAAGCAAAAAAAAGAATTGAAGCCGGGGAGAAGGCAGTCGTAAGAATGAAAATGCCAAAAGAGGATGTTACAAAATTTACTGATTTAATTCGTGGTGAAGTTGAGTTTCAAAATAAATTGATTGATGATCAAGTAATTTTGAAATCTGATGGTTTCCCGACTTATCATTTGGCCGTTGTAGTAGATGATCATCTCATGGAAATAACCCATGTTATACGGGGTGAAGAGTGGTTATCTTCTACACCCAAGCATATTGAATTGTATAAGATGTTTGGTTGGGAACCACCTTTATTTGCTCATTTACCACTATTATTAAATCCTGATAAATCAAAACTTAGTAAACGCCAGGGTGATGTAGCTGTAGAAGATTATATTAAAAAAGGTTATTTACCAGAAGCGGTTTTGAATTTTGTGGCTTTTCTTGGTTGGAATCCTGGTGATGAAAGAGAAATATTTAGTTTGGAAGAATTAGTTAAAGAATTTTCTTTGGAAAAGGTTAGTAAAGCTGGCGCAGTTTTTAATTTGGAAAAACTTGATTGGTATAATAGGGAGTATATGAAGAAAATGGACAGTGCGGAACTGGCTAATAGATGTAAGGTTTTGTTTGAAGAGAAATATCACATATCACATATCACATATCACATATCACTCGATAAAGTAGTAGGGTTAGAAAAAGAAAGAGCCACGACACTAGTGGAGTTAGTTGATAATGTTAAATTTATATTTGAAATGGGGGAGTATGATAAAGAATTATTGGTCTGGAAAAAAAGTACAGCTGAGGATGCGAAAAATAAATTACAACAGCTCTCAGATTTATTGAACACATTTAGTGAACAAGACTGGTCTAAAGAAAATCTAGAAAAGAAAATAGGGGAGTGGGTAGTAGAAAGTGGCTTTGGCATGGGTGACGTCTTATGGCCAATGCGCATAGCTCTATCAGGCCAAAAGAATTCTCCCGGACCATATGAAATTGCTGATGTATTAGGGAAAGAAGAGTGTTTGTTACGGCTAAAATTGGCGATTAACAAAATTTAATAGAACTCAAATTACCATAATGGCCAAAATTTACCAAAATAAATTTGCGAAAATTTGAGGTAATTTTGGAAATTTGTGTTCTATTATTCGTATTAAGATGATATAATATTTACATGAAGAAAATTTTGCCTGTCATTTTATTTATACTATTAGTTGGATTATTATTCCAGCCTATTTTTGTATATACTGAAAATGTGGGTGGTAATACTGCCGAAATTGAACAATTAAACAAAGCCATTGCGGAAAAAAAGGCCAAGATTAAACAATTAGAACAAACTATAGAAGAATATAAAAAACAAATCAATCAAAAACGATTAGAGTCGGTTTCTCTCAAAAATCAAATGGCGATTATTAATAATCGAGTTTTGCAAGTTGAATTGGATATTAAAATTACAGAAGAAAAACTTGATTCTTTGCAATTGGAAATTGAAACTTTACAATTATCAATTGAGGACAAAGAAAAAGTCATGAATAAACAAAAATTAATTTTGGCTGAGCTAATTCAAGATATACATTATAATGATAATAAAAATTATTTGGAGATCGCCGCTGGCTATGATAACTTTTCTGATTTTTATAATCAACTGCAATATGTGCAGACCTTGGATCAGGAATTGGGAAAGAATGTGAAGACTCTACGTGGTATAAAAGAAGAATTGCAAGCTAAAAAGACTCAAACTGAAGAATGCAAAAAATCTTATGATGATTTGAAAAAAGAATTAGAAGAAAAAATGAAAGATTTGAATGATCAGGTGAATTATAAAGCTACTTTGCTGACTCAAACTCAATCATCTGAAGCTAAATACCAAACATTATTAACTAGTTTAAAATCTCAATATCAACAAATAGAAAATGAAGTTTCATCAATTGAACAAGAAGTGAGAAGAAAACTTGAAGCGGCTAATAAATTGGATAATATTCCTGGTGATTCTACGCAATTGTCTTGGCCAACCCAGAGTCGATATATAACAGCTCGTTTTCATGATCCAGATTATCCTTATCGTCATGTTTTTGAACATACAGGTATAGACATTAGGGCTGGTCATGGAACAGCCTTAAAAGCGGCTGCCTCAGGCTATGTAGCCCGGGCAAAAAAGTGTTCTCTGGCTAGTTGTTATAGTTATGTCATGTTGGTTCATTCTGGTGGAATTGCGACTGTTTATGGTCATATGAGTGGTATTACAGTGTCAGAAGATCAATTTGTCACCAGAGGGGACATAGTTGGTTATTCTGGTGGTACACCTGGCACAGCTGGTGCGGGTCCATTTGTGACTGGGCCACATCTTCATTTTGAAGTCAGAAAAGATGGTATTCCAGTTAATCCATTGAATTATCTGGTACAGGACTGGTAATTTGTTTGCGATACTAATATACGAATTCATACTAATTATACTAATATAATATGGTTATTGTTTTTGATCTAAGTGGAGTATTTTTAAATAAAGGAATGAAAGTGGCGATTAAAAGAATAAGTAATAAATATAATTTAGAACCTGAAAAAATCAGGTTTGTTTTAAATGGTTCTTTTGCTGAGGAATATAGGAGTGGTTTAATTGACGTAGTTGATTTTTGGGAGAAGGCTAAAAATAAATTAGGTGTAGAAGACATTGCTGGTGTAAAACAAATATTTTTTGATTCATATGAACCACAAAAATCCTCAGTTGAATTGATTAAACAGATTAAGAGTAAAGGAATTAGAGTTGGCTATTTATCAAATAGTCCAAAAGACAGAACAGAATATCTAGACAAAAAATATAATTTCATTTCGTTATTTGATTTTGGACTTTTTTCTTTTGATGCTCATCTGTGTAAACCAGATAAGAAAGTTTATGAGAAATTATTAGAGGATTTTGATTTGAAAGCCGAAGATGTTATCTATACTGACGATGTCCAAAAAAATCTGGAACCGGCAAAAGAGCTTGGTATAAAGACAGTGTTGTTTAATGATGTAGAAAGTTTTAAAAAAGAACTTGAACAGTCGGGCATAATACTCTAAAAATTATTAGCTGATAAATATCTTGTGTCGCACAATATTTAGGAAGGGGAGAGAGGATATAGAAAAAGGGGATATAAAAATTAATAAAAGACCTCATTAATATGTGAGGTCTTTGTTTTTAATAAATGTTTTAAATTACTAATTACTAATTCACCTAATTTCTAATAAAAAAATAAAATAAATTTTAAAATCAATAATATTTTATATAAGTGTGTTGAAGGTATAGTAAATAAGGTAAATGGTATTAGTTGTGAGTCTTTTTGGCTTAACTTAGTAGTATGTTTATACCTGGGCTCTAGAAACCCCTAGTATATAGTGTCGTATAAGATATATTGTGCGACGCCACTACTATCTTAGTCTAAGGAGAAAAACCTATTCTCCCCTGTCTATTGCCAATAAATTTTTCCTAAATAACGAAGATCAATATATTGTAAATTATTTCTTTTTATTTTATTTTTTAAAGTATATTGCAATTCTTCAAATTGTTTATCAATTTCTTTATTTAGCTTCACTTTTATGTCCCAACCCTCCCTAGTCTTGATTATCCCATCTCCCAGGTCGTTTTCTAGCACTACATAGCCAAATGCTATATCAGTCCGCTTGGTTAATAAATTGAACCAGCTTATAATTCCGGCCACATTGTTTTCATTCAAAACCTGATCATTCAAATTTGTGTCTCTGTTTCTAATATCATAAACAATGGGATAATCACCCATTTCATTTACAATATTTCTAACTGACGGAATATGGGCTAATTTTATCACATCAGTTTTTGTAATAATTTCACCCGTTTCATTGGTTGAAGTGGTTATTTTGGTTTCAGTTTGCCATTCATCATCCCCGACTTTACGAAGAATTTCTACAATATGGCCATCAGTCCCAATATAACTATAATTTATTCCATTGTCATAAATCAAAGTAGAAATTTTTTCTTCAACTACGATATTTAAATTATTCGGAAAAGTCTTGCTAATAATAATTGATTCAATGGGAAATTTTTCTTTTAAAATATCTCTAACCTCGTCTAGGTCAACAATGAAATAGTTTTGTCCAGGAAAAATAAATAATCGTTTATAATTAATCACCCCCAGTGTAGCTTCTTTTATTTCTGTCTCAGAAATTCTTTGTAAGCCAGCTATGTTTATAGTTTTGATATAAAAGAAATGACTAAAAACGCTAATAATTATCATTGATAATATAGCTATACCCAAAATGGATAGTTCAATAATTTTTTTCCAATCTCTTTCCCCTTTTTCTTGCCAAAATGGATTTCTTTTTCTCTTGTGCCAATCAAAGTCGCGCTGGGCAGTATTTTTTGAAGAAGAAAAAATAAAATCAGAAGCGATCTTGAATCCCCGACCCCACTTGCGTTTGTGTTTGTGAATGTTAAAATTATTGTACACAGTAACTTATCAATTTAAACAAAGTTTATTTATTTTTTCCATTACAGTTTTATCAACATCCAACCAACCTCTTTTCAAACACTTAGCTTTATTTTTATAAGCTCGTTCTCCAGGTATTAAAATTTCTTTTATAGTGGTTCTTTTTCTTGATTTTTTAAGTTCCTTTATTAGTTGGGTGTTTTCTTTTTTAAATTTGTTTAGATTAACAAATTTGCTTGGGTCAATGGCTAGATATAGGGCACCACGTTGTTTCCATTTTTTATTTAAGAAATTTTTAATACCAAAACCAGAATTAACTAATGAGCCAGTTAATATTTCAAATAATATTCCTAGAATATAACCCTTATAATCACCAAAAGGCAGAGCAGAATAAGCTTTATCTGGGTCAGTCGCTATATTTCCCTTTTTATCTAAAAAAGAATTTAGTGGTAAATTTTTGTTTAGAAGTTTAGAGAATTCTACTTCCCGCCAAGCTTTGACTGAAATTGCCATATCAGCCACGATTGGTTCACAGGTGGTTGGGATGGCAAAGCCAATTGGATCAGTACTTATCACTGGATCAATTCCTCCAAACGGGGCTACTAGTGGAGCTCCCCCGTTATGAAAAACTATGCCAATTAAATTATGTTTAGCAATTTCTTCAGCTTGACTACCTGGTCTAAGAATTGCTTGAGTTTTATAAGTACCGACCATAGCAATGCCAAATTGTTTGGCTTTTTTTATTAGAATTTTTTTTGCTAATTGGGCGACTAATTGACCAGCCTGTTTGCCCCCGTCAATAAGAGCATAAGCTTTTTGATTTTTTTTAATAATAATTTTTTTTGGATCAGAACTATTTTTCAATCTATTTATATCATAAACTCCACTAACAAAAGCTGCTAAGCCGTGAGTTTTTTTACCCAACAGTTCGCCTTCTAAAAAATCAGCAAAAATAATATTAGCAATATCTTTTTTCATTTTACATTTTGAAACTAAAAAGTTTTCGCAAGTTTTTCTAATTTCATTTATTTTTACTTTCATAAACATTGATTACACTGATTTAATTTCTGTTTTAATCTGCTTTAATTTGTTCAAATCTGCTGTTTTGTATAATTTAACAGCAGATTAAACGAATTATAACGGATTTGAGCAGATATATACAACGCTAATTAATTTTATGTGTTATATTACTAAATGATTTTTTGTAAATCACCATAAATAATGGTTGGCTTTACCGCTTCAATCTCTGATTCACAGTAGGGCATTTTTGGTATTGGATTGAGTAAAAAAATCTTTTGATTTAGTACATGAGCAAAGCCTATTTCCATTAAGGTATTACCACCAATATAATTTTCAATATTGTTTTTATCAAAATTTAAAACAAGAATGGCGTCAGCGCCTTGCATCATATTCCAAAATTCACGAATAGCATCATCGTTGTGTTTTTGGTAGAGTTTTATATCCTCTATCTCTTCAGCTGTCTTGCCAATCATTGTTTTGTGAAGATTTGTTAAAAAAGCTTCATGACCTAATTCAGAAAGTTTGTTGCGGTACTCAACCATTTTGTCGGTAAATTGCATGGAACCTACAATTCCTATTTTCATATTAAAATTTATATCAAAATCCCCTTTTAATTTTTCTAATTGACTCTACCAACCAATTTAACCAATATTTGGATGTAATGGGTAAATCTTGGCAATGTAATAAATCTTTTTGTGAGCCACCAAAACCTTTTTTAAAATGAGTGATACCATGGAAAGGATGATTTTTTGGTGAGTTTTCTGGCGCTATTCCCCAAAAATTATAATATTTTATATTTCTTTTTTTTGCTTCTTTTATAGCTTCCCATTGCAGTAAATACGAGGTTGGTAGGCGTTTATCAAGGCTCAGTGAAGCTCCATGGCGATAAGCAGACATGTTGCCGTAAAACATAACTATAGCAGAAGAATCTAGTCTTCCATCTGGTAAATAAGCATTAAGAACAAGAGCTTCATTGTGTTGAGAGAAAACAGAAAATTCGTTGGTAATATATTTTTGGGAAAAGCGATGAAAATTGTGGCGTTTGGCTGTTTCGTCATGGAGTTTATTAAAATTTTCTAGATCAGCTACTTGGTTTTTGATTTCAATTTTTACATTCTCTTTTTCACAACGATGAATTAGGTTGCGGTGATTTTTATTCATGTCAGTTAGTAGCTGTTCTTCAGTTTTATCTAAGTCTAAAATCCACGTAGTCTCGGCCAAGACATGCATTGGGGCTGGTCTAAAGCCTAATTTTTTAAACAGATTTTTATTGTCTTCGGTTTCATCTAGAAAAGGACTAATTCTAATAAAATCATATTTATTTTTCTCTGCAAAAGATTTTAGATAATTGATAAAAATATCTAAAAATTTATTTACTTCTCCAATTGGACCATAGGGTAAATAGAGAAAGTCCCCTCTTTTGGCATGAGTACTGATAACTAATGAACCACCAATTAATTTATAATCCTCATAAACACCAAAGATCCAGGATTGTTCAGACATTGATTCATAAAATTCTCCATAATGAAAAGATTGAACAAAAAGTGTGTTCATTTGAGATAAGACAAAATTTTCCCAGTCATTTTTATTCTCCACTACTCTTACTTCCATAAAATTTAATATTGGTTTATTAAGTTTATTATTCTCTCTGCATCCATATTAGTAATGTTTGTGTCAGTGGGTAGATTGATAGACATGGCAGAAAGTTCTTCAGCTTTTGGGCAATCTCCAGTTTTGTATCCAGATTTAGTAATATCAATATCAGTCGGAGCTATGGGGCTTCTATACCAATCACCCAAAATAATATTTTGTTTTTTGGCTAACTGTTGTAGTTCAATTGGATTTTTAACTAAAATATTATAGCGAAGCCAAACTGATTCTTCTGTCCACACGGGCTTAATAATTTTGGAATTATTAATTTTATCATTATAAAGTTTGGCAATGGTTTGCCTATGATCATTAAATTCAGAAATTTTTTCAGTTTGATTTAATAAAATTTTCGCAAGAGCATTTGGTAGTAGTGATGGGTAAAACAAAACTTGTTTGCCATTTTTTTCTTGGTTATAAATAATTTTATTTATTAAATTTAGTTTTTTTGCTATCCCTAAGAGCCACTTTCCTATTTTAATTCCATATAGCTTTTTACCTATAAAAAATATTGGATAATGACACAAATGTTGTTTAATTTTTAAAAGTCTAGATTGTGGCAATCGTGATTGATAATCTTTAATTTTTTTGGCAATTTCTTCACTATTAGTAATCAATCCCCCACCTCGGACACAGGAAATAATTTTATCACTCCCAAAACTAAACATCCCAATATCACCAAAAGTACCTAGTAATTTATTATTGTATTTAGCCCCTAAGGAATGAGCACAATCTTCAATTACTTTTAAATTATTTTGTTTGGCAATTACTAATAATTTTTCTAAATTAGCTGGCTTGCCAAAAGTATGCTGAATAATTAAGATTTTTGCTTTAGGAGTAATTTTTTTCTGCAAATCATCTGTACTCATGTTAAAATCACTGTCTATATCAATATATATTGGCTTGGCTCCTGTCCAAACGATAGCATTGCTCACTACCATGCATGTATAGGCTTGGACTAACACCTCATCATCCTGTTTTATTTCTAAAGATTTTAAAACATAAAATAAAGCGGTGCGACCACTATCAAAAGCAAAACTATGTTTAGCAGAGAAATAATTTTGCAACCAAATTTCTATTTTTCCTGTGTATTCTCCTTTTTTCCAAGACAAGGGTTTAAATAAAAAAACACCAGCTGTTTTCACATCTTCCGTAGTTAGGTTAGGCGCAAAGCCAGTAAAAATAAATTTTTTAAAAAAACTAAACATAACTAAATTTCTTTTTCTGAATTTTGTAGAATTTCATCTAGAACTATTTTTGGTAAACGATTTTCTAAAAGAATAGCTGAGTGAGAATTTTTTATAGTTTTAACATAATTAAGTAATTCCAGTGGTTCATAAATTGTCTTTAATTCAATATTAAATTTTGGAACCAAACCATTTTTGATTGGTTCAATAAAATCAGGCGTGATTAAAACTAGTTCATCGGCTGTATAAGAAATTTCTCCAGCGATTTTTTCATGTTCTCCATTACTCTTTTCTCCCAGTTCTAACATACCGCGGGTTATTACAATTCTTTTTTGTTCAGTCGGAAATTTTGACAAATAGTCTAGGGCAGATTTAAAACCTTCAGGATTGGAATTGTAACTGTCGTCAATTACATTACAATTGCCATATTTATAAAGATTGACTGTCTGTGGCAGTTCTTTAATGGAATTTAAGACATCTTCACGCTGTAAACCAAAAAAATAACTTACTAAAACACAGGGTACGATATTAAAAACATTATGTACTCCACGTAGGTGGGCTTTGGTTGTCACCGGTTCATTTTTTTCATAAGTCACAGTCGCTTCAACTGTGTCCAGTGAATCATGTATATTTTGGATTAATAAATTTGGTTTGAATTCTACTTCAGTTCCAAAAGTTTTTATTTGGCACTTAAGTTCAGATAAAAATTCTCTGCAATATGGATTGTCAGAATTGGTCACAGCCAAACCATCTTGAGGTAGAGATCGAAGTAATTCATACTTAGCTCGTTGCAAATTTTTCATACTACCAAATAGAGATAGGTGTTGATTGGCAATGGCAGTGAGAATACCAATGGTAGGTTTTACCATGTCGCAAATAGTTTTTATTTCACCTAGATTATAAGCGCCCATTTCTACGATAAAAATTTGTTGATCAGAAAAATCTGTATTTAAAATAAATTTGGCAATGCCAATTTCCGTATTAACATGTTTGGGAGTAGATATAACTTTAAATTTTTTGGTTAAGAAGTGTTCTAAAAATATTTTTGTAGTAGTCTTACCATAACTGCCAGTAATGCCAATAACTTTTAAATTTTTGTAAGTTGTTATTTTTCTGGTAGCTCTTTTTATTATTATTTTTTTAATTAAATCAGTTAGAAAATTTACAAAGTAGACTATCAAACCAAGTACAAAAATTCTAGTCATCATTAATATTAGCAAAGCATCCCAATTGTGTGATTTGAACAAAAAGCTTACTTCCAAAAATATAGGAATAAGAATTAAAAATGATGATTTAAAAGTAAATACTGGTCTAATAAATTTCTTTCTTTTAAATATTTTATAAATGTCATGGATAAAGTTGATAACTAAAATAAATAAAATAACTGCCTTTTGTAGAGGAATACTTAGGGGTAAAAATAAGGCGATCATTATCAGCAAAGCTCGATGGACAATATTAAATTGAAAAGTAAAATGTTTACCTTGTTCAGTATTTAAAAAATCTCTAAATCTATCCCAGCGATATTCTTTCAACTGAGCAAAATAAACAAAATAGCTATAGTCGGAAATAGCAGAAAAAATCCAGAGGATTAGTATAAGTAAATTTAGTGTGGAAAACATATTATTAGTTAATAAAGTTTTTAATTATTTCTAATAATTTTTCTTTTGTCTGTAAGTGTAGACCGTGTCTGGCATTTTTAATTATTTCTAATTTTGAATTTTTGATTAGTCCATTCAATTTGTAAGCATCAGACACTGGTAAATAACCATCCATAGTGCCCCAGACAATTAGAGTTGGTACAGTGATTTTACTGGCTTCCTCTCCCCTATCTTGGCGAATAATATTTTTAAAAATTTCCCGTTTTATGCCTGAAGTGTCATGGTAATCTTTAGCGCCAATGGCTTTGTGGAAAACATCCTCAGCCCAGAGCGAACCTTTTTCTATCCACGGAATTTTGAAAATTAGTTTGCCAAATTTTGCAGCAAAATTAAAAATTACTCGTCTAAAAGTTTTTTTTGGTCTAAATACTGCTGGAGCTACTAAAATTAACTTATCAATCATGTCTGGATATTTACTTGTAAATACAGTGGCGACTTGACCGCCGAAAGAGTGGCCTAACATCACTAATCCTGAGGAGTCCGCAGACGACGAAGGATCCTGTTGTATTTTCAATTCAATGTTGGATTCATTATCATCGAGATCTTTCGACTTCGTCTCAAGATTGTGTTTTACAAATTCAACATAATCTTCTACTCCCCAAACAGTGTCAGGACATGGTTCATTACCAAAACAAGGTAATTCAATAATCTGAATATCAAAATCATTACTGGCTAATTCAGCAAATTCTTTCCACGTGGCTTTGTTTCCTCCCCAACCTGGCAAAATTATGAGTTGTTGTCTTGAATTATTCATTTCATTTCTATCTGATTTTTTAACAAAGATTAATAATATTTATATGATTTTTATTTTGTGTATATAGAACCAAACCTTCCCTCTGATAAAATTTTTACAATTTCCCCTGGTTCAAATATTCTACCATTCATACAAACATATATACCAGGTTCTAATTCTTGTGATTTTGCTACAGCATAACCAAGATTAAAACCTGCATCAGTTGGACTGAATCCCATTAGCGGAATCATAGAACAAACGAATATAATTGTTTTATTATTATTTTTTAATTGTGCTTTTATATAACGGGCAGTATCTGGCAAAGTATAAGTTCCATGTGTGATGATGATTCTATCAGATTTACTATTTTTAATTTCTTTTAAAATATTTTTTCTGTCCGTTCTAGTTAGTTGTCTACTATCTTTCATGCAAACTTCAGTGAAATCAGTTTTTTCATAGAGTTTTAAAGATTTAATGAATTTAGGAACAGCAGATTGTTCATTAGGGATAGCAGTATCTTTGGTCCCGTCATAATATGAATCAATTGTGCCTCCAGTTATAATGAAATGGATTGTATTTTTTTTAGACATAATTTCTATTTTAAAAATTTTTTATTCATAAATTTTTGCAACACCTCTGGCACTAGTACACTGCCATCAGCTTGTTGGAATTGCTCTAAAATAGCCGGAATAAGACGGCTGGTAGCTAGACCAGAAGCATTGAGAGTGTGAACAAATTTATTACCGTTTTCAGATTTGTAACGGATATTGCCCCGGCGAGCTTGATAATCAAGTGCATTGGAGGCACTACTAACTTCTTTATAAATTTCCATGCTTGGAATCCAGACTTCTACGTCCATGGTTTTTGACATTGCAGCCGAAGCATCACCAGCCGCCAAGAGTGAAGTTTGATAATGCAAACCCAAACCCTCAACTAGTTTTTCTACGGCATTGACCATTTCAGCAAAAGCTTCCCAAGATTTGTCTTCGGTTGTAAATTGGAACATTTCAATTTTATTAAACTGGTGTCCGCGGACCATTCCCCTTTCTTCTTTTCTATAACTTCCGGCTTCTCTTCTAAAACAAGTAGAATAAGCATAATATTTGATTGGTAAATCTTCGCCAGATAAAATTTCATCGCGATGGTAATTGCCGAGCATCATTTCTGAAGTGGCATTTAGACAATTGCCATCCTGAGTCCAATACAAATCATCTCTAAATTTTGGCAAATGACCAGACACGTAAGCTGAATCTTCGTTTAATAAATATGGTGGAATAATAAAAGTATAGCCATTATTGCGATGAAATTCTATAAAATAATTTAACAAAGCCCATTCTAATAAAGCGCCATCACCTTTATAAATCCAAAAGCCAGCCCCAGACATTTTGGCTGCGCGTTCATAATCAATCAATCCTAATGAAGTGGCTAGTTCCACATGATCTTTTGGAACAAAATCAAATTTCGGTTTGGCTCCAAAAGTTTTTATAACTTTATTATTTTCTTTGCCCCCAGCTGAGACATCGTCAGCGGGAATATTAGGTAAAGCCGATAATTTTTCTTTTAGATTTTCCTCTACATTTTTCAATTCATCATCAAGTTTTTTTATTTCATCTCCCAATGTTCTCATGTTGGTAATTTCTTCCGGAGTAGGTTTGCCTTTACTGCCTTTATTTCTTTCGGCTTTCAATTCATCCACTTTGGTAATTATATTTTTTCTTTCATCATCTAACTTAATAATAGTTTCCAAATCAACGCTTTCCATTCGTTTCAGAAGCGCTTGTTTAACTTCGTTTGTTTTTTCACGGATTAAATTTATGTCTAACATATAAAAAGGAATAAAGAATAAGGATTAAGGAGTAAATAATTTTTATTCATAACTTTTTGCCTGATATGATATAGGAAAAAGTTCTTGTGAGTCTGTTTTAATTATTTTAGAAAAGTCTTCGTTAGCGAGTAGGATATTTATCTTTTTATTTTCACCTGAATAATTTTCTGCTTCACTTAAGATTTGTCTACACAATCCACAAGGTGAAATTATTTCATTTTCCATTTTACCATCATAAAAACCCACAATAGCGATCATTTCATAATTATAATTTTTATCAAAAATAGCTTTATCTAGAGCCATACGTTCAGCACAAGTGGAATTACTAACATTTGTACGGCGGACACTAGTACCCTCATAAGCAGTTCCGTCTGTACATAGTAACGCTGCACCAACATGTCTAGTACCTCTTTTATTCCAATAATGATTTCCTGCTTGTTTCGCTTGGTCAAGCAAATCTTTTTCAATTTGATTTAATTTTTCCAAAGAGGTTTCCTGCATATTTATAAATTATTTTCTTGAATAGCATTTAATAATTCTGGCATCATTTGGTCAAGCCATTCATTGTCTCCAGGTAAAAAATTATATTTGCTGTGAGTAGTAGGATCAATCCATTTGGCATCCAAGACTTCGTTATTATTGATATTTAGTTTACCACCGGTTATTTTACACACCACTGGCACAAGATAAACTTGATAACTAAAATTAGGAAATTTATGATTTTTCACTGCAATTTTTTGCAATTGTTTAACAACTTTTATTTTATACCCGACTTCTTCTTTGGCTTCTTTGATAACCGTACTTTCTACTGATTCTCCAAAATCACAAATTCCACCAGGTACTTCCCATTTTTTATGTGATTCTTTGCGGTGTGGATCATTGCGTAGAGTGATTAATAATTTTCCGTCTTGAATTATCAAAGCGCACGGGACCACAATATGCTTGGCGCCAAATTGATTTTGCAAATAGTATTTTATTTTTTGTAAAGCCTTGCCACGGTGAGAACAAGAATTTTTTTCTTGCATATCCATCTCAGCATAGGTTTTTTTCTTCTCATTTACATGAAAAATTGGATCATAAGCAAAACCATCTTTACCTATTTCTTTTTCCGTGATTTTTCCTTCAGTCAATCCACTAACTAGATACACATCTTGATTATTTTGATTATAAAGTGAACAGACAATCGCAAAAGTAGCCGAACGATTTTTCTTGGCTTTCATTTTTTCTAAAATAATTTTTCTTCTTTCTTCGTCAGTCTTGCCAATGCGAGCTGAATAAACACCCGGATAATTTTTTAGAGCCTTAACAAAAATACCGGAATCTTCACTTAGAGTAATTAGACCAGTCTTTTCGCCATAATAGCTAGCTTTGAGCATGGCATTTTGTTCTAGAGTAATACCATTTTCGTCTGGTTCAGGAATGTTTTTATCCAAGTCTTTTAAACTCAAAAATTCAAATGGCAAATCACCTAAGAATTCTTTAATTTCTTTAAATTTTCCAGAATTTGTTGTTGCTATCAAAATTTTCATATTAGTGTCAGCTCCTCCCCTATAAGGGGAGGTTGGGTGGGGTCTTAATTATCTCGAACTATATTGTTACTTAATAAAAAGTTTATTACATACAACGACCCCCTCGGTCACTTCGTGTCGGCTCCCCCTCATAGGGGGAGAGTTAGACGAGACGTTCAATATATTTTCTAATTTTATTTGATTTTAATTCATTTGCTCTATAGGGGGTTAATTTTACAATTTTTGTATTTAACCCAAAACTAGTAATGGCATCCTCCAGTTTATCAACATAAACTTTTTGATCATAGCCAAGAGCGATTATGTCTGGTTTTTTTTCTTTGATTACTTTATAAACATCGGTCTTATCACCCAAAATAACTTCATCAATCAAATCAATATGTTTTAAAAAATCAAGTCGTTCTTTTTCACTATGCAGAGCACCATATTGTTTTATTCTTTCTACATTAATATCTCTGGCCACAACTGCAATAACATAGTCACCATATTCTTTGGCTTCCTTAAACATGTGGATGTGTCCACCATGGATAATATCAAATGTACCAAAGATCATTACTTTTTTCATAACACAGATTTAAACAGATTATTCTGGATTATACAGATTTAAATTTATTATAGTTTCTGTAATTTGCGATTCTTTTTACTTCTAAACTAGGATTGCTAAAATTGATTAACAAACCAACTTCTAAATTACTTGCTTTGAGATAAGAAACTGTTTGGGTTTGAAAAATTTTTGGTAGATCTCCACTAACAGCCTTGAGTTCCACTATTATTTTGTTATTTATTAATAAGTCTACTCTGAAAATACCAATTAATTTATTTTTGTAATAAACATCATACTCGTATTCTGTTTCAACTTTAAAATTTTCTTCTAATAAATCATTTAGCATGGCTTGGTGATAAATTTCTTCTTTAAAACCAGGACCCAATTGAGTATGTATTTTCATTGCAATACCAATTATTTTTTTTGTTAAATCCACATCTTTATACATAATATTACTATCTGTAAAATCTTTTAAAAATCTGTGGAATCTGTGTTTTGTTCAACAGGTTTCATCAAAGGAAATAGTGTCACTTCTCTTAAAGTATGTGAACCAGTAATAAGAGCGGCAAAACGATCAATTCCAATACCAGTACCGGTCGCTGGTGGCATGCCATGTTCTAGTGCTTCTACATAATCCCAATCATTATTCATGGCTTCTTCATCACCCTCGGCTTTGTTTTTTACTTGCTCAGCAAAACGTTCCCGTTGATCCACTGGATCATTTAATTCGGTATAAGAATTACTCAATTCAAAACCATTCACAATCAACTGGAACATCTCAGTATAGCGTGAATCCTCAGCTTTTTTGGCCAATGGTTTTAATTCTATGGGATAATTCAAAACAAAAGTTGGTTGAATTAATTTTGGTCTGGTTGATTGTTTGTATAGTTCATCAATTAATTTTCCCCGTTCAGTAATATCTTCCGGATCATAACCTTTTGTCTTCATTTCTTTTGCTAGTGATTCCACATCAGTAAAATTATTTATATCAATTCCAGAATATTCTAAAACTGCATCATGAAAAGTGATTCGTTTGTATGGTCCAGCAAAATTAATTTTTTGACCGTCAACTTCTACTTCTAATTTACCAACTGATTTTTCTACCACAAAAGGAATTAATTCCTCATGCATTTTCATATTGTCTTCGTAGTCAGCATAAGCCCAATAATATTCTATCATGGTAAATTCTGGATTGTGTTGGTGATCAACGCCTTCATTTCGGAAAGCGCGTCCCATTTCAAAGGTGCGTTCAAAGCCCCCAACTAACAATCTTTTTTGCCATAATTCTCCCATACAAATGCGTAAATGTACTGGCAAGTTGTAAGCATTGAGATGGGTGTCAAATGTTTTGGCCATAGCTCCCGAGGCAATAGTTTCCAAAACAGGTGTTTCTACTTCAACAAAGTCCTTGCTAAACATAAACTCACGCATATAACGTAAAATTCGTCCGCGAGCGAGAATTTTTTCCTTCTCTTCTGGATTGACCAAGAAATCAATATATCTTTTGCGATAACGAGCTTCTTCATCTTGTAAACCATGAAATTTGTCGGGTAAAGGTAAGAGTGATTTGGCCAACAAATTCCATTTTTTAACTAAAATTGATGGCTCACCTTTGTGGGTGGTAAATTTTTCTCCTTCCACAGAAATAATGTCTCCAATATCAATTTTTTTGACAAATAATTTATAGTCAGCCTCATCAATTTCCCCTTGTTTAAAAGCCACTTGCATTTGGCCAGAATTATCTTGTAAATGACAAAAAGTCAGTTTGCCCATATCGCGTTTTGTCATGATCCTACCGGCCGAAGCAATAAAATCGCCCTCGTTTTTTTCTAGAGCCTGTTTAAGGGTGTGTTCACGTTTTACTCTAGCTGGATAAGGGTTAACACCAGCTTCTCTTAGTTCTTCTAGTTTTTTTAGACGAATCGCCCGTTCGTCGTTTATATTGATTTCTGGAGAAATATTATCCATATATATAAAAAATTGGCTAATAGAATTAGACTTAATTATGTAATTATTTTAACATAAAATTTATTTAAATACAAATACCCCCAAATTTGGGGGTATTTTGCTATTTTTAGCAGTTATTTCACTTGTAAAATCTTGAATTCTTGCACCCCAGACGGCAATTGTACTTCAACCTTATCCCCCTTCTTCTTACTCATAAAAGCAGATCCCAAAGGAGATTCATTGGAAATTTTGCCAGTGGATGGATCAGCTTCTTGGGCTCCAACAATAGTATATTCTTTTTCACCGCGTTCGCCTCTAACCAAAACAGTTGAGCCAATGTTTACTGTTCCACCAGTTTGTGTGTCTTCATCTATAATTTCAGAATTTTCCAAAATATATTGAATTTGTTTGACTCGGCTTTGTGCCCAGGCCATGTCCTCACGAGCTTGGTGGTATTCGGCATTTTCTGACAAATCTCCCATTTGTCTAGCATCATCAATTCTTTTGGCTAGAGCAGGGATTTTTTCTTCTCTTAGTTCTTTTAGTTCGGCTTCTAATGATTCTAGCTTGTCCTGGCTCATGTACTGAGTAATTTCATCTGGCATAGTAATTGTTTATTATATAAAATATTTAAAGTAATAAAAACCGCTTTTTCGCGGACTGTGTAATAGTATTATAACAGAGTGAGAGCTGGCGTCAAATAATCTTATCCACACTTGTCATAAAGATACAAAATACAAGCGAGTCCTACAAATATGTTTTAATTTAAAAAATTGTATTTTGTTACGTGTATTTTGTTTGTTGTCTATTGTTTCGTGTATTTACCCCACCATTGATAAAATTCATAAGCAATCGGAGCTGAAATTGAACTTCCCTCTCCACCCTCCTCTACCATGATAGTGACAACAATTTCTGGATTATCAAATGGCGCAAAAGAAGTGAACCAAGCGTGGTTTTCTTTGTTAGAATTCCATTGGGCTGTACCAGTTTTTCCAGCCGAAGTAAAAGGTAAAAGAGCTAAACGTCGGCATGAACCATAGATAACACAGTCGCGCATACCAAGTCTGACAATGTTAATATTTTTTTCATCTATAAAATTTTTATTAATTATTTCTGGAGAAATAGTTTGTTCTTCTTTGGTAATTGGGTCAACAGCCGATTTAACAATTTGTGGTTTATAAATAGTGCCACCATTGGCAATGGTAGCTGTCATATTGGCAATTTGTAGTGGTGTAACAATCAAATCGCCTTGGCCAATTGATAAATTGTAAGTATCACCAACATACCACCGTTCTTTTTTGGTAGTTTCTTTCCATTCTTTTGAAGGTAAAAATCCAGCCTGTTCCCCTGGTAAATCTATACCTGATTTGACAGCAAAATTAAATTTACGCAAATAATCAGTAATTTTGTTTACACCCAAACCTACAAAGTCATTGTATCCCCCACCAATATAATAATAAAAAGTATTTACAGACCAGGCCAAAGATTTTCTCACGTCAGTCACACCATGACCCCCTGCTTGCCAATCGGGGAAAAACCAAGTACCAATTTGCAATCCACCCGTGCTTAAAAAACTAGTAGCACCGTTAATAATCTTTTCTTGCAAAGCGGCCGAAGCCATGACCGGCTTGATAGTGGAACCAGATGGATATGTACCGCCAATCGCCCGATTAAATAATGGATTATTGATATCTTCAATGTATTTTTTGTAATTAGTTTGAGTAATTCCTCCAGAAAAGTCATTATTATCAAATGAAGGTAAACTTACCAAAGCTAGTATTTCTCCCGTGTTAGGATTCATTACAATGCCACTAGCACGTTGTTTTTTGGCGACATCCAAATTTTGTTGGATAATTTTTTCTAAATTATTTTGCATGTTAGCATCAATCGCTAATTTGATATGAAATCCTGGCTTGGGTGGCTCTTCGGCAATAATAGATTGTTCTTTACCTGTCGCATTTACTTCTATACGTTTTTTTCCATAAGTCCCCCTCATAAAACTTTCATAACTTTTTTCTATGCCAGTTTTTCCTATACTGTCAGATGGCAAATAACCGGATTTGTACAATTCATCTAGTTCTGGTTTATTTAATTTTCCAATATAACCTAAAACATGGGCAAATGAATTGGCTGTAGTGGTAGTGGTATTTTGTGCTTCTTCGGTCGGGTGCAAATATAATCTTTTGCTACTGCGTTGGATTTGAATTCCGGGTAGTTCATTGGAATCAATTAAAATTGATAAAGCTTTTTCATAATCTATGTCTTCTTTTATAATAATAGATTCATAACTATAAGAGCCATACTCATCTAGAATTTTGTTAATTTCATTTTTATCAATGTTTAATAATTGAGAAAGTTTGTCTATTAAATTATTTTTGGTTTGTTTTTCTCTTGGCAAATCTTGGGGTACTAGAGCTAGAGAAAAGTTTGGAATATTTTTTGTTAATTGAATATTATTTCTATCATAAACCAAACCCCGTTCAGCCACAATCGGGATTATTCTCTCTCGATTATTTTCCGCTGATAATTGGTAGACGTCAGCTTTAATAATTTGCAAATAGATTAAACGAGTGATGATTAAAGAAAAAGATAATATTAAAAATACAAACAAATAAAAGTTTTTTTTCGGAGTAAAACTAGTATTGGTGTATTGACCAATTTGGGGAGTTGAAACTTGCCGATCAGTTTTATTTTCAAAATATAAAGATTCTTCTGTCCAAGATTTACGATATCTACCATCAAGAGAACCACTATTTATGTCAGAAGAATTGATTTCAAAAAAGTTTTTATTATTATCACTCATATTTTGAATAGACCAGATTCTATAATAGTAGTATTAAAACGACGAGATGATTTAGAAATAATAAAATATATAATCGCTAAGGCAGTTAGAGTAAAGATAAATTCCCAAAAAAAAGTTATAAAAATTGATTGCCAAGGAATGCTGGTAGTAAAAGATAAAAATTTAGCTAAAATTAGTAATAATAAGTACAGGACACGATAAAAAAATAAGGCGAAAAATCCAATAGCCAAAGTAGAAAGTAGAGAGCGGTTGGTAAAAATTTCTTGGTACAACCAATAAGTAAATAAGATGCTAATCGTACTGGAAAAAAGTATAATACCAAATGGTGTAGTTGAAAAAAGTTCCAAAAGTAAATGTGAAAAAAACGCAAACCAAATAATTGTTCCTGAATTTTTCCAAAGAATAAAAATAATAATCGCAATAAATAAAATGTTTATTTTATTAAATGGATAAGGTAGTAAATAAGACAAGCCGATATTAAGAACTGTTAATATTATTATAATAAGGCTAATACCAAAAAATCTTAAAAATTTTGCCATATTATTTTTTTAGTTTTATGATGGATACCAAAAATATTTTATTCAAATCACCAGCCGTTTTTAATATGGCTTTTTGGAAAGGCTGATAAGCTTCTTTTTCAACCGCTTCAACCATACCAATTACCAATCCTTTTGGAATGGTAATTTCTAAACCCGAAGATACAATTATATCACCCACACCCACCTCTTCGTTTTGGGGAATATAGTTCATTTTTACACTAATACCATAACCACCTTCTACCAAACCAATACTTTTGTCTTGATTTAAAACTGTCGCGGCAATTTTACTTTGATTATCATTGATTAATCTAGCTGTGGCAGTATGTTCTTCTACCTTTATAATTTTACCCACTAAAATTCCTTCACCAATAATAACAGGAAAATCTTTTTCTATACCATCATTTGATCCACGATTTATAATAATAGAACTACCAACTGGATCAATGTTTTTTCCAATTACTTCGGCGCCAATAAAATCATAATTATTTTTCTTGGCAAAATTTAATTGATTTCTTAATTCAATATTTTCTTGTTCTAATAAATTATTATTAATGGCCTTTAATTGACAACTTAAAAATTCTGATTTTGTATTTTTGTAAGCATTTTTTAATTCATCAATAGAGGAAAATTCGTCAGTTTCTCCGTCAATTTTTATGTTGGCTTTGTAGATTAGTTTTGAACTTGGCACCATAATTCCGCGCAAAAAATTTTCGATTGGATTTAACCAACCGATATAGTGGAGACTGCTAATTATTATAATGACGAGAGAAACACTAAAAAATGTTTTTATTTTTTTATTCATAAAAGATTATTTTTCAAATCACGATTGGCTTTTATGATAGAGGATTTTTTATCTTTTTGATTTTCTGGCAGATGGTAAGGCAACTTCTTTTAGAAGATTTTCATCTTCTAATAAAATACCAGTGCCTCTAACTACAGAAGTAAGAGGATCATCGGCAATTCGTACGGGTATATCAGTCGCTTCGGAAATAATTCTATCAATTCCTTTTAACAGTGCTCCGCCACCAGTCAAAAGCAAACCTCTCTCATGGATATCGCCGGTCAATTCCGGAGGAGTTATTTCCAAAGTAGTTTTTACCAAATCAACAATTATATTCACCGATCGAGCCAAAGCTTCTCTAATATGTTCATCTGTCACCATCACTTCTCTTGGTAAACCACTGACCACGTCTCGACCGCGCATGGGGAATTGAATATTTTCTCCAGTATCAATAGCTGTACCAATTTTTATTTTTATTTGTTCAGCATGACTTTCACCAATAAACAAATTAAATATTTCTTTGGCATATTGCATAATATTCCGATTCATTTCATCACCGGCGACTGGAGTGGAGCGCCAATTGACTACGCCGTTCAAAGAAATAACTGCTACTTCGGTTGTACCTCCACCAATATCCACAATCATATTGCCGATTGGGTCTTGAATAGGCATGTGTGAACCGATCGCGGCGGCCATTGGTTCTTGGACAATATAAACTTCTTTGGCGCCAGCCGAAATGGTAGCATCTTCTACAGCCTTGATTTCCACCTCAGTCACTTCTAGTGGTACACAAATTATTACTTTTGGTCTAGAAACAAGGGCAAATTTGTCATCATTTATTTTATCAATAAAATATTTTAACATTTTTTCCGTCACTTCATAATCAGAAATAATCCCATGATTTAACGGCCGGGTGATCTCAATATGAGGTGGAGTTTTGCCCAGCATGTATTTGGCTTCATTGCCGACTGCCAAAATTTGTTCGGTTCTGGTATTAATAGCGACTACAGTTGGTTCATTGATTACAATGCCTTTTTCTTTAATAAAAACCAAAGTATTGGCTGTACCCAAATCAATGCCAATTTCTGTATTAAATTTTTTGAAAAGATTTTTAAACATAAGTAATTTGAGATAAGTAGAGATAAATGGAGATATTGTTTTATGATTCTAAGTCATCACTACCCCATTCTGGTGCCGGAGTATGTTTTCTCATAAAATCAAAATCAGTAACCAGTGGATCAATTGTCTCGAGTCTTAAATGGAGTGTTCTGGCAAAATTTTCTGAGGTATCTGGCTTTTTTTGATTAAATTGTAAAGCTAATTTAATTTTTTCTAAACATTTTTTTACTTCCCCAACAATAGGTCTTAATTTTTTTATTAGCCAAATTGATTCTTTTTGGTTCATCATCGTTTGTATTTCAGTCAAATAACGATTTACAACTCCTCGTATTTCATCACTGGCAGAAGTAAAAACCTCGCTCGTGGTTAATTCTATAATTAGTCCGTGTAATTCTAACGCTCTTTCTCTTGCTAATTTTTTCTGTTCTCTAGTTTTTTCTCCGGTTTCTAATCTTTTTTCTTCTCCTGCTAACGTCAAATCCGGACTGTCATCAACTCTAGGAGAGGTTTCAGCTAGAATGGATTTTTCCTCAGCATTAGTAGGTCTTTCAGTAGCAGTTCCAATTTTTGAAAATTGTCCTCTATATTTAGGATCGACTTCAAAACTTACTCTTATCATAAATTAATATTTAGATGTTATTATTTATACAATTTTCTCCATTTTAATTTCTCCACTTTTTCTATCTTTTACCTCAATACTCCCCTGTTCCAAAGTTTTTGGACTAACAATATAACGCGTAGGAATACCAATCAAATCACTATCAGCAAATTTTTCTCCAGCACGAAGATCACGATCATCATATAAAACTTCTTTACCTTCACTAATTAATTTATTATACAGCTCATCAACTTTTTTAACACCCTCTTCGTCTTTGCAAAGTGAAATTAAATGAATTTGATAAGGAGCAACTGTCTCTGGCCAGATGATACCTTTGTCGTCATAAAATTTTTCTACAATAGTGGCCAGAGTTCTATCAACGCCAATCCCATAGCAACCCATATAGTAAGGTTTTTCTTTTCCTTCTTTATCTTTAAACGTGGCTTTCATGCGACTGCTGTAGTGTTCACCGAGTTGAAAAATATTTCCGACTTCAATACCGCGCCCCTCTTTTAGAATACTACCATTTTCACTTTCAAATCCGTCTTGAGCCATAGCAATATCACCCTCAATATTAGGAGTAAAATCTCTATCAATATTTATATTTAATAAATCACCATATTTTTTATTGGCTCCACCATAAGCATTTTTTATTGTTCGTAATGAATCATCAGCTACAATAAAAACTTTTTTATCAATATTAACTGGTGAAATAAAACCAGGTTCACTGCCAATCGCTCGAACTTCATCTTCACTAGCCATACGAAGTTCATTAGCTTCTGTTATATGTTTTAATTTTGTCTCATTTACATCCAAATCACCACGAATAATGGCTAATATATATCTGCCCTTATCATCAATAAAAAGTACATCCTTAATCTGTTGCCATAGTGGTAAATGATGAAATTCAACTCCGTCTTCCATTGAATTACCACGCTTGGCTTCAACTTCTTGCAAATTTTTTTCTTCCTCATCAATATTTTTATTGGCTTTTTTAAATTTGGCCACATCTTCGTGAGCAGCATAGGTTCCATCTTCAGAAATAAGAAAACGACTTTCTCCAGAATCACATTCCACTACAAATTCATGACTGTATTCACCGCCAATATAGCCATTGTCTGCTTCTACTACCACTGTTTTTAAACCCATGCGTTCAAATATTCTAGTGTAGGTATGCCACATTTTTTCATATTCAATTTTAAAATCCTCTTCATTGGCGTGAAAAGAATAAGCATCTTTCATAAGAAATTCTCTAACTCTAAGCAGTCCGCCACGAACACGCAATTCATCTCTAAATTTTTGAGAGAATTGATAAATGTTGAAAGGTAAATCTTTATAACTCATATTATACTTTCGCACCAAATCAACCATCATCTCTTCGGCTGTTCCACCAAGAGCAAAACTACTTCCATTTCTATCTTTTATGGTCATAAGTTCAAACCCGGCCGATTCTGTCCGGTTGGTTTCTTTCCACAATTCTAATGGATGTAAAACAGGTGTGATAATTTGCAGAGCACCAGCTTTATTCATTTCTTCTTCAATAATTTTTATAACCTTATCTCTTACGCGTATACCCAAAGGTAAAAAATAATAACGGCCAGCAGTTGATTCTCTGATAAATCCAGCTTGATACAGATATTTATGACTGATCATTTTAATATCAGAGGAAATTTCTTTTACTGTTTTCGTAAATAATTGTGATTGACGCATAAAAAATTTTTAAGAATTGAAATGTGGTTGATGATTATGATTATTTTTTGTACTCCAAACAAAAGCTAGATATAAAATTAAGGCTCCTAGTAAAAGCAAAGCATTCCACCAACGTAAATAATTTATACCTTGTAAATAAAGTAAAACAATTATTAATCCAGAAAAAAATACAGAATCTTTAAAACTTTTTTGGACATAACGGAACATAGGTAACTGCTCTTTTGAAAAGAATCTTCTGATCATAAAAGCAAAAATTGAAATAGTTCCAAGTAAAGCCAAAAATAAACTAATATAAAAAAAACTAAATCCTAGACCAGTGTCTTGGAATGGATCAATGTTAATAACTACTATCCACCAGGCTGCCCAGCACAGGATAGAGCCTAAAATCATTACTGTAAAGTATTGTTTGAGTGTCATAGAAACCGTTCATCCCGAGTGATCCGCCCAGGGCGGAGACGAGGGATCTTTCCTATCTAGAATTTTAGTTGAAAAAAAGATTCACCCTTCGGGTATCTTCGACCTCACCCCTATCGGGGATTCGGAATGAAGTTAAAAAAAAGCCTTTTATAGCTATTATATTGTAGTATATTTAGATATTTTTATCAATAGGGGTGATTATAACAAATACCTGATCCTATCCACCTCTTTTTTGCCTAATTTTAGATTAATTTTTTTAACAATTTCTTCTTGATTTTCTCGGACTTGCTGGGCAATTTCGGAATTAGAACAAGAAACTGTTAATGTCCGGTTTTTTAAAAAAAGTGGATTAATTTTTTCCGCAATTTCAGATTTAAAAATACTAACAAGACATTCTTTGACATGGGCAATGAATTCATCATCTTTTTGCAGTTTGTTTGTTTGGCTTTGTGATTCCATATAACTAAACTCTATATAATCTTATATTACCACATATTCTCTCTGGTTGCCAATCTGGGAAGCTAAAACCATAGGAAATTACTCTGGCGCCAGGTTTCATTTCTTTGATTATTTTAGTTTTTAATTTTTCCATTTTTGATTGAATAAAATATAACATGATCACATCAGTCTGTTTTAAATCGGTTTTCCACAAATCTTCTCTCAAAATTGTAATATTTTTGATTTTTCTTAATTTTATTTTACTCCACCAATAAAGAAATGGGTTTATTTCAATGCCAATGCACTTTTTGCATTTAGGTGAGGCAATTTTCAAAAAACGACCGTCACCAGATCCCAAATCCATTAAAATATCACTGTCTTTTAAATTAGTTAGCTCTAGCATTTCTTTTACATGTTTTTTTGTAGTGGGAACAAAAGGAGCGCCCAAAATAAAAGCATAAATAAAATAAACACTAAATATAAAAAAGAATAAGTAAAACAGAATAACGGCAAAGTATGCTATAAATATCATATGAGGGTTTTAATTTTTTTAATCCCGAATCCTCCGATGAGGGATCCCTTTCCCATGCATTTAACAAGGGTATTATATATTAATATTGTAAGAAACTTGAAAAGGGATTTCCTCTTGGAGGATTTTCAACCTCATCCTAAAGAATTCGGAATTCACAAATTTCCTTAAAATCACAATACTGACAAACATGTTTATTTGGGGTAGCAATAAAATTATTGGTTTTAATTTGGTTGATTGTTTTAAGAATTTTTTCTTGTAATTTTTCCAAATCTTTATCTTCACCAATAAAAGAGGTTTTTAAATTATCATTAACATAATAAAAAGTCAGCTGGCCAACTGGACCAATGTTCCGATATTCAGGAAGAGTTTGAGCCGCAATTTGATAAATCAATAGTTGTTGTTTGTCTTCTGTTGTGAGAGTCTCTTTGGCTTTGCCAGTTTTATAGTCAATAATTTCTAAACTACCGTCCGCTACCTTGTCTATTCTATCAATTCTACCATGGACAATGTAATCCCCGACTTTAACCTTAAACCAACCCTCTAGAGATACTGGGATAGTCCAATTATTTTGTTGGGAAGAATAAAAGATTTTCAAAATTTCTTTGCCTTTGGCAAAATATTTTTCTCGTTGTTCACGGCTATTGTACCAGTCTGGTGCCCAATTTTTTTCATACATTTGTAATAATTCATCTTGACTGGGTACTTTAATTTCTCCTGTATCTGGTTTTGTTTCTACAGGCAAACCAAACAACGAAGCTTGTTTTACACTATTCAACTCTTGAATTTTGGTATAAAAATCTTGCAGAGTATTATGGATGGTATTACCAAAACTAAAACTCGCACTGCCTTTCATGGGAATTTTTAAAACATGGGCAAGTTTGTATTGATAAGGACAGCGTTCATAAGAACTGATTTGAGAAAAGGAAAATTTGTTAGGTGTTTCATAAATTAACTCCTCGCCTACCAGAGGAGGTTTAGGAGAGGTCATTTTTAAATCCAAAATTTGTTTTTTATCCAGGCCCCCTCCAACTCCCCCTTGTAGGGGGAGAGCTTCAGACAGTTCTGTTAAAAACCGACTAATTTTCTTTTTGCGTGTTCCACCATAATCCTCAGCGCTAGTTAAAAATAGTTTTTCTTTGGCTCTGGTACATGCTACATAAAATAAACGTCTCTCCTCTTCATAATGAAAATCACTATTGGGTAAATTATCTTTGACTAGTTCATCAGGCAATTCCAAATTACCACCCTTTTTTCTAGTTGGGAATCTTTCTTCTACCAGATTTACCACAAAAACATATTTATATTCCAAACCTTTGGCGCCGTGAACGGTAATAATGTTCACTGAATCTGGTGTGTCTTCGGGTTGGTAAATTTTTCCACCATCACCCGAATCAATAATATTATTAAAATGTTCGACAAATTCAAGTACCTTACAATCAGGCGTGATTTGTTCAAATGTTTTTATTAAATCAAGAAGTTGTCTTAGATAATTAATTTGTCGAATAATTTCTCTATCACCATTATTTTCACCATGAGTCAGATAAGTTAGATAATCACTATTTTCTAAAAAATTATACAACACAGCAGTTGGCCTGTCATAACGCGCTTGCTTCATACCACTGTGAATTGTTTCCAAAATTTTACTAGCAATTTTTTGTCCGCCAGTAGAAATATCAAACTCTGATCCTCGCTTCAAAACTTCGTAATAACTAATAGATTTTTGTTTGGCTCTGGCGGTAATTTTTTGCATGTCATTTTCATCTATTGCCCAGGCTGGCATACGTAAAAGTCGGTACATGGCTCTATCATCATAAACATGGGTTAATAATTGAAAAAAAGCCAGGCAATTTAGCACAATTGGCTGTCTATATAGGCCAGATGAGGCCAAATACTCGTAAGGAATACTAGCCTGCTCTAAAGCCTGAATAAAGGGCTCTACGTGCGAATTAGCCCGGACTAAAATAGCAAAATCATCCCAAGACATTGATTCCACAGATTTGGATTTGATTTCACTGATTTTTTTTATTACAGCTTGGACTTCATCATCCAAAGTCTGACAATGAATGTGTTCTATTACGTTATTCTGAGGAGTCGAAGACGACGAAGAATCCCGTTGTTTATTGCTTGAACCACGGGATCCTTCGCTCCGCTCAGGATTATGCAATTTCTTGTCTATCTTTAATTTTACTTCCAGACGATCAGGATTATTATTTTGAATACTTTTATAACTTAGATCCAAAATTTCTTGAGCAGAACGATAATTTTCATTCAAAACAATTTCTTTAGCATTTTTAAAATCTTCTTTAAAATGCATAATCACAGAAACGTTTGATCCGCGGAAACTGTAGATACTTTGATCATCATCCCCTACTACGGTTAGCTGACAATTCTGAGGCAAAGCCGAAGAATCCCGGTGTTTGTCGCTTGAACTACGGGATCCTTCGCTTTGTTCAGGATTAAGAGCCAATAATTTAATTAATTGATACTGTGACCAATTCACATCTTGGAATTCATCTACTAAAATGTAAGTAAATCTTTCTTGCAAGGCTTTGAGAATATTTGGTCGATCTTTTAATAATTTGACTGTATAAAAAATTAAATCGCCAAAATCCAAGTACCCGTTGTCCAAAAGTAATTGATTATAAGTATGGTAAGCGTTAGCTAGTTCGGTTTGGCGATTTTTTTCTTGAATGTTGGCTTCGTCTTTATCCATTTTTACATTTTCTACATATTCCAAATATTCAGTTGTAGAAACTAATTCATCTTTGGCTTTGGAAAAATGATTCAAAAGCGAATGAATCATAGACATGGGACTACCTAGTGGTCGATAATAATCTAGATTGAAATCATATAAATGTTTTTTTACCAAGAGCCAAGCGTCAGTGTCAGTCATAAGTTTGAAACGCGCTGGCAAACCAATTTCCAAACCATATTCTTCAAGAATTTTTTGACAAAAAGCATGAAAAGTAGAAATTTGTAAATCGGTATAACCAATATCCAAAATATCATCTACTCTTTCTACCATTTCGCCAGCTGCCTTCTCGGTAAAAGTGAGAGCCAAAATATTTTCTGGTTTGGCTAATTTTTGTTCAACTAAATAAGCAATCTTTTGCGTGATTACTGTGGTTTTGCCTGTACCAGCACCCGCTACTATCAATAGTGGTCCGGATGTGTGTTCTATGGCTTGTTTTTGTTGTTGGTTCAGATTGTACATAATGTTTATACTCTATGTCCTAATGTTATCTGTGGAGCATTTATATTTTTTTCGATGTATACTATTGTCTTCATAATAGACCACCAACTACCATAAATATAGTTATCAGCATTTTCATATGTCCAACTATTAATCATTCCAACAAATTGATCATCTATTTCTTCGTAGTCGGTCTGGTATTTTTCTTGTGATGATAGTAAACAGTATTTTTTGGTCAATGGTAGGTGTGCACCATCAGCAGGATTATCACATGAAATGAAGTTGTCTCCATTAGAAATAAAAATCTTAAAGTTACTATTATACATTACATGCATGTGCACATCCATTAATGCAAACATACCAATTAGTCCCCCTTTTTTTATGTCTTTTTCTTTAAAACTATTTTCATTTATATTGTATTTATCTTGAAAATCATGGAGTTCCTGTGACATTCTTGTTGTATTTTTTATCTGTTTAGGTACACGTGAATATAGACTAGAATAGATACTTATAACTAATCCTTTAATTTTTTCAATTGGAGAACGATCCTCTATCATTTTAATAAGATTATTATATAAATAATCTATTTTAGCAAAAAATTCGTCTTCAATTAAAGTTATGTTTGTCCCATTAATATTTTTGTAGCTGTAAAGATGTTTTTCTAGAGCATTATCTTTAATGGATATTTCCGTCATTATTTTTAAATTTTTGTCAAATCTCCAAATAAAAATTTTATTAGGATCACTGGTAAAATGTTTTTGTATAACTTCAGGGATAAAATGGTGTCTTTTTTTCATTTAATATGTTTATTATTTCAAAGCAAACTTAATATATAGTATTTACACGATTAGGGAAAGAAAATTTATAATTCCTTTTTCATTTCAATAGTATTCCCATGATCTTTGGAGTGAACTATTTTAATTTTTTTAATTCCAATTTTTCCACTCAAAGCGTAAAATACTATAGATATAATCATCCCAAAGTTTTCCATCTAATTCATGGTGTTCGCGCAACACTCCATCGCGGTGAAAGCCTAGATCTTTCAATATTTTCACCGATGGCTTGTTAAAAGAACTAGTTTGACAATACAATTTATTAAAATCAAAATTTTTGAACAAATGATTAACGCAGTACCTTAACATTGTTTCACCATATCCTTGCCCTCTGTATTTTGGGTTAATTGTATAACCACATTCACATGATTTGTTGCGTTTATTTATACTAAAATAATTAAATTTTCCAATAGGTTCTTTTATGTTTTCTATAAAAAATGAAAATGTCAAAACTTGAGGATCAGCAAAAGCTTTTCCCTCTCTAATTTCACGACAAGTTATTTCTTCCATTCTGCCTTCCTGTTGCCATTTTTTGAATAGTTCTTTTTGTTTTTCTGTAGAGCGTTTAAGTTTCATATATAATAAGAACCACAAGGCCTTTAATATTTTTGTATTTTAGCACTATTTTGCAAAAAAGAAAACGGGCTTTTACAGAGCTCCGTTTTCTCGTAAGTTTTTATCTCGACAATGGTTAGCAACCGCATGCTCCACCGTCAAGCTTACTGTTGATCCTTTTGTTTCCCATAGGTAAAATATTAATAATTAATCCTCCTATATCTATATAATACATATTTAGTATGATATGTGTCAAGAGGTGGATAACTAAGTATAAAAAAACCAGCTTTTTCAAGCTGATTTTTTGGTCTTACTCTTTATCATCTTCATTTTCGTCTAGATCCCCACTCTCTAGTTCTTCGTCTGTTTCGCTTTCATAGCATTCACAACAATCACCACAACCGCCACATTTGGGGCAAAGTTCGTCCTCGCTAAAGGGCATATCACATTTACGACATTCCATAATGTAATTAATTAGATAAGGTGTCACGCTAGGGACATGACAGGATATACAATTAAAATTTATTGGCAATTGCAACCACAACCACCATCACCACAACAAGATTCATCTTCTTTGCAATCACAGCAAGCCTTGCAACAAGTTTCTTGTTCGCAACCATTTTCCTCGTTTAATTCTACTCCGCATTTTTTACAATTCATATTGATTTAATTAATTATTATTAATAATATTTTACCAATTTTAAAGTATTTTGTCAATAATTTACATCCCCTCTCCTAATTCATCTGGTTTAACATTGGTTTGTTTATATATTTCTCGTTCAAATAGGAATATTCCTAGTACGCTAACCAAGACAATAGATAGGAGAATAGATGAAGACAGACTCTCAGTAAAGACATTGTTAAAAATAGCTATGGCTAAAAACGTCAAACCGATCTCCCCTCTTATTGTCGTGGCTCGAGCAATCAGTATTCCTTCTTTTTTATTTTTATAAAAGAAACGGATGAAACACTTACCTACAAAAGCCAAAATAACAAACATGATAGCGTACAACCAAGTATGATAATCAAATAAAGATTCTCTAGTCAACATTGTTCCCAAGCTGACCAAAAATCCACCAACAAAAATATGCATATAGCCTTCAATTTTTGACCAAATTTCGTTTTTTATTTTATTATCCATTTTGGATAGTATTAGACCAATGCCAAACGCCCCTAAAATTGGTTCTAGACCAATGGCCGAAGTTAGAGCACAAGCTAAAATTAAAGCTCCAAAAAAGAAACGAGTATAAGATCCAGTACTTGTCGTCACATAGTGTTGATCTAAATATTTTACAACTTTGTCTACAAAGTTGAATGACCACATAACAAAGGCGACAAACAAGAATCCGATAATTGATAATGATATTAAGAAAATATCACCAAATCCCGCACTACCATATAAAAATTTACCCAAAATTGTCAAAAGCAACATACCAATGATATTGCCAATCAAAGCGATGCTTAAAATTTTATCACCAACTTCGGTATGGAGTTTGTTACCAGCCTTGAGAGCCGAGACTGAAAGCCCTAGAGATGTAGCAGTAAAAATACCACCAAGGAAGATTGCTGGCAACCAATTAATATCTAATAAATAAAAACCAACTAAGGAAAATAAAGCTAACTGAACTAATGTGGCAGACACAGCGGATAAAATATTGGAACCAAAATTCTTTTTGAGAATTGCCAAATCAAAGTATAGTCCAGCTTCAAATAAAATAAAAAATATTCCAGCTAAGCGAGCAATCTCGACTCCTTGGGCATAGGGATCAATGGCGCCAAATAAAGCCGGACCAATTATTATACCCATAAATATTTTACCAGCCATTGGGGCAATGTTAAAGATTTTGGCCAAACGAGCGCCAAAAGAAGCAAAAATTGCCAAGAAAGATATATCCAAAAGAATTGGTAAAATAGTACTAATTTCATAGCTATCACTTGCGATTAAGACTGGCCTCAAATAATACAAAATAAAAATCGCAATGACTGATTCTATAATTACCAAGAATAAACTTTTTAATTTGTCCATAGGGATTAATTAATAAATTATAAATTAAGTTGCTAATATTATACTATAATTACACTAAAAGAGACAATGTTCGTGGGGATAAAAAATTCCACAAAAGTGGAATTTAAGATTATTAAAATAGATTAATAAATTTCTAATTCACTCAAACTATTATAAATCATTACCAGAATATGATAAATTAAAACTTTTATTAATTAATGGAAAATCAGGTACAATATTACCAATACCTGCATATCCCAGTACAGACCAGTTGACAAATGATGGATCACGAGGAAAAACCCTGTCAATCTCCCCTATTGAATTAGTTGTTACAAAATACATTATTTCTCCACGCCAACCTTCTACAGAACTAATGGCCAAAGAATTTTTTTCTAACTTATTAATTCCTTGACAAACAATTTTGCCCTTTGGCAATTTTTCTAAAGCTTTTTCAATGACCGCTATTGATGAACGTACCTCTTTCACTCGAACAAAAAATCTAGCGTAAGCATCACCATCTTGTTCAACAGGAACATCTCCAATAGAAAGTTCACTATAAGCTGCATAAGGAAAATCAATACGAGTATCACGCGCAACTCCTAAAGCTCGACTCGGAACCCCCACTATTCCATGATCTACAGCAACATACGAAGGTAATTTTCCTGTGCCTTTTAAACGATTTAAAAGTGAGACACTGTTTTCGGCAATGGCAATAATTTCAGAAAAATCTTTGTTTATTTTATTTAATTCAAGGGATAAAAATTTAATATTATTTTCATCTAAATCTTTTTTTACTCCACTAACAGTGTTTACTCCACGCAAAAATCTACTACCAGTTAATTTTTCATTAATCTGCATTACCATTTCTCGTAATCTCGCACCATTACTTCCCCCAAAATTAAAACCAGTATCCAACATCATGGCACCAATATCACCAAAATGATTTGCCAATCTTTCTAATTCAGCAAAAATAACTCGTAAATAATTAGCTCTTTTTGGTACGACAGTATTACTCAGCTGCTCTACGGCCTGACAAAAAGCCAATGAGTGACTAAAAGAACTATCACCAGAAATTTTTTCTGAGAGTTTTATTTTTTCATCTAAAGATAATTGTTCAAATAATTTTTCACTGCCTTTGTGAACATATCCTAGACGTGATTCTAACAACAAAATTTCTTCGCCAGCTACACTAAAACGAAAATGACCTGGCTCAATAATACCAGCATGAATCGGACCAACAGGAATTTCGTAAACACCCTCGCCTTCTACTTTTTGAAATTTGTATAAGTCATTATGTGCATTGGCTGGCCTGTTATTCCAATCAAAATCTTTTCGCAAAGGAAACATGTTTGTTGGCCAATTTTCATGCAAAATTACAGGTCTTTCATCAGGATGTCCAATTGGCTTTAGACCAAAAAAAGTTTTAATTCTTCGTTCATAAATCCAGGCCTCATGCATAGTAGGAGCCAAGGCTGGGAATTCTTCAGAATTTTTTAATACTATAAATGGAATAATAAAACATTTTTCTTCTGGTGATGCAAATACATACCATATTTTGTAACACCCATTTTCTTTTCGTTCATCTGTGGCAGTAATTAATTTTAAAGAAAGCTTTTCATTATCATGTAAGTCGTGGGCTAATTTGATAATTTCTGTCGTTGGTACTTCAAAAATTACCGTATTATCAAAAGATGAAACTTTGGTATCTTTAGTAATATATTTTGTTAATATTTGGTTCATAATATTAATAAGTCAATGACACCATATTTATTAATTTTGACAAAAATGGCGGGAGATAAAAACTTAGACAAAAAACTATAACTAATAATACCAATGGTGAAACAAGCAACCAACCACTAACTTCACCAACTGCTACATCATCAGTTTTCTTTCCAAAAAACATTTTTGTGACATGTTTAAGAAATCCAACAAAAACTATCGTCGTAAAGATAATAACTAAAATAGTTACAATCGGATTAGTTTTTATACCAACAGATAAAATTAACATTTTGGAAAAAAATATACCAAACGGTGGCATTCCAGTTAGAATTAAAAAGCCAATTATAAATATTATACTGGTGAAAGGAACAACACTTAGCGCACCTTTAATTCTATTAATTTTTGATGAATTATATTTCAACAATAAATTACCAGAAGAAAAAAAGAGAATTGCTTTTATACATGAGTGGTAAATTAAGTGAATAGTGGCAGCAAAACCACCCAAACCACCCAAACCAAAACCAAGTATAATTAACCCCGCATTCTCAATGCTTGAATATGCTAACAATCTTTTATAATTCTTGGCATTAAACATAATTAACGCTGGAATACCGATTGATAACATACCAAAAATAATTAACAAATTTTTACTAAATAAATTACCCACAGCAATATCTGTAATAATCTTAAATTTCATTACAATAACAAAAGCTACTGGTAATAAGGCACCTGACAATAGCGCCCCAAGAGGTGCTGGTGCTTTACTGTAAGCATCTGGTTTCCAAGTGTGCATTGGCACCAATCCAATTTTGGTTCCATAACCAATGAGAATAAAAATAAAGGCAATCTTCCCTAACAGTGGATCAAGATGAATGGCATTATCTGCTAAAATTTGCCAGTTAATTAATCCAGTATTAGACAAATTAACTGAAGTAAAATATAAAAGGGTGCCAAAAAATCCCAAAATTAAACCAATGGAATTTATAATTAAATATTTCCACGCTCCTTCTATTGCCGAAGGCTTATTGTAAAAACTAATTAAAAAAGCAGTTGATAAAGTTGTGGCTTCAATTGAGATCCAGGCAAAAATTGGACTACTAGCTGTAATAGCCAAAAACATGGCCAAAAGAAAAATGTTTAGCAAAGTAAAAAATTGTTTGACTCGATGAAATCCAATAATATTTTTTGCTGTTTCTTGATGAAAATATTGAATTGAGTAAATAGTAGTGACAAAACCAATTAGTCCAACAATTAGCATGGTAATTGCACTAAGAGCATCAACATAAAATATTCCGTATTGCATGTAGGATCCAATTTCTGCCACCTTAATAGCTACTATAATTGATCCAGTCAAGGTCACACCTGAAGATAGTACGGAACAGGCTTCAACGCTACTTCGGTGTTTTATAAAAAAACAAATGGCAGAAGCTATAATAAGTGATATTAAAATGATAATAATTTCCATAGAATTAGTCTTTTAAATATTTCATCTCAGTCACGTCTAAAGAACCAAAATGTTTTTGTATCATACCAATAAATACTGTTGCAATAATAATCCAGACGAAGATATCAAAAACAATTCCGATTTGTAAAATTGGTGATTGTTCTAAACCAGCAAAAAAACCAAAAGCCACAATACTATTTTCCAACGAAAGTACGGCAATAATTTGTGAAAGCGCTACTTTACAATTTACAATCAAAAACAATGAGATAAATATCGCTGATAATGCCAAATATAAAAGATGTTCGTTGGCAGGAATAATATGAGCGAGTGATACAAATAATTTTGAGTGAGCAAAAGCAGTCAAAATTGTCACGGAAATAAGAGTAAGTGGCGTATTGACGTAAGTCGTAACTAAAAATTTTAACTTGAATTTGTTAATTAAATTGATAAAGAAAGCCGGAGCTAAAATGACCTTTACCACCAGAACCAAACACGCTACAAAAAGTAATGACACTTTTCTTGTTTCCAAAAAAGAATTAATCAATAATAAAACAATGATTAGTGACTGCAGACTGTAAAGTACAGCCGTGGTAATATTTTTTTTGACAATATGTAAAGAGACTATTGTTATAAAAAATAATGTTAACAAAATTTGATTATAAAATGAGTTCATAAATTACTTATTAATCCAAGCGCAATAATATTTAAGACAAAAGAAATAATCAATAAATCTGGCAAGCGAAAAAATCTATACTTTGCAATACTTGATTCAAGAATAGCAATTGCAAGATAAAAGATGGATATTTTTATTGCAAAAATTATTAAACCTAAAAATAATGCTTTTAAATCTGCACTCTGAGCAATTCCCCAAGGGAAAAATAAATTCGCTCCTAGTGATATAAAAATTAACAGCTTATTGGCAGAAGCCCATTCCATCAACGCTAATTTTTTTCCAGAATATTCCAATATCATGGCTTCATGAATCATGGTCAATTCCAAATGCGTGGCGGGATTATCAAACGGAAACCTGGCTGTTTCGGCCAATAACACTATAAAAAATCCAAAAAAGGCCAACAAAATTGATGAAAATGACTGACTATATGGAGAGACAATGTGATTTGAAATATTAAATAAGTTTGTAGTATTGGCAACAATACTAATAGTCAATAAAGAAAAAATTAATCCCCCTTCTGCTAGAGCTGATATAGTCATTTCGCGACTTGATCCAAATCCACCAAATGCACTCCCACTATCCATACCTGATAACGCCAAAAAAAATGTTCCAATGGAGAGTAAATAGACAATTACCAATATATCACTCGTAATGTTGTTAGAGAATAAACTTCCAAAAAGTGGAATACTAGCACCGACAATTATCGTCACGGTAAAAACAATAATCGGAGCGTAATGAAAAATCCAAGAAGCATCTTTACTAACAATCTCGTCTTTATGAAAAAGTTTGTATAAATCCCAATAAGGCTGAAAAATACTCGCTCCTTGTCGATTTTGCAGTTTGGCTTTTAATTTTTTTACCAAACCAACACCCAACGGCGAGAGTACTGGAACAAAAATACATTGAATTATCCAAATTACAATCATCATAAATTAGTTGGCTACAATTAAGGTAATAATCAAAGCAATAAATATATATAATATATAGGCATTGACGTTTCCACTCTGAATTTTTTTAAGTTTCTCTGATAATGTTTCAATAAATTTTTGCATGGGTTCATATAGATGACTCCGATACATATCATTAATACTCAAAGTAACCCCTCTAAACTTTGGGAGATACCGACTTTTTTCGTCATGATATTCAACTTCATGCTGTAAACTTGGTTTTAAAACACCTCTAAATATGGTAATAATTGACCGAGAAAATCCAGTAGCCGTTATTTCCATTCTGGAGTTCAAATCAACACCGCAGTCCCAAGTAGCACCCGAACTAATATCTTGTTTTCTATACACTAAATATTTTACACTTAATAAAACAACCATAAATACGATTAACAATAACAAAAGTAAAATTGGAGCCGAAACAAAAGAAAAGCTTCCAACACTTATACCTTGATCAGTGGATGTTTTTAGGACGGAAGAAACTGAACTTAAAACCTTCAAACTATTTCCGATGCCAAGTAAGATAGATGATATATAGCCAGAAAATACACCAAACAACAATGAACACAAGGCTAACATTCCCATACCAAAACGTAATGTCAATGATGATTCCTTGGCGTGCTTGACTTCTTCACTTCTGGGCCGAGCTAAAAAGGTCGCTCCAAAAGCCTTGACAAAACAGGCCAAGGCCAACCCACCAGTAAAAGCGAGAGCACCAGCCGAAACCATGAAAATCCATTTAGCAGAAAAATCCAATGCTATTATCCCCTGGAACAAGGACTGAAAAGTAAGCCATTCACTGAAAAAACCATTAAACGGTGGCAGGGCCGAAATGGCCATGGAGCCAACCAAGAAAAACATGGCTGTGTAAGGCATAAATTTGATCAATCCACCATATTCTTCTATGTTTCTAGTGTGGGTGGCGTTGATTACTGATCCTGCTCCCAAAAATAATAACGACTTGAATGTGGCATGATTTAGCGTATGAAAAAGAGCCGCCACCAAACCAAGAATCGCTAACGCTGGCATATTCAGTGAAGTAAAAGTCAAGGCACTTCCTAAACCGAGTAAAATAATTCCAATATTTTCAATACTATGATAAGCCAGTAATCTTTTGATATCATGTTCGGTAAGTGCATACAACACTCCGAGTAACGAAGACACGGCGCCAACGATAAGAAGAGTAAGACCCCACCAGCTCGGGACAGGCTGTAAAATGTCCAAAAATAATCTAATCATCATGTAAATACCAGTCTTTATCATTACCCCAGACATTAATCCTGACACGTGGGAAGGAGCAGCTGGATGAGCGCTTGGTAACCAAATATGAAAAGGGATTACGCCAGCCTTGGTACCAAACCCGATCATGGCTAAAATAAAAATAATATTTTTAATTGATAATGGAATCAAACCTACTTCTAATTTGATGTTTTCAAAATCAAAAGAACCGGTAAATTTGTAAAACAATATAAAAGCCAAAATAATAAACGCTGTGCCAATGTGAGTCATAACTAGATACAAAAATCCAGCCTTGACATTGCTTTCATCGTGGCGATCATAAATGACAAGAAAAAATGAAGCCACTGACATAATTTCCCAAGCAACCAGAAAAAATAACTCATTACTAGCTGTAACGACCATCAACATACCAGCAATAAACAAGTTATAAAAAAAACCAAGTGCACCAATATTATATTTTTGATAATAATGTTTTACATAACCAACACCATAGACCGAACAGAATAAAGTGATAAGTGAAATTACAAATACAAAAAATGCGGACAATTTATCAATATGAAAAGATATTGAAAATAAAGGAAAAATAGATGTACCAAGCTGATAAGTTAGTTCGGACGAAACTGTTAACAACAAAAATGACAACCCTATCCCCCACAGTGATCCCGCAATAGCAAAAACGTTGCCCCAAACGTTGGCAATTTTATCGCTCTTTTGAAAAACTAATGAACCAACCGCCCCCACAAAAAAGAATAGCAATAAAATATTGAAACCTAATGATGACGTAAGAAAGCTAATCATATTATTTTTTGGCTACAGATTTAGCGTCCAGTATTTCTAACAAATTTAATAAATGACAAATTATCGTTTTCGGAGATGGTGGATTGCCTGGAATACAATAATCTACTGGTATTATATTGTCTACTCCATCAAAAGTGGCATAGGAACCCTTATATATTCCTCCATTAATTGCATCATCGCCAACAGCTATAATAATTTTGGGGTTAGGGGTGGCATTGTAGGCTCTTCTTAAAGCCTCAGACATATTTCGCGTGACAGGTCCAGTGACCATCAACATATCAGCGTGCTTTGGAGACGCCACAAAATGAATACCAAAACGCTCCACATCATAAAAGGCATTGGAGAGTGCAACTAACTCCTGCTCGCAGGCGTTGTCCGAACCTGCGTCAACTTGTCTAATCGCCAACGACCCCTTAAATAATTTTTTTACATTATCTTGAATTTTTTTTCCTACAACATCCAAATCTATTTTTTCACAATCAAAGTCACTTAGAGGAATAATATTATTGGAAGTAGAAAAAATTTTTAACAAAAGTTTCAGCATATTTTTAAAAGTATTTCAATGTAATAAAAATATAACCATGCACACCATTTTATATTATTTTTATTTTCTTGTCAATAAAAAAAACATTCACCCTTCTCCTTAAATTAATTCCATAATTATAGAATCAAATCAAGTGTGGTGAATGTTTTTTCACTACCACCAACCCACCATCCCACTGGATGGCGGGGTTGACGGTTTTTTAGCCTGGGACGACAGAGAAGACCAACGTGTTGTCAGGGAAGTAAACCCTCTTCTGTCGAATTCCCTCGTCCAACATCACGGTGGCGATGGCGTTGTACTGATAGTGTTCATTGACAACCACTAACAGTACTTTGGTGTAGAGCGTTCCCTCTGGGAGTTTCCCCAGACGAAACTTGCCGTTGACCGACAACTGACCAAAAGTCATATTCATGACCAGACCACGTGGCAGTTTGAGTAATATATTCTATATTAAATTTAAATTTTGTCAATAAAAAAACACACATCATGATAGTGTGTGTTTTAAAATCAGTAACTTTTATTTATTTCTCAGTTTCTACATTATGACTAATTGTTATTTCTTCAATTACAATTTTCATTAATTTATCCAGTCTTGCGGATCCTTCTGCTCTTTCTTCTTTTCTAGTTGAAGGTAGTCGTTGCAATTCACTCTTACGTCTATTGATCTCGACCATAACTTGTAAAAACTTTTCTTTTGTGTCAATTTTTTTGATGCTATCAGCAAAATCTATCCATTCTTTAACACCACCACTAATACCCTCTTCTTTGGTAAAGGCGGCTAATATATTAGAAAAATCGGTGTGGTTTTTAATATTACCATTATCAAATCCTTCCAAAATCATGTTATATTTAGCTTCCAAACCAATAGCTTCTCCTAAATTATGGCTTCCCTCTGCCAATTCCCTGTCATCTTTTGCTTGTATTAAATCTTCTAAGAATCGAGGTGTATCCCCATTTGGTTCACTCATATATTTTATATATTAAAAAATAAATATTACATATTAATATCTTAACATATCGCAAAAAAAAAACAAGCTTGAAGTAAAAATAGGGTGTGGACAAAAAACACACACCAATTTTGGTATGTGTTTTGTATTTTGTGTCTCGTGTTATTTCACGTTTTTGTATTTCTTCGCCACTCTTACCCGATTCATTTCTCTATCAATCACAGCTTGCAAACGAGCAAAGTTAACATCCTCACCAGTTTTGGCTTTGGTCATTTCTTCTTCGGCTCTAATTCTAGCTTGTTCAGCGCGATCAATATCAATCGCATCAGCTCTTTCTATATTATCAGCCAAGATAATTAATTCATTATTACCTTTTATTTCCAAGAAACCACCAGAGACAGCAAAAGGATGTTCACCATCTTTATCAACAATTTTTAATTCTCCAGCCTTAAGCACAGACACAAGTGGAATGTGATTTGGTAAAACTGTTATCTCACCAGACATAGTTGGAATAGAAACCTGAAAAATTTCATTTTCATAAACAACTTTTTCTGGAGTAGCGATTTTGAATTTGATTGTATTCATAATCTCGAGCGAAGCGAGAGATCCCTTTTCTTTGGGTTTAACTTCGCTTTATTTTAAAAATTTTTTAATGTTTTGGAAAGGGATTCCTCATCCTTCGGGATTCGGAATGAACTAACCAACATCTTCTATTCCACCCTTCATATAAAAAGCTTGTTCTGGCTTGTCATCGTGCTTACCGTCAAGGATTTCACCAAAAGCTCGAACAGTGTCAGCTAATTTTACATATTTACCTGGAGTGCCAGTAAAGACTTCGGCCACGTGGAAAGGTTGTGACAAGAATTTTTGTAATTTTCTGGCGCGTGATACAGTCAATTTATCTTCGTCAGATAATTCTTCCATACCAAGGATAGCAATAATATCTTGTAAGTCTTTATATTTTTGTAAAACTCTCTGCACTTCACGAGCCACACGATAATGTTCTTCACCCACAATGTTTGGATCCAAAATAGTAGATGAAGAATCCAATGGATCAACCGCGGGATAAATACCAAGTTCTGATAATGAGCGATTTAACACAACGGTAGAATCCAAGTGAGCAAAAGTGGTGGCTGGAGCTGGGTCAGTTAGGTCGTCGGCTGGTACATAAACCGCTTGTACAGAAGTAATAGAACCTTTGTCGGTTGAAGTAATACGTTCTTGCAATTGTCCCATTTCTGTTGCCAAAGTTGGTTGATAACCTACAGCTGATGGCATACGACCAAGGAGGGCGGATACTTCGGAACCAGCTTGAGTAAAACGGAAAATATTATCAATAAACAATAGTAAGTCTTTACCTTCTTCATCGCGAAAATATTCGGCCATAGCGAGAGCAGTCAAAGCCACACGAGCACGGGCCCCTGGTGGTTCATTCATTTGACCGAAAACTAGAGCAGTCTTGGCTAACACCCCAGATTCTTCCATTTCGCGATATAGGTCATTGCCTTCACGAGTCCGTTCACCGACACCTGCAAACATAGAAAATCCACCATGCTCTTGAGCAATATTTCTGATTAATTCTTGGATAACGACAGTCTTACCTACACCAGCGCCACCAAACAAACCAACTTTTCCACCTTTTAAAAATGGGCAGAATAAGTCAACGACTTTGATACCAGTTTCTAAAACTTCTGATTTGGTTGATTGATCTTTAAAACTTGGAGCTGGTCTGTGAATTGGATAATGTTTTTTGGCTTTTTCATCACCTTTACCATCAATCGGTTTGCCAATCACATCAAACATACGACCAAGAGTTTCTGGTCCAACTGGAACAGAAATGGGGGCACCAGTATCTACGACTTCAGCTCCGCGAGCTAGACCATCGGTAGTACTCATGGCAATGGTACGAACCATATTGCCTCCAAGGTGTTGTTGTACTTCCAATACCAAGGTTTCACCATTAGGCATTTGAACTTCCAAAGCAGAATACAATTCTGGTAAATTTTCTGGAAAGTGTACATCAGCGACTACGCCGATAATTTGACTGATTGTTCCAATATTTTTTTCTGACATAATATTATTTTTATTAATCACTAATTTGTTACAAATTAAACGAATTGTTCACGAATTATTTTTATTCGTGTCAAATTCGTCGAATTCGTATAATATTCGTGAATTCAACAATGCATTATTCTAACGCTGCAGCACCACCAGCAATCTCGGCAATTTCTTGGGTAATACCAGCTTGGCGGGCTTTGTTATAAGTTAAGTTCAATTCATCTATCATATCTTCGGCAGAATCACTAGCATTTCTCATCGCCATCATACGGGCGCTGTGTTCACTGGCCGATGATTCCAAAGCTGCTTGAAAAATCTGTGTTTCCACTAGTCTTGGTAAAATTGTTTTTAAAACATCAGTTGTGTTTGGTTCAAACAGGTAGGTATCAGTAATCAAAGTTTTATTATATTTTTGTTCATCTGTCATCAAGTTGCCATTACCAGCCCCAAGATTATTCATCATTTTTTCCAAATCATGTTCGGAAATTGGTAAAACTTGTCTCAATTTTGCATTCTGGACAATCGCTGATTGATAATCAGTATAAGCGACTACTACTTTGTCATATTTCTTAGCTTCATATTCCCCCACAATCATTTTGGCAATTGGTAAAATGTCATTTAAATTTGGAGTATCAGAAATATCACTATATGAGGCAATTAAATTAAAGCCGTTTTTCTTGGCAAAATCAGCGCCTTTTTTTCCAATACCAATGACATCAATTTCAATATTTTCATTTGGTTCAATGTGTCCGTTTTCTACTCTGTGTCGGCTAATATTTTTTGGATCCTTTAATTGTTCAGTAGTTTTTCTAATAATATTCGCATTAAAGCTACCACACAGACCACGGTTAGATGTTACTAAAACCACTAATAGTTTTTTTACCGGCCTCACTTCTAATAAAGGTAATTTTACTTCCTGTACTTTTGACAAACTAACCAAAAGATCCCAGGCCATTTTGGCATAAGTGCGAGTATTAACAGCTGCCTCAGTTGCTTTTCTCATTTTAGCAGCAGCAACCATTTCCATGGCTTTCGTAATCTTCTTCGTATTGCCAACGGATTTGATGCGACGTTTAATTGCTTTGGTATTTACGGCCATACAAATTCATTCCGAGAGTAGCGAGGAATCTTTTTTACCTCTTACTTCTAGAAATAATAAATTAGTAATTTTAAATAATACTTTTTAGGAAAGATTCCTCACCCTCGCTTGAGCTCGAGTTCGGAATGAACTAACGACTAAATTCGTTGCAAGCTTCTTTCAATTCACTTTCAACACTATCATCCCAATCACCTTTTGCCAACTTATCTAACAAAGTTCGTTTTGATTTGTTCATAAATTCAATCATTTTCTTTTCTGCTTCAGCAACTTCTTTTACAGCAAATTTATCAAAATAACCATTGGACACAGCATAGATAACAGCGATCTGTTCTTCTACGGCCATTGGACTATATTGTGGTTGTTTTAATAATTCTGTCATGCGTTGACCTAGATCAATTTGTCTCTTGGTATCAGCATCCAAATCACTAGCAAACTGAGCAAAGGCTTCTAATTCACGGAATTGTGCCATGGCAAGTTTAATCTTGCCAGCCACTTTTTTCATCGCTTTCAATTGAGCCGCTCCACCTACACGAGACACTGAGATACCAATATTTAGAGCTGGTCTAATACCTTTGTAAAACAAATCTGTTTCCAAGAAAATCTGACCATCAGTAATAGAAATAACATTGGTTGGGATATAGGCAGTCACATCACCAGCTTGAGTTTCAATAATTGGTAGAGCAGTAATAGAACCACCACCATTTTCTTTACTTAGTTTGCAAGCGCGTTCCAAAAGACGTGAGTGTAAATAAAATACATCACCTGGATAAGCCTCGCGCCCTGGTGGACGGCGAAGTAATAGAGAAATTTCACGATAGGCCCAAGCTTGTTTGGTAAGATCATCATATACGACTAAAACATCTTCACCTTTGTCAGCAAAATATTCGGCCATGGCCACACCAGCGTATGGAGCAATAAATGACATAGAAGCTGGATCTGATGCACCAGCTACTACCACAGTAGTATATTCCATGGCGCCGGTTTCTTTTAATTTGGCTACGATACGAGCAACTTTGGATTCTTTTTGACCAACGGCTACATAAACACATTTCATGTTTTGACCTTTTTGATTGATAATGGTATCAATCGCAATCGCAGTTTTACCAGTTTGTCTGTCGCCGATAATAAGTTCACGTTGACCACGACCAATTGGAATCATCGCATCAATCGCTTTGATACCAGTTTGGACTGGTTGGTGAACTGGATGACGTTTCATAACACCAGGCGCAATCTTTTCTACTGGATAAAATTCTTTAGTATTAATTTCACCTTTACCATCAATCTCTTGACCTAAGGCATTTACCACTCTACCAACCATTTGTTCTCCGACTGGTACGGACAAAATTCTACCAGTACGTTTGACTGTATCCCCTTCTTTGATCGCTTTATAATCCCCCAAGATCATGGCACCAACAGTCTCTTCTTCCAAGTTTAGAGCTACACCAAAAACTCCGCCAGTAAATTCTAGCATTTCTTGATATTGACATTTGGTTAAGCCAGACATGCGAGCAATACCATCACCAACTTGAATAACTGTACCAACTTCTTCAGTTTGAACAGTTTTTTCAAAGTCAGCAATGTGCTTTTTTAATTCTTCAACGATTGCGTTTGTAGACATAGAATAATAATTATATTTTTATATTAAATTAAAATTTTGATCACTGATCACTGTTTACTTTTATTGTTAATAATCAATGATCTGTGATCAATTTATTGTAAGTGTTTACTAAGATTAATTAGCTGTGTTTTTAAACTCGCATCCAAAATTTTATCTTCTGTTTTTACTGCCACTCCACCAAGTAAATCTGTATCAATAGTTTCAATCGCTTCTACCTGATTACCGAAAACTGATTTAATTTTTTCCAAAGTATTTTTGTCTAATTTTCTCGCTGACTTAACTTCTATTTCTATTACGCCAGCTTGTTTTTTGGCGTATTTTTCAAATTCTTTAATAATATTGTCAGACTGTTTTAATTTTTGATTGGCAACTAAAATAGCGACAAACTTTTTTAAAGCATTGTTTAATTCTCCACCTTTAAGCTCTTTTGTACTATCATACAGAGCTTCAGCGTATTGTTTGTTTGAAATTTTCTTTTTTGACATAATCTCGAGCGAAGCGAGAGATCCCTTTTCATTGGGTTTAACTTCGCTTTATTTTAAATGTTGTTTAATGTGTTGGAAAGGGATTCCTCACTCCGTTCGGAATGAACGAATTGTTTCTTCAATCAAAGTGACATCTTTTTTGTCATCCAATTTTTCATTCATTATTTTTTCCACAGCCGCAATAATAAGATTAACAGTTTCTTTCTTAATTTCAGTCATCATACTTTCTTTTTCTATTTGGATATTTCGTTTGGCCTGATCAACCAACATCTCAATTTCTTTCTTGGCTTTTTCTTTCATGTCAACAGACAATTTTTCTGCCTCAGTGTGTGATTTTTCAATTATTTTATTGGCTTCCACTTTCGCTTGATCCAATTTTTCTTGAAATTTCACTTCACTCATTTGCAAATTAGTTTCCACTGCCTTAGCATTATCAATGCTGTCGTCAATTATTTTTTTACGTTCTTCCATGGTCTTCGTCAATGGTTTTAAAATCAAAAACCAAACAATCGCACCAACAATGGCAAAGTTTAATAATTGAAAACCAAATAATTGAGCATTGATACCAAGTGAGGCTGCAACACCCTCATTTTTTGGAGCAACGGTAGTGTGTTCTGCGGTGGTAGCTTCAACATTTGTTTCTTCTACAGCTTCAGAAGAGGCGTAAGCATTTTCTATTAAAAACATATTTTTTATTTAATAATTATATTAGTTTATCTCCATTTATCTCTATACTATTTCATAAAATTGAGATAAATAGAGATAATGAAATAATCTGATTACGCCGGATCATATTTGACCCAGCGTCTATCAATTTATTTCAATGTAAATACAACTACAAGGGCGTAGATGGCGATAGCTTCAGCAAAAGCTGCACCAAGCAACATTGGGACGAACAATTTTCCAGCAGATTCTGGGTTACGTCCGATTGATTCCATAGCTTTGCCTACCAATTTACCGATAGCAAGAGCTGGAAACATACCACCGATTGCCATGGTGAAGGCTTTGGCCAAGACCACGATAGATGCGTGTTCCATACTTTTTCCTCTTAGATATTAGAGCCGATCGACCAAGGTTGGATATTTAAGGTCGTGGGTAATATCAATTATTAATTAAGCACACTGTCATCCTGAGCGACAGCGAAGGATCTTTCTTATCTCGGATTTATTTAATTCATAATTTATTGAAATAAATATGCCTGTGGTAAGAAAGATTCCTCGTCATCTCTTTCAGGATTTCTCGGAATGACAGAAAAACTAATGTTCCTCTGCTCCATGTGGTGCGCTAGTGGCTACAGTTAAATAAACAATTGTTAACATGGAAAATACGGCTGCTTGAATCAGGCCAACTAATAATTCTAATAACATGAATGGTGTTGGTACCAAAGCTGCGACCAAAGCCGAAATAACCGAAATCAAAACTTCACCAGCAAAAATGTTTCCAAATAACCGAAGGGATAGTGAAACTACTTTAGCAATTTCCGAAACAATTTCAATTAAACCAACAGCAAATTCAATGAGAGCAGTAAAAACAGCAATGGCGCCATCCGCAATACCGTGTTTAAACTTGGTAAAACTCTTGATAACATTTTTGATTTGAATAAATTTGCCTAAATGAGAAAATACACCAATGGCCATAAAAGCATAGATATGAGAACCAATAACAGACACTAGAGCCATGGCCAAAGTAAGATTTAAGTCGGTATTAGCGGGGCGAAGCAACATATTATGACCAACCGTGATACTCCCTGTCCCAGGTAAAAGACCTAACCAATTAGATAATAAAACAAAAAAGAAAATTGAGCCAACTATTGGTAAAAATTTTATAGTTTTTTTTCTGTCTCCGGTCACACCATCAAAATAACCAAGAACCGCATCTAAAAAATATTCACACCAATTTTGTAATTTTCCTGGACGAAGTCTGATGGCTCGTCTGAGAGCAATTCCTAATACCAAAAAGATAACGATCGCAATCCAAGCATTAATCATAGTATTAGTAATGTTTATATTACCAACATGAAAAACAACTTCTGGTGCTAATGGTGGAATGTGAATTTCTGCGCTCATAATTTATTCAATCCTTTTAATGTCAACTATCCTGATATACGGATAATCCAGATCAACGGATGCCGATTGTCATCTGTAAATCTGGATTATCTGGATATCTGTATTGTTTTTATTTATTTTCATCATCAATCTTTTTATATTCCTCACCATATTGTTTAGCTTTTTTATAAATCATTTTACCAGATAAAGCAATGGAAATGACGAAAGCTACAACTGTAAACCAAGGAGCATAGCCATACTTTCCCTCTAACCACTGACCAATTAAAACAAAAATTATAATTGGTACAGCAATGGTAGCGCCAAAATCACCCACAATTCTTAATCCCATAAGCATATATTGTCTATCTTTAGGATTTTCTGGTAATAAGGCCATATTATAAAGGAAAAGACGTCTCTTTATGAAACGCCCATATTTTACACTTTTTTTAAACTTAAGTCAACTATATTTTTAAATAATCCTTGTGAATAAGTTTTTGGCATTTTTTACACTCAATTCCATAATTTCTTCCACAGATTTTTGTTTTATTTCTGCCATTTTTTTTGCCACTTCCTCCACCATCCATGGTTCACATTTTTTACCCCTATAAGCTTGTGGAGCCAAATATGGTGAATCAGTTTCAATTAGAAATTTGTCCAGAGGTACATTTTTTGCGACTTCCAACAAATCTAAAGTCGTTTGAGGATTAGTTTTGCGCGCCGGAAAAGTTAAGACACCGGTAAAGCCAACATACAAGCCCATTTCTAAAAATTTTTGTGCTTGTGTCCAATTTCCACCATAACAGTGCATTACTCCTCTCAGTTTATTCCGAGTGAGCCCAGAGGGCGACGAGGAATCTTTCGAAGTATCTTGCTGGAGGTTTACATCCTTATTTTGTGACGTGCTAATATTATCTTTTTCGAAAGATTTCTCCCCTTCGCTTTCGCTCAGGCTCGAAATGAGTGAATACATCTCATCATAAGCATCCCTGACATGAATAACTAAAGGTAAATTATGTTTAATGGCAAAATTGTATTGTTTAATAAAAATTTCTTTTTGTTTTTCTAATATTAAATGTTTTTCTCGTCCCTCTGGTATATGATAAAGCTCTAACCCACACTCCCCGACTCCAATTACTTTTTTTGATCTGGCTAGTTCATCATAAAATGTCTCATCAAAATCTTCTTCACGAGAAATAAAACTTGATTCTTCTTCATCTACTTCAGTCGCATGTAAGTGAATTGGGTGAAGACCAATTGTAGCATAAATATTATCATACTGTTCGGCCAGTTCAACGGCTTTTTTTGATGTATCTTTTTGTGTCCCCACCGCGTTCATTATTATATTCTTTTCAACACAACGAGAGATGACCTCATTACGGTCATCTTTGTAGCCTTGAAATTGAATATGACAGTGAGTGTCTATCAAAACCATACTAAATCGGCGTACTAGTAGAAATAATTATATTTTCCACATTATCAATTGTACTTTGAATCATTTTTAAAGCATCTGGTAATAATGGCATAAGAATATCCGCCATACCAATCGCATAAGGAGCTACAATTGAATCTTCAATATAATTCATAATAGTGGCGGACAATGGAAAAATATCAATAAAATATAAAATTAAACCAATCGTGATTGCACCCTCAAAAAATCCTAATAAAAGTCCCAAAAAGCGATTAATACCTTTTATAAATGGTAAATTTGTTAAGACACTTAACATTTTGTCTACAATCCAAAAACCAAAACCCACCAATCGGTTAATAATAACAAAAGCAATAATAAACATTAATACTTTTGGGACATTACTTTCCCAACCAGTAATATTGGTGAGCCAGACAGCCATGGGTTCATAATAACGTGACGCTAAATATGCACCGAGTACAGTACCAAGTAATGAACCTAGGGTGTGAATTAAACCAAACCAAAAGCCAAACATGGCAAACCCACCAATAATGATGAGAAGAATTACGTCGAATAGACCCATATAGTGATAATTTAAAATTTAGAAATTTTTAATTTAAAATTATTTTTCTAATCTTGGAAACAATATTTCACCTTTTTTAATTTCTGTACCAGGCTTTAGTATAGCACAATTTTTATCTAAAGTAATATTTTCAATACCAAATGAATTTAATATTTTTTGTGCTGAATTTGGAATAATAGGTTGCAAAGCGATACCCAAATCTCTTAAACCCAAAGCTAGTTCTACTAGCAATATTGAAATGTCTTCACCATTTTTTACTTTTTCCCAAGGTTTTTCTGAAGAAATTAATTCATCTAATCTGGAAACAAAATGATTAATCAAATCAACAACCTCAAAAAAATTATATTCACCAAGATATTTTTTATATTTTAACCAAAAATCTCCCCAAACTTTTTCTTGGTGTTGCAAATCTTCATCTTTATATTCTGGCATTTTGCTATTAGAATATTTTTCAAGCATAGACAAAATTCTGCTTGTCAAATTACCTACTCCATTTACTAAATGTGCTGTATAAAAATCCTCAAATCTTTCAACAGAAAAATCACCATCTTCGTAAGATGGTAAGCCACCAAGCAAGAAATAACGGGTAGCATCTGTGCCATATTTATCCACGATTTTGTATGGTTCAACCACATTGCCAAGGCTCTTACTCATTTTCTGTCCTTCGGAAGTAATAAAACCATGGATAAAGATTTGTTTAGATGTTGGTAAACCGGCTGACAACAACATTGCTTGCCACATGGCAGATTGTTGACGTAGATTGTCTTTGCCAGCTACCTGCACCCCAGGCCAAAAATTATAGAAATTGTTTTCATCTTCGGGCCAGCCAAGTGTAGAAATATAGTTTATCAAAGCATCAAACCAAACATACATTACATGATCTGGATCATTTGGCACGGGAATACCCCAGGGCATTTTGGCTTTTAAACGAGAAATACTAAAATCCTCTAGACCACGCTCCACAAAGTTTTTTATTTCGTGTTGGCGGTGAGCAGGTACGACAAATTCTGGATTTGATTCATACAAATTTAATAATGGTTTTTGAAATTTGGAAAATTTGAAAAAATAATTTTCTTCTTCAATTAATTCAATATTCAAATTTGGATGGACTGGACATTTGTCATCGACCAATTCGGAATCAGTTTTTTCCAATTCACAACCCACACAATATTTTACTTTGTAATTCTTTTTATATATGTCGCCATTCTTTTCACAACGCAACCAAAATACTTGAGCCGCTTTGATATGATGTTCATCAGTTGTACGGATAAAATGGGTATAGCTCAAATTTAAAGCTTGTTTTAAAGCATCAAACTTGGCAGCATATTCATCACAATATTTTTGGGGGTCAACACCAAGTTCCTCGGCTTTGCGATAGATCTTTAAACCGTGTTCATCTGTGCCAGTATTAAAAATTATTTCTTCACCCAGTAATTTGTGATAACGAGCGATCACATCAGCTTGGATAATTTCCAAAGCAAAACCAATATGCGGTTCAGCATTGACGTATGGTAGTGTGGTTGTTAAGTAAAATTTATTATTCATATGTTTTGTCATTCCGAGCGTAGTGAGGAATCCCTTTTTAACGCATCGGTTATCTTATAAAATAAATTATTCAATAATACAATTTTTATGACTTGAAAAGGGATCCTCACGTCATCCCGACTTTGTCGGGATTCCTCAGGATGACAGAACCACAACAAATTCACCTTTTTCTAAAATATTTATCTGCATAATTTCTTTAATTGTTCCGCGATAAATAGTTTCAAACTTTTTAGTCAATTCTCGGCACACACACATCTGCCTGTCTTCTTCTAACACTCCGGCTAGTTCACTCAGACATTTTTTAATTCTATGATTTGATTCATAAAACGCAACTGTATATTCTGCCTTGGCTACATCATTAAAAAAAGTTTTACGGCCCTTTTTGTGTGGAGGAAAACCCATGAAGACAAATTTATCAGTTGGAAAACCGGAAATTGACAAGGCCGTGACGACAGCACTTACACCTGGTGTTGGTTCAATTTTAAAATTTTCAATCTTATGTCTTAAATCTTCAATTAATTTGTTTCCCGGATCAGATATTCCTGGTGTTCCCGCATCAGTCACTAAAGCTAAATTTTTTCCTTGTTCTAACAATTTTTTAATCTCATTAACTTTCTTTTCTTCACTATGTTGGTGATAGGAAATTGTCTTAGTTTTTATCTCAAAATGATTTAACAAATTTTGTGTCACTCTAGTGTCTTCACATAAAATAAAATCTACACTTTTGAGTGTTTCTAAAGCGCGTAGAGTAATGTCACCTAAATTACCAATGGGTGTGGCGACTATATAAAGTTTTCCTGTATTTTCCATAAAATTATATTAACAAAAAAACAGCCTAATTGCAAGCTGTTTTATGTAATTTCTATATCAATATTTCCCACATATGAATCTCTTTGTAAATCTGGTACTGCAGAAATAAATTTATTAGCACCAATGGTTATATCATGGTTTTGAGGCACAATTAAACGAAATAAAATTTCCATTTTAATTTTGGCAATTTTTTGTTCGTTATTTCCAAAAATAATTGGTATTTCTACCTCCTTAATTTGTATAGTCCGTAAATTTTTTATTTCCCCTTCCCTACCCATTCGTAAATTTTCTGCATCTCTATAATATGTAACATTAGAAAAAAGTTCATCTTGAATAAAAATTTCAATTGCTCTCAAATCATCAAAATGTCTATTAGAAAGTTCAGTTTGTAATTTTCTTTCCCAAAAATCTTGTAATTGTTCATCAAATTGTTTACCTTCAAAATCTAATCTGTGGACTTCATGTTCTATCATATTATTCAATCTCAATTGCTCCTACTGGGCAAGCGCTAGCGGCATCTCTAATAGTTTGTTCATCGTCGCCTGGTGGAACAATTTCAACTGCTTTACCATCTTCATCCCATTTAAAACTGGCTTCAGCCAAGACAATACAAGTGCCACAGCTAATACATTTGTCTTTGTTTACTTTGATTTTCATAACACTGATTTATACTGATTAAAAATGATTACACAGATATTATATCATCTGTACAATCTTAAAAAATCTGTGAAATCAGTGTTTTATAATTCAATTACTTTGTCCAAATCAAAATCCATTTCTTTAGTTTCCCCATTAGAAAAGTCAGTCGGATTCGCAATTTCTGTCATAACATTTTCTGGAGTAATATTATGAACAACTAGATTATCTACCCGAATATTTGGTGATTTGTAACAGTGCCCCGTACAAGTACAAACATCTAAACAGATTTTATCATTACATTCACCTTTTTGCAAACCAGCCCCCATTTCAATTTTGTGTAAAATTGCATCAGCGCCTTTTGGATTACAGCTCATGCCTTTACAGACTTTTATATTTTTCATATTCATTCCGAGCCATAGCGAGGAATCTTTTTTACCTCGACAATTGCTAAAAAACACATCAAGTGATTTATAATTATATTATCTTAAGAAAGATTCACCCTTCGGGTATCTTCGACCTCGTCACTTCGTTCCTCGGAATGAACTAACCACCATAATACTTCTCCATATAAAATCTAATCAGCTCCTCAATTTCTGGAATCGCTTCTGGATCACCGACACCAACTTTTAATTTTTTTTGCACGTCTTCAAGATTTTGGGCACCTTCAAGGACCGCTTCCTCCATATCGTGATCAGTGATATTTAAAACTTTATCAATAATTTTTGACCCAGCCGTTACTATTTTATCATGTTGACCAGTCTGACGAAAATAGTCGTTGATAGCAGCTTGTAAAGCCTTATCACCCAAGACGGAACAATGCACTTTTCTATCTGGTAAGCCACCAAGCCGAGCTAAAATATCTTGAGGTTTTATTTTTAAAGCGTCTTCAAGTTTCATTCCTTTATTTTCTTTAATCATTTCACTTAAAATTGAAGTAGAAGCGATCGCTGAACCGCAGCCAAAAGTTCGCCACCGACAGTCTTTTATTTTTTCGGTTTTACCCTGAGTTTTTATCGAAGGGCTTTCCTCAACCCAAATCCACAAAACCATTTCATCTCCACAAGCTGGTGAACCAACTCGCCCCATACCATTATATTTAAATTTTTCTTCCTCACCTTGTTTCATGAAATTACGAGGGTTGAAAAAATGATCCTTTACAATATCAGAATACAACCAACCAGAGCCATCATTTGCACGGATGTCAACAGGTTTAACTAAATTTTTTGTTTTTTCAACTTTTTTAGGCATAAAATAATATATAAACCCTAAATCCAAAATTCTAAACTCAAAATAATTTCAAAATTTAAATATCAAATCATTAATAACACTTTGAACATTTGGATTTTATCATTTTGGTTTATTTTGAATTTAGAGTTTAGTGTTTTCAATTTTTATAATGAGCATGTTTTTTATTTCCCATTTGTACTGGACTTAATTCACGCAACTTTTCGACAATTCCTGGTAAATATCTCATGACATAATCAATATCAGCTTTAGTATTGCAATGACCGAGTGTAAAACGCAAACTACCATGAGCGTATTCATATGGCAAACCCAAAGCAGTGAGAACATGAGATGGTTCTAGTGAAGTAGAAGTACAGGCTGAACCAGTCGAACAACAAATGCCATAAGCATCTAAATATAGTAACATGGCCTCACCTTCTACATCCATAAAAGTGACATTTAAATTATTTGGCAAGCGTGAATTCTCATTTCCCAAAGATGCTCCATTTAATTTTATTTTATCAATTTTTTTACTAATTTGATCATAAAAATAATCACGTAACTCTACTAAACGCATGTTTTCATCTTGTCTGTTTTCTTGAGCCAATTCTAGAGCTTTGGTAAAGCCAACAATTCCAGCCAGATTCTCTGTGCCACTGCGTAAATTCATTTCCTGACCACCGCCATAGATAAGTGGCACAATATTAACGCCACGTCGTTTGTAGAGCATTCCTACGCCTTTGGGACCATAGATTTTACTGGCATTAAGCGTCATTAGATCCACATGGAGCTTTTCTACATCTAATTCTAGGACTCCACCAGCTTGGCAAGCATCAGTATGAAAAAATGGATAAATACTATTTTTTTCTTTTCGATATTTTAAAATCTCGCGACCAATATCAGCAATTGGTTCCACTGTACCAATCTCATTATTGGCATACATAATAGAAATTAAAATCGTATCTGGACGAATCTCAGCCCGAACTTTTTTTGGCGAAATAAAACCTTGTGAATCTGGTTCTAAATATGTCACAGCAAAACCTTCTTTTTCCAATTGTTCAATGGGATTTAAGACTGCATGATGTTCAATCTTGGTTGTAATAATGTGTCCCTTGCCAATTTTTCTACACACACCAAATATAGCTAAATTATCTGATTCACTACCACCACCAGTAAAAATAATATTGTCTGGTAAAGCATGTAACATTTTGGCGACTTTTCTGTGACAATCATTTAGCTCACCATTGGCAATACGACCGGCTTCATACAAACTACTTGGGTTACCAAAAATCTTACCATAATATGGTTTCATGGCTTTTTCTACTCGCTCATCTACATAAGTCGTGGCGGCATGGTCGAGGTAAACAAATTTTTTAGTTTTTGGTTTGGGGGGAAACATAGGTCATGAATCATGTAACATGTAACAAAAAAAATTATATTATTCCTTTTTCTCTTGCTTGTTCTATTAAAAATTCTTTAAGTTTTTTAGATGGCATACCGTGTAAAGCTTCTTCATCAACATCATCATTTTTTATTGGTTCCATGTTTTCTGCTGCTTGCATATCTAACAAAACTCTTACTCTCTTATCATGTAAGGCTAATCCACCCGGAACTTTTGTAATTAATTCAGGATTTAAAGAGTTAATTTGTTCAATCAAAATATCTAGCTTAGTAGATAATTTATTTATTATACCATCTGCATTATCCATAGTAGAACGATCGTAATTACCACCTAATTCTTTTTCTACTAAATCAAACAAAGTTCTTGGATAAAACTGTAATTCAGCTGAGTGAGAGACAATTCTTTTATCTCCAGGTAATCTAGTTGCCATTCCAGTACTCACCATAATACTGGTACCAAGATCAGCAAATTTCATTTTTGAATCAGTAATTGCCATGAGTTCATCCATCGTACCTGATGGTCTGTCACCTCTTGTTCTAATTGATTGTTTCAGTCCATGAAAAAGTATACGACTAGTGATATAATGTTTTATTAGAGTTTCAAAAATCTTCTTCATTGCCTTTTTGGCCAAATCCAAATCTTTAGGTTTTTGCATAGTTTCACCAGTCCAATAACCATCAGGTGATTTTTGTTCATGGAAAATAATTGTACCAGTATCAAAAGCTACAACTAAAGCATCATCAGACACACCAGATTCTAAAGCTTTTTCTACTTTTGACTCAGCCACTGCTATTGTTCCTTGACTTTTGTGAGAATCTAACATCCAACAACGTCTAGTAGAATCATATTGCAAAAGAGCATTTGTCTCATCGTCATCATTTGTAGCAACCTGATTAATATTGTCATTTCTAAAACCCAATTCTTTCAAACCTTCTCGGCGAATATTTGAAGTTGAAGCTAAAACTACAGGTCCCTCAAGCCATTTTTTTGGAATTTCGTTTATACCTTCACGATGAGGATCTGACATATTTATAATAAAAATTTATTATTGTCTACTGTCTACTGAATACCTGCCCGCAATGCTAGTGCAAGCGTTGCAGGCGGGCTGTTAAATCACTTCACTCAACCTCAATTCACTCAAATATTTAACTAATCTCTCATTAACAGCTTTAAAAACTTTTTGGGAATCACATTTTCCTTCTTTGGGGCAATGACAACCTTTTTTTAGACAATTGGTGACGGCGTATTCCCCTTCTAGGGCTTCTACAATATTTTTGATTGTAAGATTTTTAAATTCTTTGTCCAATTGATAACCACCTTGGGCACCTTTGGTTGATTTTACAATTTTAGCTTCACGCAATTTTTTGGCAATTCTTTGTAAAAACAAAAAAGATATCTTTGCATCTTTTGAAAAATTTCGTAGACTTAATAAATCATCGCCCTTAAGTTTTGTTAGAGCGGAAATGAGTTGAATACCATAGTCCACTTCTTTGGTGAATTGCAACATATCACAAAAAATTATATAAATAAAGCAAGACTATTATATACTGTGATAGTATGAGATGTCAAGGATTATCAAAAAACAAACAGCAGATATCAGATAGCAAATTGATTTGTTATGCTATTTGTTATCTGCTATCTGACTAATATTATAGTGGCAAGGTTAAATTAATGTTGGAAGTATTCTCCCCACTAGCATTAACAGGTTTGGCGGGTGGGTCGAAGTTTACTGGAAATGGTGTGAGATCACCAGTGAGAGTATTGTAATATAACATTTTATTTTTTCGGCCATATTCATACAATTCCATAGTCACTTTTACGTCTTGTTCACAATATTTTTTTATTTCATCAATCTTGCCTTCTTGCCACCATGTCTGGGCTTGCAAACCATCGGCACTTTTTTCCATTTGTAGAGTCGCTTTGACTAGATCATTTAATTTGAAACGAGAACCAGTAGATTCTCTAACAACTTTTAATAAATCTAAATGAGGAAATTTCATGAGATCCCCAGCATAATATTTATCCAAAATTGGCAAATCAAAATGTTCGCTATTATAGCCAATGATACGTTCGGCCTTTTCTAAGATAGGCCAAAGCTGACCAAGTTCATTTTCCAAAAATGATTGATACTTATTATTTTCATATTCATAAATAGAAACAACCGTCACTTTTAGATTATCAAAGTCTCTAATATCACCGATAGTTTCTATATCTAATACAACTTCTCTACTCATATATTATGCGATTTTTTTAAAATTAACCTTAAACACTGGTTCATAATCTTTACCATCTTCATCTTTGATGGCAATACTTTCCCCCTTCATAAGCTGGGTAATCGCAATATCAGTAATTAATTCTGTATCTGATTCAATATCAATTTTCAGATCTTCCAATTTGGTAAATTCTGAACTAAAATCTCGTCGTACTGCTTCTTCAATTTCTTTTTTCTTGGCACGCAAAGTTTTTAATTCATCAACTACATCCTCATAAGAAGATGAATTTTTCAAAGCTTCTTTATAAGAAGACTTGATATCTTTTTGTTTTTTCTTGGCCTCTTGCAGGCGATTAAATATGGCTTGTAAGTCTTGCATATTTTTTCTTTCATTCCGAGTGAAGCCGGTTCGCATCGGCTGACGAGGAATCTTTCTTAAATATTAATATTGATTATATTTCTATTTTTATTCTATAAATAAAACTAGATAGATACACGGATAAAACGGATTCAACTGATTATAACTGATTTGATTATAAATATTCCTGACACGCTTTGAAATAATTTTTCAAATACGGATGGTCCGACAAAATTTCTTTGGACCATTTATACTCTACCGACTGTTCATCTAATTTCACGGCTTCACTGTTTTCTATTTTCATTACAATGGCTGTACCGATATAATGAACATTTTCTACTGAAAAAGGATAAAAATGTCGATCTTCATTACTCCATTCGGCTGTGGAAAAAATTTCTTCAAAATATTGTGGTGAAATATAAAATATCTCTCCTTTTATGCCTGTTTCTTTTTCTAAAACGGCTTTAGCACCAGCTTCAATAGTTTCACCATTAAAGATTCTTCCTCCTGGCACCCACCATTCGCCTTTGGTTGGATTATTTTTTCTTTTTATCCAAAGGAATTCATCTTTTTCATTTTTTAAAATGATATTGACTGAAACCATTGGATAATATTCGACTGTTTTGGCAAAAACTCCAAATGGAGCTTTTCTATCTTTAGGAATTTTCATAGGCCAGTATTTTAGCACAAAAAAACAAATCCGCCAAATGGCGGATTGTTAGTTAATTCATTCTAACCAAGCAGGCATTTTTTTGATGTAATTTTCAGCAGCAATTTGCGCTTCTTCTTCGGATAAACCAAGTTCACCGACAAAATAAAAATCTCGACTACCAGAAATTATATCTTCTTTTGGCCAAATTTCTCCAGTTTCATCACACACACAGTATCGACACAAATTCCATTTGGTATTATTTTTTTGTGGCTTATTATCTTTGTCTAGAGGTAAACCACAAGAATCACATTTTATTTCTTCTATCATAGAATATATAATATTAAGAATATGTATATATTTTACCATAATAAATAAAAAACTCCAGCCATATAGCTAGAGTTTTTGTTTCATTACAACTATACAAGTTATAAACCCAAGGCCGTGTTAATTCTTGGTTTATCAAAACCAACAATAATCGTACCATCAATATCAATCACGGGCACACCCATTTGGCCTGATTTTTGAATCATTTCCTGGGCTTTATCTTGATCTTCACCGACATTATAGTCAACAAACTCTATTTTATTATCTTTAAAATAGTCTTTGGCCACATGACAATATGGACAGCTGGGGGTGGAATAAACTACTACGGACATATTTTTTATGTTAATTAATTAAACTAAGTACATATATACATAGTCTATACTATTAAAAATATTGTTCAATCTGTGGATAAATGTTTTTCTAAAAAACCACCCTATAATATAAAGTGACCAAGCTAATTTGGATAAAAAATATCCGCGAACATAAACTCTATATAAATATTATCAAACTTAGATAGGTAATAAACATATACATCTGGTAAAAATAACGGCTCTGAAAGTCAGTAAAGGTTGGATCAAAAAATGTAAAAGACAGCCAAGCAATTGCCAATAGGAACAAAGATAACTTGAATATTTTTCTTTTTAGAAAAATTATTTTTAATTTGTCTCGAAAAAAATTGATGTAATAAAGTATAATTTTTCCGGACAACGGCCAAAAAAATAAAAGTGGTAAAGCAAAGATGCGCGCCTCTTGCGCCCGCGCAGTAAAAAATGCAATCGGTGTATTGATGATGATAGCACCTAAAAAGGCGTACCATAAGTATTTTTCGGATTCACTTAAACTAAGTTTGGCTTTTTTTATAAAATTATAAAATATAATTATACTTGGCAATAAAACTAAAGTTATACCAATAATACTCTCTTTGGTATATTGCCAATCTTTAATATTATAACGCCATTCTAAAAAACGCTCTTGTTCCAGATACTTTATACTACCTCCAAGCTTTCCTGTAATGTTTGAAAAAACCCAATAATAGATAAAATATATACCAATTACAACTAATAAACTAATTAGCACTTTGCGAAAGTTTATTGAAGAATGAAAATAGGCCACAAGCAAAAAAGTTGGAATAAGAAACAAGCTTGTCTCTCTTGTGATCGTGGCAAGCAGTAATGCCAAGGTAAAAAATATATACTTTTTTCTAAATAAAAAAATTAAACTGGATAATAAAAAAACATACTGTATTGGCTCATCATAAGTGTGCATATTTGAACCAAATATGAACAAAATATTAAAAGTTAGATAAAATCCTATGATTGACAGCCAAGCTAATTTTGAGTTCAAAAATATACGAGCACAGAGATACACCAATATTCCATCTAATATTATGAAACTGGCAAATACTGCAATCAAGCCGTAGGCAATGGGTACGTTAAGAAATCTATTTAAAGAATCCACCGCCAAGTTCGTCAGTGGACGCATAGCAAATACAGGATGGCTAGTATGAAGATAAAATCCACTGGCTAAACGTTCGGTATTTATACCTGGGAAATTTCTGTCATAGCCATTAAATGTGCTATTTATGACAAAAATATTAAGCAAAAATATAAGTCCAGTAAAAATGACTGAAATTAGAATTGCATAAGAGAAATCTAATCGTTGTCTCACCATAATAATGCGATTTAGATATACTAGCTTTAGTATATTTATTTTAACACCAGTTAGACTTTGGTCAATCTGTGGATAAAATCATACCAAAAAAGTATAACAAATGTGGATAAAAAGTTGATAAGATAACCTTTTTATCAGTTTAGACATCTTGACAAAACCATTTCTAAGACATTATAAAGTACTATATACTTAATATAAGTTGTTTTAATTCATTAACAAAAACAAATATGAAAAACAAAAAAAGGCGTAGTTTGGAAGATTTTTTGAAAGAGTTAGGTATTATAGAAAATATTTATGGGTAAGATTCTAAATTTTCTAATTAAGCCTTATGTTTCACTTTACAACCAAACTTATATCGAGATTTGGTCAACAAATGAAACCAAAAGCAAACATGGAAACAAAAAATCACTATTGTCGATCGGGCTAGTGATTTTTTGTTTTTTATAAAAAAGTTTAAAGGATCCAAATATAATTATATTTCTAACACATCCATCACTACCTTTCTATAAGTACAATAATCACACTCTTTATTTGGATTGGGCAATTTATCACTCATTAGACATTCATATGCTTCAATAATAGTTTTTTCTACCCAATCATCACTACCTTCATAAGGAATAAGTGTGATATCAAATTCTAATTTACCGTCAAAAGCTTCTTTATCAGTATCACCATTACAATAAACAAAATAGCCTGTATTAGAAACTTTATAACCATTTTGACGAAGGAGCCATTGATAAACCTCCATTTGTCGTTTATAACCATCATGCCAAGTATTATTCAATTCTGTAATGGCTTCTTGTTTGCTCGTGGCTTTATAATCTACCACAATATATTCATTATCAGAATTGATCCAGAGATCATCAATCGCACCGGTGATTGTTATACCAGTTTTGGGATGAACATATTGAATGCCGGTAAAATTATCCCGCCATTCATTTAATTTTTCATGAGGAGCGGGTACAGCATCAATGTTATACTTTTCTTGCAGAGGGTGCTTCTGATTTTTCGCGCGGTGAATATCAAATTCTTTTTTGAGTAATGTATCTACCGCTGAATTGAGATTGAAAGGAAACCCTGGGGGTCTTTTTACTCCCAATTTATTATCAATATAAAAACAACGTGGACACTCTACAAACAAATCAATTTTTGAGCGACTTAGTTTCCAATTATTTTTTTCACCCGGCACAAAATTCCAATTTTTGCCACGTGGGACTTTGTAATATTCTGACATAAATTATTTTTTACTCATTTTTTTAAAATAAAAAGTAGTTAACATAGTACCGACCACACAACCGAGAGTATATATAATCAATATATTTATATTGGCAATATCCTCTACAAAAATACGCAAAACATAATACCAAATCACAATATTTATCGCCGTAATTATACCACTTAATAAAACCTTATCATCTGCTACTACCTTTGTCCAAGCTGTAATAATAATCATTTCCAATATGCCAATAAAAAATAACAATAACATAAATAAAATTAATAGTTAAACTCGTTTTTAATGTTTTTATTATACTGTAAACAATATATTAATCAAATATCTAGCCCCCTGATATGTTTTCGTCTTTCTTTATGATCAGGAATTGTTTTGGCGACCAAATTCCAAAACTTTTTACTATGATTCATCTGCTCCAAATGACACAACTCATGCACCACGACATAATCAACCAGTTCTAATGGTAAAAAAAATAATTTATAATTAAAATTTAAATGTTTTTTCGTAGAACAACTCCCCCACCGAGTTTTTTGTCGACGGACAACTACTCGGTTATATTTAAAATTATAAAATTGATTATAATATTTTAATCTTTCGGTAATTAATTTTTTTGCTCTGGCTTGGCAAGAGTGAAAACTAGGTAGAGCTGGTTTGTCTTTTTTAATTTTATTTTTTGTTTTGGCTAATTGCTCGACAATCCAGGCTTGTCTATCTAACACAAAATTCTCTATAACTTTTTTTGTCACCCATGATGGCGCAGTGACAACAACTTGACCATCGGCATGAACTAGGATTTTTATAGAGCGAGATCGTTTGTATTTTTTTATTGTGTAGTCAAACATATTATATATTCCACCTCTTCAAATCACTAAGAAAGGGATTCTTCGTCGCCTAATGGCTCCTCAGAATTACAGATTTACCGACAGTGTAACCAGTACTCCAAGCCACAGTTAGATTATAACCACCAGTAATACCATCTATATCTAATATTTCGCCAGCAAAATATAAATTATTTATTAATTTTGATTGCATGGTTTTGGGATCAATTTCTTTTAGACTAACTCCACCACTCGTGACAATTGCTTGCTCAAATCCCATATCACCCACCACGGTTAATTTTAAACTATGTAATATTTCTAATATTTTTTTTCTCTCTTCTTTACTAATACTATTGGCTAATTTTTCTGGATCGATCTTTGCTAGATCTAACATGACATCTACAAATTTACTGGGCACAAAATTATTCCAAATATTTTTAATAGTTTTCTTACCATTATTATGAAAGATTTTTTGTAAAAACAAATCTAATTGTTTTTCATCTTGCTTAGGTTTAAAATTTATTCTCAATTCTACAACACCACTCTTTCTTGCTGTAACAACATGTTTGCTCAAATTCAAAATCATGGGACCACTAATGCCAAAATGAGTAAACAAAATATCACCAATTTGTTTAGTAATTTTTTTATTTTTTTGATAAAGACTGACTTCCACATCACTAAAACTTAAACCTTGTAAATCTTTTACAAACAATTCATTAATTTTTAAAGGTACAAGTGAAGGAATGGTTGGAATGATAGTATGACCAAGGTTTTCTGCAAAAGTTAAACCATCACCAGTGGAACCAGTCCCTGGATAGGATAAGCCTCCAGTGGAAATTAATAAATTATTTGTATTAAATATTTCTCCACTTTCAAGCTCAACACCAGTGATACTGGTTTTATCTTTAAAAATATTTTTTACAATGGCCAAAGTTTTAATTTCTACTTTATTATTTTTCAAATAATTTTCCAAAGAGTCAACAATTTCCTCGGCTAAATCACTTTTGGGGAAAACTCGTCCATCATCTTCAATTTTTAATTTAACACCCAAATTTTCAAAGAAATTCATGATTTCCTGTGGAGGAAAATTATTTAGAGCGGAAAATAACCAAGCGCCATTGTCACCATAGGCTTTGATTAATTCTCTAATATTTGATTCAGCATGAGTAAGATTACAACGTGTATGACCAGAGATTAAAATCTTTCTTCCTAATTCTTTATTTTTTTCCAATAACAAAACTTTGGCACCGCGCTTACTCGCTATACCAGCGGACATCATACCAGCTGCGCCACCACCGATTATGATTAGATTATAAACTTTCTTATGCATAATTTTTATTTAAACCAATTTAAAATATAAACGCTAATCATGGAAACCAAACCACACAATACTGCACCCCAGATCATATCAACTATACTTATTTTCCAAGTCCAACCATTTAGAGTGGCCATATTAGTCATATCATATATACCATAACTAATAAAACCAAACAATGCTCCCCAACCCAGAGCCTGTAATGAGGTGTTTACCTTTGGCAAAATAAAAAATATAATTCCTAAAACTAAAAATAAATAAGCTAAACTAACCGCCAACCAGTTTACTTGTGTGCGCATCAATAAACCGAGATTTGTTTTATAAAATTTATTAGCTACACCCAAGAGCCAAATTCCATCCAAAATTAAAAAAACTGGAACGACGACAACAAATTGTTTTAGAAAATTTATCATATAGAATAAAATTACGTTTTTTAAATTAAAATGTTTTGTGAGACTAACGACCCCCTCCAACTCCCCCTTGTAGGGGGAGAGCTGCTTATTTTTTATTTTTCAAAAAATAAACTGCTAGTAAGGTTGTGATAGGAAAAGCGAGAGCTAAACCAATGCTACCAGACAAAGTCCGAACAATTTCTGTAGCAATGGCTTCGTTATTAATTACAGCCACAAAACTTGTACCAGCATTTTTATACAAACTAAACAAAATTAACAATGGCAAAGATGCGCCAGCATAAGTAAGAAACAGGGTGTTGACCATAGAACTAAGATGTGTGCGACCAATTTTACTACCAGTTTTTATTATTTCTTTATTTGAAAGTCCAGGATTTAATCTTTTTATTTCGGAAATAGTTTCAATTTGACCCAAGATCACATCATCCAACACACCCAATGTACCAATCAAAATCCCAGCTAATAATAAACCGCGAAAATCTACTATACCACTGCCAGTCCCAACCAAAAAAGTCGTATCTTCCGAAGCAAAACCAGTTAATCGTGTTAGATGAACAAAGATCCAAGAAATAATAAAAGTTAGAGACAAAGAAATAACCACACTGACAATGGCAATGTGAGTTTTTTTGTTCAAACCTTCAGTGACATAAATAATAGAGAGTAAAATAAAAAATGCGCCAACCAGAGAGATCAGTAAGGGGTTATGTCCAGACATTATCAAGGGAATAATAAATTTTATAATAACAAAAAATGTAATAAGTAAACTTAATAGCGATCTAATGCCCTTGCCCCGGCCAATTAGAATAATAATAATGGCAAAAATTCCCGCTAATAAATACAAATAACCATCTCGAACATATTGCACAATATAAAATTGATCTACTCCGTCAAAATCTTTTTCCCATGTCACCATCACTTTTTCTCCTGCTTTGTACGCATTTTGACTAAGAACATCAATATCGCTAATGCCATTATAAAAAAACTCTTTATTTTTCCAAGTACCACCCAAGCCTTTTAATCTAATATTTTGTTGAATTGCCGTACTACCATCATCACGAGTAATAGTTTTTTCTTCTACAATATTTAAAATCTTGGCTTTGAAAGTTTCTGAGGGTAAAACAACATTATCAGTTTGGGCAAAAACAAAATTAGGGATAAAAATTAAACTGAGTAAAATTGTTAAATAAAGTTTTTTCATATTTTTAGCTCCTCCCCTATAAGG
>JBAQFA010000023.1:0-2351 GCA_049287025.1 Candidatus Magasanikiibacteriota bacterium
GCGTTGTTCCGCGCCTCATAGCGCCAGTTGATGATGGACTCGGCGGCGTAGTAGGCGAGGTATGCGCGATTCCCGCGCGCCTCCGAGTCAGCCTTGTTCATGCCTTCGGGCGTCGGAGGGTAGTCGACGAGGACGCCGCCCCAGTTGGTCTGCAAGAGATCCCATACGGCGTCGGAAGCGAACTGATCGAGGGAGTTGCCCGAGAGGTCGACGTTCTTGAGGATCTTGTCGAGGGCGTCATTCGAGTTCGACTTGATCGGGGGCTTCTGGAGGACCATACCGTGAAGCCCGTGCGCCGTGCGGCCCGTCGCGCCGAACCAATGCGCGCGGCTCAGGTAGCACTTGTAGTCGTGCTCATCGTGACCCGATGGCCGGGGAAGATGGCGCTCGCCTCTCCCCTTGATGGCCTTCTCGCCCGACACGGTGTCGCGGGTCAGCTCCCACTCGTCGCTGTGTTTCTTGTATTCGACGCACTGGTTTTCTACGGACATATCATACTCCTAGGAGCCGTCCGGAGGAGACGGTCCCGATCTTGGGCGCGGTGACTCTGTATCTGGTCTCGTCGAAGCAATTGTGAACAATTATTCCGCCAGAGACGGCGAATGAATGGGTTATGTCGGCGTCGAGGCAATAAGTGTCGGCTAGACCGGCGTCAATGATTGCTACTACGACGGGATCGTTTGAGTATTGCGCCACATACGCGCGAACAAGTCTCGCCGTGAGAATATTTCGGAACCATTTTTGTTTTTCCGCATACTGGGCAGATAAAAGAGACGAGGTCGATATTGTGCTCTCTGCGCCATGCCGATTTGCAGTTGTTTGAACAGAACTTCCCTCTGACTCCCTGGTAATGTTTTCCGCATTGCGCGCAGACAAGATCGATTCTTTTTGTGATTGCTTCTCGGCAATGTTTCTCATATTGCTCTTTATGGAATTGTTTTCCCGCCTTGCTACCGTGCCACTTTTTAGCCCCTCGATGCATGGCGCTAATCCATTCAGACCGATCGCCTTTTTCTCCATGCATCGCTTCGTGTGCCTTACCTTCAAGCAATTCAAGATTTTCGATATCGTTATTTGCCCTATTCCCGTCTTTGTGATGGACGTGAAATCCATTCGGGATTTCGCCATTGTGATATTGCCATACGGCACGATGGAGCCTTTTACCATGGCGCTGAAAATAGAATCCGCAAATCCAATAATTCTCGCCATTAAAGCGCTGAGTCGTGTCGCTGATAATCTCGACTTGCATATACCGCCCTCATTGATGAGATGCGATATTGTATCATAAACAGATAACCCGATCAAGTCTTTTGCTTCTTTCCACTCATGATTGATTGTTAGAAACTTGTGATCGGGAGTACATATGACGCTTCGACCATCATTAAATACAACTTTCACAACGAGCGCGCCGGATTGTGTTTTCTTGCAGTTCTGATATTGAGTAAACACTCCGCCTTCAGTAAGCACGCGCCCTATAGTCCCGACCATATCGCATATTCGCTTTTCGCCTTTATCGGTTATTACGAGAGTATCACCGTGCAGGCAATGGTCTTCGGCCTCAGAATCCACATCATCGGGATCGTTGTCGTCTCGAGGCACGACGGGCACGGTGCGGATAAATCCGTCCGTGCAGGTTTCGAATACGAAGAATCCTGGCTCTTCCATGTGCTCGGAGAGAGAGGCCTTGAGCATTCGACGAACGACGCCGAGCCCGTTCTTCCGGCTCCCAGGTCGCTTATCGGCCATCGTGAAGCAGCCAGGCTTCCCGTAGCCCTTGTCGATGCCCTGAGCGATTGATTGCTTACCGGGGTCGGCGTCGAATATCGAGGAGTCGGCGGGACCCGGCTGAAACTGCTGCGCGATTCCGAGGGCGGCGCGGATCTTCGCCTCGCGCTCCGCTATGCCCTTGCCGATCGCCACATCCTCAAGCCTGGGCTCGGCGCCGTGGTTCTCCTCGCCATTCCATCCGTACCACTCGGCGATCCTAAACAGTGTCCCGCGTGGCCATGTCTTTTTCGAGCCGTCGGCGAGCGTCGCCATCGTGCCATCTGATTCGGCCCACCATCCGACGCTGAAAGGCTTCGAGCTGCCCCAATCGAAGCTACGATCGATGCGCCACGAACTCGGGATCTTGAAGGGCTTCTTGACGTGGACCGCGCGGTCCCAAAGATCATCGAGCGCTCCGCCAGCGGTGATATCCCAATCGCCAAAGAGCCAGGCCTTGCGCTTATTGGTCTCTTTTATCGCGAGGAGGTTGACGAGGTAGTCGGGGTCGGCCTTGAGAAGGATCTTGTTTTCCCAAATCGTGCCATGGAGGGCGACTCGCGAGCGCTTAAGCATCTGCCCATTCG
>JBAQFA010000024.1:0-27071 GCA_049287025.1 Candidatus Magasanikiibacteriota bacterium
GATTTTGGGGTGTATTTATAACGAGTAATTTAACACCTTCGTTAGTTTCAATTAATTTTTGTAAATCTTCTACCCTAAAATCCAAAGTTTGTTTGGCTTCATCTTTGTATGCTTGCCAACGCAATACTTGACCATGATGATAAAATTCGGCTAATGATTCATACACGGGATAACCTGGGTCTTGCACAATAATTTTATCACCCGGCGCAACCAAAACTTGCAAAGCTAGTTCAATTGGTGACTTGCCTGCTGGTTCTAATAAAATATTGGCTGGTTTAATTTCTACTCCGCGCAATTCACTCCAATATTTAGCAATATTTTCTCGTACTTTGGGATAACCAGCAAAATGGCCATACTTAGTTTGTTTGTCTTTTAGAGCTTGAATCGCAGTATTAATAATCGGCTCTGGTGTCTTTGGTCCCGTATCTCCTACGTGAAATTTGAAAATTTGCGGAAATTTTTTTGAATTTTCTACCGCAATTACTTCCGCCCCAAAACCAAAAGCCGTTTCTGTACCAAGATAATTTAGATCAGGGTTGATTGTGACGTTAGGAATTAAATTTTTGTCGACTAAAAACTTCGGAAGTTGTTGACCCATATTATAAATTTATATTAATTTAAAAACTTAAATTTTAAACTTACATTTGATACTCTATCCTGTATATCACTCCCGCTTTATCATCGGAAATATACAATGCACCATCCAAGCCAAATACCAAATCCACTGGACGACCTAAAGCACCTTTGCCAGTGAGCCAGCCAGAAATAAAATCTTCTTGGCGAACAAAATTATTTTTTTCATCCAGAATTATTCTTACCACTTTATAGCCAGTCGGGGTACTACGATTCCATGAACCATGAAAAGCTACAAACAAATTATTTTTATATTCACTTGGCCACTTTGAATTATTTGGCACAAATGTCAAACCTAATGGAGCAGAATGCGCTGGCAAGTCAATAAAGCTAGGTGTTTCAAAAGGTTCTTCGCAAGGATTTCTAAAATAAGTATTTTTATCAAATTGGGTATCATGAATATTTTTTCCATAACAAATCGGCCAGCCATAGTTGTAAGTTGAAGTTGTTTTGGTATTAATTATATTTATCTCATCAGGTGGTAAATCGTCACCTAATAAATCACGCCCCATTTCTGTCGCCCAAATATCTCCTGACTGATAATTTAAAGTCATAAAAACTGAATTGCGCAAGCCTTTTGCCAATGGCTCCAATTTCTTCAGAGCGACATTTACTTTCATAATGGTAGCAATCTGTTCATCTTTTTCCTGACAAACATCACAAGTAGATCCGATGGAAACATACAACTGCCCCTCTTTATCAAAAACTAAACTGCGACTAGTATGGCGTCCGCCTTTGGGCAAATCCACGACTGTTTCTAACTCCAAATCGCCAGAAATAAATATCCGAGCCCGAACAATCCGAGTTTCTTCGGCAATATAGACCATGTCTGGTTCTTTGGGATCAAATGCAATTCCGTGAGGTTTATTCAAACCGGTTAGCACAATATTTTTTCTGACCAATTTTCCATTAGCATTTTCTAAAACCGCGACTGTACCAGCCGATGTTTGACTAAGCCAGACATGACCAGCCTGATCCACTGCCAATGCTCGCGCTCCTGACAAATCTTTGGCAAAAACTTCAACTCTAAAACCCACGGGCAAAACTAAAGGTTTATTTTGTTCAGTAAAATCCGACACAGTTGAAGAACTTGTACTTGTAGCCTTACCCAAACTCTCTGTAATATCTGTTGGCGGTTTATTAATTACTGGACCAATTCCTCGCAAATTTTGATAATAAAACCAACCTAAACCTAATATTGTCAAAGTTAACAAAAAAACTAAAATTATAATTGAATATTTTTTAATTGACACAATAATTTGTTAAAGTTTAACCTCACTATGCCCTTCACCTTCCCTACTTTCAACTTCACGCCATAGTTCACTTACAACTTCTACCACTTCAGACAAATCAGAACCACAAGCCCTTACCAATTCACCAAACAATTCTGGCGTCATATATTCTATGGCTTTTTTCAACTCTTCATCCCTTTTAATCGCCATGACCAAATCTGTTTTATCCGGATTTGAAGTTCTCAAAGCTTCTATTTTCCGAATAATTTCTTCATTTGTCATATAATTTGATTACTTAATGACATTAATAATTTTATTTTTAATATCCTCACTCGTCATCCCTGCCATTTCATACACTTCATCCACTGTACCAGATTTTAAATAATGATCAATACTAATTCCCCGCTCTACATAATCAGCTGGCAAAATAAATGGATACAAGAAACCTTTCCAGCCATTGTGAATTGGAATCGTAATCGCCCGTTCTTCATCAGAAAATATGGCATTAGCTTTGGCTGAATTATTTTTTCTTAATTCTTCAAACAATTGTGGCGAAGTCACAGCTAACACTTTTACACTTATACCTTGTGCTTCCAAATCTGGTACAATCTTCATAGTATTCATCATTGGAATACTTCCGCTCACCGCAAGCACAATTTTCTTTTTTGGAGTCTGGTTATTGGAGTCAGGGGTTTGGTAAAAGACGTACGCCCCATTCACTGCGTCACCTGGTTTTGAATTTCCCACACTTCTATCAAATACAACTGTATCAGGACGAGACACAGACAAGGCAATTGGTTCGCCTTTTTCTAAAGCATAAAACAACATCTCAATGGTTTCATTGGCATCTAGTGGTTTGTAAACTTTTATTCCTGGATATGCAGAATACATACTCATCCAATACATTCCCTGATGAGTTGGGCCATCTTCCCCAGTTTCTGGACCATCATGCGCGGCCTGCATAATGAAAAAGCCTTTGTTTTTGGGATTCAAGTGATTCCCAATCAAACCCAAGCGCACGCAATTGGTCATCATAGAGGTAAACACGGCATAGGTAGAAAAAATTGACACTGGAGCAAATCCACCAGGCAATCTATCTCCTGTCATACCCACACTCATCATCGCCATATTTTGTTCCGCAATTCCCCAACGAATACCACGACCTAAGGGATTTTGTACGGTCATTTCTCCATAAACATCTTCGGCCTTTTGGGTCAAAATTGATTTTGATAAATCCCCTGTCCCAGCCCAGAAAAAAGCCGTTTGTTTCATGAGCCACAAATAAAAAGCTTCACTGGCTTTTCTCGTGGCCACTTTTGTTCCTGGTTCAAAAAATAATTCTGCTGGCAATTCTATTGGTCGTTTAATCTCAAGTGGATTAACCATTGGTCTATCACCTAAATATATTTTCATCTTTTCTATCAGTGCATTCTGATCACTGATCACTGATCCTCGTTCATTAACTTTTTCTTTAATATACTCTGCTAATTCCCCTGTTATCTGACTCTCCACAAACTTTACATCATCAATCACCTGCCCCTCCACCCCTGGCACGGCAAAATTCAAACCTTTCATTATCTCCACATAATCATCATGCTTGGCTGGTGAACCATGAGAACTGGCCGTATTTTCTAATTTTCCATAATGCTTACCTTTTATACAATGTGCCAAGACTACAGTCGGTGAATTGTTAGCAAAAACTTTCTGGGCAGCTAAACGATAAGCATAAATTAATTCCAAAACATTATGACCATCCACTTCAATCACATTCCAACCCATGCCTTGCCAATGATTAATATACGGTGAATTTATTACTTCATTTATATCACCATCAATGCCAAAATGATTATAATCAAGAGACACAATTACATTGTCAGCTCCAACAGCTTTCAAAACATTGCGCGCTTCATAACTCATACCTTCTTCACTCTCGGCGTCACCCATAAACACCCACACATTGGTATCTAATCCACTTGATTTGTGAGTGATGGCCATACCACCAGCGGCTGATAAACCATGACCTGAGGGACCAGTCGCAACATCAGACAAAGGATAATAATTTTCAATATGTCCTTGGGGACCATCGTGATGGCGGAAACGCACTAAATCTTCGGGTAAAACTGCTTCCAACTTTTTGGCATCAAAACTTATCCCAGCTTTTCTCAAAGCGCTATAGATCAAACTTAATCCACCATACAGTCCAGGCGAACAATGTCCCGCACTCCACACCACCCGATCACGTCCAGGATTTTTTGGCTCAAGTGCATCAAACTTCATCGCCCCACCGAGTACCATAGCGAGGAATTGCTCTACTTTGGCCGATGACCCACCCGGGTGACCTGAGTGCGATGCTTCTAAAGAAGAAAAAATAAAACCACGCATAATGCGGGCCATTTCATTAAACTTATCCACATCAATTCCTTCTATACTAGCCAAATCTAAACCTTGTAAATTTAAGTAATTTTCGGTTTTTAGATTAACCAGTTCTTCTACACCCAATTTATTTAATTCTTCCACTTTATTTAAGATATTGTTTGACATATGAGGTTTGTGAGTAAATCTATGTTATTAATAAATATATTATAAAATAATAATGAAATTGGAATTAAAATTTAACACTACATCCGCCAAAGCCCGTTGTTGATAGTTTTCAATCTTTTTTTGCTATCTACACATCTGAACAAAAAACCTATATTAGTAATAGGCGTAGGCGGAAAAAAAGACAATGTTTAATTGTTAAGTTATTTCCATTATAACAAATAGAGAAAAAATGACAAGGAGGTCTTGTTATTTATATTTATTTGTGTTTAAATAATTATAACAACGAACCTCAACAACTGGAGAGTGTTCATGAAAGCCAAAAAGCCCATGCCGACCATCCTGTTCCTAGGGATCATCCTCGCGTTCATCGCTGTCCCCCTCATGACGATGGTCTGGGTGGAGAACCGTTCAAATGATTGGGACATGTTCTCCAAGGTGGCTGCCAATTTTGTGGCCATCATGCTGGGAGCAATCCCAGGCCAACTCACCGCAAACAAGGTTATGCACCGTTACTACAACGGCATGACAACTGGCGTAACCCGTAGACTGCAACGCATACGGGCACGGGATCGGCAACGACGTGGAGAAGCGTAGCTCACGAGGCTACGGACACCTTCTCCAACCCCTCCCGGCAAATGGTCCGGGAGGGTGAGGTTTGGTGGAATAAAAAATCCCCCTGCCCACGATTTGCTTCTCAAAACTATTTGGGAATTAAATCGAGGAGATTAGGGGGATTTTTTTATTTTAAACACAGATTACAATGATTTTATGTTGATTTCACAGATGTCTTTTGATATTTGTAATTTGATATTTTATTAGAAATTAAGTCAATTAGAAATTAGAAATTTACAGAACTCACAATAATTCTCTTATTTACTCTACAAAAAAAACATCCAATTATTTTTCAATCTTTTTCCCTAGTATTACATATCCCTGCGCCTCTAAATATTTTCCCACGGCATACATTTCCACCAGTCCATACAATTCACACAAGGCTGTAGAATATGGATGTAATTTTTTCTTGAGCCAATATAAAAATTTATTTATAAATTTTAACAATTTAATCCCGAACCCCGACGAAGGGGTGAGAGATCCCTTTCCTATGAGTTGATTATTACTATTAATTACAACATTTTTTGATGCGTTAAAAAGGGATCCCTCGTCGCCCTGTCGGGCTCGCTCGGGATTCCAAAAAAATTCGTCCGGATGCACCAAAAAACTCGCCCAAAAAGCAGTGTACATTTTTTCTATATCAAAATTAGCATTTGCTAATAAACTTTTTAATTCTGATTTTGAGTAAAGTGAAATATGAAATTCGGCATGTGGATCAATATTCAATCCTCGTTTCATCAAATAATTTCTCACATAAGCATGACGACCAAGTTTTGATTCACTAAACATTGCCAATACGCCACCAAATTTTAAAACGCGATTTAATTCTTTTAGCCAGGCCGGCACATTGGCCACATGACCCAAAACATCTGACGTGTAGATCGCATCAAAATAATTATTTTCAAATGGTAAGTGCTCACCATCATACCACTCCACTTCCGCATGCACACCATTTTGTTTGACTTTTTCTTTGGCCAAATCAATTTGTAATTTTATTACATCCACTCCACAGACCTCTACTTGCCGGCCAAACATTTTTTTCAAATCAACTAAACTCGCGCCAGTGCCACAACCCACATCCAAAATCCTAACTGTCTCTACTTGCCAACCAATCTCATGAGTCTGAGGATTGTCTGCCAGTCTCTGATTAATATGCTTCTTAATATACCGATACAAAAACCACTTCTTGGGATAAAAAAGTAATTTTGCCCAATCTTTCAATTCTATCTGTTCACCCAAAAACACTGGGTTCGTATCCCAGATCTCTACTCCATCCGCTTGTGTTTTGCCCCAACCCATGGTTGTTTTTTTATCCTGCATACGGTAATATTGTAGCATAATAAGTGAAGATAACAAAGTATATAATGATTCATAATGCAGATATCAGATAGCAACTTGTCTGCATTCTGATATCTGCTATTTGTTATATGTTACCCAAAAAAATATGGAATCAAATTTTCTTCTTATCAACAAACCAAAAGGCTGGACTAGTTTTGATGTGGTCGGCTATATTCGCAAGCAAGTCCGAGAACAAATGAAACAAGCTGGTTTGTCTGCTGAAGCCAAAAAAATAAAAGTGGGTCATGCGGGAACATTGGACCCATTTGCTACTGGTCTTCTGATTGTTGGGGTTGGTCGTGAAGCTACTAGACGATTGGATGAATTTAAAAATCTACCAAAAACATACATTGCCACTATTAAACTTGGCGCGGTAAGTGATACGTTTGATTCTACTGGAATAATTACAGAATACAAAAAACCATTGTCAAATTGTTACATTGTTATATTGTTAAAAAAAATATTTAAAAAAACATCAATCACATCTGTAAATCTGGATTACCTGCCCGACATGCCGTCATGGCAGGCGGGTCCGAATATCCGAATAGTTTTAAGCAAGTTCATCGGCAAACAACACCAACTCCCACCCATGTTCTCTGCCAAAAAAGTCAACGGTCAAAAACTCTATGACCTAGCTCGACAAGGAATAACTATTAAACGTAAAAAAAGTAAAATTGAAATCTACAATATAAAATTAATAGAATATAGTTACCCAACTCTAAAAATCGAAGTCTCATGTTCGGCTGGAACATACATCCGCACTCTAGCCTATGATATTGGTAAAAAACTTAAGACCGGTGCTTATTGCGAAGAACTGGAGAGAACTAAGATTGGAGAATATTTGGTTGAAGATGCATTATTACCACAAAACTTATCCACAACAAAATTCATTTCTCTCAGTTAACAATACTCCATTGACAAACCAGACCAAACCTGTTATACTGGATTCATATTAAATTAATAATGCTGTGAAAAGAATCGACTGATTATAGATGCAAGCCATGAAGATAAACGGGATAATATGAATAAAATTAGCTTAATTAAGCCAATTTCCACTTCCCAAAAATTAAAAACTTCATACCTTTACCCTACTTTGGGTAATGATTTTTGCATCTAATAATTATAAAGCTTTTTAGCTTAGTTGATTTTCTTAAACACAGTTTAGAGAAGTTTTTTTATGTCACAAGAATTAATGACCATTATCGGTGTTGTGATTGGTATCTTGCTTGGCTTTGGTTTGGGCTACTATGTTCGTAAACAAGTTGCTCAAGCACGCGCCAACTCTGCCGAAGCCACTGCCGAAAAAATGCTCACTGAGGCCAAACAAAAAGAACAAGATGTTTTGTTAAGAGCCAAAGAACAAGCTATCAAAATTATTGATGGCGCCAAAAAAGAAGAAAACGATCGTCGGAGTGATATTGGCCAACTCCAAAAACGTTTGGAACAACGTGAATCCATGTTTGATAAACAACTCTTGGATTTTGAAGCTCGCAAAGAAAAGCTTCAACAAAAAGTAGAAGAAATCCAAGCGATCAAAGCTAGAGTGGACGAAGCTCATGAAAAAGCTATGGGTCAATTACAAACCATTGCTGGCTATACCAAAGATGAAGCCAAACAAGTTTTGTTTGATAAAATTGAAGAACAATCTCATGATGATCTAATGGTCCGCATCATGAAAGTCGAAAAACAAAACACTGAAGAATACGAAAAGAAAGGCAGAGAAATTATCATGGATGCCATTCAACGCTGTTCTTCTGATCATTCCGCTGAAACAACTTCCACGGCTGTGGCTTTACCAAGTGATGAAATGAAAGGCAGAATTATTGGAAAAGATGGTAGAAATATAAAAACAATTGAAAAACTGACTGGCTGTGAATTGATTATTGATGAGACTCCAGACATGATTTTGGTTTCTGGTTTCTCCCCTATCCGCCGTCGAGTTTGTCAATTAGCTTTGGAAAAATTAATTAAAGACGGGCGCATTCAACCAGCTAGAATTGAAGAATTTATTGAATCAGCCAAAAAAGATTTAGCCATTGATATCAAAAAAGCTGGCGACGAAGCTGTTTACAAAATGGGTTTTGTTGGTCTTGATCCAAAATTAATTGGTATTATTGGTAGATTAAAATATCGTACTAGCTATGGTCAAAATATTTTAAACCATTCTTTAGAAGTGGCTTACTTGTCGGCTTTGATTGCTGAGGAACTTGGTCTAGATGCTAACAAAGCCAAAAAATGTGGCTTCTTCCACGATATTGGTAAAGCCGTTGATCAAGAAACTCAGGGTAGTCACCCAGAAGTTGGTTATACAATTTTGAAAAAATTTGGCATGGACGAAGATATTTGTGATACCGCTGCTCATCACCATGATGATAAACCAGCTAGTATCTACGCTCAGATTGCCAAAGCGGCTGATGCCATCTCTGGCGCTAGAGTAGGTGCTCGTCGTGATACTTATGAACAATTCGTCGCTAGACTAGAAGAAATCGAACAAACTGCTTCTGACTTCCCTGGCATTGATAAGGTCTATGCCATCCAAGCTGGTCGTGAAGTTCGTGTCTTTGTGAAGCCAGAAGAAGTTGATGATTATCAAGCTTATAACTTGGCCAAAGATATTGCGAGAAAAATTGAAAATGAATTACAATACCCTGGTGAAATTAGAGTGAATGTTATTAGAGAAAAACGCGTGATTGAGTACGCCAGATAAGTTGACTAAGTTTTCTAAATATCTAAGTTATCTAAGTTTACAAAAACCGGTCATTTGACCGGTTTTTTACTTAGCAAACTTAGTAAACTTAAAAAACTTGTTTAACTTTATTTGTCCACAGACAAAAATTTGCTCTATTGACATAAAAAATCAAAAAATATACAATATTAATGTAAATTAAGCTAATTTCCCTTTAAGGGAGTCTTAATCTAAAACTTACTCTTAACCTATCTATTATGAACAAAGCAGAATTGGCTCAAACAATTGCCGATAAAGTCGGTGTCTCAAAAAAAGAAGCCGAAGAAATGGTAGCAACTTTTGTTACTGTTGTTACTACTACTCTACAAGCTGGTGGCGAAGTCACTATCGCTGGCTTTGGTGCTTTTAGTGCCAAGAAAAGAGCTGGACGCGTTGGAGTTAATCCACAAAACCCAAGTCAAAAAATTCAAATCCCACCAGTGACAGTTCCAAAATTCAAGGCGGGAAAAGGATTGAAAGATGCTTTAAAAGGTAAAGCATAAAACCAATAATAAAATTACTTTAAAAAAACCATCTTAATTAGGTGGTTTTTTGGTTGACAAAATATTATTTTTTTAGTATAATTTTTGCACTGTTATTGGAAGGCTCAGTTTTCAACCTATATATGCCGCCATCGTCTAACGGCTAGGACTTCGCCTTCTCAAGGCGGAAATCGGAGTTCGATTCTCCGTGGCGGTACTGGAGTTCTGGACCAAACCTGCCTGCGCAGACAGAGGCCCATCCGCCTGTGGCGGAGATTCTCCGTGGCGGTACAACTTAAAATGTCAGGGTAGCTCAGATGGTTAGAGCGTAGCATTCATAACGCTAAGGTCGGGAGTTCGATTCTCCCCCTTGACACAAAAAAATCCCGAAAGGGATTTTTATTATTTATGCTATCTATTGTCAAACTTCTTTCAACACCTCAGAAATCTCTACTAAGTTTAACCCCATAACCAAAGCAATCACAATCCCTGCCAAAGCTGGATAAACATCTTCTTGCTTTTTGGCATCAAACAAATACATGGGCACCATTGAGCCATGATAAGAAATTTTAAAATAAACTCCCACCACTTCATCATCTTCATTCTTTTTAAAAAGAATGTCACTAGCGCGCACATCTGCTTCGGGATGAAAACCAAAAGTAAAAATATCTGCCTCAGTTTTATTACCCATTACAAAAATATCTTCTTCATCGCGATTCAAGACTGCAAAACTATTTTTATCCAGTGTACTAATCATCAACCTCAGTTCTTGTCCAAGTTTTTTTAAAGTTTTAAAATATTCCAAATAAGCTTCATTGAGTGAAGTCACTACTCCTACTTTGCACGGCGCCATAGAGGTAAGGTGCTTTAAGTCTCCTGGTTTACTAGCCAACATTTCCAAAACCAAAACTTCTGGATATTTTTTATCTCGTCTTAAAATTAATTTAACAGCCTTTAAAAAAACTTTACACCAGCCAAAGATTGACCGGCCTGGATCAACCACACCAATGACTGCCAAAGGTAAACCAAATTCATTATTATGAGCATCTGGATTGCCAGCCACTCTAAATTTTGTATTCAAAACTTTTACCACTAATTTTTTTAGACCTCTTTTCCCCACCGAGCCAGCAATCCCAATAACATCTGGCTCATATTTTTTCAAAATCAGACGAGTAAAAAATCTAAGTATTTTCTTAACAATTATTTTCATAAAATAAATCTAATTATCTATTTGGTGGTACTTGATAATATTGTAAAATAAACTTGGCAATTTCTCCAAAAGCTGGCGCAGTCGTACTATCAGCCCAAGTCCGAGCTGGTTTTTCAAATTTTATAAGCAAAACAAATTTTGGATTATCAGAAGGAAATACCCCAATAAAAGTTTGGATCGTCTCGGCTGTATAGCCACCAGGCCCTGGAATCTGCGCTGTACCAGTCTTTCCACCCACATAATAACCTGGCACCCCAGCTCGCTTGGCATGACCATTTTCTACTACACTTGTTAACATACCAAGTAGTAATACTGACGTTTGATTATTTAAAACTGTTCTTGTTTCTTTTGGACTTCTCTTTTCAATTGAACCATCAGCATAACGTACTTCTTCTACTATATATGGCTTATATAATCTACCACCATTAACCACAACTGAAAAGGCTGATATTAATTGTAACGGTGTCGCAGTAATACCTTGTCCAAATGAAGCTGTAGCTCCGTAACAATCAATTTTATCACCTTTATTTTCTTTTAAAGTAGAAATATTACCACCGACTTCACTATCCAATTCTAATCCACTCTGAAAACCAAAACCAAAATCTTCTAAATATTTAATTTCTCTTTTCTTGCCCAATTGTTCAGCCACAAATACCATACCAGTATTGATAGAATTTTCCAAGACCCCAATCATACTCTGTGTTTGATATGACTTATCATCAGCATTTCTAATTGGCGTCTGACACAGACCAGCTCGCGAACCAGTATCAAAAAATGTCGTGTTCGGCGATACCAAACCTTCATTAATTGCCGCGGCCATTATTATTGGTTTAAAAACTGAACCTGGTTCATAAGGTGTAAAAATATTTAGATTATTATACACATCATTATTTTCTACTTGACCATAATTGTTTGGATCAAAATCTGGCAAACTACACATGGCCCTGATTGCTCCACTATATGGATCCATGAGTATTAATGACGCTGTTTTGGCGCCAAATTCTTGGCGATAACTTTCTAATCTTTCACAAGCTTTATACTGAATTGTTCGGTCAATGGTTAAAAGTAAGTCTGCCCCATCTTCTGAAGCTTCCAAATAACGATCAGTCAGCGGAATAAATGCTCCCACTGCACTCTTAGCGCCCTGAACAAATCCACCCTTACCAGCCAATTCTTTTTGCCAATAACCTTCTATTCCATAGTGTCCAATATTATTACCATCTTTGTCTTTACCCAAAAAACCAATCACAGGCCCGGCCAAATTTCCTTCGGGATAAAAACGAAATGGTTGTCTAACAAATTCAATTCCTGTCAAATTTAAAGCTGTTATCTTTTGCATTAATGTTTCATCAATTTTATTTTCAATTGGTTCATATGGATCAGTCCTTTTATTCAACTGGGTAAGAATCTTTAGTTTTTTTTCATCATCATAATTAAAAACTTCGGCTAACTTTTGGACAACCAGATTAGCCTCATCATCAGTTTTGATTTTTCTAGTATCAGCATAAACCAAAAAATAGTCGCGATTAATCGCTAGTGGATATTCTTCTTTGGTACGTGAATCTTGGATATACACACTCCCACGTTTAGGAAATAATTTATTATACATGTCGTGTGAACCAGCAGCTAATGCCAAATAAAAATTATTTTGCAAAATCATGAGAATAAATAACCGACCAATCACCACTACAGCCAACAAAACAAATAAGACCCACATTATTTGTAAACGTGGATCACTATTTGTAGCTTTTCTGCTACTAGATTTGTAGGCTGTTTGGTAAAACATAAAAAAACTTTATTTCCTATTTTATTTAGAAAATTAGTAAATTGAAAATTACTATACTTTCTTTTGTCGCCCCATTCTTCTTTCGGCTGTATCTTTATCAACCAAATCATCTTTTATTAATTGTTTTAAAGCATTATCCATTGTCACCATTCCATCTTTTGCTCCGGTCTGGATAGAGCTATTTATCTGCGCAATACTATTTTCTTTTATCATGTTAGCAATCGCTGGTGTATTAACCAAAATTTCTCTAGCTACAATTCTCTGACCATTTTTGCCTGGCAATAATTGTTGGGCTACAATCCCCCTCAATACCCCAGATAATTGGATTAGAATTTGTTTTTGTTTAGCACCTTCAAATACATCAACGATTCTTTCTACTGCTTCAGCGGCATTTGAAGTGTGTAGAGTGGAAAATACTAGGTGCCCAGTCTCGGCAGCAGTCAAAACTGTAGCAATAGTTTCTGGGTCACGCATTTCTCCTACCAAAATAACATTGGGATCCTGACGCAATACATGCTTTAGAGCATTGGCAAATGATTTGGTATCAGTGCCAATTTCTCTCTGTTCCACTAAACTTTTTTTATCAGTAAAAACAAATTCAATTGGATCTTCTATAGTAATAATATGAGCTTTACGACTTTTATTAATTTCTTCAACCATAGAGGCAATTGTAGTTGACTTACCATGGCCAGTCGCACCAACCACCAAGACTAAACCATCCATTAAATTGGTAAAATTTAACAAAGCTGGTTCAAAACGCAAATCCTCTGGTGAAGGAATATCTTTTGGTATTACTCTGGCGGACAAGCCAATTTTTCCTTCCTGACGGTGAAGATTAATTCTAAATCTTATACCACTATGTTCACAACCAAAATCTAGTTCCATTTCTTCATTAAATTTTTTCTTTTGTTCTACACTCAATAAACCAAATACTTCAGTTTCTAATTCTTTTTCACTTAATTTTTTGTCTTCTAATTCTTTTAACTCCCCTTCCAATCTAATCATTGGTTTTTCATCAGCTACCAGATGTAGATCTGAAGCATTGTTTTTAATCGCTTCTTCAAAATAGGTTTTTATTGATTTCATATGTACAAGGCTTACAAGGCTTACAAAGCTAACAATGCTTAAAAGGCTTGTGGATAATTAATACCTATATTTTAGCATAATAAAAACCAAGCGACAATGCTTGATTTTTTTAGTTAACAGAGTATAATCTTGTGAAACGGGCTATAGCGCAGTTGGTAGCGCGCGTCGTTCGGGACGACGAGGTCGGCAGTTCAAGTCTGCCTAGCCCGACAATTCGATGACAAGTGAAGACGATGAGGTCGGCAGTTTCCACCAGAGGTGGATCCGTCCTTTGGCGGACAAGTCTGCCTAGCCCGACAAAAGTCCCCTGTTATATCATGCTGAGGGATTTTTTAAATCTCTATATAATTTATCATATTGTTTAACCATTTGATAATCATCTAAACTGGCAACGATTTCGTCATACTTTTGAGAATTTAATGTTTGCAAAGCTTGACGAGCTTTTTCCAAAAATAATTCTATTCTTTCCTCCACAGGCTTCCAACGATCAATCATGTGTTTATTACCCAACATCCTTTGATTACTAACTAATTCAGCCAATTCCTTTGTATCTTCTATTTTTGTCCCGGGAGAAAAATCAACAAACAACTGTGGTAGCATCTCCCTCATTCGTATCCTAAACCTAGGAGCATCTTTAAAAAACTTTTCAAAATTATCTCTTAATTTTAATTGCTCATAGGCCATTCTTTGTAGATCATTATCAGCAAATATCACAAAACGATCATTGCTATCAGAAAGTGATATACTTTTAATATATTCTTTCAAAATCAAACGAAAATTCATTTCTGGGTTTTTTTTAAAAACCTCAAACAACACTTCTATTTCTTCACTCCCCACTTCTCCTTGTCCTTCACTAGCAATTTTCTGATATTCACTACCAATCGCGCTTACTAGTGTTTTATCTAATTTATCTGGTACCCCTTGTTTTTTTATTAATTCAAATGCCCTGGTAGCAAAAAATTGTGATTCCTCATCATTTTTTATATGTTGTCTAACATAAGCAATATGTTTTTGACCAAGTTCAATTAATTTATCTTCAGTTAAAGCCCTAAGATCATATTTTTCACCAAAACTATCAATCGCAACTTTTTTATAATAAGCTTTTTCTTCACCAGTCAATTTATCAACTGGTGACACTTCAACTGGCTTAGTTTGTTTAAGACTCTCAATTTTTAATTTATAATAAGATAATAAATGTCCTAGTTGTTCTTGTTTATCTGGAGTTGCCTCTGTAAAACCTTCACCAATAGCAGAAACTATTGGCTCCATACGGGTCATAGTGTAATCCAAACCCTCAACTTGTTGTGTTTCTAAATTTCTTTTGGCCCACGTAGCATCAATAATTGTAGCATTAGCCGTTCCTTCTTTTGAAATAGTTACAAATGTGTTCCATGCATGACCATCATTAAAACTTGAAGAATTTTTCTTTTTTCTTTTTGTTCTATATATTTCTTCACCTCCGCCCTCATACAAACAATATGTATCACGAAGACGGCTAAATCTAGTTTGGTTAGCTTTTAGTGCCTCAAAAACCGCTTTTACAGCGCTAGCAAAATTCCGACAAACCCCATTCCCTTCCCAACCTTGATCTTCTTTCTTACGTAACCCCATCTGGAGCAAATGTTGGACAGAACTGTTATCAGCTTCTGAACCTTTCACAATCGAAGAAAAGCCTCCTGCTTGAGAATCACTATATTTATATTTTGTCAAATCAATCACTATACGTGTGGCCAATTCAACTGCTTGTTTTGGTGTAAGAGCATCCAAATTTTCAATCCCTATTTCTTTCGCAGTTTGGATACCTTCTTTTTCAAGATAGTTTGAAACAAATCGAAAAATATTACCTTCCCACCCTTTTTCTGCAATTGTTTTTTGGTAAGTTTTAGCACTTGGATGACTTCCATCCAATCTACCATCACTCATCAAATATTTTTTTACAGATTCTGGAATTTTATGTGCATCTCGAGATGGTGCAACCTTAGGATTAAAAGCATCCAATTCTGAAAAAGCAATTCTCTCATTATCACCAGTTTTCATTTCCAAAAGAGGCTTTTTTGTTATTTTTTCTTCATCTTCTAAAGCTTGTAAAAAATGTTCTTTTGCTTGATCCCAAGAATCAAATTCAGTCTGTGATGTACCTAAAAAAACTCCTGTTTTTGAATCAACAAGCCCTGGAAGTACAACTCTAAATCTTCCATCTGGAAGTTCGTCTATTCTAAATACGTGTTTAGAATAAGTTTTTTCAAGTGAAGCTCTTTCAAAAAATATCTTACTTCTAGCCCGAGCATCTTCAACTGCTTTTTCGGCTTCTGACCTTGTGGTAAACCTTTCCTTAGTTGTACCAAAAATCGCTTCTAATTTTTTTGAGACAAAACCGGGTAAATTTACTTCAAAAACACCATCAACTTCTTCAAGGTTCCATAACTCGTGATTTGGCTTCTTTTTCCCTGTTCTAGACTTTTCTTGGCCTAATTCAACGACCTTCAAAGATTCTGGCTGTACCCCGGAAGATATCACTCCTTCTGCAGTTGGTTGTCCTAAATCGTCCATATTGCAAATCTTTTTTAATAATTGATATCAAAACAATACTATTTCTTCATCTGCCCTTTTAAATTATTCCACTGTGCCACGACTAATTTTTCTACCATTTTCTTAATATTTTCTGTCAAGCCATTATCAATCGCATATTTATTAACCAATTCTTGTGCCAGCTTCACATATTCATTCTTAGTTAGGTTTTTATATTGATCCGAAGATAAAACCTTGTCTTTTAGTTTGACATAGACTTCAGCGGCGTGATCAAGCATCTCGTCACGCATTTCCTTGCCTTTCTTGGTAGTATTAAGCCACATCAAACCTGCACCCAATAAACCACCAAATAAAAGACCTTTTTTAAACATACCCATATATTTTAATTCCGAGCGTAGCGAGGAATCCCTTTCCAATAATTAATATACCAAGCCAACACTCATTAAAGTTAAACCTGTAAACTTTGGATTAAGCATACAGTTATTAATAGTATACCAAAATATCACACAAAACAAAAGACCAACTTTATCAAGATGGTCTTTTTGAAAATTATTCAATTTTTCTTATACACCACACTCAACATTAGCCGCATTGTCACTCGCTGTCAAACCAAAACCAGCGGAATAACCAGAATTGCTTAAAACTTTTTTACATTCTTCTGGTTGTTCGTTAAAAGCCGCGCAAATTACTTGTTTTACTGCTTCTGGAGTCCGTGCCACATTAACTTGTGCGCCATTAATAACCAAAGTTGGTGAACCTTGCACGTCATATTTTGTATTCAAATCACCGTGTACACCATAAATTGGATAACGACCAGATAACCAAGTGCTTTGATCATTGAACTGTTCAGTAATTTTATATTTATTATCAGTACTGTTAATACAAGAAGCCAATTTTTCATCAGTCAATTTGACAGCTGACAAACACTTGGCAGAATTATCTTCCGCTACAAAACATTTCAAATAATCTATCAATTTATCTTCTGATTCTTCGCCAATACAATATTGTCTAGTATTTTCATCAATTTCTTTTTTGTCATGCATAGCATAACTCACAAATTTTATACTAATTTCAGCCTCGTCTTTTAATAATTCCCAAGCTGGTAAAAATGCTTTTTCCATTTGCAAGCCATAAGGGCAATATGACATAACAAATAATTCAACAACTGGTTTATCACTTTTTGTCACAGTTGGTGTGGCTACTGCCCCATCGTCATTTTGGACTACGGCTGGTTTATTATTTACTGTTTCACTGGTTGAACCCTCTCCCGACAACAATATCCCTAGAGTTATAAAAAAACCAATCGTACAAAGTACTAAAACGCCTCCGATAATACCGAAAGCAAATGCTTGACCACGACTTAGGAGGTCAAAAAAACTTTTTTTCTCGTCCATAGATAATAAATTAGATTAATTAATACTAAATAAGTATATATTATACTATAATAACAGATTATAACAAATTTTAAAAAACTAGACAAGCTGTTTATAAATACTATCCAGTCTCTCGCCCATCAATTCCAATGAATACATCTCCTCAACTGTCTGCCTAACATCTTGTGTCCACTGCCACCTATCCACATCTTCTTTAAAATAACCAAACAAAGTCTCGGCCAAGAGTAAATGACTTCCGGACATAAAAACCATTCCCCCATCTCCTGCTACAGTCCGCACTCCAGGCAAATCACTTGCTACTACTGGCACTCCACTGGCCATGGCTTCCAATAATACCATACCAAAAGCTTCACCTTTGGTCGTGGAAGGTAAAACAAACAAATCTGCCAAATTGTAATAATACGGTAATTCTTCCTGACTAACTTGGCCAGCAAATTTTACGTAATCACTCAAACCCAAAACTTTGGCCTGCATTTCATATTCTGGTCTCAACTCTCCATCCCCCACTAACAAAGTTTGTAAAATAAAATCATGGGTTTTTAATTCACGCAAAGCTTGCAGTAATACTGGAATGCCTTTGAAATAATGCGCCCTGTCCATACCACCAACAAATAACAATACAGGCAAATCTGGATTTAAATTATGACGATTAAAAAGACTGGCTGACTTATCTCTTGGTCTAAATTGTTCTGTATCAACTCCAAAAGGAACTTCCACCCACTTGTTTGGATTTTGCAAATAGATTTCGCGCGCTTGACTATTTTCTATATAATCTAGTGAACTAGCAATTAATACATCCGCTGTATTTAAAATTTTTGGCATCCAATATTTGGCATAATATTTGAAAAACAAACCAAGCCAACCAGGGGCGCGATTGTCCATATGATAAGTAACAACTAACGGCTTTTGGGGATTGCGAATTTTCCACTTTCTCACCAAATTGGCCACACCATAAAAAGGATAATGCAAGTGTACCAAATCAAAATCATCCAATTCATGCTGGATCTGAGGAATATAAGCAGCATTACCTTTTTGCAAAGCTGGTTTTAAACGTCTAGCCACGACGTCCAATTCTCTTTCAGTCACTTTTTGTTCTTTAACAAAACTTGGTTCACCTTCTTTATCAATGTCTAATTCTTCTTCGCGATAATAATGTGGGGTAATCACTTCTACTTCATGCCCAAACTTAGCCAGTTCACTGGCTGTTTGATAAACAATGTTTCCCATTCCACCGTGATATGGTGGAAAAGTACAAACTACTTGAGCGATTTTCATATTTTACTTAAAACATTTAAACACTTGCAACAAAAAATTATTAAATCTTTACTCCTTACTCCTTACTCCTTACTCCTTACTCCTTATTCCTTACTCCTTATTCCTTACTCCTTATTCCTTACTCCTTGTTCTTTCCTCAACCGCTTCTTTCCTCACCACTTTGGTAATATCTCTACCAACAGATTCTAATTTGATATGGAGTTTAAATAATAAATAAAATATTATTACCAAAGCAACGTAAATAACAAAATCTGTACCGCGACCAATACCAAGATAATTTGCTACAATCGTAGTGCTATTTGGCCAGAGTACAGCGACAATAGCTAAAACCCAAAATAATAACCAAAAAATTAGCCCTTTTGGACCAAGCAAACCTTCTTGTTTACGCTTGGCCACACTTACGATTGCAAACAAAACAAACAGAGTAAACAAAATTTGGAATAAAATAATCATATACACCTGACATAAGATTTAAGATATATGACCTAAGAATTGTAAACTTATGTCTTATGTCTTATGTCTTATGTCCTCACTTAACAAACTTCCCAAACAGCAAATCTTTAGCCACTTGTAAACCACCACCCAGACCCTGACCAAACTCATGATAGACTACTTTCACAGGAAACTCTACAAATTTCAAACCTAACTTTTTTGCCTTGGCTGGAATCTCAGTCGCATGAGCCATTCTGTCATGTTCAATTTTAATTTGTTCTAAAGCCTTTTTATTCAAGATACGAAAACCATTATGAGTGTCTTCCAAATCTACCCCACAAATTTTATTAAAAATTTTTGCCATCGGAAACAAAATATTCTTTTTAAACCAAGGAATTTTGGTTCTATTATCTAAGAAACGCGACCCAAACAAAACATCGGCTCCACTATCGTTTAATTTTGTCAAAGCTGGCTTAATGTCCTCTACACAAAATTGATTATCACCATCAAAATGCAAAACATAATCAGCCCCAATTTGTAAGGCATAATCATGACCAGTTTGCAAAGCTGCGCCTTGCCCACGATTGATTTTATGCTGTAATACAATCGCTCCACTTGCCAAAGCTTGTTCATGAGTATTGTCGCGCGAACAATCATCCACCACAATTACTTTATCCACATGCGCAAAAAGGCTCTGGACCACAGAGCCAATTGTTTTTTCTTCATTGTAAGCAGGGACAACAGCCACCATCATATTAGAGCATCTCCTTATTAGCAATTGTATAATCAATGGTTTTGTTTAAGCCATCTTCCAAATTAATTAATGGGATCCAATCCAAATTTTCTTTGGCTCGAATCAAATCTGGCACGCCTTTTGGTGTTAAAAACACCAATGGAGCTTCATACCTAATTTTGGAAGTTGAATTGGTCATTTTAATAATTTTTTCTGCTACCGTCGTCATACTATAGATTTGATCGTGACCAAGATTAACAAGATAAAATTCTGGTTCGGCTCTCATCAAACGAACCAAACCATCAACCATATCAGTAATAAAACACAATGACTGATTCATGTTACCATTACCATAAATCACCAAATCTTGTCCATCCAAAGCATCCAAAATAAAATCTGGAATAAGTAACCCATCACGCAATTTCATTCTTGGGCCATAGGTAGTAAAAATCCGTGCAATTTTTGCATCCAAACCATAAACTTGACGATAAGTTTCTACACACGTCTCGGCAAATCTTTTGCCCTCATCATAACAACCCCTAGGTGACAAATGATTAACTATCCCCTCGTCATCTTCTTTAAAAATTTTTCTGTCTTCTCGTGGTGGACCATAAACCACTGAACTAGAGCCAAAAACATATTTCGCTCGATATTTTACTGCCAAATCCAAAGTATTCAACATGGCTTTGGAATTAGACCACAAAGAATTAAGTTTCAAATTTTCAAAATTCTTTGGACTCGTTGGACAAGCCAAATGGTAAATCTCTTGTATACCTTGAAATTTGATTTTAAATTTGTCTAATTCATCAAAGTTGTCCAGATCTAATGGTTGATTAACATCATATTTTATAAATTCAAAATCTGGATATTGCAAAAGATGGTCAATATTTTTTATGTTAGAATTTGACAAATCATCCATACAGATTACTTTGGCTTCTTTCAAGAGCTTTTCACACAAATGTGAACCCAAAAAACCCGCCCCACCTGTAACTAGGACGTTCTTTTTTTCAAAAATTGGAATATCTCCTATCATAAAAAATTAACTATTATTTTTATTCATTCCGAGGAGGAACGACGAGGAATCTTTCCTACCTCGAATTTTATATATAAATTAATTTACTGTTTGTTTAATTAAATATATTTTAATGACAATGAATGATCATTTTATACAAAGTGCAAACAACGACCAAAATTCTTACAAATAATTCAATGCAATAAAGACAATTCTTATTTCTTACATCCTATATCTTATGTCCTACGCCTTTTAGTATACCAAAATTCTAGTATTTTTAACACTCTGTCCAGCAAATGTAGACCATTCAGCTATTTTCTTCACTTTTCCACTCCAAACTCTGGTTGACTGGTTATTATCCAAAGGCTGTACAATTATATCATCCAAACCATCAAAATTATAATCGCCGATCTTTAGATCTGCCCCACCTCGGTAGCTAGGATCATAAGCCATAAATTTATTTTTTAATTTACCATCAGTTTCAAAATATAATAAATATGGTATTTCTCCTGCCCCAGACATAATGACATATTCCATTTCTTTATCACCGTCAATATCACCGATTTTAAAATCACCAACTGAATTCACATCATTTATTTTCCATTCCTGTATAATCTTATTTTGTTCATTAATGATATTTAGACTTAAACCATTAAAATCATAAATAACCACAATTTTCTGTTTCTCACTTACTTTTTCTCTGACCAAATCAATATTGATACCTTTGTGTTTTCCCTCAATAGTAAACTGATCTAGTTCTTTACCAGTTAAATCAAATATTCTATAAACTTGGGTGTCATTATATCTTGGTGACAAAATTATTTCTTTTTTACTGTCACCTCGAACATCACCAACTGCCAAATCTAAAAATCCAAAAGAAACAACTTCCCAAGAACTAATTATTTGCCAATCTTTATTATAAATAGCCAATACTGATTTGTTACCAACTGATTCCGATACTGTAATAAATTTTAACTCACTTTTATCCAAAAAACTTTCAACATCAGAAATATTTTTTAATTTTTCATTAATAGCAAATTTTAAATTACTATCCTTTAAATTTTTATTTTCTACATTACCAGTACCAGAATCAAAACTCAAAATATTATTAATTACTTGACTAAAACTTAATTTCTCAAAAGCATATTTTACTGCCTTATCAATTTGCAATAAACCTGCACCAAATAAGTTGGCATAAACAGCTTCATTCTGGCTTGGTGTATGATGAACAGTTGAAGTTATCGCAAAAAATATTTCTTTTGGCCCCCAAGTCGGTTGAACTGATTTTATAAGTGCCACTGTTCCACTGATTAACGGAGCAGCAAATGAAGTGCCATTCCAATTTCCTCCATATCTTTTATTTAAACCATTGGTTGGTGAAAAACGCAAAGTACTACTCAAACCTTTGCCCGGGGCAGTAAAGTCTATACAATTAGAACCAAAATTAGAAAAATTGGCTAGATGATGATCTTCAGTGACGGCATTAACACCAAATACCAAGAAATCTTCATTGATATCTGAACAAATTGGATAATAAGGTTTTTTATTCAAATCAGTTGAGTCATTACCAGCCGCTGTCACGACCACCACCCCATTTTCAAAAGCATATTTAATAGCTTCGGTCACACCTTTATCTAACAAACTACTAACAATACTAATATTAATAACGTCGGCTCCATTATCAACCGCATAATGAATGGCTGTGGAAAAATTCTCATAACTTCCACTACCACTATTTCCCAAAACTTTTACATTCATCATTTTTATTTGCCAATTCATTCCCACACCATCCAATTCATTATTTCCTCTAGCTCCAATCAAACCCGCTACTACAGTTGCATGACTAAAAATGTTTGATTCCCTTTCTTCATCTGATAAATCGTCAATTAACACTCGTGGATCGTTATTGTCTTCCAAAAAATTCCAACCCCACACGTCATCAATATAGCCATTTTTGTCATCGTCTTTATGATTGTTTGGTATTTCATCTTCATTTTTCCAAACATTATCACGCAAATCAGGATGAAAAGTATCAAAACCATTGTCCAAAATCGCTACCACCACTTCATCAGAGCCAGTAGTATAATCCCAAGCACCAAAAAGGCCAATATCTTTATAGGCCCACTGAGTAAAAAATGGATCATTGGATACTGTAGTAGTCAAAACTATTTTTGGTACAAAAACAAACAGCAATAACAATAATAATAATTTTCTCATGTTTTTACATTTTTATAATATCACCAGCAAGCATCTCAGTTGGATAAATAATTTCTGTATTAGAGAAAGATTTTTTTTCTACAGTAAAATCTATTTTATAAGGCGATTGTATAATAAATTTTGAGTCAAACTTGTAATTTTTAAAATTCTTATCAGTAACATCGCGACCTACATAATAATATTTCCCATTACTATGACGGTAATATAATTTTTTATCACTATATTTTTTTACTATTGAACCAATGGAATATTCATAAGTATCGGCCAATAAGGTATTTAAATTACCATATCCAGCGGCTGGATAACCATTAAGAATTTCTTTCATGTCAGTATAGCCATCGTCATCCGTATCTTTGTTAGTAGGATCAGAAAACCAAAAATTAATTTCTTCCAAATCAGCTAGACCATCACCATCTGTATCTAATTTTTTGTCGCTACTACCATACTTGTCCTCGGTCTCTTTGGAGACCCCATCGCGATCACTATCCACTATTTCCAAATCAACATCAGTTATATTATATGTTAAGGTATTATAATTACTAGCATGGACAGAATCCAATTCTAAAACTCTTTTTACCCATTCTGAACCATAAAGCAAATAAGCTTCTGCTTCAGATAAAATTGGTCGAAGTTGACAACCAGGTTCAACCGCATAAATTTTTGGTAAACCCTTAAATTTTAATAACCAAGTCCCTGGTCTAACACAAACTTGAGGACCAATTTGATATTCACTTAGTTTTGCATTGCTCAAAAATCTTATATTATTAAAATCTTTATACCAGGAATGATAAACTCCACTATTCAAAAAAGGATGCAACCGACCATCATAACCATAATAATAAATCGTACTCCCCTGTCCTTTCATCAGAGTACCTTCTTCCAAATAAACTGATGGCTGGTTATAAATAATTTTTTTACTTACGGTTTCTTTTTGACCATTACTGTTTAAAAATTGAACATAAATTGTTTTTTCGCCTGCACCCGGTGACAACACCCAAGCCACACGATCAACAATTGGTTTAAACTCTAAGTCAGTAAAATTATTACTATCATTGCTGGCAATATACCCCTCTACCCCAGTAGAATAAGTTAAGTCTAAATTGACATAACGTGAGTCAGTGTCTTTAGCACTAATCTTTTTGTCCTTATTACTTTTGTCAATCTCGGCATTGATAAAAAAATCCACATCCATTGCTTTGGGAGCTGATAATTGAATTTTGCCACTATAAATATTGCTTACATCACCTTTGACATTTTTAAATCTAATGTAGACAGTCTTGGTTCCAGCCCCAAAAGAAACAAACCAAGATTTGCGTGAACTATAGACCTCCCATTCTGCTTCAGCAAAACCCACATCATTTGACACTTTCATATACTTAGCGTCTTCGGTGCCTTTTATATACAAAGTGACTTTTCTAGTCTTGGTGGTAGTTCCAGCACTATTATTTATTTTTAATGATGGTGTGTCAGCGGTTTCCACAAAACCAGCCAATCCCACACCAAAAAATACTAGTAAAACACTAACTAAAAAAATAAACTTAAAATGTTGCTTTTTTCTCATAAATCTGCTAATATTAAAAAATAATCACCACTTGAATTATACAAAAAAAACACTAAATAAGCAAATATGCGTTTGGTATATAGAATAAAACAAGCAATGCTCGCCACTGGAGATTGGGTTATTTTTTATATAACATTTTGGCTTAGCCTTTCCATTAGAAACTGGCAAATCCCCAATTGGCAAACTATAGAAAAAAATCTTGATTTATTTTCTATTTTGTTTATTGTTTGGCTATTACTCAATTATATAAATGGCCTATATGACCTACTAAAAATAAAAGGACAGTTATTTAGACGTCATTTTATAGAATCAGCCATAATGTCATTGGTAATAAGCGTTTTGATTATATATATATTACCAACTCGTGGGATTGTTCCAAAAACCATTCTTCTTTTAAATATATTTCTTGGTTATTTATTAAGTTACGTTTGGAAAATTATATTCAATAAATACATAAACACCAAAACTTTAAAAACCAATGTAATCTTTATTGGTCTAGACAAAGAAACACTAGAAATAACTAAAATAATCCAAAGATACCCAGAAAAAGGCTATCTGACAAAAGCTCTCATTGACCCAGAAAAACACACAGGCTCAGACGAATTTCCTTTCTTTGATGTTTACCACGATCTTAGTATTCTAAAAACAAAAATTGATGATTATAAGGCTAGTTTATTAGTTATTGCCAATCATCTAAAAACTGACACCGAAACTTTAAAAGAACTATACAGATTATTATTTTATAATATAAAAATTGTTGATACTTCGTCTTTTTATGAAGAAATTACTGGTAGAATACCCCCGTCAGTTTTTTCTGAGGGCTGGTTTTTGGAACACTTACAAACCAGACAAATTGTCCACGAAAAAATAAAAAACTTTTATGACTACACAGCTGGAGTAATAATGGGACTGTGTTTTATTGTTCTTTTTCCTTTCATTGCTCTGACTATAAAGACAAATTCTAAAGGCTCAATATTTTTTACTCAAGCTCGCGTCGGTAAAAATGGAAAAATTTTTACTTTATATAAATTTAGATCAATGTATGTCTTGGCAGATGATGGTAGCGCCGAAATTTCTGGAGCAGAATTTGCGCAAAAAAATGATAAAAGAATAACTTTTGTTGGCAATTTTTTACGCAAGACAAGACTGGACGAACTACCTCAATTTATCAATATTTTTAAAGGAGACATATCACTCATTGGACCGAGACCAGAGAGACCAGAAATTGTTGAACAATTAAAAAAACTCATGCCCTACTATGACCTACGCCATACTATAAAACCCGGACTAACTGGTTGGGCAGTTATTCATCAGCACTATACTAATAATCTAGAAAGTTCACTTCAAAAATTGCAATATGATTTGTATTATATAAAAAATCGTTCTATACTCTTAGACATTTCTATATTATTAAAAACAATCAACGTGGTAATAAGGATGATGGGACAATAACAAACAAAATACAAAATACACATAGCAAAATACAAAAATACAAGGTAATAATCACCTTGTATTTTGTTACGTGTATATTGTATTTTTATTCAACACCCCATTCCTCTTTCAACTTTTTAATTCCTTCTTCCAATTTTATTGTTGGCTCCCAACCTAGTAAAGTTTTCGCCTTATTATTATCAGCCTTTGTATATTTCATCTCCCCTGACATTTCTGGAACACTAACAGTGGGGCCACCAATTAAATTAGCTAATTGATTCACTGAATACGGATTACCATTACCAACATTAATAACTTCACCCTTCCCTACTGTGTCTTTTGTCATAGCCAAGATATTGGCTCTTACCACATCTGACACATGAGTATAGTCACGATACATTTCACCGTCCCCGCGAATAGTCATTGGTTCATTATTTTTTCTTTGTTGTAAAAATCTACCAATCACAAGAGCATAAGCGCCGTTTGGATCAGCATAAGGGCCATAAACATTGAAATAAACTAAAGAAACAGTTTCCAATCCATACAAATTTGAAAACAAACGACAATAATGTTCACCAATATATTTATGCAAAGCATAAGGAGCCAAAGGTTTTTTTACCACTCCATCTTCTTTCAAAGGATAAATTTCCTGGTCACCATAAGCTGATGAAGAAGAAGAAAAAACTACTCGCTTCACACCATTGTCACGCGCTGACAATAAAACATTTAAAGTCCCATTAACATTTACATTGTGAGTTTCCAAAGGTTGCTCTACAGAAAAAACTACCCGTGGTAAGGCCGCCATGTGAAAAACACCGTCCACACCCACCATAGCCTTATTT
>JBAQFA010000025.1:0-11675 GCA_049287025.1 Candidatus Magasanikiibacteriota bacterium
CCCCTACCCCTTCCACTGTTTGGCCAACTTTTTTTATGGCCTGACTAGATTTGATGCCCTTACCCAGATATTCACCAAACAAACGATTACGACTATCTGGACACAGAGATGTACCAATCAAATCTCCCAACCCAGCTAGTTCATAAGCGGTATGTCTTTTACCTCCAGACACTTTTATTAATTGAGAAATTTCTTCTAGCGCATAAGTCAGTAAAGCCGCTTTGGTATTTAGACTATAACCCAAACCATCACACATACCCATGGCAATGGCATAAACATTTTTGAATGATCCCCCAATTTCTACTCCAATAACATCACTAGTTGGGACTAATTTTATATAATTATTTTCTAAAACTGAAATAACTTTTTTTATAGCTTTACTATTTTTGGAAGCAATGTTCATGGCTGTATATTGTTTGTTTACCATTTGTATAGCAATTGATGGGCCAGATATGGTGACAATATTTTTTCTCAAACTTGGCCTGACATGTTTGGCAATAATTTGGCTCATTACTTGCAAGGACTGACAATCCAAACCCTTTGACACATCTACCAAGACGGCATCATTGCTAATACTTCTCGCAGCAAAAGACACGGTATGTTCCAACACTCCACTTGGTATAACAAAAAATACCACTTTTGCGTCAAACAAAGCGTCTTCTATTTTGTATTTAGGAATAATATTTTTGGATAATTTTACTCCGGGAAGATATTTTTTATTTTCACTATTTTTTTCAATTTGTTTTAGTGGGTCATGTTCGCCTTCCCAATTCCAAATTCTAACTTCATGGCCATTGGTAGCCAAAACCTGAGCCAAAGCTGTGCCCATACTACCTGCACCTAAAATAGTGATGATTTGTTTTTTCATATTCTTTGAATAATAATCCAGATTGTCCGGATAATAATCAGTCACATCTGTAAATCTGGATTATCTGGATATCAGGATTGTTAAGTTAAAAATATTAATATCAAAATACCAACAAGCAAACGATAAACCACGAATGGTGTAAAACTATATTTTTGAATCAATTTCATAAGTCCCCAGATCGCCAGAAAACCACTAAAAGCAGCAGACAAAAAACCTACAACCAAAATACTAAGACTAATATCACCTAAACCAATTTCTGCAAGATCTAATATTTGTTTTGCACCGGCCAAAAATATTATAGGAACACTCATAAGAAAAGAAAATTCCGCGGCGCTCTTTTTATCAAATTTGGAAAACAAGCCAGCTGTCATCGTAATACCAGATCTGGATGTACCAGGAATTAAAGCAATTGCTTGAGCAAAACCAATAACCAGTGCATTTTTCCAACTTGTTTGCTCTAATGTTTTCTTGCTTTCTTGTTTTTTTGCATATGTATCTGCTAACCATAACATTATACCCCAAAATATCATTCCAAAAGCCACCAGATTTGCACCACGTAAACTTGTTTCTATCCAACTATTAAAAAATATACCCGCTAACCCGGCCGGGATAATAGATAAAATAATTAACCAAGCTAATTTTCTATCACTTTTTAATTCAGCTTTGCGAGAAAAAAAGGCTTTTATAATTTTCCATAGTTTTATTCTAAAATAAATCACCACTGCTATCAAACTACCCAAATGCAACATTGTATCAAAACCTAGACCTTGATCTGCCCAACCAAAAAATTCTGGTAAAAAAATAAGATGACCAGATGAAGACACTGGCAAAAATTCCGTTAGTCCTTGAATAAAACCTAATACAATTGCTTGAAACACATTCATATTAAACACATAACACATTTCACATACCACATAACAAAATTGATACGTGATTTGTGATATGTGGTACGTGATCAATTATACCAAATTTTTCGCTTATCCACAACAAAAAACCCTTGTCAAAATCAAAAAAGTAGCGTACAATATTGCGCAACGACTTTTGGAAATGGAGGGAACAACGTTGCTCTTTGATCTATTGAACATCTTAGACGAGGTAAAGACAGGCCTCGTCTACACGGGAATATGTGTGTCAGCCATGTGGCTGTTCACAATATCAACCTTCTACCACGATCACAAGGAGAAACGCCGTGGCTGAGTTGCTTGAAATCTTGACCAAACTACTGCATAATCCTGCGATTATTCTGATATGCAGTGCCCTGGTGTCCTTGGTGGTGATACTTGCCACCAGAAAGATGCCAGATGTTCCTATTGCAGTAATAGATGAGGACAACTGGCCGTCAACTCCACGGAGAGGTCACCGTCAACCACCCCTGCCTCCCAGAGACCACGACTGAGACTGAGATGTGGCCTCTCGCCCCTTGACAAAAGGGGCGGAATCGTGTAAGGTGGTACTCAACTTGTAGAGGAGTATATTCTTGAAGGCTATCCTCGTGAATCTCTTGGGGCTGGGTCTCTGGGCCGTATCAGGCTTTGAGCCTATCCCTAAGGTGAAAACACGTCCCTCCGCGCCTCTCGACTTCGTCGTATAGAGGCTCCGTTCGCTCCTTCCTGTTCGTGCCAAACTTCACTCCCCTGCGAGTGAAATAGGCCGGAAGTCAGTGATGCGTGTCAGCATCCCAATTCCGAATGTTTGTAAATATTATAAATATTCGTAAAAATAAAATCCGCCCATGGCGGATTTTATTTTTACGAATCACAACCTAAAACCTATTACCTAAAACCTAACCGCACATTTCCACAAAATACTCATGCACGCTTGTATCATCTGTCAATTCTGGATGAAAAGTTGTTATTAAAATATTATTTTGTCTCACAGCCACGACTTCATTATTATTCTTGGCTAAAATCTGTACATCGTCCCCCACTCTATTTATTTTTGGCGCGCGAATAAATATGGCTGGAATTTTTTTATTTATAAAATCTATTTCTGTTTCAAAGCTATCTATTTGCCGGCCATAAGCATTCCGACTAATTCCAATATTAATTAAATTTAAATTATTAATATTTTTGTCATCTACTTCACTTGCCAATAAAATTGCGCCAGCACATGTACCCCACACGGCCATACCTGCTTTTACTTTTTTTATAATTTCTTTATCTAACTTATACAACTTAAGCAATTTACCAATCGTGGTACTTTCTCCACCAGGTAAAATTAAACCAGAGAGACCAACCAAGTCCTCTGGAGTTTTTACTAGAACCGGAATAATTTTTTTCTTTTTAGATATCTTTTGCAAAACAGCCAGATGTTCTTCTACTGAACCCTGGATATCTAGAACTCCTATTTTCATAAAATATTAATAATCCGGATATCCAGATAATCCAGATTGACAAATATCAATTGGCATCTGTAAATCTGGATTATCTGGATTGTTGTTATCTTCCTTCAAACCTCTGTTCCAACTTATCAATCTCTAAACTTGGCATAGATTCACCCAAACCTTCGGAAACTCTGGCAATTACTTTTGGATCATTATAATGAAGGGTGGCTTCTACAATTGCCCGAGCTCTTTTGGCTGGATCACTAGATTTAAAAATTCCACTACCCACAAATACTCCATCAACACCCAATTGCATCATAAGAGCCGCATCGGCTGGAGTGGCCAGACCACCGGCCGCAAAATTGACTACGGGCAAACGGCCAAGCTTTCTCACTTCTTTTACCAAGGCCAGAGAAACTCTTTCTAATTTACAATATTTTTTCAAACCTGTCTCATTCATTTTTTTCAAACTAGCAATTTCTTCTATCAGACTGCGCATATGCTTTACTGCTTCTACTACATTACCAGTCCCCGCTTCACCCTTGGTGCGGATCATGGCTGCGCCTTCTTCTATGCGACGCAGAGCTTCACCAAGATTTCGACAACCACAAACAAATGGTACTTTAAATTTTGTTTTATCAATATGATATTTATTATCCGCGGGTGTCAAAACTTCGGATTCATCTATATAATCTATTTCTAATGATTCCAAAATTTGCGCTTCTACAAAGTGACCAATTCTAACTTTGGCCATAACAGGAATACTAACGGCTTTTTGAATCGCTTTGATTAATTTTGGATCGCTCATTCTCGCCACTCCACCCTGAGCTCGAATATCAGATGGTACGCGTTCAAGAGCCATCACAGCGACAGCTCCAGCTTCTTCAGCAATTTTTGCTTGTTCGGCTGTGACAACATCCATAATTACTCCACCTTTTAGCATTTGGGCTAGACCAGATTTAAGTTTTTGGGTATTTTTGATTTCTTTTGGCATATATTTTATTTATATTATAATGAGAATATGATAGCAGATTTATTAAAAAAAAGAAACCTCTTGGTAGAGGCTTCTTATTTATTTAGCAATTTTAACCTATCACTTGTTTAAGAGCCTCTACTTTATCAGTCTTTTCCCATGGAAAACTTTCCCGACCAAAATGACCATAAGCAGATGTCTCTCGATAGATTGGTTGTAATAAATTCAAATGTTCAATAATCTTGCCTGGTCTAAAATCAAAGACTTGTTTAATAGCTTCCACTAATTTTTCATCACTAACTTTGCCAGTACCAAAAGTATTAATTAAAATACTTGTTGGTTCAGCCCTGCCAATTACATAAGCGACTTGTAATTCACATCTGTCAGCCAGACCAGTAGCAATTACATTTTTGGCCACATATCTGGCCATATAAGCACCTGATCGATCGACTTTGGATGGATCTTTGCCCGAAAAACAACCACCACCATGTCGACCCATGCCACCATAAGTATCTACAATAATTTTTCTACCAGTCAAACCAGTATCACCATGAGGTCCACCGACGACAAACTTGCCAGTCATATTTATAAAATATTCTGTCTTATCATCTATATATTTTTCACACACTGGTTTTATAACTGTTTCCAAAACATCAGCGCGTAATTGTTCCAAAGTGACTTCTGGATTATGTTGTGCAGCAATTACGACATTGCTAAGACGAACTGGCTTACCATCTTCATATTCTACGGCCACTTGAGATTTTCCATCAGGACGTAAATATTTTAAAGTACCATTTTTTCTTACAAGAGCCAATTGTTTGGCGAGCTTGTGTGCCAATACAATTGGCAAAGGCATTAATTCTTCAGTCTCATTACATGCATAACCAAACATAAGACCCTGATCTCCAGCTCCCTGTTCTTCTACTGTAATTTTATTTACCCCTTGGGCAATATCAGGCGACTGTTCATGAATAGAAACCAAAATACCAGCATGTTCGGAATCAATCCCATAATCTGGATCAGTATAACCAATGTCATACAAAACTTCTCTAGTTAATTTTTGGACATCAACATAACCATTGGTCGTCACTTCGCCACCAACAATTACTAAACCAGTAGTAGTGAAACACTCTACTGCCACATGAGATTTTGGATCTTGTTTAATTAAACTATCCAAAACTGCATCCGAAATTTGATCACAAATTTTATCAGGATGCCCCTCAGTGACTGACTCTGAGGTAAAAAGATATTTTTCCATATTTATTAAAGGCTTATTAGCCAAAGGACTAATCCGTCCTCTGGCGAAAAAGGCTGGAAAGGCTTGAAAAGCTAAATAACCAACTCTTATTTATAATTAAAAAACAACTTGTTAAAGTTGTTCAAGAAGATAGATTATCCGCCAATGAGGCAGAAGGAAGTTGTTGAGCAGTAATCTCGTCATCGACACTTAACAAGATAGAACCGACCAACAACCAACACCATTTTCTTGAACAATTATATAATAATAAATAATGACTATTTTGTCAAATTCAAAACAATTTTCCAATACTATAAACCGCGCCAATAGCTAAAGCCAATAAAAGCAAAGCAACTAGAAGCCAGGCATGATGTAAAGAATATATAGTATGTTTTTTATCTCCATTTTGCCGTGATTTCCAAAATAATAAAATTGTTATAAAAATTTCAATACTAATAAATATTCCCCCGATCAAATCCAAGACCAAAATAAACTTGCGCAAACCAAGCAAGAAAAAAAATAATGGAATACCAACGGTAATTAATACAGCTGAAGCTTTTGGCCAATTATAATCCCACGTTAGAGAACTCTGCAAAGCTAAACCACGCATCAGAAAACCAATAAACATAGCGAGAATGGCAAATACATTACCAAGAATAAAAATTGCTCCACCAATTTTTTGTCCCAAACCAATCGTGGCAATTTCGGTCGTATTTGCCCCAGTCACGCCCAAAGTAGTTAGAGCAAACAAAGCATAAGCGACAATTAAAATAAAACCAGCAATGATTATAACTTTTTTAAAATCTCTCTCCCGATTTTTCATTATAGAATGAGTTTCCAAAACCGCTGTACTACCGTTGAAAGCAAATAACAAAACTCCATAGGGAAATAATAAATAAGCCAAATCTGTATAATTTAGATTTATTATTCTAATATGTGGAAAAGATAAAAAGGAAATAAAACTAATTATTATTAATATTCCTAAACCTAAAACAAAATCTATTACTTTAATTTTTTTAATTCCAGAAAATACAGCCAGAGCGCCTACCACAAAAAATCCCAAACTCCACCAAAATGGCACACCGCCAAACAAGGCAGACAAAGATTGGCCAGCCCCAATTATATAGACTGTAAGGACTCCCAAAGTGGCAGTATACATCACTGTAGTCATAACAACTTGTCCAAAACGACCTAAATACTTTTTTGACAAACCAGCAAATTGGAAATCACCATTGGTGCGTACGGCAATTTCGCCGATCATAAGATTTAAAGCCATGGCCAAAAAACCAATCGCAATAATATAAATCAATCCTACAAGTGAGCCAACTTTGGCAATCGCATAGGGAATACCTAGGACACCAGCCCCAATTGTCCCAGCCACAATCATGGCGACTGACTGAAATAAAGTTAATTCTTTTTTAAAAATTCCCTTATGGTGAACAACGGAGATTTCTCCATCCATTCTTTTATACTTGTGAAAAAACATAATTTAAAAATGAAAAATTCTAGATAGATTATACCACATATTGACAAAAAAAATAAATTTATATATAATATTCCCATTATATATATGCACGCCTAGCTCAGTTGGTTAGAGCACCTCGTTTACACCGAGGGGGTCGAGGGTTCGAATCCCCCGGCGTGTACAAAAAATTCCGATCTAATCGGAATTTTTTTATTCTAATTATTCTATTTAAAAAGACCGAATAGCACGAACATAAAGTCCCCAAGTTTTATCACTACCCCTTGTAACACCATCATCAAACCCAACTACATAACCTGCCCAGGCATCACGCTGTGTTGAGCTCCAATAATAATTAACAGTAAAACCGCCAATTAATGCTCGATTTAGATAAAGTTTAGTTAATTCTACTGTACTTGGTAAATACCAATCATTATAACCATTTAATGACAAATCACCACAAATTCTAGCAGCTATGCCAGCTGTCGCACAACCTGCCATAATACTAATTGTATTTTGGTTTCCTGTACCTAAAACAGTACCTACCGCCCCTGATATATTTGTGCCATAGCAACCCCAAGCTGCACCAGTGCTTTGATTGCTGGTGGCAGCTATCAAACCATGCGTTTGCCCAGCAATATACCCTGGGTCACCAGATTGTAAAATATAAGCAACTTTGCCACCTTGAAAACTATCACCAACAGCCAAAGATGTAATAACTGCAGTGGCCGCGCTGGTAATACTACCAATGTAACTACCTGTACCTGTCACTATAACTTTTATATACTTACCAACATCACCTGGAATTGGTGTATAGGTGGACGAATTAGCCCCGCTAATATTTGTATATGCACCATCTGGTGAAGTGGCTATTTTCCATTGATAAGAAACTGTAGCACCTACTGGTGTTATTGTGCCAACTGTTAACACAAATCCTTCCTTTGGCGTACCAGAAATTGCGTCCACACCCATTATTAACTTGGCATTAATAATAGTAGATCTATTAGCAGTAACCATTTTAGCCTTACCTAGACTGAATAATTGAGTAACTTCTTTAACTGATAAAGCGCGATTGTACACCCGCACATCATCTAAAGAACCTTTAAAATAATTGGAAGAATAGCCACCAATACGCAAAGGATTGGTATTACTATCAATAGTTGCTGAGCCAGTTGAAGTGGCAACCAGACTACCATTGACAAACATTTTAAAATTTGTGCCATCATAAGTAGAAGCAATATGATACCAGTTATTACTTATTAAACTACTTAAACCAGTGACTGCCAAAGCTGAACTAAAATAAGGGGAATGATTGGCAAAAGTATTGTCACATACTACTCTTTTGTCACCATCATTTGACATGGACACATTTAACCAACTTCTACTAGAACCTTTGGCCACCCAAGTGTTACCAGTAGTAGTGGAAATATAAATCTGCCCATCATAAACTACAGCAGTTTGATTAACACCGTCGCTTGACATGTCAATTGCTGACCAAGTTCTATTAGAATCTTTAGCTACCCAAGTGTTACCAGTAGTAGTGGAAATATAAATCTGCCCACCAGAAACCACAGCGGTTTGAAGTGTACCATCACCAGAAACAGCAACATCAGACCAATTTCTATTAGAATCTTTGGCTGTCCAATTATTACCAGTATCAGTGGATACATAAATTTTTCCTCCCGTATCCACTGCTGTAATTATATTACCATTATCTGACATAGCAACAGCCTCAGGAACAACAGGAATACCAGTAGTTTTTTGTAGCCAATTAGAACCACTGTCAGTTGAAACAAAAACCCCACCAGTACTAATAGCCACTTGCTTTATTCCGCTAGTTGACATGTCTATATCTACCATGACGTTACTTGGACCAACGGTCGACCAACTTGAACCACCATTTGTAGAAACATTAATCTGTGAACCACAACATTGCCCAGCCGCAATTATTTGTCCATTATAAGATGATGCAACAGTCCGCCAATAACCATTAGATTTTAATGACGACCAAGTACTACCATTATCAGTTGAGAGATATATATTGCCGATTGCACCAGCACTATCCACACCAAAAATTTTTTGTCCATCACCAGAAATATTAATACTATCCAAACTACCGGAAGGGTAACTACTAAGATCTGTCCAAACATTGCCCGCACCAGTTAAAGCCATTTTTGGTTTACCTTCATTTAAAGATAATATATAACCTGTACCAATATTACCTTTAGTAATTAAAGTAGAGGATGAACCAAATCCTGTAAGTGGCTTTACCCACGCTGACAAAGAAATAGTAGAAGTAATATTCAAACTGGTTGAATGGGCAATATTAAGATAATCATTTACCCCATCAAAACCTAAACCTTGACCAATTTTTCCAATACCAGCTAGTGGGCCATTGGTTCTGGTAGCATTATTACTATTACCACTCTTATCTGTGCTAGTGACAGCGGTAATTTCTCTACCATCAAATGTCCACCAACCAGCTAAACTTCTGGTCATAGAATAGGGGGAAGTTTTGTTAATAACATTAATCGCTCCAACTTTAAAATAAAAATAAAATGAACCTAAAAAAATAGCAAAAACAAAAAATAACCTAAAAATCCACAGGCTAGTATTATGGGGGTTAGTTTTGCTATGAGAAATTATTTTCATGCTTTGTTATTATATCACAAGATTACACTATATGTAAGACAAGTTTGGGGATAAAAAAACACCCTAGCATATACAAAAATCGCCTTATTTGACGATTTTTGTTTTTACCATTTCCCAATATTTATTATCACCTTGCTTTTCTTTCATCCAATACCACCACTCCACTCCCCACAAATAAGCTCTGGGTGCGCCAATTATTTCTACATAATCAAAATGCTTTTCCAATCGGCTTAAATTCATAGTTTTTTCTTGTTCTTCAATCGAGGTAGTATTAGGATTGCCAGCCGAAAACCAGGGTTCAGCTTGCAATTCGGACACAAATACTTCGTTTATATCTTTACCCCAAAATTGGGCTTTGAGACGATAAAAACCAGCTGGCAACCAATCATATGTCCATATCATACCACTTGGTGTACGAACAATTCTATATAGAGTCGTACCAAAAATATCGCCAGCCTTTATGGCTCGACGCCAAGTACTAAGTTCTCCACTATCAGTCATTATAATCGGGTGATCTGGATCCAATTCTCTAACCAAATTTATTTCTTCACTTATAAAATCATTTCTAAAATTTTGACATTCACCAAATTTAAATTTAATAAATGCCTCATTCTCCACTTGCCAAAATTCCAAAGCTGGATGATTGCGATACAATTCCACTTGATCTTTTATATAAGCAAACAAAGCTGATTTGTATTCAGCATCTGACAATCCATCTGTCCAAGCGGGCACATGACATTCTGGCCAACGCGGTGCTTTTTGCCCGACAACCAAAGTCACTTTGACATTATTTTTCTGGGCCTGATCCATTTGCCAAGCCACATCAGTTTCATCATACTTACCTCGAACATTTTCAACTTCGCGCCAAGTGGCTGCCAAGCGAAGATACTTTGGTTTTAAGTCTTTCAACATTGCCAAATAAGTCTCTCTCCAATCAAGACCAATAAACTCAGCATGGCCTTTGTTAAAACTAATACCATACTCTACTGGATATTTTTTTTGGGAAGCGAAAATGAGGTAGAGATAAAATAGCCCGACTACCAATAATATAATTAAAATTGCAAACAAAATCTTTTTCATAATTTCAGATAGAACACAGATACAACTGATTAAACAGATTAGAACAGATCAGTGAAAATCAGTTTAATCTGTTAAATCAGTGTTCTATTTATAAGACAAAAAGTGCTGAACCAATGATTACCAAAATAATCGCAATAGTTTCAATCATTAATTCTCGCTTGGTAAAATACTCTTTGAATACTCGGGGTAAAAACTTGGTAAACAAATAAATAATTAAAAACATGAAAGTATACTGCACCCCGACCAAAGCATTGACGACTGTCACACTGCCGATGGCAATCGCATATTGAATTAGTAACACCGCTCCCACTCCCAAAACTTTATCAGCAATTACAATTAACATGGCATGTCGTTTGGCCGAAGTTTTTGATTCTTGATTATTTTTATTACGCAGAGAATGGCGGACTGAAGGAAAAAGTAAAAGTATAAGACCAACCAATCCAACCGCGCCCTTGGTCCAAACCAAACCAGTAAAGAATCCGTAAATATCATAAATATACTTGGCACTAACATGAGAAGCTGAAAAACACAAACCAGCCAAAATCGCCCACAAAAATCCTGTGTGAAAACCATGGTGCTTTTGACTTTTTTCTGAAGAAAGAAATAAACAAGCGAGCGTAAGAATTATCACTCCCAATACCTGAATAGCCACTAGCTTTTCTTGTAAAAAATAATTGGATAATAAGAAAACTAAAATCGTAATTATTCCACCCAAAAAAGGATTGATATGACTAGCCTCTCCTTTCTTGACCGCAATAAACATAAACCACAGACCAAAACCAAAACCAAAACCAGACACAACTGCCCACAACCAATCTAAACCATGAAGCAAACTAGCCCCAAATGGCGCAGCCAAAAAAACCGCCAACATAAAAATCGTGGAATAAAAAGCATAAACAATCGGTTTGCCTACAGATTTGGTCAGTATAAACTTATCCAATACCAAAACCAACCCTGATAAAAAATAACCAATAATTGCGATCCAGAACCAATTCATATTATGAATAGAGAATTATGAATTAAGAATTATGAGAACGAGAGGCTTTTATTAAACCATTTAAAATCTTATGAACTATAATT
>JBAQFA010000026.1:0-1579 GCA_049287025.1 Candidatus Magasanikiibacteriota bacterium
CCATAACCCTACCACATCTGCAGAATTTGTGAATTCCGGCGTTTTCCTATACGCTATCCGCTATAAGCTATACGCTGTATTTTTATGCCAGAACTTCCAGAAGTGCATACGACCGTCACAGGTCTCCAGAAAGTCCTCCCAGGGCTTACCATCAAAGACGTGTGGGCCGACATGTGGTCTACGGCAAAACTCTCAAGGAACACGATCAAGGATCGCGGCTATTTTCCCTACTTCGAAAAGTACGTGCTCGGAAAAAAAGTGACAGGCGTACGCCGCCGCGCGAAACATGTTCTCATCGATCTCGACAACGGCTTCACGGTGATCATTCACATGAAGATGACCGGACATCTCATGTATGGAAAATACAAGCACGACAAGAAGTACAACGGGCGAGAGTGGGCATGGCTTCCTGTAGAAAAGAATTCTCCCTTGAGCGATCCGTACAACCGTCACATCCACGTCGTCTTCACTCTTTCCGACAAGCATCAGCTGGTGTTTTCCGACTCGCGCAAGTTCGGCACGATGGTGGTGGAAAAAACGGACACGCTAGACGGAGGACGTCTGGCTCATCTCGGCCCGGAACCGCTCGAAACGGATTTTACGCTTTCAAAATTCAAGGAACGGATGATGAAATCCCCTCTTCGTGCCATCAAAACAGTACTCATAGACCAAAACATAATAGCCGGCATCGGAAATATCTATTCCGACGAGATGCTCCACCGGGCACACATCCTCCCCATGCGTACGTCAAAAAGCCTGCAGGATGATGAGTGGAAACAACTATTCAAAGCTATGAAGGAGGTGCTCATGAAAGGAATCGATTTCGGCGGAGACAGCACGAGCGACTATAGGAACATCGAGGGTTCGCGCGGAACGTTCCATGAGAATCATCGGGTCTATCTGCGTGCAAAAGAAAAATGCCTCACAAGAAATTGTAGGGGTCTCATCGAAAAGAAGACCATCGGCGGACGAAGTTCCCACTTCTGTAGAACGTGCCAGAAATAATTGCTACACTTGGACTATGGAAACGCTTCTTAAGATATTCTTCGGCTTCTGGGTGATATGGATCATTTGGTACATCACCGGAGGACCGTTGCGCGATGATAGAACGAAACCGTTCGTAAGATTGAATGAATCCGGACATATAGAAGCAGTAGGGACAACTACAGGGCGATAAAGATAAAATCTGCTGAATGGCGGATTTTATTATAAAACTTTTACGACTTTAAATTCTTCGCAGACAACCAACGAATTCTCATTAAATTGATTTGGGTATTCTTTTGCAAAAAAGTCTTTATGCTTGGATCTCCAGCTTTCTAAAAACAAAAATTACCCTTTTGAATAAGCGAATTTCGCTCTACCAGCTGTTTTTATAGGTATTTCGCTGTCCACATTTATTCTCTATAACAACAACCTTTTATTTGGTATAATTATGCTAAGCAAGATTATCCAAAATGGTAAAAAAGACTAAAAATAAAGAACTTTCAAAGCTTGGGAAAAACGTAAAAAAGTTCAAGAAAGAAAAAGGTTATTCCAAGAGCGAACTAGTTAGATTAACTGGTCTTGATTACCACACCAT
>JBAQFA010000027.1:0-1628 GCA_049287025.1 Candidatus Magasanikiibacteriota bacterium
TGATAGATGTTGATATGCCGCATGTTCAAGAATTTGCTGCGTAAACTTTATTCGCTCTATGTCATTTAATGCAGAAAAGCCCTGCAATTTAGTAAAGTATTCTCCAAACTCTTGAATAACCGCATTACAGAACCCATGGATTGTCGTAATTTCAACATTGTAAGCAGTTGCACCAATGAGCTCATATAGCTTTCGACGCATCGCAAAAACACCAGCTTCCGTAAAGGTCATTGCTAATATCGAGTTTGGTTTTGTATCGGTAGAGGAGAGTATATGTGCAATTCTGTAGGTTAGTACCGTCGTCTTTCCGGTTCCTGGTCCAGCTACAATCAGTAACGGACCATCTAATGTTTCGACCGCCTCGCGTTGTGCTTTATTAAGAGTTGAAAGATCTACCATATCGTATTGTATCCTTTCCTAAAAGTATGTCGATCACAATTGATAATTAATTAGTTGAATGTCACTAGTGGCTAGCAACTAGTCTGTTGAGCCACACAAAACGTGCCCTGAAGTTCCACAAGTCAAATCAACTGTCTTTTCTACCCCTAAGATAGGTCTAAATAGGTCAAGAAGTTTAGCGTCATAAATGATGTACTCCGACGGGTATCTCTTATTATCTACTGGCGCAAGGTCCCGCTTGAATTGGGGTAGAGTATTGGACGAGAAGACCCAACCTCTAATTTCGAGTCGGTCAGTACTCTTTGTCGTTGCTCCGCGAGCGCCTTTTGGAATAATAACCGAAGCACCCGCATTTGCAACAATTGCCGCCTCGAACTTATCGATTGTTGGAGCAGTTTTGCCATCTCCAGCCGATACGCGAGGTATATCGCTTGGTGTATCACCAATTGTTAACGATGCTCCGTTTGCTAGTACAAAAATACACCCACTAGTTGAAGTGTTTGCCTTCAGTACATTTCCGCGTATATCAAGAGCACCTGTTACAAACATTACATTTGTGTTGGTACAGAGAATACTATTATTAACGACACCAACATTATTTAGATACAGAATATTGAATTGTTTTGCTCCAATAGTTGCAAGGCTCCCACTGCTTTGGCACGGAACACTTTCAGTAGTTGCCGCATTCATTAGCTCACAGTTAAGAATCGCTGATGCTCTGAGCCTTTCGTATTCATTCCCGGGAGAGAATGGCGTAAACCCAAAGATATTGTATTTAGAGGATGTACCATCTCGATAATTACTTCCAAAACCCAATTGTGCGTTAGAACCCGCACTAATATGACCACCATTAATTCCAATCCCTTGTGCTGCGCTACCACTCGTCATGAATAATCCCGTTCCCACAGTAAAGCTCTGCGTTCCGAATGGTGAATATACTGTACGCGTATTGTCATGAGCGTTTATAGTAGCATCCTCAGTCGGGATTGTTTGCGTAAAGGGTAGCTGTCCACCTTGCGTGCTATAAATATCTCCAAAGGATGTTTTAACCCACGGTCCCAAGAAGAGATATGGTTCTCTATTTCTACCACACGTCATATTTCCTGCACGATCGTAAACACAAAGCCCGGCAACAATCTCCTCGCCTAAGCTCGAGTTCAAACCATCACCTGATAGAGTAATAGAGTTACCGACGGGTGCAACACGATCATTCGCCCCATTATATGGAG
>JBAQFA010000028.1:0-24911 GCA_049287025.1 Candidatus Magasanikiibacteriota bacterium
GATATAAACCGCGTGATATTTTTATTAGCTGGCGATAAAGAAAAAATTAAACCTTCCCGACTCCACAAAGCTTATATAAATAAAAAACGTTTGGATCTTTTGCGCCAGATTGATAATATTGTCAATAAACATATTTTTAATAATCCAATTTGTAATCATATCTGGCAAATGCCTGTAATTCTTGTTCCATTTGGTTATGATAAAAAAGAATCCATTGTTTTGCGTCCAGTTGAATCTGAAGAAGCCATGACAGTATCTTTTGCCGAATTACCAAAAACCATTTTAAAAAATATTATTGATGAAATAAAAAAACTGAATAAAGTTGATTATATTTTTTATGATATTACTAACAAGCCACCGGGGACTATAGAATGGGAATAGGAAAATAATTATAAATTATAAATTTAAAATTATAAAAAATCCACCATACGGTGGATTTTATTTTGTTAAATTTTTGTACAATTTTAGTTTAATTTATGTAAAATTTCTTGCAATTCACCCAACGTACTCACCTTCACCAACTGCATTCTCAATTCTTTTGATCCAGGAATATTTTTAAAATAACAAAGTAAGTGTTTTCTAAATGTTGTCATACTTTTTTCTCCATAATGTGCCAAATGCAATTCCGCATGTCGCAATACAACATCTTTCACCATCTGTATATCTGGATTATCCGGATATCTGGATAGTAACCAGGGATTTCCCAACGCCCCCCGCCCTATCATCACTCCATCTGCGCCAGTAATTTCCAAACATCTTTTAATGTCTTCGCTTGAATTGATATCACCATTCGCAATCACCGGAATTTTGACCAACTTTTTTACTTCGCCAATTCGTTCCCAATTTGCTGTACCAGAATAGCCTTGTTTTTTAGTTCGACCATGAATAGAAATCGCATCTACTCCAGCTTGTTCTAACTTTTGCGCAAATTCCAAAATTTCATCATCTTTTGTCCAGCCGAGTCTGGTTTTAACACTCACTGGAACACCTAAATTGGCACTTTTAAGAGCTTTTACAATCTCTACCGCTCTATCATGATCTTTCATTAGAGACGCCCCAGAATTTGATTTTCCCGCGATTTTTGGCACTGGACAACCCATGTTAATGTCAATTCCAAATAGTTCATTCCGATCCGCCGATGAGGCGGGGAGGAATCTTTCCTTAATAATAACAGCTGCTCTGGTTATAACTTCTGAATTATTGCCAAACAACTGCCAAACGATTGGTGGTTCAATCTCATCAAACTCACACATTCGCAAAGTCTTTTCATTTCCCCTAACTATTGCTTCGGCTGAAACCATCTCACGAAAAACGACGAAATTAGCACTTTTTCCTTTTTCCTCTCCCCTTTCTACTTCTCTACAAACACGACAAAAAGGACTATCTGTCATGTCGGCCATAGGAGCGAGTGCGAGTATAGGTTGTTTATTTACTTTATCAAACCAAGACATAAACAAAGTATTGTTATTTTAGGTAAAATATAATAAAATACATGTGAAAGCATTATATCACAACTTAATAAAAATATTAACAAGTTATGATATAAATTGTTAGGTGAAATATTTTTACCCCATAAGGAATAATTACTTTTGATTATGAACAATGACACCATCATTTTCGATGTAGACGGAACTCTTTGGAACGCGTGTCCAGCAAGTGCTAAAGGCTGGAATATTGGTTTGGCAAAACTCGGTATTGATAAAAAAATTACTCCTAATCAGATAGAAAGCGTTGCTGGAAATCCATACAATAAATGCGTTGAGATACTTTTGCCCGGACTTCAAAAACAACATCCAAATTTGCTGGACACGCTTAACGACTGTGAAATTGAAGTCGTCAAATCTGATGGTGGTACTTTTTATGATGGTGTCATTGACGGTATAAAAACACTCGCCAGCTCACATAAAATTTTTTTGGTAAGTAACTGTCAGGATTGGTACATGAAACTTTTTCTTGAATTTTCAGGCTTGGAGCCATTGCTCGCTGGCTTTGACTGTCATGGCATATCGAGTCTTTCAAAACATGAAATGCTTACGAAAATCAAAAGTAATCATTCCTTAAATAATCCAGTGTATGTTGGTGATACAGAGGGTGATGAAACTGCAGCAAACTTGGCTGGTATGGATTTCATACATGTTTCGTATGGCTTTGGTTCTCTTGCTAATGAAGCTTTAAACTTTGATTCGTTTGCTGGTCTTCTGGATTATTTTGAGGGGCAAAAATACACCACTTAACAAGGTATGTGAGATTCGTTCATTCCTCCACGCTCCATTCACTCTCCCAAATTCGACAAGTGTACACTTTCAGCGTATTCTACATCTGTCCACCTTTTCATATACTCTAACATCAATGAAAATAAAATTATAACTATAAATTAAAACACCATTCACCTGATGTTTTTTGTTTTTAAAAGGCAAAAATAAGAGTGAATATCCACTATAGAAACACTTATTTTTTTGTGCTATAATACTGTCATATGATTAAAACCAAAAAACGGTCTATAATTTTTGTGTTAATTGGAAGTTTATTAGCCATATCCCCTCTTTTTGTTTTTGAAAAATCAAACTATCTAGCTTTTGCCCAGCAAGCTGATACGGCTGACGAATTTAATGCTAATTACTTAATTTCTGATGACGAAATGGAAGATTATGATTGTATGGGACGAAGTGATATCCAAGCTTTTTTGGATGATTATGAATCCTTTTTAGCAACTTTTAGAACCGAAGACAAAGATGGCACTACTCGGCTAGCTTCGGATATTATTTATCGTGCGGCTCAGGAATATAAAATCAACCCCAAATATATTTTAGTAAAATTACAAAAAGAACAAAGTTTAATTACCAATCAAAATCCAACTGATAAACAATTGGATGGTGCAACTGGTTATGGTATTACTGATGGCTGTGGCTGGAGTTGCGATAGTTATTTGCGTAACAAAGGCTTTGGCAAGCAAGTCGATAGCGCGGCTGGGATTATTCGTTGGTATTATGACAATGTGGACAAAGAACTCTGGATAAAACGCAAAGGCCAGTCAGTCATTATTGATGGACAACTAGTTATACCACAAAATTATGCCACAGCTTTTCTCTATACCTACACCCCCCATCTCACTGGCAATAAAAATTTTTGGAATTTGTGGAATAAATGGTTTGGACAAGTCTTTCCTGATGGAACATTAGCCCGCGGTTTTACTGACCCTACGGTTTATCTTATTCAAAACAGTGAAAAGCGAGCCATAAAAAGTATGGCTGTACTTATGAGTCGCTTTGATCCAAAAATGATTGTCAAAATTCCTGATTCAGAATTAAATAATATTCCAAATGGTAAAGATATTTCTCTACCAAATTATTCTATTCTTAAACAAGGTATAAAATATTATTTAGTTGATTTTGACACGATTAGACCATTCGAAAGTTATGAAGTGGTAAAACAACTTGGTTATAACCCTGGCGAAATAGTTGAAGTACAGAGTGATGATCTAGAAGGTTATCATATTGGCAAAACGATTGAACTAGACAATACCAATCCTTTCGGACGACTCGTAAGAATAAATGAAAATAAAAAATTATATTATATAAAAGATAACATTATCCATCCGATTACTGATGAAAAAATTGCCAAAATAAATTTCCCCAATATTACTGAAGAAAAAATCAACATGGTAGACATTCAGAACTACGAAATTGGAGAAATGTTAAAATATAAAGATGGGACTCTCTTGGGTATTACTGGTTCAAATAAAATTTATGTTATAGAAAATGGTAAAAAACGCCACATTGCTAGTGAAGAAGTTTACAATGCCTATGGTTATAATTGGAATAACATTGTCTGGACTGATGAATTCACTGGCATTAATCACCCCACTGCCCAACCAATTTATTTACCAACTAGATTAGCCGATGCCACCAAAAATAATGTTCAAACAGTATCTACTAAAACTAACAGTACAACACCAACGACAACCAAAACCGAACCAACTTCAACACAAAATAGTAGCGGAGAAACTCCTGTAATTGAAGAAAATGGCAAAATGTATACTATTTCAGAAGACCAAACTGTTTACACTGGACCAACTTTTGATACTAATATTAATACTTATTTAGTGGCTGATTATAATACTGGAGAAATTTTGGCAGGAAAAAATATTGATGTTGTCAGACCAGCCGCTTCTTTTACCAAAGCTCTAAGTGCCTATCGCCTAATGATTGAAGGTCTTAATCTAAATAAAACCACCACTTATAATGCCAAAAAACACAAAGCTATTTATCATCAATTTAGAATTGCTGAGGGAGAAAAAATTCTTAACGAACATTTGCTCTATGCTCTACTAGTTTCTTCTTTAAATACCCCAGCTAGAATGCTTATAAGTAATGTAGAAGATAATGAACCTCTTTTTATAAAACGAATGAATGAACAAATTAAAGATTGGATTTTATCAAAATCAAAATTTGTTGATGCTGATGGTTACGATTTGGGTAATATCACTACAGCTAGAGAATATTTAACAATTTTTACTAATACAGAAAAAAATCGCGATCTCAGAAAAGTCCTGAGCATGAAAGATTATGAATATGATGAGATATTGGATCTAGATGGCAAACCTCATCATTTTGATTATAATACTAATGAATTAATGAACACTTTGGGATTACCTTTCAAAGTGATTGCTAGCAAAACTGCCTATCTAAATGAAGCTGGCGCTGGTTTGACAATGATTATTGAACGACCAGATGACGAACGTCAGTTTGTTATTATTACTATGGGTAATCCAGATTATAATAATCGTTTTTCCGAACCAAAAAAACTCGTCACCTGGGCAATAAATAATTTTTAATTTTATTCCTTATTCTTTAATCCTTATTTTTTAATAATATGTCTCTAGTATTTACTGCCATTGTTCCTCACCCACCTTTGCTTATTCCGGGCATTGGTAAAGGAGAAATTGCTAAAGTAGAAAAAACCAAACTCGCTCTAGAACAATTAGAACAAGATTTATATTTGGCCAAACCAGAAGTGATAATGATTATTTCACCTCATGGTAGTTTTTTCAAAGATGCTTTTTGTATCAATGCTAATGTAAATTTTAAATCTGATTTTGGTCAATTTGGTGACATGGAAACTATCATGACCTGGAAAGGCGCAGATTTTTTGGCAGCACAAATTAGTCACACTCTTAGTGAAAAATCTGTTCCTATACAAATGGTTAGTAATGAAAAATTAGACCATGGCACTAGTGTGCCCTTATTTTACTTGACTCAACATTTGCCAGATATAAAAATTTTGCCAATTGGTTATTCTATGCTTGATAACAAAGCTCATTTAAATTTTGGTGAACTTTTGAAAGAAGCTATCATGGAAAGTGGCAAACGCGTAGCTGTTATTGCTTCTGGAGATCTATCACATGGCCTGACTACCGATGCTCCAGCTGGACTGAGTAAAGTCGGCAAAGAATTTGATGAAAAAATTATTGAATTATTACAAACTAGGAATACGGTTGGTTATGCTGGTCTAGAAGATAAATTTGTAGAAGAAGCTAGCCAATGTGGTTATCGATCATTTTTAATTCTATTGGGAATTTTGAAAAACATGGATTATAGTTTTAAAAATTATTCTTATGAAGGACCATTTGGGGTGGGTTATTTGGTAGGAAATTTTATTTTTTGATACGTACTAATTACGAAACCTACAAATTTGCAAATATGACGTATAGAAAAGAATTAATTTATCCGGAATTTAGTTATGAAATAAATGGTGTATTATTTGATACATATAATGAAATCGGCGGTTCTCACCCGGAAAGAACGATACAAAAAGCAGTGGCCGTGATGCTAAATAAAAAAAATTAAAATTTAAAGAACAATTTTATATACCAGTAAAAATAGAGAATAAAATTGTAGGTAAATATTTTCTAGATTTTTTAGTAAAAAACCTAACTAACGAAATTATTGTGTTAGAGCTCAAACGTGGCAGATATATACCAAAAAATCTTTATACCCAAATGGAGCAATATTTAAAGGCTATCAATTTACCACTGGCAATTGTCGGATGCTTCGCACACGATTGCGTCGTTATAAAAAGAATTATTAATTTTGAACACCCAGTAGTCAAAACATTACACAATTTGTAAATTAGTAAGTTTCGTAATTAGTACGTAAATATTATGGAAGACATATCAAATCTACTAAAAACTAAAATTCAACCTAAAACCAATAAAAATATCCACTCGGAAATTCACTACTGGGCCGATGTTATTTCTTCGGCTTTTGGTGAAAAAAAAATGTTTGGTATGTATTTGGGTGTAATAAAAAGAATTGGCGTGGATCGTGCCCGTCAAATTTTTGCGGAAATTCAAGAATCAAAAATTGATAATCCAGGAAAACTCTTTGTTTGGAAAAGTAAACAAGGAAACAAGTAAAAGATGCCAATATACAAATTTTACTAATGATACTAATAATAAAATTGATAAAGATATTTGTGTAGCATTAGTATAATTCGTATGAATTAGTATATTAGCATCGCATTAATTTAGTATGTTAGAAATCACAAAAATCCCCACCCCCTCACTCCGCCAACGATCAGCTGAACTAGATCCGGTTTTGATATTAACTGAGGAAATCCAAAATCTAATTATTGATATGATCCCGACAATGTACCAAAGTGATGGCATTGGTTTGGCTGCACCACAAGTCGGTAAAAATATTAGACTATGTACTATTGGTAAAGAGGCTCTAAAAGTTGATAAAAAAAATACCCTACCAGTTGAAGACTTGGTTTTGATAAATCCAGTTTGGCAAAAATTGTCTGTGAGAAAAACTGAAGATGTGGAAGGTTGCTTATCAGTGCCAAAAACTTTTGGCAAAGTAAAACGTTATAAAAAAATTGAAGTAATTGCTCTAGATAAAAATGGTAAAAAAATAAAATTTGAAGCGCACGACTTTTTTGCCCGTGTGATTCAACATGAAGTTGATCATCTAGATGGAATCTTATTTATTGATAAGGCAACAGGAATTTATCAGGTTGAATAAAACACAGATTCCACAGATTTTGGTGGATTGCACTGAATATTATTATCAAAAAATCTGTGAAATCATTTTTTAATCTGTGAAATCAATGTTATGAAAATTATCTTTTTTGGCACGCACGAATTTGCCACTACAATTTTACAAGGCCTAATAGACAATGGCATTTTTGATATTGATCTAGTAATTACTCAACCAGACAAACCAGTCGGACGCAAACAAGAATTACAACCTTCACCAGTTAAAATATTAGCAGAAAAATATAATCTCAAAGTAGATCAACCATCGTCACTCAAGACTTTTGACTTTAAGACTTTAGAAACTTTTGACTTAGGTGTCTGTGCGCAGTATGGACTCATTATTCCAGAAAAAATTTTAAGTGCACCAAAATTCGGGACACTAAACGTGCACACCAGTTTACTCCCAAAATATCGTGGTGCCTCCCCTATTCAAACGGCTTTAATTAATGGCGAAACTGAGACTGGAGTCACTATTATGAAAATGGACGCGGGCATGGATACTGGGCCAATAATTTTGCAAAAAACAGTCAAAATTGACCCAGATGACACTTATCCTATACTGGACGAAAAACTCGCTAAAATCGGCATTTTTACGCTTTTGGAAGCCGTTCCAGACTATGTTTCTGGCAAACTAATCCCCCAACCCCAGGATAATGCCGAAGCGACCACTTGTAAACTTTTGGACAGAGAAGATGGTAAAATTGACTGGTCAAAATCAGCTGGGGAAATATATAATCAATATCGAGGATTAACCCCATGGCCTGGAGTGTGGACAACAATGGATGATTTATTTCCAACATTGGGTGAGAATAAAAGAATTAAGTTGTTGAAAATTGCGTTGGGTGATAAAAATTTAAGATCAGAAGATCAGAAGATCAAAATAGAAAAAGATAGAATATTTATAAATTGTAATAATAGTGTCATTGAAATTTTAGAATTACAATTGGAAGGTAGTAACGCGATGGATAGCAGGAGTTTTATTAATGGTTATAAAAACTATTTAAAATAATTTATATGCCAGAACCATCATCACCAGAATTAACCGCGTATTTCTTGGATCACTACTCTCCAGAAGATGAAACTAAAAAAGAAAAAAAAGAATTACCTTTGGAGATCGAGGCTAAGTTTATTATTCATTCTAAAGATTTTAAGGCTGACAATAGACAAAAAACTGTGATGATAAATTATTATTATGAAAAAAGTGACGCCACCCAAATCGCGATGATAGCTGGATTGGAACTAGACAGAAAAATTAAACCTAGTGTTGTAAGATTAAGAATTGAGCAAACTGGACAAGATAGAAAATGCTTCATTGCTATAAAAAACAAAAAAACAGAAGGTACTTCTACTAGAGTTGAATTAGAAACAGAAATTTCTGAACAACAGATGGCCCAAATTACTATGGGACACCGACCAACATCTAAATTGGTAAAAGAAAAATATACGATCCCTCATGATCTAAAAATTGATGATAACCAAACATTACCAATTAAATTGGAGATAACCCGTATTACCGAAGCAGGAGCTAAACCTGTTACAGAAGAAGAATTACCGGTATGGTTTGTGGAAGTAGAAACAACCAATGAAAATGATTTGGCACAAGTAAGAAAACATGTTTATGGTATTGATTTGATGAAGGATGCTGTAGATGTTTCAAGTGAAAAAGAATTTGGCATGAAAAATTTATCAAAGACAGGTGTGGATGATAAAGTAAAAAGAAAAATAAGCGATTTACTCCCTCTGACAAAATAATTTATGAACGAAAACTTCCTTACCAAACAATCAATTTTTTTCAATTGGCAAACCTTTGTGTTGTTAATAGTTTTTTTTGGTATTAGAATCATGTCCTTTTTTCTCGTGGGACACACAACTATACAAGGTGGTTTGGTATTTTTAATTCTCATGATCTTGGGAATTTTATATTTTAAAAATCCTAACTGGGCTTGGGGATTGGTTTTGGGAGAAATTTTATTAGGTGGATCTGGTCATTATTTAGAATTTCTGGGTCTGTCTATTCGAACTGTTTTAATTTTCTTTTTCATGTTTTTGTGGCTAGCCCAACTAATTGGTGAACAGACTTTTCACAAAATATTTGATGTTCATAGCCGAGTAAACTATATTTTAATTATTTTATTTTTGATCTTAGGTTTCGCTGTTGGTAATGGTCTTTATAATGGCCATGAATTTAAAAAAGTTGTTGGTGACCTAATGCCTTTTGCTTTTTTGCTTTTAACCTTCCCCTCTTATCATCTCTTTGCCAATGAAAAAACTCAAAAATATTTAATTAGACTAATTATGGTTTTTATTTTGGGCACAGCCATTTTTTCTCTGATTACTTTTGCTTTATTTTCTCTTCATATTACAGAATTACATTTGGATTTTTATCAATGGTACCGCGATGTAGATATGGGGAAAATTACTGACATGACCCAGGGATTCTTCCGTATAGTAGAACCAGCTCATTTATTAGTTGTGCCTTTTATCTTATTAATCACTTCCCTGCGGATGCGAGATGAAAAACACAATAAAATGTGGCTCATATTTTTAACTTTATTAATTATAATTTTAGTTTTAAACTTATCTCGTGGTTATTTTCTCGCTCTTCTCGTTGGATTACTAGTCTTGAAATATAAACACAAATGGAAAAATTGGTTTAAAGAATGTTTTGTCACTATATTATTAATCGGAATAGTATTTTCTTCTATTCACTTTTTGGCTAGTGGTAATAAATCGCTTGGTTGGGATTTGTTTGGCTTGAGAATAAAAAGTATGGCTGTACCTAGTTTAGAAGTCAGTACTGATACCCGCATGATGATTTTACCAGTTATTTTGGATACTATAACGGCCAATCCAATTCTAGGTGTGGGTCTGGGTGCGAGCATTACGTTTTTAAATACTGCGACTTATGAAAGTATTACTACGACGCAATTTGATTGGGGCTATTTGGAAATGTGGGCAGAAACCGGAATTTTTGGTTTGATTATTTTGACGGCTCTTTATATGTTTGTGGCTTACAAATTAATTATAAAAATAAAAAACATACCCGATTGGCATGATTTTGATATTGGTTTGTTGGCTGGTATAACGGCTTTTCTAATTATGAACATCACCATCCCCGCCCTCTTTCATGTCTATGGTATATTATTCTTGGTCTTTGTTGGCACCATTGCTCTCAAACATACTCTTATCTTTGATCAAACTACTACTCTTCTCTACCAAATATTTAATCGGACAAAATAATCTCCCTCACCAGCGGATTATTTACAAACTGTGCTTACTAATTACCACTTCCCTAGCCTTTTCGTACTTCTCTACTTTACTTTTAAACCATGGCAAATATTTCCATGGTTTTTTGTAAGCAAATTTTGGCAACCATGAACTCATGGTTCCTTTAGCGATAATAGTAAATAAAGTTTTTGGTATATACACTCCAATTTTTCCTTGTTTACCCTGAGCTGTGTCGAAGGGTTTAGCCATAGTTAACCACAAATCCCAATCTTGAAAACGTTTTAAGGATTCATCCCATTTAATTGCATCCTGGCGACGGATGAGCGATGTGGAATGAATAAAATTATTTTGTTTCAGTATTTCAACATTAAAATCTCTAGAAGGTATCACTTTTGTGTTGTATTTTGTTACGTGTATTTTGTATTTTGAGTAGACAAAACTCGCCTGCGGATTCTCATCCAAAGTTTTTTTCATCTCCTCCAACATTCGTGGTACAGCAACGACGTCTGCATCCCAAAAAATCACATATTCACCATTGGCTTTGGCTAAACCACGATTTCTCATCACGGGCGCGCCTTCGTGTTTTTCGTCTCGCTCAATTACAATCTCAATATTTTTATAGGTTTGTTTTTTTATGGAATCCAAAGCTAACGCAAGCTCTTTTTCGTGTTTGTAAACTGGGATGATAACGCTAATTAATTTTTCATTCATAAAACTTTATGACTTTATGACTTTATAAACTTTTAACTTTTATATCCACCTCTCAATCACCTTCATCTGACTCTCCCACTTAAAATCCGTTCGCACTCGATCTCGAGCATTCTCAGCCAAACGCTTGGCAAAGTCTGGATTTTTTAGCATTTCAACAATTGAATCAGCTATAATTTTATCACCTTTATAAATATCTACTATAATTCCGGTCTGACCATTAATAACCGCTTCTTCTACTCCGCCACTCTTGCCCGCTACTACTGGCAGACCAGCGGCCGCTGCTTCCAAAAATACCATACCCAAACCTTCTTCTCTACCTTCATCTGGATGAGTCAGGAGAACAAACAAATCAGCCAAATGATAAAAACTATTTAGTTCTTCATGTTTAACTTCACCCACCAAGCGCACCACATTTTGTAAATTATTCTTTTGAATTTCTTGAATTAAAAATTGTCTCTTTGGTCCGTCCCCAATCAAAAACCAAACTAAATTGGGCACGCTTTCCAAAATTTTTGGTAAAATCCGGACTAGATGTGTAATTCCTTTGCCATCAGTCAAGCGAGCAATGGACAACATCACATGTTTTCCTTCAAGCGCATATTGGGCTTTCATTTGAGCAATTTTTTCTCCACCAACTGGTTCAAAAAACATCGGCTCAGGACAAGGATACAAAACCGAAGATTTATTTTCTAATTCTGGTAATATTCTCAGTAAACGTTTTTTTAAATTTTCACTATTAAAAACAATCTGTTCACTATTTTCACACACAAAATTTAACATGGTCTTTTTCCATTTTGATCTAGTGCCAGCTTCTATATCAGTGCCATGAGAAAATACCACATAAGGAATCTTTTTGATTTTCTTTATTAACCAAGCCACATAACCCACAGGCAAAACATGATGCAAATAAATAATCTCAATTTTTTCTTTTTTTATAATTCTTAACACTTGCCAAAACATTTTTGTCCACCTGGGCCAGATAAAAATTGGCCACAACATTTTTTTTCTGACAGTTTTAAATTTATTATTTACATCAAACTCTTGGGCTAGTTTATGTTTTGGTGCCAAAACCACCACAGATTCTGGATCCAAAACGGTAGCAAATTGGTGGATATAGGTCTGTACCCCGCCAATCTCTGATGGATATTCTAATGTAATAATTAATTTTTTCATAAAATAAAAAACAATAAACTTTTTAATAAAGACTCTAAAGCAAAAAATATCAAAATTAAGGCAAACCCCTTAAACACAATCGAAACTAAATTTTTCTTCAATAATATTGATCTAAAACACGAAAAAACATAACCTAGAGTTGCTGTTGTTGTCAACCAACCGAGCTCCATAAAAAATACAAAAACCCACAAACCACCTGCCATTTCAGCATTCAACGCAAAAGCTCTTGGGGTACAAACAGTTATCCAATAAATCCAAAAACCACCATTTAATAAAGTTAATAAAAATATTTTACTCAAACCAAACACTTCACCACTTTTCTGACTAATTTCATTAATTTTCCAGACTTTACTAGCAAGCCAAAGTAAAAATAAACCGCCACCAATAGAAATTAATTGAAAATAAAATTCTGGAATATTTAAAGTATAAATAAAAAGAACTATTACTACTCCTACAAAAGTCTCCGCTAACAAAGCCCAAAAAATAATTTTCCAACTTTTTTTAAAACCACCTTGTAATATTTCAGTAAATACTGCCGCTAAAATTGGTCCTGGTACTGCACCACCAATTAGACCTAAAAGAAAGACTTCAATAATTTGCATTAAAACTTTCATACTTTTTTAATCATCATTACCTCTGGTAACAATTTACCTGACGGTAATTTATGCCATTTTGATTTTTTAACATTACCAACTTTTTTAAACCCAACTGTTTTATAAAAATCAATCGCTTGTTTATTATATCTCACAACTTTTACAGTAATATCTTTTCCATTCCCCAGCCAAGTAAAGGCCTTTTTAATTAATTTTTTACCAACTCCTTGACCTTGATATGGCGGTAAAATATAAATAGCGCCGATCTCATTAATTCCAGTTTCTTTACTAGCCCCACAAAAACCAATAATCTTTTTATTTTCTTTAGCCACCCAACTCCGACGTTTTTTATTTTCTTTTATATTTTTACGCCAACGTTTAATTCTTTCTAAATCAAAAGATGGTAATTGTCTCAAATCTCTAATAGTTATACCAAGTTTTTTATTAGGATAAGTAGTCAACCAAGTTATTTTTGACACTTCAACAATACCACGTGCATCACCTGGAATGGCTCTGCTTATTTTGATAGATGTTCCTTTAACCATAATAAATATCCATTCTTAACTATTTTTTACAAAGATTCTACTGTCATCTCTCCAGACTGCATGCCACCAGTTTGTTTAACAAATTCTTTTTTTAATCTTAAATCTAAATTTTTTCTTTCACCTGGAGATAAAATTATCCCAGCCATGACTAATTTTTCTTCCATAGCTGGACCGACTTTTTTTAACCAATCTGGTAAACTGCTAGTTTCAGAAATATTTTTTACTTCTGCTGGCAGTAATTCATATAACACCATAACCTGATTTAAAATCCCCTCCCCATTTCTTATTTCTCCCATATTATTTTTTAATTAATAATAAAGCTTCTTGAATTTGATTCCTGGTAATACTTTTTGTAACAAACAGCATAACGGAATAAACAATCGTGCCGGCTACAATCGCAAAAATATAATGCCAATACATATTCACATACCAAACTGCCAAACCCATCACAACCGCAGAAATAAATAACAAAAATAAATCTTTTAAAATAAATTTATTTGGCAAAAGAACAATTCTATTAACTAAAATATAACCAACAAGCGTAAGAAGAACATTACCGGCCAAAGCAGACAAGGCTGCCCCCACCACTCCCCAAATTGGAATAAGGAATAAATTCAAAACTACATTTAAAACTAAAATTCCAAACACCAAAAACATTTGTTGATTTTGCCGATTACAAGCATTTAGAAACGCGCCAATCGGAAAACTTAAAAAAGAAAAAATCAAACTAAACATTAAAATTTGTAAAGGCAAAACTGAAGGTAAAAATTCTGCACTCGTCAGAGACAATACCAGATCATGACTAAGAATAATAATGCCAAACGCGATCGGAAAAACAATAATAGATAAATATTTAATACTTTTTTCAAAATAAAAAACTAATTTATTTTTATCACTCACAAAAAACTCACTAAACCTAGGATACAATGCCGCGACCAAAGCCATAGGAATAAATTGAAAAGCAAAAGTGATTTTGTAAGGAATACTATACCAGCCCACAGCTATATTACCAGCCAATTTGGATAGGATAATAGAATCAATATAAGAATAAACGCGGGCAAAAATCGCGGTCAAAGCAAACGGCACCGCGATTTTAAATAGATACTTAAAAATAAATTTATCAAACTGGGGTTTTAGTTTTATTTGATAATTTTTATACAACATGACTGAGGCATAACAAACATTCAAAAAACTCGGCACCACAAAAGCGAGAATCAAATAAATTAAAGGCTTGTGGGTATAAATCGCATAACTGCCCATGATAAGAGTAATAAACTGCGAACCCACAATGCCCCAGGCTTCGTATTTCAAATTTCCCAAAGCCCTCATCACACCATAAATAGACAAATGCAAAGAATCAAACAGCATAGTGACAGCAGACAAATAAACCAAGTGTTTTATTTCCACGGGATAGCCTAGTAAATTGATAGTGATAAACGCGCCTATGTAACTAAGCAAGGCTAGAATGATTTTTACCGAGAGAATCGTAGAAAAATAATTTTGCGTTTTTTCTTTGAGCTTGGCTGATTCGCGCACCAATACATTGGTAAGACCTAGGTCCACAAACACCACAAAAATCGTGGTAAAAGACAAAACAAAAAAATACTTACCAGTGTTCTCTACTCCCAAGTTTTTGGCGATTATGAGGGTAAAATAGACAAACGAAATAATCTTTTGCCCGACATAGGCAAAAGTTATAAAAGCAGTGTTTTTGGCAACGGAGTTGGGCATATCTTTTTATATATTTTACAACAAAACAAGGTAAAAAACAACCCACAAAAAAAACACTCCCATATTCTGGAAGTGTTTAAATGTTTGTATGTTTTTATGTTTGACTGACAGCAATTAACGTTTTCTCCATTGATGAGCGCGTCTAGCTTTGTGTAAACCAAATTTCTTTCTTTCTTTTGCTCTTGGGTCACGAGTCATTAGGCCTTCAGCTTTTAAAACTGGTTTATATTCTTCATTCCATTTGACCAAAGCGCGAGCAATTCCATGGCGAACCGCATCAGCTTGTGAGCTAGGACCACCGCCAACGATTCTTACGCTAATATCAAAATCTTTTTCTCGGTTTACCAATCTCAAAGGTAACCAAACTCGGTCTTGCCACAGCTTGACGGGAAAATATTCATTCAACTGTCTATCATTGATAATAATTTCACCTTTACCTAAAGATAGTCTTACCCGAGCGACAGCGGTTTTGCGTCTGCCAACAGTGCGAGTAATTGGATTTTCTTTTTTTTCTACCATATTTAGATCTTAATTTTTAAACGCTTCATCATACCTTCGCGTAATTTATTTTTTGGCAACATTCCATAAACAGCCATTTGCAAAACTTTTTCTGGTTTGGTATCAAAAACTTTTTTCATTGGCGTGCGTTTCAATCCACCTGGGTGCATGGTGTGTCTAAAATAATCTTTTTGGGCCAATTTTCTACCAGTAAATTTTACTTTAGAAAAATTAATTACCGACACATGATCACCACTATCAATATGAGGAACAAAATCTGGCTTATTTTTGCCACGCAAAATCATAGCGATCTTAGTGGCCAAACGTCCCACTGCTTGATCAGTCGCGTCTAATTCAATTTTATTTCTTTTAATTTCTGTCATATTATTCTAAATCTAGATTATTAAACCAATTCAATGCGCGCCATTTTGGCAGCATCATTTTTTCTAACTGGCAATTTTATAATTCTAGTATAACCACCTTCTCTAGTTTTGTAATTTGGACCAACTTCTTCCATCATTTTCTTGACGGCTTTTTCGGTAAACAAAACTTTCATAATCTCACGACGAGCCGCCAAAGTGTTTTTTCTAGCTTTGGTCACAAGTGGTTCAAATATTCGGCGTAAAGCTTTGGCTTTGGCTTCGGTAGTCTTGATACCACCATGCAAAACCAAACTCTCACACAAACTTCTCATTAGAGCTTTTCTTTGATCAGCCTCTCGGCCAAGAGTAAATTTTTTTGAATTATGACGCATATTTTTTTAGCAAAACTTTTCAAAATTTAATTAGTCTTCTTTTTTCTTGCGAGTGCGTTTTTTTGGCTTTTCTTCTTCAACTGCAACGGCTTCTTCTGTAACTTCTAAAGCTTCTTCTTCGACTTCTTCTTTGGCAACAGCCATATTTTCTCCACCAGCCGCATCCAAAATCAAAGCAAAATGATCCATTAAATATTTTGTAGCTTGTTGTAAAGATTCTCTTGGTGTAATCGTACCATTGGTTTCAATGTTTAGAGTCAATTTTTCAAAATCTGTCACATCACCCACACGAGTCAATTCTACTCTATAACCCACGTCTCTAATTGGGGTGTATAATGAGTCAATCAAAATTGTACCTAAATCAATATTTTTTCCATCTTTTTCTTCTACTGGGACATAACCACGACCATGACCAATTTTAACTTCCATTTCCAAAGTAATATCACCGGTAATTGTAGCAATTTTCAATTCTGGATTAGCGATTTCTACATTGGCATTCTTAACAAAATCTTTGGCAGTCACATCACCTTTGCCTTTTTTAGAGATTGATAACATCACTGGTTCATCACTATAATTTTTTACAGCTAATTGTTTCAAATTTAAAATAATTTCTACCACATCTTCTTTCACACCTTCAATGGCAGAGAATTCATGTTGAACACCATTGATCTTTACAGATTCAACTGCGCTTCCAGGCAGAGATGACAACAACACACGACGCAAGGCATTGCCTAAAGTAGTACCATAGCCTTGGGTACATGGAGATATTACCACTTTTCCAAGATTAGGATTATCTGTTTCAAGAAAATCTATAGTAGAAGGTAATAAAATTTGCTCCATATTTTTTTATATTAACCAGTCAATGACAGGCTGGGAATTAAAAATATTGATAATTTAAAATTCGTTTCTTTTTATCGAGCAGAATAGAACTCAATAATTAATTTGACATCAAAGATTTTATCAAAATCCATGTCTTTTGGTTCACCAAGAACTTTACCACTCTTTTTGACTGCATCCACTGCCAACCAAGAAGCCACATTGGCTTTGGATAATTTATCAGTAATAGTTTCAAAAAGTTTCTTTTTTTGTTTATTGGCTTTCAAACTAATTTCATCGCCAACTTTTACAATATAAGATGGGATATTCATTTTCTTACCATTGACCTGGAACATATTGTGACCAACAAACTGACGAGCTTGAGCTCTAGTATCAGCAAAACCCAAACGATAAACAACATTGTCTAGTCTCATTTCCAACATTTTTTGCAGGTTAAAACCAGAGTCGCCTTCTCTCTTACTCACTTCTTCAACATATTTGCGGAATTGTTTTTCGCGCAAGCCATAAATAATTTTGGCTTTTTGTTTTTCTAAAAGTTGTTTGCCATAAGAAGATGAGGCTCCAGCTCTTTTCTTTGGACCATGAACCCCAGGTGGTTGACTTAAACGACGACTAACTTTTGTCGGATTAGTCTTCAAACCTAGATTTACGCCAAATCTTCTGGCTAATTTATTTTTTGGAGTGATAGTTTTTCCCATACATTAATTATAGATTAAACACGTCTTCTCTTTGGTGGACGGCAACCATTGTGTGGAATTGGAGTAACGTCCTTAACGGCTAAAACTTGGATACCATTGGTATTAAAAGCTCTAATTGCCCCTTCTCTACCACCACCGATTCCTTTTACAAATACACTGACTTCTTTTACACCATAAGCCACAATTGCATCCACAACTTTCTTTACTACTTGACCAGCAGCATAAGGAGTAGCTTTTTTTGGACCTTTGAAACCTACCATACCAGCGCTTGCCCAACCTAAAACATCGCCATTTTGGTCAGCGACTGAGACGATAGTGTTATTAAAAGTAGCTTGAATATAAGCTCGACCGTGTCCAACTTGTTTTATAACTTTTTTCTTCTTTTTAATAATTTTCTTTGTTGTTGGTTTTACTGGTTGTGCCATAGTAACATTGATTTTACTGATTTATATTTGATTTCACAGATAGGCTGACTATTTTCATTAAAATATTTATTTTTTCAGTGTAATCCTTTTAAATATCTGTGTAATCAATGTTTAAGTCTTTTGAGCAACTGGCTTCTTGCCACTAGTTGCCATATTTCTTTTATTACCACGAACTGTTCTAGAATTAGTCTTGGTTCTCTGTCCGCGAACTGGCAAATGTTTGTTGTGACGAATTCCTCTATAACATTTGACGTCTTTTAGACGTTTTATGTTTTGGGAAACTTCACTACGCAAGTCACCTTCGGTTTTATATTGTTTTTCTACAATATTACGAATCAAATCTTCCTGTTCTTGACTAAGATCTTTTACTCTAATGCTTTCATCAAGCTTGGCCAAGGCCAAAATTTTCTTGGCAGTAATATTACCAATACCATAAACATAGGTAAGGGCAATCACGATTCTTTTTTCTTTAGGAATTGTAATACCTGAAATTCTCATATTTTATAAATATTAAGCAGATTTTTTTCTTTGTTTATTACCTTGTCTTTGTTTGTGACGAGGATTTTCACAAATAATATAAACAACGCCTCGACGACGAACTGTTTTACATTTTGTACATCTTTTTTTTACTGAAGCTTGTACTTTCATATGTTCATTTCGAGCGAAGCGAGAAATTTTTCTCACCCCGTATTATTTTTAAAAAATTATTAGTTATTTTAACTTTTATTATATTTTTGAAAGATTCTTCACCCCTCGACTTCGCTCGGGGATTCAGAATGACCCAAAAAACACCAACCACTGCCGCGATATCTTGGCCAAGTTATACTTCCTCGCCACCAGACAAATTACTGATGTAGCGAAGCGAAACCTGGCTCCACCGCACTGGTTGATACTCCTTTGTATCACTAAAATCTGAAAGTGATACGACCTTTGGTCAAATCATATGGTGTCATTTCTACCTTTACTTCATCTCCTACACCCAAACGAATATGATTCATACGCATCTTGCCTGACAAGTGCGCCAAGACCTCATGGCCGTTTTCTAATTTTACACGAAATGTAGCTCCAGGCAAAAGTTCTTCAACTGTTCCCCGGACTTCCACTACGTCTGAATTCTTTCCCATGAATGGAAATTAATTTAATCTGGCCATATTTTACACTAATTTATTAATGCTGTCAAGAAAATAAAGCCGAAAATGATTTAAAATTAAAATTTTGCTAAAACTAGCTGAAAAAAGAATAAAGAATAAGGAGTAAGGAATAACAATCTGTAAGTTATACACAATGAAATTACCACGTGATTAAGTGATTTAGTGATTAAGTGATTTAGTGATTAAGTGGTAGAGTGACGGTAAATCCAATACCTATACAACAAAAAATTCCAACTTACTTGTAGCATAATGGCCAAAATTCTAGCGACAATATAGCCATAATCTGAACCATTCAATATAAAATTAAAATGCATTATATCTACCCATATCCACATCCAGGCAATGGAAAAAATATAATTAAAAATTGTGAGTAATAAAAACCGTACCAATTGACTACGGGTGTGACCACTAGATTGAAAAGACCAATACTTGTTTAATAAAAATACATAAGTCAAAATAAAAACCTGATTAAGCGCCACTGATACTGCGGGATGAAAATTGAAATATTCTGTCAATAAAAAAAGTGTTCCCATGTCTAAAACAAAAGAACTACTGCCTACAGCTACGTAGTGAAAAAATCTAGCGGCGTGTAATTTTATGATTAGTTTTTTGAGCATAAAACTAAGTATCTAAGTTTTTCAAGTGAACTAAGTTTCCTAAGTACTTAGACAACTCAGGTACTTAGAGAACTTAATAAACTTATTCGAGTATTGCTTTAATTCTCCTCACTCCAGCAGATGAAGCTTCTTCTTTAACAATTTTAAAATGACCAAGTAATCCAGTGTGTTCTACATGGGGACCACCACAAACTTCCCGACTAAAAGTTAGTGAACTAGAATCTGCCACAGCTGATGCTTCTGGGTCACCCACAGAATATACTTTTACTTTATCACCATATTTATCTTCAAACAAACCAATTGCACCTTTGGCTTTAGCCTCAGCAAAAGTCATTTCAGCAAAACTAACTGGATAATCTTTTTCTATTGCACTATTTACTAAATCTTCGGTCATCTTAATTTGTTCTGGTGTCATTTTCTCACCATGAGAAAAATCAAAACGCATTCTCTCGGCTGTAATATTACTTCCCTTTTGTGCCACATGATCACCTAAAACTTTTCTAAGCGCAGAATGAAGTAAATGAGTAGCAGTGTGATATTTCACTGACATCTCACCCGTATCTGCCAAACCACCTTTAAACTTTTGTTCTGCTCCGGCACGAGAAAGTTCTTGATGTTTTTTAAAAGCTTCCTCAAATTCCTTATCAAATTCAACCTGATTAAAAATAAATATTTTTTGTGATTCTGTTACATCTTTGTTTAACAAGCTTTCCAACGACAAAGAAACATTTTTTATTTCTTCGACAACCATCTCTTTTGGAAATCCATAACTTTGATATAAATCAAAAGCTTGGATACCACTAATCACACCATTATTTTTGTTAAACAATTTTCTTAAAAATTCTATCCCGTTATCTAATGTCTCTCTAAATTTACTTTCCTCTTTTTCTAATTCTCCCAAAATAAAATCTTTTTTTGTAGATAACTCTGGATAAGCATCTTGGTATTCTTCAATATAAATTTTTGCCACTTCAACACAAAAATTATTATTAATTCCCAAATCTCTAGCATAACGAACTGAACGGCGAATTAAACGGCGAGTAAAATAGCCTTGATCCTTGTTTGAAGGAATTGCATTATCATTAATAAGAAAAGTGGCGGCGCGCAAATGATCCAGAATTACCCGAAAAGCATAAATAATCTTTTCATTCTCATCATATTTGTGTCCAGATAATTTTTCTAATAATTTAATTGGGTTCGCAAATAAATCAATTTTGAACATGTCAGAATCATTATTCAGAGCGGCGGCGATTCTTTCCATTCCCCCACCAAAATCAATATTTGGTTGCTTTAGTTCTTCAAACCCACTATCGGTTTTTTTGTATTGCATAAATACATTATTGCCAATTTCCATAAACCGACCACAGTCACAATTGACGTGGCATGACTCATTACTCCATTTGGAATTTTCGTGTAATTTTAATTCGGGGCCGAAATCCCAAAACATTTCACTATCCGGACCACCAGGCTCCCCGACTGGCATATTTTCTGGCACGCCCGCTCGACTCCACCAATTTTTACTAGCATCGTAATAAAATATTTTTCCATCTTGCATGCCGTTTTGTTCAGCATTATCTACTACTTTTGCATCAATACCAACTGTTTTAAATTTTTCTTGCCAAATTTTGGACGCCTCTTCATCTTTTGGAATGCCAAAATTTTCTGCTCCCCGAAAACAAGTGATATATAATTTGTTTGGATCCAAACCAACAATATTAATTAAAAATTCAAACATCCAATCAATTTGTTCTGTTTTAAAATAATCTCCCAATGACCAATTGCCAAGCATTTCAAAAAAAGTCGTATGACGATTGTCCCCCACATCATCTATATCCTGACTCCGAAATGATTTTTGTGAATCACAAATTCTCGTACCTAGTGGATGCTTTTCACCAAGCAAGTATGGCACCATGGGTTGCATACCCGAGCCAGTAAATAAAGTCGTTGGATCATTCTCTGGAATCAAAGAAGCCGAAGGGATAATAGTGTGTCCTTTACTTTTATAAAATTCTAAATATTTTTTTCGTAGTTCGTGTGAAGTGATCATATTTTATTTAAAAACTTTAAATGCGATAAAAACCAGTAATCCTGCCAAAAGTACTAGTAAAAGTTGTGAACTTAATAAATTCCAAATCCAAGACATATAAAATTATTTAGTAGTGAATAAAATTATTCCAATTATAATAGCTAAAATTCCTAAAAAATTCATAATACCAAAATCTTCTTTCATAAAAAATCCAATAACACCAGCCACCACCACTGAACCACCAATAATAATTGCTGTGCCAACCGAAACTGGCGCGCCTTTAGAAAAAACAAAAAAAGATAAAATTTCAGCTAGACCAACCATTACTCCAGCCAAAACAGCATACCAAACACCTTTTGAGGAGATATTAAATTCCATACCAGTCAATTTTAATATTAACAGTGTCACCACCCCAAGCATAGTCGCCACAATTTGAAGAATCACCGCACCCACCACTTGGTTTATGTTACCTGAAGACAATTTTATAAAAAAATTATACATTCCATAAAATACGGCAGTGATAATAGCAAGAAAAATCCAATTCATATAAAAAGTTATGAATAAATAAAATCTGGTTTTTGCGGTTCCCCAGAATATTTCAAAGGAATTTTTACCCACAAACTTTGGGGTTGACCATCTTCGTTTTTAAGAATAATTTCTATTTGATAAGCAGCTTGTTCTGTTACACCTATAAACCTAGCATTCAAATCTGGCGAAGATAATTGGGGAATTTTTTCATTACCCTTTCCTGTGTCAACAAAAATAGGATCTTTTATATCATATATTGCCCTAGCTGTTTCTGATTCATCTTTTTTAATTTTGAAACCATATTTTTCAAAATAACCCAGAATTTTATTTTTAACGTCATCTTTTTTATCCAAACCATTTGCCCTAAAAATATCAGATAATTCTTCATTGTATTCAATCTCATCTGCCACTTTCCAGACATCTTTTTGAAAATCTATTTTTATTATTTCATCTTCAGTCAAAGGATTGGTAGAAAAATCTTCAATTATCATTTTTGATAATTCGCTCCCACCTTCTGTTCCATAAAATTCTTTTTCCCATTTTTTAAATTCTTCTGATTCTTCCACTGCAATTTTCATATCTACTAAAAATATTCTAATATCACGGGTAGTATTAAATCTTTGGACTGCGTTATAAACCATAAAATCAAACTGAGAAAAAGCCCCATCAATATCTGGGTGAGGAATCATAGAAACAGTTCTATACTTATCAATATCATCTCTTTGTCCAAACTTAGCTAATTTATCCAAACCTTCTTTGTGTAAAAGAGCAATCAATTCAGCAACTGAAAAATATGATAACGGTTCAAATTTTCTTTTTCCAGTCTTTTCATCTCTTTTTTCATACAAGTACTCTTGAATTGTGTTGGCGGAAACAACCGAAGGTTCATATTTTATTTCAATCGGAAAATCTATCTCTTGAGATATCTTGTCCATATCTCTAGCCATTTGCAAAGACAGACCAACTGATTCTTGTTCAGTAATATAGACTGGTTTAATTATATTATAAACAGATAATTCTAGTCTGTTCTTTTCTTCTTTCGAAAGCCCGTTTAACAATTCCTTAACTTTTTCTTTAAAATACTCCGGGCCATAACCTTTTCTATGTACCAAGGCTCCAACAACTGTAGAAGTAGTTTCCAAACCAAAATAAATATTTAATTTTTGATCAGGTCTTAAATTTTGTAAAATTTGTTTTATTTTATCAACAGTACAATACTGGGGACGGGTTTCTATGGCTACTTTTTGTACACACTCTTTTTTTGAAATTCCTTTTATTAATCCAACCCGTGTTTCTTCAGGTACTTCAAAGGTGTTTAAAAAAGATCCGTCTGGTAAAATTTCTACCACAGTTCTCTTATTTCCCATATGACCCGTTCTTTGCCAAGCGTCTTCAAAAGAAGCTATCTGATCTTCGGGGGTAATGTCTCTACCGACAAAACGATTTTGGTGAGACAAATCACAAAATCTACAACCCTTTTTATTTTCTGCCTTATAGGCACACATTTTTTTCCAAAAAGCAAAACTCACTCTACAACCGTCTACTACCAAAATTAAACTATCAGGTTTATATTTTATACCCAGTTCATCAAGTTCTAAAATTTTAGCCTGTAATTCTTCTGGCGAAGAAAATTCAAAAGTTACAGCTGGTGTGGTCGCCACAGTAGCCCATTGAGCTTTGGTTGGGTCTATTTTTTTATCCCGCATTTCTCTTACTCCAATTTCGTCCTGTATTCTAGACCATTCATCATATCCTGGGACATCAGCTACAAGTTGCTGAGCAATTTCGACTTGTCTAACTGGCGGTAAATAATCATTCGGTAATAAACCTTTACCAGACAGAGATAGAACTTCATTTAAATAACCAATTAATCCATCTTTTCTTCCCCTCAAAGCTTCAAGTATATTTGCATCATCAAGCCTAGGCATTTTAATGCCAGGTTTTTCTACTTCCAAATAAGATTCCATCGAACGTCTAATTTCATCAACTACCTCTAAATTGTGTTCACCACATCTTGCACACATAAAAATTATTTAACAACTCCCCCACCCAAACATTCATTATCTTTGTAAAAAACAGCAAATTGCCCTGGCGTCACAGCGCGCTCTATTTTTTCAAACATAACAATCACTGTTTTTTTGTTTTCTTGATTTTTTGCTTTCTTGATTATTACATTCTGCATTTTCTGACGATGGCGCATCCTTACCTTACATTTTAACGGAAATTTTGGCTCCTGTCCAATCCAATTTACATCTTCAACTACAATTTCTTTTTTATACAACAACGGATCATCTTCATAACCAACGACCAACTTATTTTTTTCAAAATCTTTGCCTACAATATAAAGTGGTTTACTA
>JBAQFA010000029.1:0-6545 GCA_049287025.1 Candidatus Magasanikiibacteriota bacterium
TGGCAAAGGTCCGACCTTCGTTTCGACCTTCATTTTTTTAATCAACCTTTATAATATAAGCATAAGGAGACAAATAATCATCAAACTCATTGTCGGCTAAATCTTTCATATGAAGTTTTATTCTATATCTACCATTTTGTACCAATCCCCCACTCGACATATTTCCAAACCAAATTTTGGTACAGACTTTAGTACCATCTTCACAACCACCTCCTGACTGGAATATTTTATACAAACTAGGATCATCTTCTTTTTCAATTTTTATCGACACCCAATTTACATCTTCATTTGTTTTAATAGTGAAAGCCGTCGGGTTTGACTGACTTGGATTTATTGTGATATCTGAATAATAACCATTGAGGTCATATTTTGTGACAGAAGGTGGGGTCGTATCAGCAGGAGGATTTAAATCTGGAGCAACAACCACTGACACAGTATATGCTTGAGTTGAACTATTTTCAGCTGTGACAGTATAGATGACCGAGCTAGTAAAATTTTGAGGAATATCAGAATTTGGAACAACTGAAGCTTCGTCTGAAATATTTATGGTCGGAATCAAGTTTGCTATATTAGTACCAAAAGGAACAGTCAAAGAAACGGTGTGATTGTTTTCATCTATAACTCCGGAAACACTTGGGTTTAATTCATTTAAACTGAAAACTGTTATTGCTTTTAGAGAACTTGCTGGTGGGTTAGAAGGAACTGACTCATCTACAATATGAACTGTACCAGCTTCACTTGTTCCCCCATCACCACTCCAACCATCAGCTATGGTACTGCCTGTAAATGATAAATTTTTGTAATAAATTGCAATTCGTCCCCCACCTCCTGGGCCATAACATGATGATGAACAATACGCTCCACCTCCTTTTGTTTGGAAAGATCCAACACCACTCAGAGCATTTACTGTCACATAAATACTACCACCACTAGAAGTACCATTTCCATTTGCAGAAATAACACCATCATTGATAAGATTTCCAGTCACTATCAATCGCAAAGCACCACCTCCATGAGAATTATTTCCATTTCCAGCACTACCGAAATCAACTGGTTCAGTACTTGAACCGTATATTGATTCTGGAGAATTATGAAAACCTTTTCCTCCATAACTCGCTCCAGCAAAATAAGGATTTGGATTATTGGGATCATAAATTTTAGGAGGAGCACCGGGTCCAGTACCTTGACCAAAACCTTTTGCATCTAGGTTAATAGATGAACCAGAAGCAACGGTAATATTAGGAATTGTTAAAGATAATATTTTTTCTGGGATAATGGTAACCACTGAATTGCCTGTAACATTAAAGGTGTTAGTAGTAAGTGTCTCATTTCCAGACAATGTTAAAGTCGAACGACCAGTAACAGAAACGGACGGAATATCGATAACTTGGTTTTCGGCAAGAGTAAATACTGAAACTTTGTCGATTAGAAGATTGTTTGCAGTAATGTTCACTTCTTTTTCTGTTGTAACAGTGGAACCGTTGGTCAAAGTAATATGATTTAAATTAAAAGGACTATCATTTTTTTGGAATACCCACAGACTGTCCACATACAGATCGTTATTCAAACTATCAAAAAATCCGACAGTTCCGTTTTTCGCACAGGTAGTGGTCATACCGTCAGTACTGCCGCATCCACCGAGAGATTCAGTTTTCCCTGTAAATGATAAATTTTTGTAATAAATTGCAATTCGTCCTCCACCACCGGCACCGTACATATTTCCTCCAGCATAGAAGCCACCTCCGTTTGTACTAAAAGTTCCATTACCAGTCAAACCATTTGTTGTCACAAAAATACTACCACCACTCGATGTAGCTTCACCATTTGCAGAAACACTACCATTGTTGGTAACAGTACCAGTTACTACAAGCTTGATAGCACCCCCGCCACGATAGGCATTGGTTCCTCCACTTCCCAAATCTGTCGGCTCCTTGGCTGAACCATATACTGATGTTGATTCATTAATAACACCGGCTCCCCCATAACTTGCACCGGCATAATAATTTGTCGGAGCAGGAATACCAGGACCATCTTGATATCCTTTTCCATCTGCCGAAATTGATGAACCACTGTCGATAGTGATATTCGCAGCATTTATTTTTACTCCTTTAAATAAATCCGATGAATCACTATTACTATCAAGAGTAAGTTTTGCATTATTTGTTATTGTTAAATTGTCGAAATTATATTCACCAGGAGAAAAAGTCGTGTCAGAATCAATAATACGATTATTTTCATTACCACCCGACGGTCCAGATGGTTCTGAAACCACATTTACTGTTCGTGTAAGTGTTGAAATATTTCCCGCAATATCAGATGCAGTGTACGTAATAACATAACTACCGAGTAGTGTAGTATCGACAATACCAGATACGTCTATCGTACGCGTACCATCAACAGCATCAAGAGCCGTCGCGCCAGCATCAGTATAACTTGAATTTATAATTACAGATTCAATCGCATTCCCGTTCATTGTAATAACCGGAGCAGTTGTATCTGGAATTGTAGGATCAACAACATTTACAACTCGAACCAGAGTAGCAATATTCCCCGCAAAATCAGTCGCGGTGTAAGTAATAGAATATGTACCTGCGATAGTAACATCAACAGTGCCAGTTGTGATGACATTCACTAGAGTATCTACATCATCCGTCGCAGTTGCCCCAAGATCTGTATAAACACTACCAAGATTTACAGATACTGGATTATCACCAACAACGGTAATTATAGGTGCGGTCGTATCACGTGGAGTTGGACTTCCGCCTCCACCACCACTATAAACAACAGGTGCTTCTGTTTTTGTTAAAATTTCTGGTGTGGCAACAATTTCTAAGTTTTTATTTGTTAAATCTTCCACTATTGGCTCTTCTATTTTTGTGGTAATTATTTCAGCTGGAACTATTGTTTCTTCTTGAGTTGATATTTGATTTTCGTTTGAAGAAATAGCATCAGCGAGTTGAACATCGTTTACTGTTGTTTGGTTTTCATTCAAAGAATCATTTGATAAAGGAACATTGTCAGTCAATACAGGAACATCTTCCGTAGGTACAGGATCTGACACACTAGGCAATATTGTCGTGAGGCTATTTGTATCAGGTAAACTATCAATAACATTTGCAGATAATCCTGAAAGGATACTTCCCACTGCTAGGGTGGCATTACGTATTCCACTTCCGATTGACCTAGCAACATTTCGTACACTATCGGAGATATAACTACTGACACCATAAGTACTGACTACTCCACTTTTGACCACACTCGCAGCCGGGTCAGCCACAGCCAAAACAACTCCTTCTACTTTGTGAATAACAGAAAGTTCTGGTGGAGAAATACAGGGCCCTTGTGGATCTTGTTCATCATTCACTTCTAGTTTACTCAATGAATCTTTGATATCAGAAATAATTCTATCGCTTTTATATTTCAAATAAACATCCGAAAAACTATGACCGTTGCCATCGCTCGCTTGTAAAGGTATATGAATATTGGGTGGTAAAATTTTAATAAAACGTCCGACAATCGCAGCGATTATTCCGTCTGTGTCAGAAGTTACATATTTTCCTCCACCTGCAACATAATCCGCAGGGCTGCCCACACCATACACACCAATAGACTGACTTGGAACTCCACCGGGTTGTGATGCTACTTTATTATAAAAATTATTGGCATAAAAATTACCCTGGGAAGTACCAACGAGCAAAATCTTTTGAGTTGAAACTTTCTGACTTGCATCGTTCAACATTTCAGTCAGGTCATAATCAGATTTTTTGTCGGCAACTCCCTGTGCAATAGCATCAACCAAATCCCCAACTCCAGCTAAATGGGTGGCATTGTAAAGATAATCTACTTTTAGTGGTTCGTTATTATAAGTTGGCAATAAATTACGCTCTAATGCACGTTTATTTTCACGAGCCTGTACCTCATTTGTAAATATTCCGTTAACTGTTAACACAGTATAACCTTCAGAAGAACACAATTCACTCGCAAAAACTTTCGAATAAAAAGAAAACAATAATAATAGAACAAAAACAAATAATGCTTTATTCTTCATATAAATATGTTAATTAAATTTTAATTTGGTAATTTAGAATAATCTATATCACAAAAACGATCTAACGAATTATAACTACCAATTTTTTTAAGAAAATTTTCTTCATATTTTTTTCTTATATCAGTATTAAATTGTTTATTTTCTACAAATTTAGTGAATAAATCAGCATCTTTAAAATACTTGTCCATAATCTTTTTATCACTATCATCTCTAACTAAAATTTCACCTATACACTGATATGCTCTATCTCCTTCTTGAGTAACAGCAATTACAATATCTTTATTAACAATCGGTTGTATCATCTCCATTTGTATAGCCAAAGCATACTGTAAAAGCACCGCACGGGTCTTGGCTGAATCAGGGTACGCTTTAAAAACAGCAAGCTCAACATCATCACGAATTCCGTTATCATTGGCATCAATCCCCCGCACGGTCTTATCAGCATCCGCACCAGGATCTGGAGGAAGATTTACACCCATCACATCATCAAGAGAAAGTTTAGTATTATGAATTTTTTCTACTTGAGCATTTGTCTTGTCTGTATCAAAAAGATAGAACACTCGAAAAACAACTAAAATAATATACAAAACAAGCAAAACTAAAAAAGCCCACTTAAGTATTTTGAAAACTTTGTGGGCAAACAATTTTTTTATTTTTTCCATTTCAAGATTATAAAATACACAAATTAATTTTCCAAAAATTTCTGTGGAAAACTCTCCCACATGTCCGACATGTGGGAATTTATTTATATTGCAGCCAAGAAAAAATTTCTGAATCAAATTCTTTAATACACGAAAAATAATCAGGAAAGCTATCTAGCTGTAAAATTTTATTTTCTTTTCTTGAAATTCCACTATGATCGAGATAACTACCCCACCTATAAGTATCTAAAAAATTTAAGGCATTCTCTATGTCATTAATACCATTTTCTTTCCATTTAGAATCAATAAGCTTTATTGGGTTTAAATGTATATACGAAAAAAGATATTTAGCCTGATTATCATTTTCAACATGCACAGATCTGAATGATCCTTCATACAAACTACCAGTTCTTTTGTATTTAGTATTAAAATACTTAGCGTAAGCAGTTAATAATTTCCTCATAAATTCAGAAATATTATTTTTGTACTCCTTACCGTCTTTTTCCCACATGTCGGACATGTGGGAAATATGGGAAAAAGTTACATATAAATGAAAATGGTTTGGCATCAAAACCCACGCCCCAATAGAAACCAATGTTTCTCCCCTATTAAAATCAAAAGCATCTATATGCTGCTCTATTATGTCATCACGAAATTTAAAATTTTTAATAGAGTTACAAATAAACAAACATTTAATAAAATGCCTATAATCAGCCTCATCTAAAAATATATGTTGTTTACTATTTCCACGGTTATATAGGTGATAATATTCATTACAAACAAAAGGAACTTTTCGTTTTGCCATAAAATATACAATTAAATCTTATCAATTCCCACATGTCGGACATGTGGGAATAATAGCTTTATTAATAATCAAAATAAATAATATCATTATAAATAACTACATTCAATAAAAAATAACAAAAAAGTTCCCACATGTCCGACATGTGGGAACTTTTTTGTTATTTTAGTTTAGTTAGAATTGGCTGGAGAAGATAGGCTGTTGATTACACCGGCTTGTCCTACATCTTTATTAAAATAACTCACTAGAAAGACTCCTATAAGCCCTAGGACTATGGATCCAATGAAGATTACTAAGATTTTAATAAAGTGCTTGGTTATCATACTCTAATTATAACACGGAAACTGTATTTTGCCTATAATAAATATAAACCCTTATTATTTAAGCTTTACGGAGGACTGTCCTCCGTAAAGTCTCAAAGAGTTTCCCCTATCCCGGGGATAGGGGAAACTCTATTCCTTGACAATAATACTTTAATTGATACACTTAAGAAGTAAATGGCCTTCGGGCTCGGCTTGTTACAAAACAAGTCAGATTATGAAAAAGAGCGATTAAAGATATTCTTTAATCGCTCTTTTTATTCCCTGATATGAAATATCAGTGGCAATTCCCATTTTATCAATCAATCTTCTTGTATCAACAAGCTTGATTTGAGAAATAACTGCTTTTCTAGGCAAAGAATCTCCAAGATCACAAAAAATATAATATTTTCCTTTTTTATCTTTTGAAGTAAGAGGGACAGTAAGAGATACATATTGATTAAATTTTTTAATTATCAAAACAGGTCTTCTAAAATCATCACCTTTCCCATCTTGTTCAAAGCCAACGTTTAATCCACATGCACACCACCATACTTCCCTTTCTTTAAAATATAAATTATCTATTGATTTATTATTATTTATTTCTTGTTTTAAATTAGACCAAGCCAAAAAATTTTTCATGAAAAAATTATATCATAAACCTAAAACAAAATAGCCCACGATTTTCGAAGAAAATCGTGGGCTATTTTGTTTTAGGATGTTTTTAATTAAGAAAATGTGGATAACTCTTAACG
>JBAQFA010000030.1:0-1503 GCA_049287025.1 Candidatus Magasanikiibacteriota bacterium
CGTTGTACATGGTTCTAAAATTTTCAATTTCTGAAATAATTTCGGAGTTTGAGATAACACTACCCACCCTAACACCTGCAAGAGCGAATGCTTTGGAAAAAGATCTTATTACAAGCAAATTGTCATATTTATTTATCAAACTGACTGCCGAATCGTTTGGATTCAAACTGTTATATTCCTGATATGCTTCATCGACAGCAATTAAAGTGTCGGGAAATTTACTTGCTATATGGTCTATATATTTAGTCTCGATTGCTTGCCCTGTAGGATTATTAGGAGAACAAATCCATAGAATCTTTGGATTATTTTCCTCAATCATGACTGCAAGCTTATGATATCCATCCTCATCAAGCCGAAAATTTCTTTCTGCATCCAATTCAAATAGAATTATTTCTGCACCCATCTTCTTATTTGTTGATATTAGTCTGTCAAAAGTTGGAACTAATACAATTGCTTTTTCTCCGGGATTTAGATATATCCTAGGAATCATTTCAATGATTTCATCAGCGCCGGAATGAATTGATATGTTTGTTGTATTAACACTAAAGAATTCGGATAGTTCCTTCTTTAAAGCTGTAGACGACCTATCTGGTAATGAAGCCAATTCAGACGATTCCCAAAGTCCTTCAGCTAAGTCAAACCTAATTTTTCCTTCTTTTGAAGGAGAAATTTTAGAAGAACCTTTCTTTTCTTCTAAGTATTTCTTAGACAAATTGTTCAAAGTTAGGTTTTTCATAATATTCGGTAGGATCTTCAAATCCTAGGTTTGTAAATGCTGTGTGTCTTCTAAAACAAGATTTGCATGAACCGCACGCAAGGTGATTGGTTTTTTCACTCGCCTCATTACATGAAATTGTTTTTCCGATTGGAATTTCTCTCTCCATACACCAGGCAATCTCTTCTTTCTTGCCGAAAGGTGTGGACAGAAAAGGATCTGTGTTAGGAGAAGAGATTTGCCAATCCCAATCTCCCATATTGATGCATGTACTGACAGTATTTGCCCTTAAACCATCAAGTGAGCTGTGAGGGAAGTAATCTTCGGGGACAATGGCGCAATAAACTGTTTTCACTGGCTCATCCGATAATTGAGAAACTGCTACTGCATATTCAACTCCCAATAAGTGCATTACAGGGTCTCTCATTGGGTGACCCTTAACTTTTGTGTATGGCAATAGATCTTTTTTAAATTCTGATGGTGGTACGTTAACAGAGATCATTTGTGGAGTATGAAATTTGCTTTCTCCATATCGTTTCTGAAAATAATCAGTAAAAAACTTGACAGCATTATTCTCGGCAATCGAGTTGGTTTGTCCTCTGTGGATATGCAAAGGAAATATTTCTAGCCCAAACTCTTCCATTAGTCTCGCCGAGGTGGCAATTGAATCAAGTCCACCAGAAACGATCATGACCACTTTTTTATTTTTTGGGAACTCACTTATATAACCTCTTTTGTTCTTAAGAACTTTTTCAGAAGGTGTCATTTATTTTTATTAATTTCTAATG
>JBAQFA010000031.1:0-4133 GCA_049287025.1 Candidatus Magasanikiibacteriota bacterium
CGCTAATACTGAGACTACTTTTGTAAATAAATATCTTTTACAAACTTTTATCCTGACAATCATTTTGATTATAATTTGCTACAAAACTGGTGAAAAGCCTTCTTGGCACTGGGGTAATAAAAATAAAAAACACTAAATCCGTTATTAAATTACATTGTATGAAAAAACTTTTAGCTCTTATTGCTGTAGTTATCTTGATTGTTAGCTTGGTAGTGCTTGGTTTTACTCTTCGCCAAGTACAACAACAGCGAAATTCACTGACAGACGATTTGCAACGTCGTACCACTCTATTGGCCGACAGTCTTAAGGAATCTATTAGACCATCATACTTAAATAATACTACTTCCACTCTGCAAAACATACTTGATAAATTTGTCGGACGGGAACGTTTGGTTGGTTTGGCAGTTTATAACAATAAAGCGGAATTATTTGCCACATCAGACGGGTTACAAACAGAATTAATTAGTAATATAATTATTCCTGAAAAAGCTATGGATTCGGACAGTGTTGAAGATGGTTTTACTACCCTTAACAATAGTAAAATATACACTCTTGCCACACCACTACACAGTGATGAAAAAGTTATTGGGGTATTAACTGTATTCCAACGAGCTGATTATATTGACACTACTATAAACCAAATTTGGAAGACTAATTTATTGCGTTTATTTTTGCAAGCATTTTTGTTTTCTCTGGCAGTGGTATTAATTTTAAACTGGATTATTTATAAACCAATTATCCGCATGGCCGAATCGGTAAGGCAAGCGCGTAGTGGCAACATTGAAAATGATTTTGAAACACAAAAAAATACTGGATTTTTTAAACCAATCGCAACAGAAATTTCAAAAATGACCAGAAGCTTAATTTTGGCCAGAAATTCGGCTAGCGAAGAAGCGAGAATGCGTTTGGAAAAACTTGATACCCCTTGGACAGCCGAAAGATTGAAAGAATTTTTTAAGGCTTATTTCAAAGATCGTAAAATTTTTGTAGTTTCCAACCGTGAACCATATATTCATAAAAAAATTAAAAATGAAATTGGTTGGGTAGTACCTCCCAGTGGTATGGTGACGGCTTTAGAGCCAATAATGGAAGCTTGTGGTGGTATGTGGCTAGCTCACGGTAGTGGTGATGCCGACAAAGAAACAGTGAATGCCGAAGACAAAATTGAAGTTCCACCCGATGAACCAAAATATACCTTAAAAAGAATTTGGCTCACGGAAAAAGAAATAAAAGGTTATTATGTTGGTTTTTCTAATGAAGCCTTATGGCCACTGTGTCACATGGCTCATACTCGCCCAATATTTCGCAAGCAAGATTGGATTGCTTATCGCAAAATCAATGGTAAATTTGCTCAATCACTTTTGGAAGAAATCAAAGATGTTGAGAGACCAGTGATACTTATTCAAGACTATCACTTGGCACTATTACCACAGATGATAAAAAAGGCCAGACCTGACGCCGAGATTGGTATATTTTGGCATATTCCTTGGCCAAACACTGAAATGTTTAGTATTTGTCCTTGGCGAAAAGAAATTTTAGAAGGTATGCTTGGTGCAGATATTATTGGTTTTCACACTCAACAATTTTGTAATAACTTTTTAGAAACAGTAAGTAAAGAAATTGAATCTTTGGCAGATTTGGAAAAATTCGGCGTTACTCACAATGGTCATACCTCATTTATCAAACCATTCCCTATCAGTGTAGGCTTTATGGCTAACGAAAATGACGAGGTCAATTCTTCTAATTCAGATATTCTCGAAAAGTTTAAAATAAAAACTAAATTTTTAGGTATTGGGGTTGATCGTTTGGATTATACCAAAGGAATTCTGGAAAGATTTAAGGGTCTGGAATTCTTTTTTGATACTTATCCTACTTACAAAGAACAACTAACTTTTTTACAAATTGCTCCACCAAGCCGTGAGAGTGTCGAAAAATACCGAGAATTTAATGACGAGGTGACGGAAGAAGCTGATAGAATAAATAAAAAATTAGAAATAAATGACTGGAAACCAATAGTGCTTTTGAAAGAACAACTAACTCATGAGGAAATTTATCCATTATATCGTATGGCTGATATGTGTTTGGTCACATCACTGAGTGATGGCATGAATTTGGTCGCCAAAGAATTTGTCGCTAACAAAGATCACGAAAATGGTGTTTTAATTTTAAGCCAATTTACTGGTGCAGCGCGTGATCTCAAAGGTGCTATTACAATAAATCCTTATAGCGCGGAAGAAACCGCAGAAGCAATTCACAAAGCCATAACAATGCCGGCAGTAGAACAACGAGTGCGTATGAAAAAGATGCGTGAATCAGTCAAGGATTATAATATCTATCGTTGGGCGGCAGAATTTTTAAAATCTATTAATAATCTTGGCTAGACATGAAATATTTATTTAATAATTTATTAGAAATTGAAAAAAAACTTTATTTGTCAGAAGGTATTTTAGTTATGTTTGATTTTGATGGTACTCTATCTCCTATCGCAAGCACTCCATACAAAGCAATTTTACCTAAAAAAATAAAAAATAGACTTATAAAATGTTCAAAAAAATTCCCACTGGTTGTTATTAGTGGAAGATCTTTAAAAGATATCAAAAATAAAGTAGATATAAAAGATTTGGTTTATGCCGGTAATCATGGTTTGGAATGGCAAATAGGTAAAAAAATTAACAGTATACCCGTACCAAAATCGACAACAAAATTATTGTCAAATATAAAACAAAAATTACAAAAAATAAAACAAAAATATCCTGGTATTTTAATAGAACACAAGTCTCTTTCATGTGCCATTCACTATCGTCAGTTGAATCCCAAACTTATTACTTGTTTTAAAAAGGACATTAATAATATTATTAAACCCTTGAATAACAATAATGTTTTAGAAGTTTTAAAAGAAAAAAAAGTTATTGAGTTAAAACCAAACATTGATTGGGACAAAGGAAAGTTTGCTTTATTTATTCATGAATATTTTCAAAATAAATTAAAACTTAAGTTATTGCCCGTGTATGTGGGAGATGATAAAACTGATGAGGATGTTTTTACTGCACTCCAATCAGGATTGACTATAAGAGTAGGAATAAATAAAAAAAGTAGTGCCACATTTTATATTAAAAAACAAGAACAAATTATTTTATTTATAGACTGGCTGTTAAAGCAGACTTAAACACTCATATTATGCAATATGAAAAATTTTATAGAAGTATTTATATTTTTTTCTTTAATTTTAATATTTTCATTTTTTAATTTTTCTACAAGTAATTATTTAATACCTGTAGTTTTAGTATTTGTTCTGATCAGAATTTTTTGGCTCTTTTCAAAAAATAAAATCACAGTCAATGCCGATGTCTTAAAAAATAAAAAAATTTACATCGGATTTTTTGAATATATTTTTATTTTGATCTTGAGTGTAATAGTACTATTTTTATTTAAAAATGAAATAAAAAATTTGCCACCGTGGCTTGTAGATGCGGAATCTGTTTGGTTTACTTTATTTCACACAGGAGCTCAAGAAATAATTTTTAGATTATATTTGCTTAACCGATTGAAATCAATCTTAAATAATAGATTAATTATTTCTATTATAAGCGGTCTATCTTTTGGCTTGGTTCATTTTATACTTCCAGATGCATTATTTATTGTAATACTTACATCTATCATAGGTATACTTTGGTCATATGTTTATCTCAAAAAGCCTAATTTTATTTTAGTTTGGTTATCTCATTTTTTACTAAACATTATCATCAAATTTTTGGCTACGTAAAATGATCACAGTCTGTTTCCAGAGCAAATAAAAACAATCCCAATTTATTGGGATTGTTTTTATTATATTTGATTATACTATCTAGTAAACCCCAAACCAAAATAACTCGTGGTCTCCACTGGCTTTTGTAAACTAAAATCAAATGAATTACCATGATAAATTTCCTCTGTACTCCACCCTCTTTTCTCGGCCAAAAGCAAAATTGTAGCTAAACTGATTGGTGAATCTACATAATCATTATTCAAACGAGAAATAGAGCCAGTATCACGCGTCACAATCCACTGTCTAGTTTGCAAATCATTCTTCTCGGCTGTGGACTTGTCTAGGTAGTGCGAAAAATCTGTAGACACAATTACCAGGGCATTATCTG